>CAJTFE010000009.1 GCA_910575725.1 Clostridia bacterium | reverse complement strand
ATTTAAGCAAAGTATTCCGTTTTCGCAGAAAGGTGAATCGAAAATACAAGGATGTATTGTTCCGGTTTATCTTTCGCGACAAGAAGGATCTGCTGTCCCTGTACAATGCTATTAACGGTACGGATTATCAAAATCCGGAAGAACTGGAGATTAATACACTGGAGAATGTCATTTACATGAAGATGAAAAATGATTTATCTTTCCTGGTAGGAGCTTCCATGAATCTCTAAGAGCATCAGAGCACCTGGAATCCCAATATGCCTCTGCGCGGCTTGTTCTATTTTGCAGAGCTGTATGAGCGGTATGTAAACAGCCAGGGTTACCGATTGACAGGAAGCACACGGATTCCGCTGCCGTTTCCGAATTATATTGTGTTTTATAATGGCATGGAATGGGAAGCAGAACAGACGGAGCTGACTCTGTCAGAAGCATTTGAGGAACAAGGAGAAGACCGGAAACCAGCGTTGGAGTGTCGTGCCACGATTCTGAACATCAACAGCGGCCATAACCGGGAACTGATGGAGAAGTGCCGCAGATTGGAAGAATATGCCGAATTTATCCAGCGGATTCGCGATAATCTCCAAAAAGGAATGAGACTGGAAGGAGCAGTAGAGCGGGCCATAGAATACTGCCTGGCACACGGGATACTAGCGGACATATTGAGAAAAGGTCAGATGGAGGTTCGGAATATGCTGTTAGAAGAGTACAATGAGAAGGCAGACAGGGAGTATCTTCGGAAAGAGAGCCTGGAGGAAGGGATAAAACAAGGGAGAGAGGAAGGAAGAAAAGAAGGAAGGGAAGAGGGGAGAAAAGAAGGGAGAGAGGAAGGAAGAAAAGAAGGAAGAAAAGAAGGAAGAGAGGAAGGAATAGCACTTGGAAGCTTTGAAATCTTAGCAGGACTTGTGGAAGATGGTATCATTTCCATGGATCAGGCAAAGAAGCGCGTAAAGGAAAGAAAAGAAGAATTTATTCTGTGGTATCAGAAGCGGAAGAAAAAGTAACTACTTTATACGAATATGATAAAGTTTACAAAGGATTTGCGGAAAATGAAATCCTGTCAGAACACATCCGGAAGTACAGATTTATCTTTGAAAAAAGTTTTTAATAGATTAAATTGTTCACCGTTTTTTCTGTTTTTACTTGACAGAAGAAAAGAAATGTAATAGTATAATAACCAGTAAAGCGAACAAATATTCGAAAACAAATGTTCGCATAAGAAGCCAGCAGTATCCGTCCGTAAACAAAGCGGTTTACAGAGCCTGGTCTTTGCAGTTGAACATGGACACAGACAGGAGCATACAAGAAGGATATTGCGGAATCAGAATAGGAGAATGAAGATGGTAAAAGAAGAAAAGCTAAAAGCATTGGATGCAGCGCTGGGACAGATTGAGAAGCAGTTCGGCAAGGGCTCCGTTATGAAGCTGGGAGATAAGGGAGCCCATATGCAGATAGAGACGACACCCACCGGATGTCTAAGCCTTGATATGGCTCTAGGCCTGGGAGGCGTTCCCAAGGGAAGGATTATCGAGGTCTACGGACCGGAATCCAGTGGTAAGACTACGGTTGCCCTGCATATGGTAGCGGAGGTCCAGAAGCGCGGCGGAATCGCGGGCTTCATTGATGCGGAGCACGCTCTGGACCCTGTCTACGCTAAGAATATCGGAGTGGACATTGACAATCTGTACATATCCCAGCCGGACAACGGCGAACAGGCTCTGGAGATTACGGAGACCATGGTGCGCTCCGGAGCAGTGGATATCATCATCGTAGACTCTGTGGCGGCCCTGGTGCCGAAGGCAGAGATTGAGGGAGACATGGGCGATTCCCATGTAGGTCTTCAGGCGAGACTGATGTCCCAGGCATTAAGGAAGCTGACAGCCGTGACCAGCAAGTCCAACTGTACCGTGATCTTTATCAACCAGCTCCGTGAGAAGATTGGCGTGATGTTCGGCAATCCGGAGACTACGACAGGAGGCCGCGCCCTGAAGTTTTATTCCTCCATCCGCCTGGATGTGCGCCGTGTGGAGACCTTGAAGCAGGGCGGAGAGATGGTAGGCAACCGCACCAAGATCAAGGTAGTTAAGAATAAGATTGCCCCGCCCTTTAAGGAAGCAGAGTTCGACATTATGTTCGGTGAAGGTATTTCCCGTGAGGGGGATATCCTGGATCTGGCAGTGAATACAGGTGTGGTGAATAAGAGCGGTGCCTGGTATGCTTACAACGGCGACAAGATTGGGCAGGGGCGTGAGAATGCCAAGACTTATCTGCGGCAGAACGCAGCTGTGTGTCAGGAGATCGAAGAGCGCGTGCGCGAGGGCTTCGGCCTGGATTCCGCTGTGATTCCGGAGGAGAAACCGGCTGGCGAGCCAAAGGAAAAGAAGGCAAAGGCGGCTGCTGAAAAATAATGGATGAGTTAAAACGGGCAAAGCACCGTGCCCTCTATCTTCTGGAACGGTGTGATCGGACAGAACAGGAGCTTCGAACGAAGCTTAGCCGGAATTATGATCCGGAGATTGTAGATGAAGCGGTCCGTTATGTAAAGCAGTATGGTTATATAGATGACAGACGATACGCCGTCAATTATCTGAAAAGCCGCTGCCAGGTAAAGAGCCGCCGGCAGGTAGAGCAGGAGCTTCTCTATAAGAAAGGGATTTCCCGTGATGTACTGGAGGAGGCCTGCCAGGAGACGGAACCTCAGGATGAAAGCCTTCTGATTCGAAGGTGGATGGAGAAGAAGCATTATTCCCCGGAGGAAGCTACCCAGGAGGAACAGCGCAGGTTGTATCTGTTTCTTATGCGCAGAGGATTTCGGAGTGAAGATATTTTAAAAGAACTCCGCTGCCGGGATGAATAAAAACTTCAGACAGCTCAGATAATTTCCCTATATTATGTGTGGAAATTCCGAGTTTTTTCCATACACTCTTGACCAAGAATTCCTATTTGTGCTAGTATGATAATGATGCCTTAGAGCAGGAAAAAAGCAGCTTCAAGGCAGAAAGAAGAGCGTCTGCAGCGCCCGGACGGGCAGGCAGGTTCGATTTTAGGAGGAAATTATATGAATTTACTGGCAACAGGCGGCGGAACAATGGGATTTGAAGTTATCATTATGTATGTGGTATTGATCGGCGCCATGATGTACTTTATGGCAATCCGCCCCCAGAAGAAGGAGCAGAAGCGTGTGAACGCTATGCTTTCCACCATGGAGGTGGGGGATGTGGTAGTGACAACCAGCGGATTTTACGGCGTTCTGATTGACATTACTGAGGACGATGTGATTGTGGAATTCGGAAGCAACCGAAACTGCAGAATTCCTATGAAAAAAGCAGCAATAGCAGAGGTGGAGAAGAACAATGAGTAAGAAACCGACAGTATTGATGATTTTGGACGGCTACGGCCTGAATGAGAGAACAGACGGCAATGCAGTAGCCGAGGCAAAGACGCCGGTGATGGATAAGCTGATGGCAGAGTGTCCCTTTGTGAAGGGCAATGCAAGCGGACTGGCCGTAGGACTTCCGGACGGGCAGATGGGCAATTCCGAGGTAGGCCACCTGAATATGGGAGCAGGCCGTATCGTATACCAGGAGCTGACACGTATCACAAAAGAGATCGAGGACGGCGTGTTTTTTGAAAACGAAGCTTTGGTAAAAGCTGTGGAGAATGCAAAGGCAAAGGATTCCGCTCTCCATATGTACGGCCTTGTATCCGACGGCGGCGTGCATAGCCATAATACCCATATTTACGGCCTTCTGGAGCTGGCAAAGCGTCATGGGCTTAAGAAGGTTTATGTACACTGCTTTTTGGACGGAAGAGATACGCCTCCGGCCTCCGGCAAGGATTATGTGCAGGAGCTGACAGACAAGATGGCGGAGATCGGTGTAGGCCAGGTGGCTTCCGTCATGGGACGTTATTATGCTATGGATCGTGACAATCGCTGGGAGCGTGTAGAGCTGGCATACAAGGCTCTTACAAAGGGCGAGGGTGTGGAAGCAGCCGATGGCGTCAGCGCCATTGCAGCTTCTTATGAGAAGGGTGTCAATGATGAATTCGTGGTTCCGGCTGTTGTGATGAAGGATGGGAAGCCTCTGGCAACCGTTCAGGATGGAGATTCCATTATCTTTTTTAACTTCCGTCCCGACCGGGCAAGAGAGATTACAAGGGCTTTCTGTGACGATGAGTTTACAGGCTTTGAGAGAGAGAAGAAGCTTGATCTCACTTATGTATGCTTTACAGAATATGATGTAACCATCCCCAATAAGCTGGTCGCTTTCCACAAGGTAGAGCTTCACAATACCTTCGGCGAGTATCTGGCCGCTCATGGAAAGACCCAGGCCCGTATTGCCGAGACGGAGAAGTATGCACACGTAACCTTCTTCTTCAACGGCGGCGTGGAAGAGCCAAACGAGGGTGAGGATCGTATCCTGGTGAAGTCTCCCAAGGTTGCCACCTACGATCTGCAGCCGGAGATGAGCGCTTACGGTGTCTGCGATAAGCTGACAGAGGCGGTGCGGTCTCAGAAGTATGATGTGATTATTATTAATTTTGCCAACCCGGACATGGTAGGCCATACAGGAATCGAGGCTGCGGCCGTTAAGGCTGTGGAAGCAGTGGACGAATGTGTAGGCAAGGCTGTTGAGGCTGTCAAAGAGGTGGGCGGCCAGATGTTTATCTGTGCCGATCACGGCAATGCGGAGCAGCTGGTAGACTACGGTACAGGCGCGCCCTTTACAGCCCATACCACCAATCCTGTGCCCTTTATTCTGGTTAATGCAGATCCGGCCTATAAGCTGCGTGAGGGCGGCTGTCTGGCGGATATCATTCCTACGCTGATTGAACTGATGGGAATGGAACAGCCAAAGGAGATGACAGGAAAGTCCCTGCTGGTAAAATAAAATGATAGTTTTTCTGATTGTTTCGCATAAGAGATAGAAAGAAGTATAGAACCTCTTTTTTCTGCAAAAGATACCTTATTAGACGATAAGCAGGAACAGCGCAAAAAGCGTTATCTATTTTGCAGAAAAAGGAGGTTTTTTATGCACTTATTTTTACCGATTACAGATATTACGGCCAGGGAGATTCTAGATTCCAGGGGAAATCCTACCGTAGAGGCGGAGGTTACGGTGGAGGGCGGCATCACCGGCCGGGCTTCTGTGCCGTCGGGAGCGTCCACGGGCAAATTCGAGGCCGTGGAGCTGCGTGACGGCCAGTACCGCTATCTGGGCCTTGGCGTTGAGAAAGCGGTTCATAATGTAAATGTAAAGCTGACGGATGTGCTGATCGGGGAGAATGCTCTTCGCCAGTCACGTATCGATCATCTGCTGGTTGACGCTGACGGCACAGACAACAAGTCTAACTTAGGCGCCAATGCTACTTTAAGTGTCTCTATGGCAGTGGCGAAGGCGGCGGCAAGGTTTTTGGAGCTGCCCTTGTATCAGTATCTGGGCGGCGCCCATGCTAAGCGGCTTCCTGTTCCCATGATGAATATTTTGAACGGCGGTAAGCATGCGGACAATACGGTAGACCTGCAGGAATTTATGATTATGCCAGTGGGGGCGTGTTGTTTTAAGGAAGGACTCCGGATGGGAGCAGAGATCTACTACAAGCTGAAGCTGCTCCTCAAAAAACGGGGCTTGTCCACGGCAGTGGGCGACGAGGGCGGCTTTGCGCCTGACCTTGCGGACTCCAGAGAGGTGCTGGACTGTATTGTAGAAGCCATTCAGATGGCAGATTATAAGCCGGGAGAGCAGGTACAGATTGCCATTGATGCGGCATCCAGCGAGCTTTACGATGAGAAAACGGGAGCTTATGTATTCCCCGGAGAGAGCCGTATGACTGGGGAAAAGGTTCTGCGTTCTCCTGAGGAAATGGTGGACTATTACGAAGACCTTCTGGAGCGCTATCCTATTGTATCCATTGAAGACGGGCTGATGGAAGAGGACTGGGACGGCTGGCAGATGTTTACAAAGCGTCTGGGGCGCCGGGTACAGTTAGTCGGGGACGATCTCTTTGTAACGAATGTAAAAAGACTCGGCATGGGCATAGAGAAGCATGCGGGCAATTCCATCCTGGTGAAGGTAAACCAGATTGGAACGGTTTCCGAAGCCATGGATGCCATTGAGCTGGCAAAGGTGAGCGGCTATACCACAGTGATTTCCCACCGTTCCGGTGAGACAGAGGAGGATTTTATTGCAGATCTGGCTGTTGCGGTGAATGCGGGCCAGATTAAGACAGGCGCACCCTGCCGTATGGACCGGGTTGCGAAGTATAACCAGCTTCTGCGGATTGAGGAGGAGCTGGGAGAAGTGGGGATGTATTACAATCCTTTTTACAGAAAGTCATAGAAAGTCTTTTATCGTTTTACCAAAGGATGACTGCACACAAGACGACTGCACACAAGACGACTGCACACAAGACGACTGCACATAAGACGACTGCATACAAGAAGATGCAACAAGACGATTGCAAACAAGATGATTGCCGCAATATATTTCTTGACACAAACCGGAACCTATGGTAAAGTCTAAAGGTATGGAAATTGCCGGTATTCAGTAATCGGACACTCCGACCCTTACTTGATATGCGGCTTATGAAAAAAAGGAGGCAGTCATTATGATCGCAAAAGAAAAAAAGCAGGCAATCATTGCCGAGTACGGCTTAAAGCCGGGTGACACTGGTTCACCGGAGGTACAGGTAGCTATCCTGACCGCCCGTATCCAGGAATTAACCGAGCATCTGAAGGAGAATCCGAAGGATCATCATTCCAGAAGAGGACTCTTAAAGATGGTTGGCCAGAGACGTAATATGCTGGCTTATCTGAAGAGAACCGATATCACACGTTATCGTAGTCTGATTGAGAGACTTGGACTGAGAAAGTAAGCTTAAAAAGGGGCGGAGGGATACTTCCGCCCTCATTTACGTTTATGTAAACCTATCAACCAAACAGGAGAACAGAACCGAGACCACTGATGTATGTATGAGCGGCAGAGTGGTTACTGCTCACGCCGTGCCCAGTAACGCAGAGTGTTCATAGATAGATCAGTAGTTTCGGGGCCGCAGTCCGGAAAGCGGAGAGCGGCAGACAAGATTCTCCTGAACCAGAAAATGTAAGTAAAAGGCTGCTGGCCACGGCGTTGAACAGCAGCGAGGAAAAGAAAAGGAGATTACCCATGTACAAGAGTTATTCCATGGAGCTTGCAGGCCGCACACTGACCGTAGACATCGGAAGAGTGGCAAAGCAGGCAAGCGGAGCCGCATTTATGCACTACGGCGAAACTACTGTACTGTCCACGGCGACAGCATCAGACAAACCGAGAGAAGGCATTGATTTCTTCCCCTTAAGCGTAGAGTATGAGGAGAAGCTGTATTCCGTAGGCAAGATTCCCGGCGGATTCAATAAGAGGGAAGGCAAGGCATCCGAGAACGCCGTGCTTACCTCCCGTGTTATCGATCGTCCCATGCGTCCCCTGTTCCCCAAGGATTACCGCAACGACGTAACCTTGAATAATCTGGTTCTTTCCGTAGATCCCGGGTGCAGCCCTGAGCTGACTGCTATGCTGGGATCCGCCATTGCGACGGCTGTTTCCGACATTCCTTTTGCAGGACCCTGTGCAATGACCCAGATCGGAATGATCGACGGAGAATTTATCGTGAATCCGGGCCAGAATCAGTATAAGGTATCCGACCTTAAGCTGACGGTGGCATCTACCAGGGAAAAGGTGATTATGATTGAAGCAGGGGCCAATGAGATTCCTGAGGCCAAGATGATCGAAGCCATTTACCTGGCCCATGAGGTCAATCAGCAGGTCATTGCCTTTATTGACAAGATTGTTGCTGAGTGCGGCAAGGAAAAGCATACTTATACAAGCTGCGCAGTTCCCGAGGAGCTGTTTGCAGCCATCAGAGAGCAGGTTCCCCCTGAGGAAATGGAAAAAGCCGTATTTACAGACGAGAAGCAGGTGCGGGAGGAAAACATCCGCCAGATTACCGCAAAGCTGGAGGAAGCATTTGCAGAGAAGGAAGAGTGGCTCGAGGTTCTTGGAGAGGCTATTTACCAGTATCAGAAGAAGACCGTCCGCAAGATGATCTTGAAGGATCACAAGCGTCCCGACGGCCGCGAGATTACCCAGATCCGTCCGCTGGCAGCGGAGGTAGATCTGATTCCGCGGGTACACGGCTCTGCCATGTTTACCAGAGGCCAGACCCAGATCTGCAACATCTGTACCCTTGCGCCCTTATCTGAGGCTCAGAGACTGGACGGCCTGGATGAAAATGAGACAAGCAAGCGTTATATGCACCATTACAATTTCCCCAGCTACTCTGTAGGAGAGACAAAGCCGAGCAGAGGACCGGGGCGCCGGGAGATTGGACACGGGGCTTTGGCAGAGCGTGCGCTTCTGCCCGTGCTTCCCTCTGAGGAGGACTTCCCCTATGCTATCCGTACCGTATCCGAGACCTTTGAGTCCAACGGCTCTACTTCCATGGCTTCCACCTGTGCTTCCTGCATGTCTCTGATGGCGGCAGGCGTGCCCATCAAGAAGATGGTAGCCGGCATTTCCTGCGGTCTGGTGACCGGGGAGACCGATGATGATTATGTTCTGCTGACGGATATCCAGGGCCTGGAGGACTTCTTCGGAGATATGGACTTCAAGGTAACAGGAACTACCGAGGGTATCACGGCCATTCAGATGGATATTAAGATTCACGGTCTGACACGTCCTATCGTAGAGGGCGCCATTGCAAGATGCCGTGAGGCGCGGATGTTCATTATGGATACCTGTATGAAGCCCTGTATCGCAGAGCCCAGAAAAGAGGTTGGGCCTTATGCGCCGAAGATTATCCAGATTCAGATCGATCCCCAGAAGATCGGCGATGTGGTGGGCCAGAGAGGAAAGACCATCAATACCATCATTGAGCAGACCGGCGTGAAGATTGACATTGACGACGACGGAGCAGTATCCGTATGCGGCACAGACCAGGCCGGCATGGACAAGGCGGTTGAGCTGATCAAGATCATTGTGACCGATTTTGAAGAGGGCATGGTGCTCACCGGCAAGGTAGTCAGCATCAAGGAGTTCGGCGCCTTCCTGGAGTTCGCTCCGGGTAAGGAAGGAATGGTTCACATCTCCAAGATTGCAAAGCAGAGAATCAACCATGTGGAGGATGTGCTGACCCTTGGCGATGTGGTGAAGGTTGTATGCCTTGGCAAGGACAAGATGGGCCGGCTGAGCTTCAGCATGAAGGATGTAAAATAATGTAACTATTCTGCAGCCGGAACCGCTGCAGAATCATAGAACAGGCAGAATGCTTGTTTAGCGAACCATAAGAAGAGGTGTTGGAAAATAATTTTCTGACACCTTCTTTTACATAAACGCTTTGAAAGTACCTGTAAGGTGGAAAGGAATGTCCCTTATGAAATGTTCCGTTGCAATTTACGGCGCCCAGATGGTGGCTGTGAGAGTATACTTTGCTTTGAAGAAATTGTATCCGGATGTCCGGACGGAGGTTTTTCTTGTCAGCAGCCAGGCAGGCAATCCCTCCTCCATTGACGGAATTCCGGTTATGGAATTTAAGGAGTTTCACCGAAGAGACATGCGGATTCTGATTGCGGCTCCGGATGTACACCATAGTGAAGTGGCTGCCGCCCTGGAAAAAAGAGATTTTACGAATTATCAATGCATAGATTCCAAGGCAGAGGCAGAGCTTCTGAAAGCTTTCTATGGAGAGGAAGGACGTTTCCTCCCTCTGGCTTCTTATAGTCTGGGGCCCGCAGAGACGGCTGGGAATGCAGAGAATACAGAGAATATAGAGAATATAGAGCATACAGAGCATACAAAAGGGGTTCCGCTCAATATTGCGGTCTATATGTCAAAGTTTTACAAAGACAGGCCGCTGAAAAGCGCCTATGAGCTGCCTGCCTGGGTGCATCCCATTCAGGCCGGGGCGGCTCTTACAGAAAGCCGGATTGCGGATATTCTGGATAATGAGGGGGAGCATATTTCCATGAAAAATCCCAATTATTCAGAGCTGACGGCTTCCTACTGGGCCGGAAAGCACGGAACGGCAGATTATCTGGGGCTGTATCATTACCGGCGGATTTTGGATGTGACGGGGGAAGACTTGCGTCGTATCGGGGCCAATGACATTGACGTGGTTCTTCCCTACCCCTCCATGCACTGCCCGGATATCCGGGAGCACCGCAAGCGTTATCTGAAAGATGCAGACTGGGAGGCTATGCTTCTTGCGCTGAAGGAATTGGAGCCGGCCTATGGGGAAGCTCTTCCGAAGCTGTTTCAGGGGCAGTATTTTTATAATTTCAATATGCTGATTGCAAAAAGAGAGATATACCGGCAATACTGCGACTGGATGTTTCCGATTCTGTCAAGGACGGAGGAGCTGAGCGTTCCCAAAGGCAGTGAGCGGAAGGATCGCTACATCGGCTATCTGGGAGAGAGCTTAACCACCTTGTTCTTTTTATACCATGAAAAGGATTTTAAGATTGCGCATACAGGCTGTCTTATGTTAATCTGATAAGGAATCAAGGGAATTCGAAAGGATGGTGCAGGGATGGCAAGAACCGTTGGGATCGGCATACAAAGCTTTGAAAAAATAAGAAGAAACAACTGCTTTTATGTGGACAAGACAGGATTTATCAAAGAATGGTGGGAAAACCAGGATGATGTCACCTTAATTACCCGTCCCAGGCGTTTTGGAAAAACCTTGATGATGGATACTCTGGAACAGTTTTTCTCCATAAAGTACAAAGAGAACGGAGAACTGTTTGAGGGTCTGTCCATTTGGAAGGAAGAAAAACCTTATGAACAGCGATGCTTTCACAGCGGCAGACAGGCGGTTCTTTGAGAGCGTCCGGGAGGATATGGGGGATGTGGAAGCGGCTATGGCCCTTCAGAAGCTGTCGGAATTTCTTTTTCGCCATCACGGGAAGCGGACGCTGATTCTTCTGGATGAGTATGACACGCCGCTGCAGGAAGCATATGCAGGCGGCTATTGGGAAGAGCTTGCAGCATTTGTCAGAAGTATGTTTAACACTTCTTTTAAAAGCAATCCCTACCTGGAGCGCGCCATTATGACTGGAATCACCCGTGTCAGCAAGGAATCCATCTTTTCGGATCTGAATAATCTGGAAGTGATAACGGCGACTACCGGCAAATATGGAGATGCTTTTGGATTCACACAGAAGGAGATATCCGCCGCCTTAGAAGAGTATGGATTGACGGAAGAGAAAGAGGAGGTAAAGTACTGGTACGACGGTTTTACCTTTGGAGACGTAAGCAATATTTACAATCCCTGGTCGATTATCAACTATCTGGATAAACGTGAATACCGTCCGTATTGGGCAAACACCAGCAGTAATGGATTGATAGGAAAATTGATACGGGAGGGAGATCCCGGCATCAAGATGGCAATGGAAGATCTTCTGCATGGAAAAGCCTTTTCTACCGGACTGGACGAACAGATTGTATTCAGCCAGCTGGAAAGCAGAGAAAGCGCCGTCTGGAGCCTTTTGCTGGCAAGCGGCTATGTAAAGCTGAAAAGCTATACGCTCAAAGCGGGAAGAATAAAATGCGAAGTTCTCTTGACAAACCAGGAAGTCCGTGTAATGTTTGAAGAAATGATAGACGACTGGTTTGCAGAGTTTACGCCGGCTTACAATGGATTTGTAAAGGCTCTGCTTCGAGGCGATCTGGAAGAAATGAACTATTATATGAGTCGTGTGACAGAACAAACCTTTAGTTTCTTTGATACAGGAAAAAAGGCCTCCAAGACAGCAGAGCCGGAGCGCTTTTATCATGGCTTTGTCCTGGGGCTGCTGGCAGATCTGAGAGAGCAGTATATCCTGACCTCCAATCGTGAAAGCGGCCTCGGCCGATATGATGTGATGCTTGAGCCCACGGGAGAAGCGGACGATGCGATTATCATAGAATTTAAAGTATTTCGGCCGGGAAAGGAAAAAAGCCTGGAGGACACCTTGGAAGCCGCACTCACTCAGATAGAAGAAAAACATTACGCCGCCGCTCTGGAGGCCAAAGGCATCGCGCCGGATCGAATCCGCAAATACGGCTTTGTCTTTGAAGGAAAGAAGGTATTAATCGGATGAATCAATACAAAAAAGAAGTAAGCTACTGGGCAGCACAAGACAGCCTTTTATCCCCCCTGGAAGGAAACACCATCCTCCTTTCCGGCGCTGCCGGAATGGTGGGAAAATGTCTGATAGACATTCTGATGGAGCACAACAAACATGCAGAACAAAAAATCCGCATCACAGCCCTCAGCAGAAACAAAGAAAAGGCCAGAGAGCGTTTCGCCCAATATTGGGAACGGGAAGAATTCCAATACCTGTCCTGCGATGTGAATGTTCCCATACCCCAGTGCGGCCCGGCGGACTACCTCATTCATGCGGCCAGCAACACCCATCCCATGCAGTATTCCCAGGACGCCATCGGCACCATAGCCACCAACATCACAGGAACACAGAATCTCCTGGAGTATGCCGTCTCCCACAAGACGAAGCGCTGCTGCTTCCTGTCCTCCGTAGAGATATACGGAGAAAACCGCGGAGACACGGAAAAATTTGAAGAAAATTACCTGGGCTACATCGACTGCAACACCGTCCGGGCCGGCTACCCCGAAAGCAAACGTCTGGGAGAAGCCCTGTGCAACGCATACCGCCAGACCTACAACCTGGAATTTGTCATATCCCGGCTGAGCCGCGTTTACGGTCCGACCATGCTGCTGACAGATTCCAAAGCAATCGCCCAGTTCATCAAAAAAGCCGCTGCAGGAGAAGACATCATATTAAAAAGCGAGGGAAATCAAAAATACTCCTACACCTATGTCACTGACGCAGCCTCCGCCATCTTATACACCCTGTTAAAGGGTGAGACCGGAAAAGCCTACAACGCAGCCGACGACCAGTCCGATATCACTCTGAAAGACATGGCCGCCTATCTGGCCCGGCTGGCTGGATCCCGGGTGATCTTTCAGCTTCCGGAAGAAACCGAGCGCAGAGGTTATTCCGTTACCACAAAAGGAATGCTTGACGCATCCCGTTTAAAAAAGATAGGCTGGCAGCCCAGAGTACACATCAAAGAGGGATTAACTGACACGGTAGAATTCTTAGAGAAAAATCCTGAAGGCAGATTGTAAGCCGTCACATTACAAAAAAACAGAAAGCTTACCGGCGCCGGGGCTCATCCTTCTGGGGATGCCCCGGCGCTGCTGTCTGCTGTTTCTGCATTCTGCTCCCCGTCAGCAGAAGCGTCATCTGCCGCTTCCCCCCGGGGTTCTTTTGGAACAAACTTTAGAAAATAAGCATAAATATCCACCACTGCCTGATAAAGCTCTTCCGGAATCTCCGATCCCAGATTCAGCTGCGTCAGCACCGTGGCCAGTGAATTGTCCTCATACACCGGCACTCCGTTGTCATTGGCCACCTCCACGATCTTCTCCGCCAGATACCCCATCCCGGAGGCCACAATCACCGGAGCCGCATTCCGGTTCTCATCATATTTTAAAGCAACTGCTTTTTTGTTCAAAACCTCATTAAATTGTGACATTGACCGAATTCTTCCTTTCAAAAATCTTTGGAAATACCGCGGATACCGGAATCGACCCCTTGGCCTGCTCCACTCCCAGGTACTCACAGTTCAAACCGTTCCGTTCCAGAATCTCCCCCATCCCCTTCTTAATATCCGATTCAAAGGTGGACAAGTGTTCCGGATAGAAGAGCCGCATGCTTATATTTTCCTTCTCATACACCATCAGAAGATCGAAGAACCCCACATCCTTAATGTCAAACTTAATCAAAAGCTTGGATGTCCGCTCCTTGGGGTCCGCAGAAGCGCTTCCGTCCTCATCGGGATCAATCCACATCTCCGAGAACATCAGCTGCCCGTTCAGCTCAATGGGAAGCATCAGATGGAGAACCGGCATATACACGCTCTCGTTAAGGAGCAGGGCGTTAACCACATTCTCAAATACCTGGCGGTTCTCAAGCCCGGCATCTCCCCGTATTCCGCTTTCTACAATGCTTAAGAACTTATCAGCCCAGGCGCATTTTCCGGCGGCCTTGTCAAAATTCATCCGCATCAGAAGCTCCCGGAGCTGTTCCTCGTCCATGCCCTCAAAGGTCTTCTGGAAGGAGGGGAACTTCAGCAGATTCTTAAAATCCGAGATGAGCTGATCCAAATCCCCGTTCTCATACCGGGCCGCATTGTAAGTAAGCTGCGCTACCAGATCACGGAGAGAACCCATATTCCGGGTCTGGGCTATGTACTTTGCAAGAAAGGGAATGATATCCTGCTGAAGGCGGGCCGTATTCTGCGCCGTATCCTGGGGGCCTTTGTGGCCCAGGCCCTGGGTGAGCTGATCCAGAAGCTCACGCTGCTCATGGAACATGTATTTTTTAATATCGCTTAGGAGATCCTTCATATTCTCCATCAGATGCTTGCCCGAGGACATATCGGAGTACCGTTTTAAAAAGGCAAGGATAGCAGCCCTCTGCTCCACCGTGGGGGCGTTGTTCAGGGCTTCGCGCATAAGCGCAAAAAAAGGCCCTTGAAAGCGGACGGAGCCGGACAACTGATTTTTCAGAAATTCCACAAGCTCTGCGTCGGTCATCTTCAAAAGCTGGAAAAAGGTGGAAATATCCTCCGCTGTGTCTGCGCCGATGCCGGCCTCCACCAGATTCGCCATGCCGCCGAACATCAGCTTGGACATGGTGTCCGAGAGCTCCGGCGTGTCCCTAAGAAGCTGTACAAAGGCTCCGAAATTGGAATCATAGCTTGCGCTTAGCTGGGCGCCGCTTTGGGAATTGGCGTCGGAACGGTTGTCGGGCCGCACTACCCGGTTTGGATCCACCGGATTCTGAATCTGCATTTTGTCCGGCTGGTTCTGGGTATTATTCCTTACATTATTCTCATAGCCTGTTGGTGGAGTGGTCACTCGTAAAATATTTGCCATTTTTTTCTCCCGATATGATAAATTTCTCTTATTTTTTTATTATTATCTTCCGATATATAATATATATCTCAAAATAAGGTGGTGCTAATATTATGGACAATGGTATGGACAACATGCTGGACATGTATCTTTTTGAAACAAATTCATTACTTGAGCAGTTAGACGAGCTATTAATAGAGGCAGAGAAGAATGAGGAGTTTACTACGGATGATGTTAACGAAATCTTCCGGGCCATGCACACGATCAAAGGTTCCTCGGCCATGATGGAATTCAACTCTCTGATGACAATTGCCCACCGGATTGAAGACCTGTTTTTCTTTGTTCGGGAAAACGGTATCGATTCCCTCAACAGTACGGATAAGAGCGAATTGTTTAATCTAACGTTCAAGTCCACGGATGTGCTCCGGGGCGAAGTTGAGAAGCTGGAGAATAACGAGCCTCTTAGTACTAATATCGACAGTATGACTTCAGAAATTAATAGTTTTCTGAATAAAATTAGCGGCACAGGCGAACCGGAGGAGGAAGCCCCGGCCGCTCAGGAGGATGTACCGGAAGTTAAGGCCTCCGGCGGAAGCGAGGCAGGCCAGAAGCTTGTGGAGTCTTTCGGAAGCAAATGCCCGTTTTTCCTTCAGATCTTTTTTGACGAAGGCTGCGGCATGGAGAATCTCAGAGCTTTTATGCTGGTGAACGCCCTTCACGGAACGGCCATGGAATTTGAATTCTATCCCGAGGACGTGGAGAGCAACGGAGCTGCCAGCGAGGCCATTATCGACCATGGCTTCTTTGTGGGCCTGCATTCCGAGGAGGATGTGAATAAGGCCATCGCCGTAGTGGAGGAGCAGGGAAGCATCCAGACCTACGAGGTGATTCACGCCCAGGAGAAGAAGGCGGAGGACGAGAAACCCAAGGCGGCAGATGTACCGAAGGAAGCTCCGGCCCAGGCAGAACCGGCCAAGGGGAATCCGGCCGTGAAAGAGGCTGCCGGCGCCCAGCCCCAGCAGCATGCAAAGCAGAGCCTTATCAGCGTGAACCTTTCCAAGCTGGATGCGCTGCAGGCTATTGTGGGAGAGATTGTAATCACAGAGTCCATGGTAGCGTCTTCGCCGGAGCTTCAGGGCCTGAAGCTGGACAGCTTCCTGAAGTCCACGCGTCAGCTTCGGAAGCTGACGGATGATCTTCAGGATATCAGCATGTCCCTTAGAATGGTGTCCATCTCCGGTACTTTCCAGAAGATGAACCGGATTGTCCGGGATATGAAGAAGGCATTGGGTAAGGATGTGCGCCTGACGATTATCGGTGAGGATACAGAGATTGATAAGACCATTATCGACAGCATCAGCGATCCCATTATGCATATTGTGCGTAACTCCATGGACCATGGCATTGAGGTTACCAAGGAGGAGCGTATCGCAGCCGGCAAGGATCCGCAGGGAGAACTTGTTTTATCCGCTTCCCATACGGGCAGCGAGGTGATTATCTCCATTTCCGACGACGGGCAGGGCATGGATACGGAGAAGATCCTGGCCAAGGCAGCGAGAAACGGACTTCTGACAAAACCTGAGAGCGAGTATTCGAAGAAAGAGATTCTTGCATTACTGATGCTGCCGGGCTTCTCTACCAACGAAGAGGTGACGGAGTTCTCCGGCCGCGGCGTTGGCATGGACGTTGTGAAGAAGAACGTGGAGAGCGTAGGCGGAACCATCAGCATCACAAGCGAGCTGGGACAGGGAAGCTGTACTACCTTGAAGATTCCGCTGACTATGGCCATTGTAGACGGTATGGAGATTCGCGTGGGACGGTCCATTTTCACCATTCCCATTTCCAATATCCGCCAGTCCATCAAGATTGCCAAGGAGAATGTGCTGCATGACGCCAAGGGCAACGAGATTGTGAAAATTATGGATGAGTTTTATCCCATTATCCGTCTCCATGAGTTCTATAACATTGAGCCGGAGGTAACGAACATTGAGGACGGCATTCTGATCTGGGTAGAGGCAGGCGACCATTCCTACTGTATGTTTGTGGATGAGCTTCTGGGAGAACGCCAGATAGTGGTAAAACCGCTTCCTTCCTATTTAAATAGCTTCAATATCAAGGATTACGGAATCAGCGGTTGTACCATCCTGGGTGACGGAAACATCAGTATTATCCTGGAAGTAATGAATCTTTATAATGCGGCAAATGTATAATATATAGAGAGTTGGAGGAAAATACATGTCTACGGAACAAATGCAGAATACAAATATGGACGGTCAGGAGAATGCGGCACCCGAGGCTGACATGTCCATGGAGCGTTACTTAACCTTTCGTTCAGACGGCACTACAATGGGCGTGAGTACCGATTATGTTATTGAGATTCTTACGGATCAGATGATTACCGAGATTCCCATGGTGCCCAATTTTATCAAGGGAATCATCAATATGCGCGGACAGATTGTGCCGATTATTGACATGCGGCTTAAGATGGGCAAGTTTGCCGACAGCACAGATACCACTTGCATCATTGTCCTGGAGATTGATTCTACCTGTGTGGGAATCCAGGTGGACGGAGTAGAGCAGGTGTTGGATATTGATAAGACTCAGATTTCGCCGATTCCTGTGGAGGATCAGCAGGGACTGGTGGACGGAATGATTTCCCTAAGCAGCCAGGAGGTGCTGTTGTTCCTGAACTGCCAGGAGTTAATTCGCACGTATTAAGGATGAGCTCCCGGGGGCCTGCAAAAAACGCAGAGCCTTCCGGGAGTATATCGAGTTAAGCGGCTTTACCCTTAAGTGCTGTCGCACAGCGGCTTTAAAACGGAACTGGAATAGGAGGATGTTATGCTTACAATCACAGATGGCGATTTTCTGCGGCTGATTAACTTTGTGAAGGCCAATTACGGAATTGATTTATCTAAGAAAAAGCAGCTTATTATGGGCCGGCTTTCAGGAACCATTATGTCTATGGGCTTTGAGTCCTTTAAGGATTACGTGGATTATCTGCTGAAGAACAAAAAGCCGGAAGATCTGGAGCTGATGCTGAATAAGCTTACTACAAACTACACATATTTTATGCGTGAGGAAGCTCATTTCAAATTCTTTACGGAGACCATACTTCCTTATCTGGAAAAGACCAAGAAGAATAAGGTCTTAAGCATCTGGAGCGCTGGATGCTCCTCCGGAGAGGAACCCTACACGATTTCCATGCTGCTGAAGGAGTATTTCGGCTCTAAGCCGGGATGGGACACCCGGGTGCTGGCCACGGATATTTCCAGGAATGCCCTAGGGGCGGCCCAGCATGCAGTGTACGATGAAAGCTCCTTAAAGGAAGTGCCTCCCACCTGGAAGACCAAGTACTTTGTCAAGACGCCGGAGCCTGGAATCTATGAGGTTGCGCCGCTGATTAAGAACAATGTTATTTTCCGGACCTTTAATCTTATGGAGCCTATCCATTTCAAGCTGAAGTTTGACGTGATTTTCTGCAGAAATGTTATGATTTACTTTGACCAGGCGACGAAGGAGGCTCTGGTGAAGCGTTTCTATCAGGCTACCAATCCGGGAGGATATCTGCTGATTGGCCATTCAGAGAGTTTGAATAAGGAAAATACGCCTTACAAGTATCTGATGCCGGCCACATATCGAAAAGAATAATATCTGCTATGGTTCATAAACGGAACCGTAACCGGTAATTCTATATTTAGAAAGGCTTTGATGAACGATGATTAAAAAAATAAGAGTGTTCGTGGTGGATGACTCTATCTTTTTCCGGCAGATGCTGATCAACGATCTGAAGGAGCGCAGCAATCTGGAGGTGGTGGGTTTTGCGGCCAGTGCTCTTGAGGCGCGGACAAAGATTCCAACCATAAAGCCGGATGTGATCACCATGGACGTTGAGATGCCTGGTCTTAGCGGAATTGATTTTTTGAAGGAGCTGCTGCCCAAGCATCCCATTCCGGTGATTTTGGTTTCTTCTCTGAATTTAAGTGTGTTTGACGCACTGGCCGCGGGAGCGGTGGACTTTGTGCAGAAGCCCAATATGTCCAGGGATTACAATGTCAAAAGCTTCTTTAACGTGCTGAACAGCAAGATTTATATTGCATCCAGGGCCAGGGTGAATGTAAAGCCCCAGGCGGGAGGCCGTCCCCAGGGAGGGGCTGCCGTGCCGGCGGGAGTGCCTGCGGCGGCTTTCAGCTCCAACCTGTCCCAGCTGGTTCAGAATACCATGCTGATTGCCATCGGCGCCTCCACAGGCGGAACCGAGGCTACGCTGGAGGTGCTGCAGAGACTGCCGGCGGATATGCCCGGAATCGTGGTGACGCAGCATATGCCGGAGGGCTTTACCAAGATGTATGCGGAGAGGCTCAACCGTATCTGCAAGCTGGAGGTCAAGGAAGCCGAGAACGGAGACCGGGTACGCAGGGGGCTGGTGCTGATTGCTCCGGGCGGTCCTTTGCAGATGCGCGTGGAAAAGGATTTGAAGGGCTTCTATGTATCCTGCCAGCCGGGAGAGAAGGTGAACGGACACCGTCCGTCGGTGGATGTGCTCTTTTCCTCCGTGGCCAAGAAGGCTGGGAAGAGCGCTGTGGGAATCATTATGACTGGTATGGGACGCGACGGGGCCAGCGGTCTTCTGGAGATGCGCCAGGCCGGAGCCTTTACCATCGGCCAGGATAAGGAGTCCTGTGTGGTATACGGCATGCCCATGGTGGCTTATGATATCGGAGGCGTCTGTGTTCAGGCTTCCTGTACCAATATTTCCAATGTTTTGTTAAATCAGCTTCGGAAGATGTAGAATTTTGCAGGGCCTGTACAGGGAATGCTCTTCGATGAGAGGATGTCTCCGGTACGGCCCTGTTTGGATTTTCGGATGTTTTGGGGATTTGGGGAAATTTTATGAACTCTTTTGTTATTTTTTTTCCGATCCGGCCGATAAATATAATAAGAAGCAGGACGTAAGTTTCTCTGAAAGGAGTTTCATGTATGAAAATAACATTAAATAATATAAATCCATACCGTATGGAAACCACCGGCCACGCAAGGACCGACGGCAAGGTTTCCGCTGGGGTCAAGGGAAACTATGATGCCCTGACCATCCAGTCCAGCTCCAGACAGATTCAGGAAAAGACCTTTTCCGAAGCTCTGTCCAGACAGGTGGTATCGGATGCAAGAGGGGGAGCGCCTGCGGATAAGGTGGAGAACTTAAGACGGCAGGTGGAATCAGGAACCTATCAGATTGATCCCTATGCGATTGCGTCCCGTATGCTGGTAAGCGGGGAGGCTTTTGCCCATGCATGACTTATCGGCCTTTCGGGAATTGATCCGGCAGTTTATTGAGCTTTTTGACCGGATGCTTCCTTTGGAGCAGTCAAAGCTCGAGGTGGTAAGCCGCAATCAGGTTGCGCTGCTGGAGGATATTATTAAGAAGGAACAGGCGGAGATTATGGCTCTTCGGGGACTGGATCAGAGGCGTGAGCGGATGCAGGAGGAGCTGGGATGGAAGGATCTGACCTTCCAGGAGATTCTTCGCAGGCTTCCGGAGGAGGAACGGCCGGACATGAAGCAGCTATTTGACGAGCTGGCTGCCCGGGTTACACAGTTTCAGTCTGTAACGGAGAGTTCCAAGACCATCATGGAAGTGAATCTGCATGCTATCAATCAGATGGCAGCCAGGCAGGGGGGCGGAACAAAGACCTACAAGGAAGACGGTTCCGTGGAGGCCGGACCGGCCCACTTTACCGATCGCCGCATATAAAGGAGGATACAAAGTATGATGCGCTCAACCTTTGCCGGTTTTACCACGGCTACGCTTGCTTTGAACGCAAGCCACCGGGCCCTGGAAGTAACCGGACAGAATATTGCGAATATTAATACGCCAGGCTATACAAGACAGCGTCTGGATATCAAGAGCTTATATCTTCGGGGAGGAGAGTTCTACAATTCCAATCCCAATGCCAGAATCGGTTTTGGTGTGGAGATTACAGGAGTTTCACAGCTTCGGGATCCCTTCCTGGATATTCAGTACAGAAACCAGATGGCGAAGCTGGGCACTACCGATTCCCAGGTGGCCGGATATGAGAAGCTGGCGAATATTCTGGATGAGACGAACCAGAATGGTATTAAGAATGCTTTGAGCGATCTGACGTCACAGCTTCAGAAGCTGGCGCAGAATCCCAACAGCAAGGAATACGATTCCATGGTGCGTTCTTCCACCCAGATGCTTCTGAACCTTTTTCATCAGAATGCAACGAATCTCCAGGAGGTCCGCACGGATCTGACCAATGAGTTCCGTGATACGACCATTCCGGATGCCAATAAGATTATTCAGAATATTGCCGAGCTGAATGAGACGATTAAGAACAGTGAGATTCTGGGCAATCCGGCTCTGGAGCTGAAGGATGAGCGGAACGAGCTGATTGACGAGCTGGCAAGCTACCTTCCGATTACTGTGAAGTACCGCGATCACGATCTGGGCGCGGGATTTACGGTGGAGGAGCTGGATATCTACTATACGGATGCGGACGGCACCAGCTATAAGCTGATTTCCGATAATAAAACGGGAATGCTTTCCGCCAATGCGGACGGCCAGCCGGTGCGGCTGTTTATTACGGATGCTTACGGCAAGGGGCCGGAGGAGATTACCGACACCATCGGGGACGGCGTGCTGAAGGGAACCCTGGATATTCTGAACAAGTCCGGCGGGTTTGACGATCCGCCTACGGATGTGCGGGGGCTTGGATATTATGAGAAGTCTCTGGATGCTTTGGTGAATAAGTTTGCGGAAGTGCTGAATGATTTGAATACGACAGTGTTGGATAAAGATGGGAATCCTGAATACAATACTCCGGGAGATCCAGACAGTGGGATAAAGAAGAATGGCAATGTACTGTTTGAAGCGATAGATGCTACAAAACCCATATCAGCCTCCAACATTAAGATTGCAGACGGCTGGGCCAACGGCAAATATGGTATTACTACTTCAAAGGTTGAGGTGCCTAATGCAGATGGCAAGCCGGGGACAGACGGCGAGGGCGCTACAGCCGACGAGAACGTCCTGAAGTTTGTAAAAGCGATGTCAGCAGATTGGGAGTTCTGTAAGCCGGGTTCCACAGATCCGTTCTTTAAAGGAAACTTCTACAACTGCTTTGTCAACATGGAGAATGTGCTGAACATTGATTTAAAAGCAGGCAACAGTACCCTGAAAAATAAGATTACCGTTATCAACCAGACAGCGGACTTGAAGGATTCCATATCCGGCGTGTCTCTGGATGAGGAAGGAATCAACCTGCTCCACTATCAGCAGTCCTACTCGGCGGCGGCCAGACTGATGACCACCCTGGATGAGGCCCTGGATAAGCTGATCAACGGAACCGGAGTAGTAGGACGATAGTTAGGAGGAGATCACAGTGAGAATAACGACAAGCGCATTAATTCGGAATTATAAGTCGAATTTAAATAATTCTATTACGAATCTGAATACGGCCCGTACAAGGGTAATGACACATCGGAAGTTTAACAAGGGTTATGAGGATCCCACCGGAGTAGTGAGAGAGTCTGCTCTTAACTGGAAGTATGCCAGGAATCAGGATTATATCGATGCTATTGACGACGCTCAGTCCTTCCAGAACGCCCAGGAGGATGCCATTACACAGATTAACACCCAGGCCCGGTTCTTAAGCAAGAAGTACGGACTGGAGGCCATGAACGGCACCAACTGGACTCATGACGTGCGTAAGTCTTACGCCCAGGCATTTCGACAAGCTCAGGAATCTATGACCATGAGTATGAATGCCAGCTATGGCGATAAGTTTGCCTTCGGCGGAGCTGCGGGAGATAAGCCGCCCTTTGAGCTTCGTACAGAGGCGGATGGCTCGAAGAAGCTTTACTATCGTGGAGTGGATGTGAGCACGACTAATGCGGATGAATTGGAAAAGTTAAAGAAGATGGCAAACGAACAGGTATATACAGATCTGGGCTTTGGCTTGACTATGGAAGGAAACGATGTAGTGAATTCCAGCGCCTTCAATACTTCCCTTCCGGGTATCAACGTAGTGGGCTATGGAACTGATGGCAACGGCAACAGCAAAAACCTGATTGAGCTGGCCGGCAAGATAGCAGATGTTCTAGAGAAGGAAGATTTTGATACGGAGGAGTATAAGGAGCTTCTGAATGCTTTCGACGACGCCAGAGGACTTCTCGCCGATAATTTAACTACCATCGGTACAAGAACCAATTTCCTTGAGAACACCAAGGGCAGACTGGAGGATCAGCAGATCAACCTGACTGAGCAGTTCGACAATGTAGTCAACGTAGATATGGCGGAAGCAATCACAGAATTCTCCTGGGCGCAATATGCATACAATGCAGCCTTGAAGATAGGAACGAACATTCTTACACCGTCCTTTATTGACTTTATGAATTAACAGAGGGCAGCGGAGGGCTGGATAATAAGCAATAGAATGAATTTTACATGGTTTGGAGGGGAAGCATGGTATGAAGCAGTTAATTAATATCACAACCGTACCGATTCAGTATGAGTTGAAGATACAGAATGCACGTATGCAGTATAAGAATGCAACTGCTGAGGTGGAGATTAGCCGGGATAAGGGTGGCATGACCATCAAAAGCCGGCCGGTAAAATTGAATATTGATTCTTTTGAGGCGCGGAACTCAGTAGTTCCCACCCCTGCCACCAGCTTAAAACAGACGGCGCAGAAGGGACAGCAGTCCGCTTATGAGGCAACGGCCCAGCTGGCCCAGGAAGGGCATTTGATGCTGAAGGCAAAGATAGGGGAGGATGTGCTGGGACAGATTTTTGCCAGCAGGAATCCGCAGCCTACGGGAGAATTTGAGCTTGGCTTTACACCTTCCGCACCAGTGGAGCTGGACTACCAGGCTGGAGATCTGATCATCAATTATCAGATGGATAAGCTGAATTTTGACATGAAGGTTGCCAACGGAAACTTTGAATTCGTTCCCGGCGACATCGAGCTTTCCATCACACAGCATCCGGAGGTAAGGATTGAGTATATTGGCGGCCCCATCTATGTTCCGCCAAGTGCTGATCCCAATTTTGAACCGTTAGATGTAAGGGCTTAGCAATAAGCCCTTTTTCCTTTATAAAAATTTCCTTTTTTTGACAGGAAAGAAGAATCCCTTAAGATTGGACGAAGTCTTTACGGAGGTCATAGATGAAGATTAACAACAAATATTTTGGAGAAATTGAGTACACAGACCGGGAAACCATTCATTTTCCGGAAGGGCTGTTTGGATTCGAGGAACAGAAAAGTTTTCTTCCCATTCCTTTTGACGAGGGGTCAGACGCCTTGATCTGCCTGCAGTCCCTGGATGAGGAGGCGTTGAGCTTTATCCTTTTGAACCCCTTTTACTTTTTTACCGATTACGATCCGAAGATCTCAGAGGCAGACAGGAGCGCGATTGGCTCCCCGGCGGAAGAGGACATTTCCTACTATGTGATTGGCGTGATCCGGGAGCAGGCTGCTGACAGTACGGCAAACTTGAAAGCGCCTATTGCCGTAAATGCAAAAACCCGGGATGCCCGGCAGATTATCCTGGATGATCCGGCCTACACTTTCCGCCATGCCTTAGGTGAGCAGAAGGGGAGGGAGGAGTAAGATGCTGATTTTACAACGAAAAAAGAATGAATCTGTCATCATAGGAGAAAATATAGAGGTTACGGTCCTGGAGATTGGCATGGACTGGATCAAGCTGGCCTTTGACGCCCCAAAGGATGTGTCCATCCTCCGCAAAGAGCTGGCAGAAGCAGCCAGCGTGAACCGTGAGGCAGCAAAAACCGGCCCTTGCGCACTGGACGCGGTGAAGAAGATAATGAAAAAGGAAGAGAAGTAACACACAAAAAATTCTCGTCAGCCTGCTGAGAGAATTTTGGAAAAATTCAGGGACTGTTAGGAGATATTGGATGATATTTTTGAAAAATTTAGTCCATTATGGCCGGCGGTCTCTCATTTTTGCCTGTTTTCTTGAGATGCTTGGGAAAAATCTCTTAATCTCACGGTAAATTTCCAGAAATAATTGTGACTCATGCCGCACCGGATTGGTTGACAATTTTTATGGATTCATATATTATAGAAGCTGTATGGGCCTTTTTGTCCTTTAAATGGAGAAATTTGTCTCTAAAGGGCAATTGGGCAAATGGTATTCCTTATCTGTGGCGAAAAAATCTCTCATAGACAGAGGAAAAGAAACATAGCTTAATAAAGAATATCAAGTCAAAGCTTTGAATGAAGAGGCATCCTTTCAGATGAAGATATTCAAGACTATAGCAAAGGAAAGAGGCATATATGGAGTTTAATCAGACCGCCCGGCTGAATCCGTATCTTATGGGCGCAGGCGGACAGCAGGGCATACATACGGTTTATGAAAACAATGCAGCATCATCCAGGACAAAAGGCGCAAGCTTCCAGGACAGCGTGAAGAGCGCTCTGCAGACTACCGAGAGCATGGAGAACATCTTCCAGGAGGCGGCACAGCTCTATGGACTGGATGTCAACTTTTTGAAGGCCATTGGGAAGGCTGAATCCGGCTTCAATCCTCAGGCAGTCTCCTCTGCAGGCGCACAGGGCGTGATGCAGCTGATGCCTGCCACAGCCCGTTCCTTAGGCGTGGAAGACAGCTTTGACGCCCGCAGCAATATCATGGGAGGCGCCAAGTATATCGCCGGTCTTCTGGAGCGTTACCAGGGCAATAAGGCTCTGGCTTTAAGCGCTTACAACGCCGGCAGCGGCAACGTTGACAAGTACGGCGGTATTCCGCCTTTTCAAGAGACTCAGAATTATGTGCAGAAGGTGCTTTCTTATGCAGGGGAGGATATGGACTTAAGCGGAGTTCTCACTACAGGAGCCGCCGGAAGCAGCGCCTATCAGTCAGCCATTGAGCTTCTCTCCCAGCTGGCGGCCGGGACAGGCAGCACGGGACTTACCTTCAGTCAGGAGGACGCCCAGTACATGGTAGAGATGATGCGTCTAAAGATGGAAACCATGTTTAATGCGAATGTGTTCTCCGACGAGGAGGACAGTGCAGGAGACTCTCTTTTATAAGAAAATGCGGTTTTAAAACGGCCGAAGCTAGTAATCATAACGACGTTTAATAGAACCGAAAACGTCAAATAAAATCTGTAATTGTGAAAAAATTCCGAGAATTTTTTGTTGAAAAATAGCGAAAAAAGCAGTAAAATGTTGAATGAGATAGTTTTATAGTGGGAAGAAATGCGTCCGGCAGATACCGGTACAGCGGAAGGGAAGATTAATTATGAATCTGATGTTTGGAAATTCCATTTCCATGACCTCAAAATCCTTAGACTTCTTGTGGGCAAAACAGCTTACCATCGCTCACAATCTATCCAATGTGGATACCCCCGGTTACAAGTCCAAGTATGTAACCTTCGAGGATGAATATCAAAACCGTCTGAAGCTTGCGAGAGCGGCGGGGAATGCCTCCCGTACACGCAGCATCATAGAGAACTCCTCTTATACGATAAACGAGACAGAGAGTTCCGCCCGTCTGGATGACAATAATGTGAATGCCGACTCCGAGGAAGTGGAGATGGCAAGGGCCCAGCTTCAGTATCAGTATGTGCTGAATGCCATGAACAGCGATTTCACCAGGTTAAGGGGCGTTATCAGAGGCCAGTAAGCAGGAGGAACCCCGAAGAGGGCTGTGACATAACATAGATTAGAAAAAAGGATGAGAAGCTTATATGAGTGATATGTTTATAACACCAATGACACCCGTCAACTTTATGCAGGGAGTGAACGGTACAGCCGGCGTATCCGATGTGCTGGGAACCTTCGGTACCTTTGGAACACTCGGAGGCGTGGAAAAGCTTGATGAGGAAGAGACCTCCCTGTTCGGCAGTATTTTCGGAGATATGATCAACAGCGTAGCGGAGCTGGAGGACAATTATATGAAGCAGCAGTACCTCCTTTCCACCGGACAGCTGGACGATCCCCATTCGGTGCCGATTGCCGGATCAGAGCTTCAGCTTGCTACGGATCTGCTGGTGCAGATGCGCAATAAGGCTCTGGAGGCCTACAATTCACTGATTACCATATCCATGTAAGGTTCTTCTGGATAGAAACGTTAAGTACATCTTCTTGGGTGCAATGATTTACACGTACAGGCAGATGTATTTTGCGTGTAGTAAGAAGAATGCTTTGGACGGCATCTTGTGAGAAGCGCATATTGTCAGAGAATATATTGTAAGTTTAGAGAATTCCACAGATTAACATAGAAGGGAAAAGAAACGACCATGAATGTAAAAGAACGGTTAGAACAGTTAAAGGCGGTTGTTTCTAAACTGGAGAGCAGGACAAAAAAGATTATACTGGCCGGTGTTGGAGGCCTGATCGTTTTTTCCATTGTGATAGCCCTGCTTCTGAACAGAAACAGTGGTTATGAGGTCTTGTTTTCCGGACTGAACGCAGAAGAGGCCCAGGAGATTATGGGCAAGCTCCAGGAATCGGAGATTGATTACCAATATTCCGAGAACGGGGTCATCCGGGTTCCGGAGAAGATACTGGATCAGACAAGGGCAAGCCTGGCTTTCGAGGGCTATCCAAAGAGCGGCTTCGGCTATCAGGTATATACCGAGAATGCAGGTCTGATGACCACAGACACCGACAAGGACCGCTATGCCCTGTATGACCTGCAGGAACGGATTGCAGCTACCATACGGGTGATTGACGGGGTACAGGACGCCAAGGTAACCATTGCCCTGGGTGAGCAGCGGAAATACGTGCTTACAGAAGATGCGCTGAACGAAACCACAGGCCACGTTATGCTGACAATGGAGAACGGCGCTTCTCCCAGTATCGAGCAGGCCAAAGCAGTTCAGCTTCTGGTAGCCTCCGGCGTACCGGGGCTGGAAGCAGAGAATGTGGTAGTCGTTGACAGCGCCACGGGAAATGAGATCAACACTGCGGAGGACGAACAGAGCGGCCTGACCAGCAAGGATACGGACGAGATTGCAAGAATGGTGGAGGATCAGATTTGCGAGAAGGTGCTCCATGTACTGATTCCTTTCTATGGGGAGGAAAACATCTACGTTTCCGCCAAGGCCCAGATTAATATGCAGACCCTGCTCCGTGAGAGCATTACATATACAACGCCGGATAAGATCAACCAGGACGATAAGACAGGAATCGTTTCCCATGACCAGGGAACCATCGAGATCTCCGGCACCAAGGACGCAGTAGAAGGCGGCGTTGCCGGAGCCGATACCAATGCAGACACCCCGGTGTACGATACGGGAGCTGAGGAGGACGGAGTGGAGGGCTATGGAGCCCGAAGCTGGGACAAAGAGTTTCTGGTAAATCAGATTAAGGAACAGGGGCAGATAACCCCGGGCGCTCTGGAGGATCTGACCGTTTCCGTAGCGGTGAACGGCGACAGCTACGGCAGCCTCACGGTAGGAGACCTCCGGTCTCTGGTGGGAAATGCGGCAGGAATTGCAGAGATTGACTGGAACAGTAAGATTTCCGTTGTAAGCGGTCCCTTCTATCAGGATACCTTCCAGCCGGAAGAGCCTGAGGAAGAGGGAGGCGTCTTCAGTCAGATGGTTTCCAGCCCGCTCTTCTATATCCTGCTGGTAGTTGTGCTGGTACTGCTGGTTGTAGCCATTGTCCTGCTTGTGCTGAACAGCAAGCGTAAGAAGAAAAAGGCAGCGGAGGAAGCGGCAGCGGCAGAAGGCGATGCGGCAGCAATACTGGAACAGATGCCGAGCTTTGACTTTAATAAAGAGATTCTTGATTTCCAGAACGACAGAGGCATGGAGTTAAAGCAGAATATCCGTGACTTTACGGAGGAGAATCCTGAGATATCCGCCCAGTTACTGAAAACCTGGCTGAACGGTGGGGGAGGCGAGTAACCATGAGCAGTGAAATGATAGAAGAGATCACCCCGGAACAGAAAGCGGCGGCGGTTGTTGTTTCCATGGGAGCAGACAAAGCATCCCTGATCTATAAGCATTTGAGCGAGGACGACATTGAGAAGCTCACCCTGGAGGTAGCGAAGCTCAAGCATCTGGAGGCGGATCAGACAGCCGAAATTCTGGATGAGTTCTATAAGTCCTGTATGACCCAGAAGGTAGTGACGGACGGCGGAATGGAGTACGCCCGTTCCGTGCTGGAGAAGGCCTTCGGCGAGTCCACGGCCCAGCAGCTTCTGGAGCGCGTGACCAAGTTTTTGAAGGTCCGGCCCTTTGAGTTTATAAGGAAATCCGATCCCAAGAACCTATATACCTTTCTGGCCCATGAGCGGCCCCAGACCATTGCGCTTGTGCTGTCCTATGCGGATGCAGACCAGGCGGCCGGCGTTATCAGCAACCTGCCAAAGGACGTGTCCATTCAGGTTGTAGAGTGTATCGCCCGGCTGGAAAGCGTGTCCCCGGAGGCCATTAAGATTGTGGAAAGCCAGCTTCGGAGACGGTTCGAGAACATTATGACCACCGACTACACGGCTATCGGCGGTATTGATTACATTGCGGACGTTATGAACAATATGGACCGCAGCAACGAGAAGTTTATTTTTGACGAACTGGCTAAGCGTGATGAAGAGCTTACTGAGACCATCCGCAAGAAGATGTTCGTATTCGAAGATATCCTCAGTCTTGACAACCGTTCCATTCAGAGATTTATCCGGGACTGCGATGTCAAGGATCTGGTATACGCCCTCAAGGGCAGCGACGAGAATGTCCGGCAGGTTATCTTTGCCAACATGTCCGGACGTATGGCGGAAAGTATCCAGTCCGACCTGGAGATTACGGTCAACGTGCTTCGGAAGGATGTGGAGGAAGCCCAGCAGAGAATCGTTGGCGTTATCCGGCGACTGGAGGCTGCCGGAGAGCTGATTATCGTTAAGGGCGGAAAGGATGAGATCATTGTCTAGGGTAGTCAAAGGCAAAAAAGCCATCAATGTGACGGAGATGTATCAGTTCTTCTCGGACTTCGCACTGGAGGAAGAGAAGGAGGAAGGGCCCGAGACAGAAGAGGAAGCGGCCCTCCGGGAGGCAAAAGAGAGCGCCCGGAAGGCGGAGGAAGAAGAGGAAGCCCGTATCCGGGCTGAGAAAGAGGCGGCTGAAAAGGAGCGGGCCAGCGAGATACTGGCAGAGGCCCGCAGGGAAGCGGATCAGATCCTGGAGGAGGCCAGAACCCAGGCGGAGCTTCTTCGGGAGCAGGCCTACGAGGAGGGCCACCAGGAAGGCGTAAAAGCCGGCGTGGAGGAAGCCCAGCTAAAATGTAAGGCTTTGTATGAGGAGGAGGTTGAGAGCTTCCGAAAGGAAGCCTCCGACTTTATGGATACCATCCGCCGGGAAAAAAGCATGGTCATGGAGAAATACCTGGACGATCTGAAACGGACCGTCCTGACCATAGCGGAAAAGGTCATCCATATCAGCCTTAAGTCCAGCGAGAATGTGATTCACCGCATGATCCTTGCGGCCACCGATAAGCTGAAAAAGACGGAATGGGCGAAGATCTATATTACCAAATGCGGTACGGAGATTTCCATGAACACCGATGTAGAATTCCTAAACGCTCTGTCCCATCTGTCGGACAATGTTAAGATTGTAGCCATGGACAGCGACGAGGAGGGCATCTGCATTATCGAGCTGCCCGATGAAATCATAGACGCCAGCGTCAGCACACAGCTTGAGAATATCAAGGATATTCTGAATAATGCCCGTGTGTAGAGGGTGAGTGTGTGTCCGTCCCCTGTAGGACGGCCCTTTCGCAGATTAGGGAAAAGGAGAGGAAGAGTGCATGTTTGCAGAGCTGCCCAATCTGATTGCCAATGCTGAGACTGTCAGCTACATAGGAAAAATCGAAAACATCGTGGGAATGGCCATGGAAGCGTCGGGAAACCGGGCCAGTATCGGGGACATTGCCATGATTTACAACGAGGATAAGAAAAGGCAGATTCCTGTTGAGGTGGTGGGCTTTAAGGACGGCAGAAGCCAGCTGATGGCCTACGAGAATATGAGCGGTATATCTGCAGGCAGCTTTGTGCGCAACACAAGAAAGCGTCTCAAGATACCGGTGGGAGAGTTCCTTCGGGGCCGTATCATAGACGCTCTGGGAAATCCCATGGATGATTTGGGACCTTTTGAGTCCCAGCAGCATTATTATGTAGAGAACCCCTATATCAATCCGCTGACCCGTCCGCCTATTACGGATACCCTGGAGTTCGGCATTAAGGCCATAGACGGTCTGAACACGGTGGGAAAGGGGCAGAGAATCGGGATCTTCGCCGGCAGCGGTGTGGGAAAGAGCACCTTGCTGGGCATGATAGCGAGAAATGTTAAGGCGGATATCAATGTAATTGCCCTGGTGGGAGAGCGGGGCCGCGAGGTTCGGGAGTTTATAGAGAAGGATCTGGGGCCCGAAGGGCTTAAGCGATCGATACTCGTTGTAGCTACCTCCGATCAGCCGGCCATGCTGCGGATGAAATGCCCCCTTGTGGCAACCACCATTGCAGAGTATTTCAAGGACCAGGGGAAGGACGTCCTGCTGATGATGGATTCCCTGACCCGGTTTGCCATGGCCCAGAGAGAGATAGGGCTTGCTACCGGAGAGCCGCCGGTGGCAAGAGGCTATACGCCTTCCATCTATGCAGAGTTTCCGAAGCTTCTGGAGCGGAGCGGAAAGTTTGAGAAGGGTTCCATTACCGGAATCTATACGGTGCTGGTGGAGGGCGACGATACCAACGAGCCCATTGCCGATACGGTCCGGGGTATTTTGGACGGACATATCGTGCTTTCCAGGAAGCTTGCCAATGAGAACCATTTTCCGGCCATCGACATCGGAGCCAGCATCTCCCGTCTGATGGTGAATATTGTTCCGGAGGAGCATCAGAGGCTGGCGGCTAAGATGCGGGATCTGCTGAGTATCTACAATAAGAATGAGGATTTGATCTCCATCGGAGCCTACAAGGCGGGAACCAATCCGAGGCTTGATACGGCGGTGGGGAAGATCGACGCAGTCAATGAATATCTGATGCAGCGGATTGCGGATAATTTTTCCATTGAGGAAGATTTGGCAGAGATGCAAAAGATTCTGGCGTAGAGAAGCTTTGGGGTATACAGGCTTTGCAGGTTTCACATGTCTGCCGGAGGGCATAAGGTGAAATAGGAGTGCAGGATGTAAGCTATGAAGAAATTTTACTTTGCACTGGATACGGTGCTGAATTATAAAGAACAGGTTCTTGAGAACCTACAGGCGGAACACGCACAGATTATTGCGGAGCGTGTGGAGTGCGAACGAGGAATAGAGGCTCTGGAACAGGAGCAGAGGGAATGCATGGCGCAGATGGAGGAAAAGAAAACCTTCGGAATCAGTATCACGGATATGCAGACCTATGATCGCTTCCTCACCAGCCTTAGAAAAAAGATTGAGCGTGAGCGTGAGCGCCTGGCAGAGATTCTTCTGCGGGAGGAGCGCAAGCGCGGGCAGGTAGTGGAAGCCCGGAAGGAAACAGCTTCTATCACGAAGCTGAAGGATAAGAAGCGCGCACAGTACGACAAAGAGGTGCAGAAGGCCGACGAGCAGTTTATCGACGAATTCGTATCCAACAAGCGTGCTGTGGCAAGGGCGTAGCCGGCCGATTGTCTAAGGACAGCGGCGTGAAGGTGCGTAATACTGTAAGCCGTCCTATTTCGGCAGGCAGTTTACGATAGAGACACAGGGCCGGGAACACAAAGGTGTCTTCCGAAAATCCCGGTGTCACAATAAAAAATAAAGAAAGGAGGGGAAGACCATGGGAAATGCAGCCATTAAGGGTGCAGATATGGCGTCAGCCATGACAGGAAAGGTGAATGCAGGCGTAAAGAGCCAGGCAGCCCGGCAGGCAGAGCAGACAGACGACGGTTTCCAGAAGCTTCTGGACAGCAAGTCCAAGGAGGAGACCGGAACCAAGGAGACAGACAGCGGCAAGAAGGATGAAGACGGCAAGGAAGTCACCAAGGATGAGGCTCCGAAGAAGCCGGACGGCCAGGAAGAGACGGAAGAAACTACAGTTTTGGCAGACAGCACGGCTCTGGAACAGGTGCAGGCGGCATTGTTATTCGGAATCCAGCCGGAGGCAGTGACACAGGAAGCCGTTCCGGAGGAGATAACAGAGCTGGTTGTAGAGACGGGAGCAGTTCCGGTGGAGGAGACGGCTCCGGTTCCGATGACAGAGCCTACAGCAAAGCAGCCGGTGCAGACCGTTACCGAGGAGCCGGGAATTCCCGAGGAAGCGCTTGCGGCCGATGTGAAGCCGGAACAGGCAGTACTGCAAAAAGAGGATACTTCCGAACAGCCGGAGGCAGAAATCACCATGGCGAAGCCAAAGGAGGCCCCAAAGACAGAAGTGAAGGAGGAGCCGAAGGCAGAAGCAAAACCGGAGCAGCCCTTAGAGAGCACACGCCAGGAGACACAGCCCCTGGAGCGGACACCGGTTACAAAGGAGGTTCCCACAGAGCATGTACGCGTGGCACAGCCGGAGGAGATTCCGGAGAAGGTTTTGAACCAGCTTCTGGTGAAGAGCACGGCAGGCATCAAGGAATTTGAGATTCAGCTTGAGCCCTACGACCTTGGGAAGATCATTATCAAGGCAGCTTTCGGGAAGGAGCACACCAGTATATCCATTCTGTGTACCGAGCAGAAGACCATGGAGCTGATGGCAAAGAATGCCAGAGAGCTCGGGGCCATTATGGAGGAGAATCTGGGAACGCCCACGACCATTATGGTAGAGGATAAGGAAGCCAGCTATCTGGAGCAGCAGAAGCAGAACCAGGAAGGCAGCGGCGGTAACCAGGATCAAGAGGGCAAGTCCGGAAAACAGGACGAAAAGAACCAGGAAAAAGAGGGAATGGATTTCCTTCAGCAGCTTCGGCTGGGATTGATTTAAAAAAGCATATGCAGATGAAAGGAGTGAAAGAGAATGGCAGAGACAACAGGAGTAGACGGCACAACAAGAGTGAATCTTGCGGATACTTATGTGAGAAAGGATGTGCAGCCCAATAACAGCGCCTTATCCATGGATGACTTCTGGAAGCTTTTGGCGGCGCAGCTTCGTTACCAGGATTCCAGCAATCCCATGAGCAACAGTGAGATGATGGGCCAGCTTGTGCAGATGGGTACGATGAGCGCAATGGACAATATGTCCACGACCATTACAGATGCTATGAACAGCCTGTCCCAGATTTCGTTATCCTCCTATGCAACCGGGCTTTTGGGAAAAGAGATTACGGTGGCGGACGTGGATAAGGACGGAAAGCTGGTGGGCGAGACTACGGGCAAGGTAGAAGGTATCGCTCTTACAGGTACGAATCCATACATTTTTGTGAATGGAAAGCAGTATTCGTTAAGCCATATTGTATCGATGGGTACGGTTCCCAAGAAGGAAGAGGAAGACGGGGACAAGGACGATACTGCGACAGAGGATACAGACAAGGAAGAGGGCAGCGGGGACAACAGTACCGAGGCTGTCTAGGCGAAGCTCATAAGCTTAAGCTATGAGGGGGAAAGGCGGTGGAAAACATGCTGCAGAAATTAAATCAGACCGTCAGCGTCCAGCAGCTTCGGCTGGAGCATGAACAGCATTCTTCCATTGGCAGGGAGCAGGGAGCCGGATTCGGGGCATTACTCCAGAATGCGATGGAGGACAGCCAGAATATACGGTTTTCCAAGCATGCGGCGGCCCGTGTGGAGCAGAGAGGCATTGAGGTGACAGACAGTCTCCTTAAAGATCTGAACCAGGCAGTGGGCAAGGCCAGGGAAAAGGGTGCAAAGGATGTGGTAGTCATTGGCCAGCAGGGTGCATTCATTGTGAATATACCAAACAATGTAGTGGTCACAACCATGACGAGCCAGGAAATGAAGCAGAATATTTTTACCAATATTGACAGCGCTGTTCTATTGTAAGCCGGACCATTTATGGAGGTTTGTTCCACAGGCAGAAGCCCTGGCGGAGAGAATAGCGAAAGAATAGCAAGTAAGGAAGGAACGATATCAAATGGTTAAATCAATGTTTGCAGGTGTGTCTGGATTGAAAGCACATCAGCGTAAAATGGATGTAATCGGCAATAACATTGCAAATGTAAATACCTGGGGTTACAAGGCATACAGCTTTAACTTCCAGGACTCTATCTATAGTACTTCAGTACGAAGCTCCGGCGGCTCCACGAATGCAGGAGCTTACGGTGGACGGAACCCTTCTCAGGTTGGTTACGGTTCTACTATGTCATCTATCAGCTTCCAGTACACGACGGGGGCTCCATCGCCCACGGATAATGATTTGGACTGCATGATCGATGGTACTGGGCTGTTCCTGGTTGGCGGAATGGTGAATGGACAGCTTACAGCGGATGGGATCAAAAACTCTGGTTTGTACTTAAGTCGTGTGGGTATCTTTTCCGTGGACAATAATGGTTATCTAGTCGATGACCAGAAGAATTATGTGTATGGATACGCCTTGAAGGAGGGCACAGGTATTCCGGAGGTTCCGGCGAAGGCGCTTACGTCTACCGGGTCAGTAGAGATCCAGGTAGATGAGACTAATCCAGATGATGTAAAAGTTACTATTATGGGTATAACAGTTGGGAATGTAGTAGCAAAGGATACTGCAGGCAGAGTTGCAGCATGGATTAATGCGGTTACCCATAAGGTAGATATGGAAGCAGATGGAACTACTCCCGTAAAACCTGTGACAGGAGGTCCGCTCCGTAATTACACAATTCAAAGAGGCGATATTAGCGAGGTGACTGGGGCTAAACCAACAGTTAAGCTAACGATCACAGCAAAAGAAATGGGAAAAAATGTAACACAGTTTACAACAGAAACTACTAATAATGCAGCAAATATAACAAATATTAATAATTTTACAGCACCGGATAATACTTGGGAGACAACGCCTGGTCAAGATTATGAGGCTCCCATTCCGGCAGAGTTCAACGAGGATTTGTCACCGATTCAGATCCCCTATGATCCCAAAACAGGTGCCCAGTACAACCTCCAAAGCTACAGCATCAGCGACAACGGAGTTATCACCGGTATCGACACCCAGAACCGTCCCATCACCTTAGGACAGTTAGCCATCGTAGCCGTAGAGAACCCCAACGGTATGGAAAAGACCAACGGCTACTACTTCCAGTTAGGCGACAACGCCGGCGGCGTAGAGGTTGTAAAGCCGGGCTCCGGAGCTGCAGGCTTCATCCGCAGCAAGTACTTAGAGATGCCAAACGTAGACCTGGCCAACGAGTTCTCCAACATGATCACCACCCAGAGAGGATTCCAGGCCAACTCCAAGATCATCACCGTTACCGACGAGATGCTCCAGGAGCTTGTAAACATGAAGCGTTAATTGAAACTGTAAACATAATTTTTGCTGTAAATCAAATCTTTAAAAACTGTTTTCCCCCGGAGTCTTCCGGCTCCGGGGCAAAGCAGACAGAACCCTTACACAGGCCCTGTTCCAGGAACGGACAGTTATCAATTCAGTATCGGCCGCAGAACAAACAGAAAAAGAAATCGTGACAAGGAGAGGGAGAATACCCATGGTTATATTGACAAAGCTGAATGATCAGCGTATTGTAATCAACGAGGATCAAGTAGAGTGCATTGATTTAATTCCGGAGTCCAAGGTTATTATGATGAACGGCCGCTTTCATGTGGTGAAAGAAACACCGGAGGAGATTATCCAAAAGACCATCGAATACAAGGGAGCTATCAGCGGCATCCGTACAAATAAAGTCAGCATAGAAGCGTAAGAGGAGAGATAAAAAATGGATTTGTCAACAATTATCGGAATTGTGCTTGGTTTTGCCTTGATTGTATGGGGAATCAAGATCCCACAGCTTCCCAATTTCTGGGATCCGCAGAGTTTGGCTCTGACCCTGGGCGGCACTGTTGCAGCAGTTGTGGCCAGCTTCCCCTTCAGTCAGCTGAAAAGAATGGGAAGCCATTTCAAGATTCTGGTTCAGGGAGGCCGTTACAACTACGGCGCTTTGATTGAGCAGATGGTAGAGATGGCACAGCTCGCCAGACAGAACGGTCTTCTTTCCCTGGAGGAAAAGGCCAACGAGATCGACGATCCCTTCTTCAAGGAGGGCTTGATGCTTGTAGTAGACGCCACAGAAGAGGAAGAGCTCCGGGCGCGTCTCCAGAATGAGCTTGATAATATGGCAGATCGTCACGATGCAGGCGTAGCTATCTACGAGAAGGCCGCCGGCTATGCACCGGCCTTCGGTATGATCGGTACTTTGGTAGGTCTGGTAAACATGTTGAAGAACATGAATGTGGATGAAGGAGGGGCAAGTTCCCTGGGTGCGGATATGTCTGTGGCTCTGGTTACTACCTTCTACGGCTGTATTATAGCAAACCTTTTGATGTCTCCCATAGCCAAGAAGCTGCGTATCCGCAACGACGAGGAGATGCAGTACCGTATGATTATGATGGAAGGTATCATCTCCATCCAGGCCGGTGACAATCCAAAACTCCTTCGGGAGAAGCTTCTCTCCAATCTGGATCAGAAAACCCAGGCTAAGCTTCGTGACGGCGCCGGAGAAGGCGGCGGCGACGAAGGCGGCGGAAAGAAGAAGAAGGAAAAGAAGTCCAAAAAATAAGGATTCAAAAAGGCCGGGCCTTTGGGCACGGACCGGAAATAAGGTGAGGATATGGCAAGAAAGCAAAAAGCGCCGGAGGAAGGCGCAAGCTGGATGGACACTTACGGCGACATGGTGACGCTGCTTTTGTGTTTCTTCGTACTTCTCTACTCCATTTCCACCGTAGACGCCATGAAGTGGGAGCTGGTGGTAAAGAGCTTTAATCCCAAGGCGGAGGAGGTCTCCCAGATTGTTATGGAGACGGAGATGAATGAAGAGGGTATGGAGGTTCCCGGCGGAACGGATGTACCCTTGGATGAGATTGAGGACTTTGAAGATCTCTATTATATGCTCCAGGAAGCCATTGCGGAGAACAATCTGGAAGGCGAAGTGGAATTGGAAAAGGGTGAGGGCTATACATTTATCAATTTTCGTGATAATATCTTTTTTGACGGAGACAGCGCTGTCTTAAAGGATCAGGGAAAAGGAATTCTGGATGCCTTTATCAATGCCCTCAACAGCGTAAGCAGTACCATCGGGGAGATCCAGGTGTTGGGACACACCTCCCAGGCCGATCCGGAACGGCCCAACAATCCGGTGAATGACCGGGTGCTCTCCAGTGAGCGTGCGGCCCGTGTGGCGGCTTATATCCATCAGAACAGCCTGGTGGATCCGAAGAAGATCATTGCTATCGGCTATGGACAGCATCGTCCGATTGCCGGCTTTGACACCTCCGAGGAGAGAGCCAAGAACCGTCGTGTGGAAATTTTAATAACGAAGGACGATGCAGTTGTGCAAAGTCTCGAAGAGTATTATAATGAGATCTATGATACCACAGACACAGAATAAGCAAAGGTGGGGAAAAGATGGCAGAGGTATTATCACAAAGCCAGATTGACGCACTGCTGAACTCTATGCAGAGCGGCGGCGGTGCGGAGGAGAAAAAAGAAGAAAAGCCAGAAATAAAATACAAAAAATATGATTTCTACAGCCCAAAGAAGTATACCAAAGACAGGCTTAAGATGCTTCGGACCATCTATGACAACTATGCCAGAATCGCTTCTTCTCAGATCAACGGCCTTTTTAAGGTGGCCAGCGAGGTAGAGGTCATCGGCGTGGAGGAACAGAGATATTACGAGTTCGGCAACGCTTTAAGCGATACGGACGTGCTGACCATTGCCAAGGTAAAGCTCCAGGGAGAGGTGCAGAAGGTTCCCATGCTTTTACATATTACACCGACGATTATGATTTCCATGATTGATCGGATGATCGGCGGAATGGGGACAGACAGTGTGCCTATGTCCTATGTCTACACGGACATCGAGTATGCGCTGTATCAGCGTATCATCCGCTATTTCCTGAATATCAACCATGATGTGTGGAACAGCAACGTGGGCCTGGAGGTAGAGTTCGATCGTCTGGAGGAGAACCCCAGTATGTACCAGGGAGTCAGCGTGGACGAGGCCGTAGTAATCATTATGCTTGAGATTAAGATGCAGGGCTTGAGCGGCGTCTTAAATGTCTGTATTCCCGGAACCTTGATGTCAGATATCTTTGAAGTTATTGACAAGACGAAGCATCTGGCAGATGTGGATGATGCGGGCGTCCGTCAGAGCGACAGAGACGATATTCTGGACAGCATCCGCAATTCTGAGCTGGATGTCATGGCACAGCTTGGAATTGCAAGACTGAGCCTGGATGATGTATACAACTTCCAGGTGGGCGATGTGATTAATCTGAATAAGCCCAAGGATTCCGATGTTACACTCCATATAGCGGGCCAGCCGTGGTTTGTGGGCCAGTTGGGTGTTCATAATAAAAATATGGCGGTAAAAATCCAAGATCGCGTGGAGGAAGAATAAGGCTCTCACGCAACAAGATTATGAAAAAGAAAGAGGTATGAGAAATGGCAAAGATTATGTTAGTTGACGACGCTGCGTTTATGCGGATGATGGTGAAGGACGCGCTCACGAAGGCAGGCTATACGGATCTGATTGAGGCACAGGACGGCGCAGAGGCTGTAGAAAAGTTTAATGCAGAGAATCCGGATCTGGTGTTTATGGATATCACCATGCCCAATAAGGACGGCCTGGAGGCGCTCAAGGAGATTAAGGCGGCTCATCCCAATGCAAACATTGTAATGTGTTCCGCTATGGGCCAGGAGGCTATGGTTATCGAGGCTATCAAGTCAGGGGCCAAGGACTTTATCGTAAAGCCCTTTAAGCCGGATCGTATTCTGGCAACAGCTGAAAAAATTCTTTCCTAGGAGGACGCCATGTCTTTTTTGAGTGCATTCAACATCTGTGCTTCCGGTCTTACGGCACAGAGGAAGCGGCTTGACGTGGCTTCCGAGAATATCGCAAATATTGAGACCACACGGACAGAGTCCGGAGAACCGTATCGGAGAAAGATGGTAGTGCTCCAGGAGATTGGGGACAATTCTTCTTTCCGTTCCCATCTGGCAAAGGCGTCCCAGCTTCAGAACGGAAACCGGGGCGGCGTGCGGGTGGCTGAGATTGTGGAGGACCAGAGAGATTTGATCCCGGTTTACAATCCGGAGCATCCGGATGCGGACGAGGACGGTTATGTTCAGATGCCCAATGTGGACTGGGTGAAGGAGACCATCGACGGCATGTCCGCAACCCGATCCTACGAGGCGAATATTACGGCCTTCAATGCAATTAAGCTGATGGCCCAGAAGGCACTGGAGATTGGAAAATAACATGTGAAGGCTAATATTCACAAAAGGAGCGAAGGGAAATTATGAGTTCTGAGGTTTTAAGCGCATTGGAAATCGATGCGATAGGTGAAATACTAAATATCAGCTTAGGATCATCCGCTACCGCAATCTCAAATCTTTTGGGCACCCGGGTAGATATCACAACCCCTGTGGTAAAGGTTGTTACCAAGGAAGAGTTTGAGATGGGCCGGATCGAGCCCGCAGTAGGTGTAGAGATTACCTATGTGGCCGGTCTGGAGGGAAGCAACGTCATGCTTCTTAAGCGCCACGATGTGAAGGTCATTGTGGAGATGATGATGGGCTTTGAGGTGTCGGATGAGGATTTTGTCTTAGACGAGATCAACATCAGCGCGGTCTGTGAGGTTATGAATCAGATGATGGGAGCCTCCGCCACGGCGCTTTCGGAGTTTTTCGGGAAAATGGTGAATATTTCCACACCTGTTTCCTTTGAGCTGAAGAATGAACAGGAATTTATTGAGAAATACTTTACGGATGACAGCCCCTGGGTTGTGGTATCCTTTATTTTGAAGATTGCAGATAAGTTAGAGAGCGAATTCTTTAACGTGATGCCTATGAATCTGGCGAAAAGTCTGGTAAAGGGCTTTCTGCCTGAGGATTATGATGCTGCGCCAGCACCGGAACCAGCCCCGGCAGCTCCGGCTCCTGCACCTGCGTCCTCCGGCGGAGTACTGTCCCAGGAGGAGATCGAGCGTCTCTTAAACGGCGGCGGAGCTGCGGAAGAACCAGCGCCCGCACCGACTCCGGCAGCCCCGGCTCCTGCACCTGCGTCTTCCGGCGGAGTACTGTCCCAGGAGGAGATTGAGCGTCTCTTAAGCGGCGGCGGAGCTGCGGAAGAACCAGCGCCTGCACCGGCTCCGGCAGCCCCGGCCCCTGCGCCTGCAGCGGCGCCCGTACAGCCGGCACCTGTTCCGGCAGCACCTGCAGCAGCGCCTGTTCAGGCAGCGGCAAGTCCTGAGGTTGCTCAGATGATGCAGATGCAGATGCAGATGATGCAGCAGATGATGCAGCAGATGATGACTATGCAGCAGCCCCAGAAGAAGGAGGCTCCTGCGCCCAAGACCATCAACGTACAGCCTACGGTACAGAAGAATCTGCACCAGGATACGGTACTGGATGATGAGCAGGAGGAGAACATGGAACTGATCATGGGTGTGCCCCTTGACATTTCCGTGGAGATTGGAAGAACCCAGAAGCGTGTAAGAGACATTTTAGAGTTTACCAAGGGATCTCTCATTGTGCTTGATAAGCTTGCAGGCGAGCAGGTGGATCTGTTTGTAAACGGCCGCTGTATCGCCAAGGGTGATGTGGTGGTAGTGGAGGATAATTTCGGTATCCGTATTACGGAGATCATGAAGCCCAATATCTTGAGCCTCGAGTAAGGAAGGACAGAACAGTTATGCCAGGAGTTTTTACCGGATTCGTAACCTTTCTGATGGCAGCAGTGATTATTTATCTCAGTTATCTGTGCAGTAAGTATATGGGAAAAGGAATGGTGCGTACCAGCAGATCCCGGTATATGCGTATGCTGGATCAGATGATTGTGGGACAGAATCGTACCCTGGCGGTGGTTCAGGCAGGCGATCGTTATCTGCTTCTGGGCGTGGGCCCGGAGCGGATCGACATGCTGCTGGAGCTTTCCGAGGAGGAGCTCATCCCCATTGGGGGAGAGGACGGAGAACAGACGGTGGATTTTGGCCGGCTTCTGTCCAAGATCGGGCGGAAAAAGGACGAGGAGTAAGGATGCAGCTATGGAAAATGAGACATTTGCCAATGACGCGCTTGTGAATATCAACGGAGAACAGATTCCAACTCTGGAGCTTCTGCTGATGCTCACGCTGATTTCCCTGCTTCCCTCTCTTCTCATCATGTGTACGTCCTTTCTTAGGACGATTATCATGCTTTCTTTTTTAAGAAATGCTATGGGAATTCAGCAGAGCCCCCCAAACATGGTGTTGGTGGGGATTGCGCTGTTTTTGACCTTATATATTATGACTCCCGTGATTGACGAGATCAACGAGACGGCCTATCAGCCCTATATCCGGGAGGAGATAACACAGAGAGAGGCGTGGACCCGGGCTCAGGTGCCCTTAAAAGAGTTTATGCTTCGAAATACAGGAGAGGATACGCTGAACCTGTTTATGGATATGGCGAATGAGGAGATTGTGGAGGAGGCAGTAGATCTGCCCCTTACCGTTGTGATTCCCTCCTTTATGACAGAGGAATTAAAACGGGCCTTTACGGCAGGCTTTCTGCTGTATATACCGTTTCTCCTGATAGATATTATTGTTTCCAGTACCCTGATGTCTATGGGTATGATGATGCTTCCGCCGGCGATGATTTCTCTGCCGTTTAAGCTTTTGTTGTTTGTGACGGTGGATGGCTGGCAGTTGCTGTTCTCCAGCATTGTAACCGGGTTTAATTAAGGAGGCGAAGAAAAGCAGACTATGATAACGAACAGCGGAATGTCCGATTTGATGTATGAGTTTTTTATGATGGTAGTTCAGCTTGCCGGTCCGCCTCTGCTCTTAAGTATGCTTATCGGAATCCTGATTGCCATTATCCAGGCGGCCACCCAGATTCACGAGCAGACGCTGACTTTCGTGCCGAAGCTTCTGGTGATTGGACTGGTGCTGGTGTTTACGGGAAGCAGTATGCTTGCTACTTTGCAGGATTTTACCATCCGGCTGTTCCGTCTGATACAGGTAGGATAGCCTATGGATATTGTACTGTTTTCCATGATTGCCATGCGGATATCGGGCCTTATCTTTATGAATCCCCTCTTTGGCAGAAGAAATGTGCCGAACAATGCGAAGGCAGCCATGGTTCTGGTCTTTACCTTTCTGGTTTATTCTACCATGGAAGAGCCGGAACTTTCTTATGAGTTTGCTTCCTCATTTCTTTATGGCTTTTTCCTCTTAAAAGAGTTTTTGGTGGGATATGTGCTAGGGTACGTGATGGAGCTGTTTTTTTTCGTCATTACCCATGCGGGAAGTATCATTGACTTTCATATGGGATTGTCCATGTCTATGGTGTACGATCCCCAGACAAACGCTCAGATTGCTATGAGCGGCAACTTGTACCAGATATTCTATACATTGATTTTTTTTGCAGTGGACGGTCATCTGGTGCTGATCCGGATGCTTCTTCGATCCGGAGAATTGGTTCCCTACGGGGAAGTGGTCTTTACCCAGGGCCTGGCCCTGGCAGTTCTGGATCTCTTCCGGGGCTGCGTGGTGCTGGCAGTCCGCTTTGCCTTTCCTATCATTGCCATTGAGTTTCTGGTGGAGGTGGCGGTGGGCATTATGATGAAGATGGCCCCCCAGGTGAATGTGTTTGTAATCAATATTCAGATAAAGATTGCAGTGGGCTTTCTGGTGCTTTTGTTTTTGCTTTCGCCCATGAAGTCCTGGCTTGAGGATCTGATGCATCAGATGCTGATGACCATGCAGGAGTTTTTGAATTACCTCTGATAAGGAGAGGTTTTGCAGAAGCTGTCCGGCGGACAGCGCTTACGTCTCATTCGGCAGAAAGCCGGATATGCTTTGACAAGAAGGATGTGATTGATCCGTGGCAGGTGAAAAGACAGAAAAAGCCACACCGAAAAAGCGACGGGACCAACGGAAGGAAGGTAATGTATTTCAAAGTAAGGATATCATTACCGTGGTTTCTCTCCTTGGAAGCTTTTGCTGTCTGCAGCTTTTATTTCCTATGATTTACCGGACGCTGCGAGACTGCCTGGTGCGGTTTATCGCTTACGCAGGCGTGATCACGGAGCTGGGTCAGGGAGATGTGCCGAAGCTTGGGTTTGAGGCCGGGATGGTGGTGCTGAAAGGCGCACTGCCGATTCTTCTGATTGCCTGTGCCTTAGCGATTCTTTCCTCAGGCATTCAGACGCGGTTTCTCTTTGCTTCCAAGTCATTTAAGCCGAAGTTCAGCAATTTGAACCCTTTAAACGGTATTAAGAATATGTTTTCCATGAAAAGCCTGGTGGAGCTTTTAAAGGGAATTGTAAAGATTATCCTTTTAGGGGTGATTCTCTACAATATGCTGAAAGGGGAATTGTTCCGTCTCATCAATACCATGTACATGGATCTAAGCCTTTCTACCATCTATGTGCTGAAAAAAATCATTTCCATGGTGCTCCAGGTCTGTATGTATTTTGCGGCGGTTGCGGCGCTTGACTATTTTTACCAGTGGTGGTCCTATGAAAAAAAGCTTAAAATGTCTAAGGACGAGGTAAAAGAGGAGTATAAGCAGATGGAAGGAAATCCCGAGATCAAAGGAAAGATTCGGGATATGCAGCGTCAGAGAGCGCGTTCCCGTATGATGCAGGCGGTTCCGCAGGCGGACGTAATTATCCGAAACCCGACCCACTATGCGGTGGCTTTAAAATATGATCCCAATAAAGACAACGCGCCTCACCTGATTGCCAAGGGGCAGGATGAACTGGCTCTGCGGATTGTAAAGGTGGGGGAGGAACATGATGTGTCGGTGATTGAGAATAAGCCTCTGGCAAGAGGAATCTATGCAAGCACTCCCTTGAATGCCGAGATACCAGGAGAATACTACGGAGTGGTAGCGGAGATTCTGGTTCAGGTATACAAACTCAAGAACAAGAAACTGGTGTAGGATAGGATATGAAAAAATTTCTCTATAGCGCAGTTTCGCTGGCGGTTGTAGCCATCGTACTGCTTTTGATTGTTCCATTAAGTCCGTTTTTAATGGACGTAATGATTATATTGAATATATCCCTGGCTATCATTATTCTGCTGATCAGCATGAATATCAAGGAGGCGCTGGAATTCTCCATTTTCCCGTCCCTGCTGCTGATTACAACGCTGTTCCGCCTGGCCCTCAATGTTTCTTCCACGAGAAATATTTTGAGCAATCAGGGACAGTCCGGACAGGTGATACAGTCCTTCGGTGATTTTGTACTGCAGGGAAATGTTGTTATCGGATTTATCATCTACATAATCATCGTATTGGTGCAGTTTATCGTTATCACCAAGGGCGCCGAGCGTGTGGCCGAGGTTGCTGCACGATTCACCTTGGACGCTATGCCCGGTAAGCAGATGGCCATTGACGCAGACTTAAGCTCCGGCCTTATCAATGAGCAGGAAGCTAAGATGCGCCGGAACAAGATTCAGAAGGAAGCCGACTTCTATGGCGCTATGGACGGTGCTACGAAGATTGTAAAGGGCGATTCCATTATGTCTCTCATTATGACGCTGGTCAACTTTGTGGGAGGCATACTTATCGGTCTTGTCCAGGGCGGCATGAGCTTTGGCGAGGTGCTGTCCGTCTACTCCATCGCTACGGTGGGCGACGGCCTGGTATCCCAGATTCCGGCCTTGCTGATTTCTACGGCAACGGGTATGATTGTAACCAGATCCGTGTCGGAGGGAAGCTTGAACGACGACGTTTCCAAGCAGTTTATGGCGCAGCCCTTTTCGATTATGGCAGGCGGCGTTGCCATGCTGGTGCTGGCTGTAGTACCTGGTATGCCTAAGTTCCAGATGATTGTGCTGGGCGGCGGTCTTTTGGCAGGCGGCTGGCAGCTGAGCAAGCGGATGGATGAGCTTGGAACCATGGCGGCTGAGGCGGAAGCGGAGCAGCTTCTTCCCGGAGAGGGACAGCCGGTCAGCGAGGAGGAGTACTTCAAGGATATCAACAATGTTTACTCCCTTATTGGAGTGGAGGCCATTGAGATGGAATTTGGCTACAGCCTGATTCCTCTGGTGGATGAGTCAAGCGGCGGTAAGATGATTAACCGAATCGTGATCTTCCGCCGGCAGTACGCCCAGGAAATGGGCCTTGTGATTCCCTCCATCCGTTTAAGAGACAGCTCCAGCCTTAACACCAACCAGTATGTGGTGAAGATTAAGGGCGAAGAAGTGGCAAGGGGAGAGATTCTGGTGGATTACTACCTGGCTTTAGAGCCTGTGAATCCCACCAAGGAGATTGACGGTATCGATACCATTGAGCCGGCCTACGGAATTCCCGGCAAATGGATCAGCATTGATAAAAAGGAGATGGCGGAGATCTATGGCTACACGGTTATCGATCCCCTGTCCGTTATGTTAACCCACTTGTCGGAGACGGTGCGCAAGCATGCTCACGAGCTCTTAAGCCGCCAGGAGGTGGTGCAGCTTGTGGACAATGTGAAGATGAATGCGCCCCAGCTTGTGGAGGAATTATTCCCCAATGTGATTTCTTACGGTGTATTCCAGAAGATTCTGGTGAACCTGTTAAGAGAGGGAATCCCCATCAAGGATATGGAGACCATTATGGAAACCATTGCGGATTCCGCTATGACTGTGAAGGATATGGATACCATCACCGAGAATATCCGGACCTCTTTAAAGAGGACGATTACCCGGAAGTTCTGCGATGGCGGCGTGATGCGTGTGATTACCTTAAGCGCCGACCTGGAGAAGAGCATTATCACCAGTCTGACCAAGGGAGAGCAGGGAATGTATCTGGCATTGAGCCCAGATATGATGCAGAGTATCATTCAGCAGCTTGGGGACGAGATACGGAAGTTCCAGGAGCTTGCCCAGGACCCAATCGTTCTCACAAGCCAGGTGGTGCGGCAGCATTTCTATCACTTGATCGAGCAGTTTTATCCGAATGTGTATGTGCTGTCCTTCAATGAGATCAGCAACAATATTCAGATACAGGCAGTAGGAAATATTGGTGCATAAAAGGAAACCAGGAATGGAGTGTGCAGGTGTGGAAGCCTCAAAGGATTTCGACGGTTTGACCAACGAAGAGCTTTTAACAGAATATCAGAAAACCGGCGGGCTGTCTCTGAAGCAGGAACTGGTAATGCGTTATGTGTATATTGTCCGGAGCATTGCCATCCAGATGAGAGATGTGTATGTGAGCTTTGCCCAGATAGAGGACATTGTCAACGAGGGTGTTCTTGTGATCATGAGCGCCCTGGACAAATTTGATCCGGAAAAAAATGTAAAATTTGAGACCTATATCTCCAAGCGCATCAAGGGAATGGTCATTGATATGGCCAGAAAGCAGGATTGGATTCCAAGAAGTGTAAGAAAAAACGCAAGAGATATTGATGAAGTGACCACAAAGCTGTATAATGAACTGGGAAGGTATCCAACACCGGAGGAGATTGCCGGCCATTTGAATATGAGCCTGGAGAAATACCAGGAGGCTCAGAGAAAAACAACCCTTTTCAATGTGCTCTCCTTAGACCTGGTTCTGGATGACGGCGGCGAGAGTAAGAAGACGGTGTACCTGCCTTCCAAGAATGAGAACGAACAGCCGGAGCTTAATTGTCTTAAGAAGGAAGCCGGAGAGGTTCTGGCAGAAGGCATCCGAAGCCTTAAGGAGAATGAGCAGATGGTGATTTCCCTCTACTATGTGGAGGAGCTGAATATGAAGCAGATTGCGGAGGTCATGTCCATCAGCGAGCCCCGGGTTTCCCAGATACATGCCAACGCAGTTAAGAAGTTAAAGACCTATCTCAATAAGGAATACGGAGAGGAGAACAGATAGATGTTTCAGGGCTTTTATACCTTAGGTTCCGCCATGATTTCCGAGAACCGGAACCTGAATGTGATCAGCAACAATATGGCCAATGCAGCCACCACAGGTTACAAGAGCGATAAATATATCGCCAGTACCTTCCGGGAGGAGGTTCTCTACCGGAGCGGCAATATTACCCCGAATAAGCGGACGCCCATCGGTACTACGGCCATGATTCAGGCCACCAATGACCGGGTGACCAATTATGAGCAGGGTGGCATGGAGCCCACAGAGATGCCTCTGGACTGTGCCATCAATGGAAACGGCTTCTTCGCAGTGCAGACCGGGGCCGGGGCAGACGCCGGCGTGGTGTACACCCGGAGCGGTTCCTTTATCATCGATGACGAGAGATATCTGGCGGTTCCCAATATCGGACGTATCCTGGGCACCAATAACGCGCCTATCCAGGTGGACACGGATGCCTTGGTGATTGATATAGACGGAACAGTCCGAGGAGAGGAGACGGGTACGGTGTACGGCACCATCCGTCTGGATGATTTTGAAGATTACTACGAGGATCTGGTGAAGGGGGACAACGGCACCTTTACCGTTCAGGACGGGGCTGCGCCCCAGGCAGCAGCCAATGCCCAGATTGTCCAGGGGATGCTGGAGCGGTCCAATACCTCTATGGTGGAGGAGATGACCTCCATGATGAGCGCCCAGCGGTCTCTGCAGGCGGCGGCGCAGCTGATTAAGATGTACGATCAGCTCGACGCCAGAACCGTGACGCTGGGAGGCATGTCATAGTGCTGAATTGGATTATACGGGACTGAAATAGGAGGTAGGAGATATGTATTCATCATTTTACGCAGCGGCGCAGGGGGCCATCGGACAGCAGTCACGTATGGATGTGATTTCAAACAACCTGGCCAATATCAACAACTACGGCTATAAGCCTAAGAACGGATTCTTCCAGGATCTGATGTACTACAACCTCAACAACTGGGAGGGGGACGAGACGAAGATCCAGGCGGGAACAGGCATTGTACTTGAGAAGGCGGATACGAATTTCGCTCCCTCGGGTTACGATATCACAGAGAGGGATTATGACTTTGCCATTGTAGAGAACGGCTTCTTTATGATGCGCAATCCTGTGACAGATGAGATTACCTACACCCGGAACGGCCGGTTCAGCCTTTCCCAGAGAGGGGATGAGTTCTATCTCATCAATGACGCAGAGAACCTGGTTCTTGACCGGAATCAGAACCCCATCCGTCTGGTGGGAGATGATACAACGGGAAGAGAGCTTGAGGCGCTGCCAGGCATCTTTGATTTTGAAATCAAGAACGGTATGCTGAATGTGGGAGACAATGAGTACGCTCCTGTGGAGAAGAACGGCGATCCCATTCTTCAGATGGAGACTCCCCTGCAGGGGGCTTTGGAATCTCCCGGTACGGATCTTGCTACAGAGCTGGTGCGGATGATTGAGAGCCAGAGAGCTTATTCCTATGCCCTTAAGATGGTTCAGACCTCCGACGAGGTGGTGCAGACAGTGAATACCCTTCGGAATTAGGCCTTTGCGTCTCGGTGATCCTTAGGTGAAAGAACGGAAGATCCCGAAAGGATTTTCTAAAGATATAAGAAAGGCAGGCGTATTATGGCAATAGAACGATTTGAAGATATGAATGCCGTGGCCCTGGATGTGTTCCGGGAGATCGGAAGTATCGGTGTGGGGAATGCGGCTACAGCCCTCTCTGAGGTTCTGGGAGTCAAGGTGAAGATGAAGCTTCCCAAGGTTTCCATCGAGGGCTACGATGAAGCTATCGCAAGTATGGGACACCCGGAGGATATGGTGGCGGCTATTTTAGTTGAGATGGGCGGCGATATTCAGGGAATTATGCTCTATATGCTGAAGCTGGATTTTATTAATGCGATCCTGGCCCGTCTGGTGGGAAAGTATGTGGAGGATTACTCTCAGATTGACGAGCTGTCGGCTTCCGCTTTGGAAGAGACGGGAAACATTATTATTTCCTCCTATATCAACGCTATTACGAAGCTGGCCGGCCTGGAGGTGCCTTTGTCCGTGCCTTCGATTTCGGTCAATATGCTGGGGGGCATCCTAAGCGTGCCTATGGCTATGTTTGGAGAGATTTCCGACAAGTTGATGATGATTCAGGGTGAGTTCCTGATTGGAGATACTCAGTTGGAAGGAGATTTGCTTCTGCTTCCGGATATTAAATCATTAAATTTCCTTTTGAAAAAGTTGGGAGTTGCGAATGTATAATGGAAAAGCAGTTAGTGGTAGGAATTGGTGATATGAAGCTTGGACGCCAGGAGGGAACCATTATAACCTATGCTCTTGGCTCCTGTATAGGAATTGCTTTGTACGATCCGATGATCAAGCTGGGAGCTCTGGTACATATTATGCTTCCGGAACGGGTCAATTCAGATGCGAATATTTTTAAGTATGCGGACACGGGGGTCCGGGAGACCTTGCGGAAGCTTTACGCATACGGGGCCGTGAAGCACCGGCTGACGGCCAAGATCGCAGGAGGCGCCAAGATGTTCGACATGAAGGGGAAGAGCTCTGCCATGGGAAATATCGGCGAGCGGAACGCCCAGATGGTAAAGCGTGTGCTGATGCAGGAGGGAATCCGCATTGTGAAGGAGGACACCGGAGCCAATTATGCGAGAACCATGTCCATTGATCTTGCAAGCGGCATGGTGCTGGTGAAGACCTTCGGCCGGCCGGAGCTGCGCATGTAAAAGGAAAGAGGAAACATCTTATCGGACAACGCCAGTCCCATAAGAGTGAATAAGAGGATATGAAGGAGGAGCTGCGACATGGCAGAAACGGAAATTTTATTGGAATCGGGTACAAATGAGATTGAGGTTATGCAGTTTACCATCAACGATGAGCTGTACGGCATCAATGTGGCAAAGGTTAAGGAAATTATGATGTCGGATAAGGTAAAGCCCGTGCCCCATGCCCATGAGGCGGTGGAAGGAATTTTCAAGCCCCGTGAGATTCTGCTTACGGTGGTGGATCTTCCCAAATACCTGATGGGGCATGAGTGTGAGAAGCATCCGAAGGATTTGTTTATCATTACGAATTTTAATAAGCTGAATATTGCTTTCCGGGTACATACGGTGGTAGGCATCAGCCGGATTTCCTGGGAGGATATCCAGAAGCCTGACGATACGATCAGCAACGGAAAGGAAGGCGTTTCTACTGGTATCGCCCAGTGCGGCGGAGAGCTGGTGACCATTCTGGACTTTGAGAAGATTGTGACGGAGATTGCGCCGGAGACGGGTATCCAGATGTCGGATATTGAGCTTCTGGGAGAGCGCAGACGCTGTGATGTTCCTATCGTTTTGGCGGAGGATTCCGTGCTTTTGGCCAGTATGATCTGCGAGTCTTTGAAGAGAGCGGGATTTTCCAATGTGAAGCGCTTTAACAACGGTAAGGAGGCATGGGAGTTCCTGCATGCCATCCGGGATCAGGAGAATCTGGAGACAGAGGCCAGCCTGATTATCACAGATATAGAGATGCCGGAGATGGACGGACACCGTCTGACCAAGCTGGTGAAATCCGATGAAAAGCTTAAGAAACTTCCGCTGATTATCTTCTCCTCCCTGATTAATGAAGAGATGCATTTAAAGGGAAAACAGCTTGGGGCTGACGAGCAGCTCTCCAAGCCGGAGATTAAGCATCTGGTGGAAGTGATTGACAGATTACTGGAAAGGACACAGACACATGGATAAGTGTGTGGTTAGAAAGGCCATTAAAAATGTAAAGGCGGATGAGATTGCAGGCTACGAGCTTTTATTCCAGGAAGATGACGACAGCCTTTACAACAACTCCGAGGTCAATGCGGCCAATACGATTGCTACCTTTTTAATGGATAACACGGGAAAAATCTTTAAAGATAATCAAATCTTTATTACCTTTACCCCGTCTCTGCTGTTTCGAAATACAGCCAAGATGTTTGACAAGGAAAAGATTGTGATTCAGATTGAGGAGAATCTGATTATTCATCCTCTGGCGGCGGTGATGATTGAGAAGCATCGAAAGGAAGGCTATCGCTTTGCCATCAACAACTTCCAATTTACGCCCAAATATTTCAGCATGCTGGAGTATATGGACTTTATCCGCCTGGATATAACGGGCTACGAGGAGCGCAGGGTCAAGGATTCTCTTGCAAATATGATTCAGATGGCCCATGGCTTCGGAAAGAGCTGTATCGCCTACAATGTGGATTCCAAGGAAGACTACGATATGGCTCTGTCCCTGGATGCGGACTATGTGGAAGGCCAGTATGTGGCCGAGGGCATGGTGACTAAGATGAACAAGGTAGAGTACCTGCAGGGGAATCTCTATCAGTTGATCATTGAGGTGACCAAGGAGGAGCCCAACCTGGATGAACTGGAGAGCATTGTAAGCCGTGACGCGGCTCTGACTTACTCCCTTTTGAAGCTTGCCAACTCTGCTTATTTTGCAACCAGACGCCGAACGGCTTCCATTCATCAGGCGCTGGTTACAGTAGGCTTGAATCAGCTTAAGCAGTGGGTGTACCTCTTAAGCTTTGAGAGTACCCAGGATATGACCCCGGGAGCAGAGGAGGTACTGAAGCTCTCCTTCCTGCGGGCGAATTATGCGGCACGTCTGGTAAATTACCTGCGGCCCTTCCCCATCAACCGGTCAGAGGCTTATATGATGGGTATGTTCTCGGCTCTGGAGTATATTGTGGATGCTACCCTGGAGGAGATTCTGCAGGAGATTCCGATTTCCGATGTAGTGAAGGACGGTATGATCAAGCATGAAGGCAAGGCCGGACAGCTTTTTGATCTGGTGCTGGCCTACGAGCGGGCAGACTGGAAGGGTACGAAGACCCTGGCCGGTGAACTGGGACTGGAGACGAATATTCTGGCGCAGGCGTATATCGACTGTGTGGAAGAGGTCAACAGTATCTGGGAGAGCCTGACGGACGAGGAAGGAAAGGAAGAAGAGGCAGAAAAGGAGTAACTTCCTTCAATGGGTATCAGAAAGGTAAAAATATGGTGGAAGCGAAACGGAAGCAGAAGATTTTAATAGCGGATGATTCGGAGATGAACCGTTCAATTCTGGCAGATATGCTGGAGGATGAGTATGAGATTATGGAGGTGGAGAACGGCGTCCAGGCGGTGGCTGCCATTGAGAAGTACGGCGTGGATCTGTCTTTGCTGCTCCTTGATATTGTGATGCCGGAGATGGACGGTTTCGGTGTGCTTATGGTGATGAATGAGCATAAGTGGATAGAGGATCTTCCGGTGATTATGATCTCTGCGGAGAACAGTCCTGTTTACATTGACCGGGCTTATGAGATGGGAGCTACGGATTTTATTGTCCGTCCCTTTAATGAGATGGTAGTCCGCCGCCGGGTGGTGAACACGATTCTTTTGTATGCAAAGCAGAAGAAGCTGATGGGGATGGTTGCGGATCAGATCTATGAAAAAGAGAAGAGCAGCAATATGATGATTGATATCTTAAGTCATATTGTGGAGTTCCGGAACGGAGAAAGCGGCTGGCATGTGCGCCATGTGCATACGCTCACGGAGCTTCTTCTTGAACATCTTATTGAGAAGACAGATCGATACGGACTGTCTCAGGCGGATATTTCCACGATCAGTATGGCATCGGCGCTGCATGACATTGGAAAGATTGCCATAGACGAGAAGATTCTGAATAAGCCGGGACGGTTTACGGATGAAGAATTTGAGATTATGAAGACGCATTCGGCCATTGGCGGCGATCTTCTCCGGGATCTGCCTCTTTATCAGGATGAGCCTCTGGTGAAGTGTGCCTTTGAGATCTGCCGCTGGCACCATGAGCGGTACGACGGACGGGGATATCCGGATGGGCTTAAAGGGGATGAGATTCCCATTTCCGCTCAGATTGTGGCTCTTGCAGATGTGTATGACGCCCTTACCAGCGAGCGGTGCTATAAGAAGGCTTTTTCCCATGACGTGGCAGTCCAGATGATTCTGGACGGAAAGTGCGGCTCCTTCAATCCCATGGTACTGGAGTGCCTGACGGATATTGCAGATCAGCTTCCCCTGGAACTGTCCCAGGAGGAGATTCTGGATGGGAACAATAGAAAGAGCCTTCAGAACGTGGCCCAGGAGATGCTGTACCATGGGGAGCTGACAGCTTCGGAGCGAACGCTGCAGCTTCTTGAGAAGGAACGGGAAAAATACAGTTTCTTTGCCATGATGTCTAAGGAGATTCAGTTTGAGTACAATGTGTCTCCCAGTATTCTGACCTTGACGCCATGGAGCGCTAAGAAGCTTTCGGCCAATGAGATTATAGCAGATCCCAGGATGAGCGACAGCGTGAAGGAGATTCTGGGGATTGAGAACTGGGATGCACTGTCTGATAAGCTTCGGAAAACAAACAGGGAGAATCCGGTGGTGACCCATGACTGTAAGATTGATTTCCAGGGTGAGCACCGCTGGTCCCGGATTGTGGCTCATGCGATGTGGAGCTCGGAGGAGCCGCATGAGTACCAGGGAGCCATCGGTAAGGTGATTGATATACATGATACCAGATTAAAACTGGATGTTCTGGAGCAGCTTGCCACCCACGATCGGATGACAGGGCTTTTGAACCATGCAAGCGCAAAGGAGCAGATTATAGGACGGATGGCCCAGAAGCCGGATGGCGCTTACGCATTGGTGATTTTTGATCTGGATCACTTTAAGATGGCCAATGACACTTACGGACACATTTTCGGTGATCAGGTGCTGCAGCATACGGCGGAGAAGCTTCGCCAGAGTATCCGCGGCATGGACATTGCGGCTCGTGTAGGCGGTGATGAATTCCTGGTGTTCTTAGAGTATACGGAGGATTTGGAGCCGATTATCGAACGTATTTTCCGTTCTTTGACAGGCCGGTTTGATGAGTTTGACATCTCTGTCAGCATGGGTGTGGCCAGAGCGGATCTGGTGGGTATGGATTATGAGACGCTGTTCCACTGTGCAGATCAGGCTCTTTATACGGTGAAGCGTGCCGGGCGCGGTCATTACCGTTTTTATGATGAATCTATGAGCAAGATGCTTTCTGTGATCTCCCCGATTGATGAGGGGGGGGGGTGAAGGAGCCGGAGGCTGACAATTAGGGCTGCCGCAAAAGGAGTATGAAGCTTCTTTTGCGACAGCCCTTGGTTTTGTTCCTGCCTGTGCTGAAAACAGATACTATCGTCTGCTCTGGCGTTCCTGACGGAATATGTAGTTTCTTAGAACTGCTTCGGTCTGAGGTCTCATCTCAATAAACTGACAGCCGTGTCCGAACTGAGGCTTGCCGTCCCTCTCGTCAACGGATTCAAAGCGCAGTACTCTTGCGGCTAACAGTAGAGGTTTGGATGCGCCGTGGAGCTGGAACTGAACCACGGTACCTTCCGGCAGGCGGTGTTCGCAGATGAAATAGATGCCGCCGGCGCTGATATCACGGGTTACGGCTTTGAAACGCTCGGGAATGCCGACTGCGATACTTGGAACATAGGTGCAGAACATATCCAGGCTTGTTTCAAAATAGATTTTCAAATCCTGCCTGCGCTGTCTGGTCTCCTTCACTTCCATAATTCTGCAGGGAACAGAGTTGCGTTCATCTGAGATGGGCTGGGCTTCTCCTACGCTGCAATGGCAGCGGAGCAGGCCGGAAACGGAGTCGAAAAAGACAATGGTGTAAAAATCCGCTGTTTCCAGAACAACGTCGCCGGGAATGGAGAGCCAGAGCTCATCGGCCATATCCCGGAATACTTCGGCTTCACAGATGGCCTCATCTGCAAGGGTATAGATTTCTGCTTTTTTGCATTTTTTCAGAATATCCATAATGAGGGGCCTCCTCGCTTTCTGCTGTGATTACACAGCCTTTCTTTTTAGTATAACAGAAAATTGCGGCTGGGGCAATGAAAAAAAGCAAGGATTGTCAAGCAGCGCTTCGGAAGAGGAGAGACAAATTAATTGTCCTCCTCCGTACCGGCAGCCTTGCTGTAGACAGTGCGCTTTCTGGCCATGGCATCGCTCTCCAGGTATTCATCGTAGGTGGTGATCTTATCGATCATGGTGCCGCCCGGCAGCAGCTCGATGATGCGGTTTGCCGTGGTCTGGACGATCTGGTGGTCACGGGAGGAGAATAAAAGCACGCCCGGGAACTTGATCAGTCCGTTGTTGAGGGCAGTGATAGACTCCATGTCCAGATGGTCTGTAGGCTCGTCAAGGATGAGAATATTGGCCCCGGAGATCATCAGCTTGGACAGCATGCAGCGGACTTTCTCGCCTCCGGACAGCACACGGACCTTTTTCACGCCGTCCTCGCCGGCAAAGAGCATCCGGCCCAGGAAGCCGCGGACATAGGTAACGTCCTTGATCTCGGAGTACTGGGTCAGCCAGTCTACAATGATATCGTCGTTGTCGAATTCCTTTGTGTTATCCTTGGGGAAATAAGCCTGGCTTGTGGTTACGCCCCACTTGTAGCTTCCCTCATCCGGCTCCATCTCTCCGGCCAGAATCTGGAACAGGGTGGTTTTTGCAAATTCGTTGCTGCCCACAAAGGCAACCTTGTCATCATGGCCCAGGATAAAGGAAATGTTGTCCAGAACCTTCACGCCGTCGATTGTCTTGGAAATGCCTTCTACCGTGAGAACCTCGTTTCCAATCTCACGGTTAGGCCGAAAGTCGATGTAGGGATACTTCCGGCTGGAGGGCTTGATCTCATCCAGCTCGATCTTTTCCAGGGCCCGCTTTCTGGAGGTTGCCTGCTTGGATTTGGAAGCATTGGCGCTGAAACGGGAGATAAATTCCTGCAGCTCCTTGATCTTCTCTTCCTTTTTCTTGTTGGCCTCCTTCATCTGGCGGATAAGAAGCTGGCTGGATTCGTACCAGAAATCATAGTTGCCGGCGTAGAGCTGAATCTTGCCGTAGTCGATGTCCGCCGTATGGGTACAGACCTTATTGAGGAAATAGCGGTCATGGGAAACCACGATTACAGTGTTGTTAAAGTTGATTAGGAATTCCTCCAGCCATGCGATGGCATCCAGATCCAGATGGTTGGTAGGCTCGTCCAGAAGCAGAATATCCGGGCTGCCGAAAAGAGCCTGCGCAAGAAGCACCTTAACCTTCTGTGCTCCGGGCATATCCTTCATCAAGGTATAATGATGTTCCGTATCAATGCCAAGGCCGTTCAGCAGGGATGCTGCGTCCGCTTCCGCCTCCCAGCCGTTCATATCGGCAAATTCCGCTTCCAGCTCGCTGGCGCGGATGCCGTCTTCGTCTGTGAAATCCTCCTTGGCATAGATGGCGTCTTTCTCCTTGGCGATCTCGTACAGACGGGCATTGCCCATGATGACGGTGTCCATAACAGGGAAATCGTCATACTGAAAGTGATCCTGCTTTAAGAAAGAGAGCCGCTGTCCCGGAGTGATGGCAATCTCGCCGCTTGTAGATTCCAGTTCCCCCGTCAATATTTTCAAAAAGGTGGACTTGCCTGCGCCGTTGGCCCCGATGAGTCCGTAGCAGTTGCCCTCAGTGAATTTGATGTTTACATCCTCGAAAAGCGCTTTCTTTCCGATTCTGAGTGTTACATTTACTGCCTGTATCATGTTTAATCCTCTTGTTTCCTAGATTTTTATTTCCTGCTGCTTTTATTATTATACATAAAATATGGGAAATTTCAACGAAAATAATGCCGGATTTACGGCATTGTATAATTTGAGGGATTGTGTTATGATTTTTTGGAAAGAATGTGAATGAAAATGATCATTGATAGTAATATCCTTCAAAGTGCACAAATCGATTTTCAGACGCATGTTTTTTGCGGCTGGAAATTGATTTCATATTCGTGCACTTTGAAGGATATTACAGAACTTTAATAGGAAGGAGAGATAAGATGAAGACGGGAAAAAAGACACGTATTTTGGCGGTGGTTCTGCTTCTTGCGGCAGGACTTTTAGCAGGCTGTAAAGGAAGCACAGCCCAGAAGGAGCCGCCGGTGGAGGACATTTTAAAGGCAGTTCAGGAGGCTTACGGGGAGGATTACCTTCCGGATTCGGATCTGGATAAGGAAATGCTGTCCCAGGTGCTTGGAATCGATACTTCGCTGATGGAATCCGTTGCAGCCCAGATGCCTATGATTGGCGCGCATCCGGACCGGGTGGTGATTGCAAAGGCGGCAGAAGGCAAAGGGGACGCCCTGGAGGAAGAGCTTTTACGGGTGCGGACGGCCCTGGTTGAGGATCAGATGATTTACCCCATGAATATTGCCAAAACACAGGCGTGCCAGGTGGTGAGGAAGGGAGACTATGCAGCTCTATTTCTGGTGGGAGCCGTGGATATGAGGGAGGATGCTTCCGAGGAGGAGCAGCTTTCCTTTGCAAAGGAGGAAGTTCAGAAGGCAGTGGATGCTTTTGAGGGCTGCTTCTGACAATCCGCACAATTTGTCGAAAATGAAAAAATAAGTTTACCTTTTTTTGTAAATGTGTTAAACTGTGTATTGTGTTTTTGTTTGTTGCCATTCACAGTCCTGCAGGCAGACAGAGGCTGGGGTGGCAATTTACTTTTTATAATGCGGCGGATCTCAAGCCGGGTTCACGAAGTGAACTGCTGCGGAACTGCTGCGGAACTACAATCGGAGGGAAGTTATTAATGGTAGAAAAATTATTTAAGCTGAAGGAAAACAACACAACGGTAAAGACGGAGGTACTGGCCGGTGTTACCACATTTATGACCATGGCTTACATACTGGCGGTAAATCCCAGTATCTTAAGCGCCACAGGCATGGATCAGGGAGCGGTTTTTACAGCGACGGTTCTTGCTTCATTTTTAGGCACGGTATGTATGGCGCTTTTTGCCAACTACCCCTTTGCATTGGCTCCCGGCATGGGGCTCAATGCTTACTTTGCCTACACGGTTGTGCTGGGCATGGGCTATCCCTGGCAGGCGGCTCTGGCAGCCGTATTTGTAGAGGGCGTGATTTTTATTCTGCTTTCTATGTTTAATGTCCGGGAAGCGATTTTCAATTCGATTCCGACAAATCTGAAAAAGGCAGTGTCTGTAGGCATCGGTTTCTTTATTGCATTTATCGGTCTGCAGAATGCAAAGATTGTAGTAGGGGGAGCAACCCTGGTAGAGCTGTTTTCCCTGGATGCCGTGGAGGGCGGCACCATGCGGGATGTGGGAATTACGGTGATCCTGGCGATTGTGGGCGTTCTCATCACTTCTGTTCTGGTCATCAGGCAGGTAAAAGGCAACATTCTCTGGGGGATTCTGATTACCTGGGTTCTTGGAATTCTCTGTCAGTTTGCGGGAATCTATGTCCCCAATCCGGAGATTGGCTTCTATGGACTGCTTCCGGATTTCTCCGGCGGGCTTTCCATTCCCAGTATTGCGCCGATTTTTGCAAAGCTTGATTTTGCATCCATTCCGCTGGGGGAATTTCTGGTGATTATATTTGCATTCCTGTTTGTGGATATGTTTGATACGCTTGGAACGCTCATCGGCGTGGCGTCCAAGGCGGACATGCTTGATAAGGACGGGAAGCTGCCGAATATCAAGGGCGCGCTGATGGCAGACGCAGTTGCAACGACGGCCGGCGCAGTGCTTGGCACTTCTACGACCACCACCTTTGTAGAGAGCGCTTCCGGGGTGTCGGAGGGAGGAAGAACCGGACTTACGGCTATGACTACGGCAGTCCTCTTTGCCTTGTCGTTGCTTCTGTCTCCTATTTTTCTTGCCATTCCGTCCTTTGCCACGGCTCCTGCGCTGATTGTGGTAGGCTTCTATATGGTAAATCAGGTGGGAACCATTGATTTTTCTGATTATGGAGAGGGAATCCCGGCGTTTATCTGTATTGCGGCAATGCCTTTCTTCTATAGTATTTCGGAAGGCATCTCCATGGGAGTTATCTCTTATGTGCTGCTGAATATGGTTTCCCAGAAGGCGAAGGATAAGAAGATCAGCGTGGTAATGTATATTCTGGCAGCGCTGTTTTTACTTAAGTATTTCTTTATTTAGGCCTGTGCTGCATGTCCAAGATCCATATAAAGGCGGACAGGTGTCCGTTTTGTACCTTGGATATAGAGTAAAAGACGATAAGGGAGGCTGTCCTGGCACGCCAGTGACGGAGCTCCCTTATTTTTTTGTAAATCCAGCGTAGATTTTTGAACCTTGTTTTTGGAGGAGAAACAGTTGTCAAATGACGGCGGAACATGGTATACTTAACCTATTATTACTTGGTTTTTTTGTTTTATTGGAAATCTTTTTGTACGTTAAGAGTAAAAAACGGGAAAACCATAGAGAAGGAGAGAGAGTATGAGTGACAACAATTTCAAACCGTTTATTCCGGCGGAGAAGAATCTGCCGGAGTTTACGGCGACATCCATCATTCTGGGCATCCTGCTGGCGGTGCTCTTTGGCGGAGCCAATGCCTATCTGGGGCTGCGGGTGGGAATGACCGTATCGGCTTCCATTCCGGCGGCCGTGATTTCCATGGGTGTGATCCGGGTGATTCTGCGGAGAGATTCCGTATTGGAGAATAATATGGTGCAGACCATCGGTTCTGCAGGCGAGTCTGTGGCGGCAGGCGCTATCTTTACCATGCCGGCGCTGTTTTTATGGGCATCGGAGTGGGGCACCCAGGCGCCTTCCCTGGTTGAGATTGCCATTATCGCAGGCATCGGCGGAGCCTTGGGCGTACTGTTTATGGTGCCTCTTCGGAAGGCCCTGATTGTTCAGGAGCATGGCGTGCTGCCTTATCCGGAGGGACAGGCATGCGCAGAGGTTCTTCTGGCAGGGGAAGAGGGCGGAGCAAAGGCCGGTATTGTATTTAAGGGCCTGGGCATTGCGGCTCTCTATAAGTTTGTTGCGGACGGCTTTAAGCTGTTTCCCAGCGAGGTTCATTATGAGATTCCGGCCTATGCCGGCGCCGGCGTCGGTGTGGACGTGCTTCCGGCCCTTCTGGGCGTGGGGTATATCTGCGGAACGAAGATTTCCTCCTATCTGTTTGCGGGCGGCATCACGGGCTGGTTTGTGCTGATGCCTCTGATTGTGCTTTTCGGCGGCGATTCCGTGCTGTTCCCGGTGGATATAACGGTTGCGGAGCTGTATGCCAGAGACGGTTCCTTTGGGATCTGGAGCAATTATATCAAGTATATCGGCGCAGGAGCCGTGGCAGCAGGCGGTGTGATCAGCCTGATTAAGTCCCTGCCTCTGATCATCAAGACCTTTCGGGAGGCCATGAAGGGCTACGGCAAGGGCGGCGCGGGCACGGGCGAGCGGACGGATAAGGATCTTTCCATGAAGGTGATTTTCATTGCCATTGCGGTTCTGGCGGTTCTGCTGTGGCTGATTCCTGTCGTTCCGGTGAATCTGTTCTGTGCGGTTCTGATTGTTATTTTCGGATTTTTCTTTGCTACGGTTTCCTCCCGTATGGTGGGACTGATTGGCAGCAGCAACAATCCGGTGTCCGGTATGGCCATAGCCACCCTTCTGGTGACTACGATGATTCTGAAGGCGACGGGACAGGTGGGACAGGCCGGTATGACGGCGGCCATAGCCATTGGATCGGTTATTTGTATCATTGCAGCCATTGCAGGCGATACCTCCCAGGATTTGAAGACTGGTTATATTGTTGGGGCTACGCCTTATAAGCAGCAGATCGGAGAGCTGATTGGCGTCGTGGCATCGGCAGTTGCTATCGGGGCGATTCTGTATCTGCTGGACGCTGCGTGGAGTTATGGAAGTACAGAGCTTCCCGCGCCCCAGGCGACTCTGATGAAGATGATTGTCGAAGGTGTTATGGGAGGCAATCTTCCCTGGAATCTCGTATTTGCAGGAGCCTTTATCGGGATTGTGGTGGAGGTTCTGGGGATTCCGGTGCTTCCCTTTGCGGTCGGACTTTATCTGCCCATCCATCTGAGCACGCCTATGATGCTTGGCGGCGCCGTGCGGTGGCTCTTTGAGAAGAAGAAAAATATGAGCGGGAAGGCGAAGAAGGATATGATTGAGAACGGCGTTCTCTACTGCTCCGGCCTCATTGCGGGCGAGGGGCTGGTCGGCATTCTTCTGGCCGTATTTGCCATTATTCCTATGGCTGACGGAAGCCTGGGGGATCTTCTTGGAGGACTGGTGTCTGAAACGCCGATTCACAGCAATTTGGGCGGCTTGATCTTCTTTGCGCTTCTGACGTCTACCATGTGGGTCGTTACGAAAAGAAAAGAGAAGTAAATGAGCAGAAAGCAGAAAAAGAATTATCTCGACTATGTTCCGGTGTGTGCGCCGGAACATAGCTGGGATGTGAATGAGAAGAATCTGGTGGTGCTCCATGTGGAGAACAAGGGCTTCTATAACCGGCTGGCCCAGAAGGTCTTTAAGAGGCCCAAGGTGAGCCATATCAGCCTGGACGAGTACGGAAGCTTTGTGTGGCGTCAGATGGACGGGAAGCGGACGATTTATGACATCAGCTTTCTGGTAAAGGAGCAGTATGGGGAGAAGGCGGAGCCTCTCCTGCCCAGGCTTACGAAGTATTTTCAGATTCTGTATCAGAATCATTTTATCGGGTATAGTGTGCCGCTTGAGAAAAAAGCGTAAGTGAAAAGCTTTACACCTTTAAGACGATCTATTATAATGAAGCCAGCAGCTATATTATAATTAAGACAGTGAAAGTCAGCGGGTATATGCCGGATTAAGAAATGATGCAAAGAAATATTAAGCTGTTTGTGAGAATAAAGTGATTATAAGGAAGGGCTGTTGCATGGATTAGGTGCGTCAGCCCTGTTTTGTTTTGACTGGCGCTGCCGGGAGGAGTTCGTTATACTGGAAAACAGGAAAGTGGGGAGTCGGGACTTATGAAACGGACAGTAGGAATCGGTTATCAGGATTTTGAAGAATTGATTACGAATGATAATTTTTATATCGACAAGACCATGTTTATTAAAGAATGGTGGGAGAACCAGGATATGGTGACGCTGATTACCCGGCCGCGCCGTTTTGGAAAAACCTTGAATCTAAGTATGGTAGAGCAGTTTTTTTCCGTACAATATGCAGATCGGGGGGAACTGTTTGAAAGATTTGCAATCTGGCAGGAGGAGAAGTATCGTCTGCTTCAGGGAACATATCCGGTAATCAGCCTTTCCTTTGCCAATATCAAGAATGCAAAATACCAGGTGATACGTAAGCGGATCTGCCAGATTTTAACGGGGCTTTATTCAGAGCACCGTTTTCTGATGGAGGGAGATCTGCTGGATGAGAAAGAGAAAAGCTTTTTTGAGTCTGTATCTGTAGATATGGATGATGCAACGGCAACGTATGCGCTTCACGAGCTGTCTTCTTATCTGTCCCGTTTTTATAAAAAGAAGGTACTTATTCTTCTGGATGAGTACGATACTCCTATGCAGGAAGCTTATGTATACGGGTATTGGGAGGAACTGGTTTCCTTTACACAGAATCTGTTCAATGCAACATTTAAAACGAATCCGTATCTGGGCCGGGCTATTATGACAGGGATCACGAGAGTCAGCAAGGAGTCCATCTTTTCTGATCTGAATAACTTGGAAGTAGTAACGGCAACTTCTGAAAAATATGCATCAGCTTTTGGCTTTACACAGGAGGAAGTATGGGATGCGCTGGAAAAGTTCGGGCTTTTGGAAGAGAGGGAAGAGGTAAAAAAATGGTATGACGGATTTACTTTTGGGAATCGAAAGGACATCTATAATCCCTGGTCCATTTTAAATTATCTTGATAAAAGAAAAGTTTCTACTTATTGGGCCAACACCAGCAGCAACAGCCTGGTGGGAAAATTAATACGCGAGGGCAGCAAAGAGGTAAAGGAAACCATGGAGGATCTGCTGAAAGGAAAGTCCCTCTGCATGGAACTGGATGAACAGATTGTATATAGCGATCTGGGAGAAAATGAAAGTGCGATCTGGAGCCTTTTTCTGGCCAGCGGCTATCTGAAGGCGGAACATCATACTTTTAGCGTAGAATATGGCCGGGAGGAGTATGAGCTGGTTCTGACGAACCGGGAAGTGTGGAGTATGTTTAACAGTCTGATAAGGAGATGGTTTCGGGATAAAGGATCTTACTACAGCGGCTTTTTGAAGGCATTGCTGCGTGGGGATCTGGAGGAAATGAATGACTATATGGCACGTGTGACAGAGGAAACCTTCAGCTCCTTTGATACAGGAAAAAAGCCTTCGGCGGAGCCGGAGCGGTTTTATCATGGGTTTGTGCTGGGACTGTTGGCAGAGCTTCGGGGGCGTTACACGCTGACTTCCAATCGAGAGAGCGATTTTGGGCGGTATGATGTGATGCTGGAGCCTATGGATGAGATGGATGACGCGATTATCATAGAGTTTAAGGTATTCCGTCCGGGGAAGGAACAGACCCTGGAGGACACTGTAAAAGCAGCCCTTGCTCAGATTGAGAAAAAGAAATATGCTGCTGCTTTGGAGGCGAAGGGAATTGAACCGGCACGGATTCGGAAGTATGGATTTGCTTTTGAGGGGAAGAGGGTCTTGATTGGAGAAAAAGATAGTTTAGAAAATACTCTGTATTGCAGACAGGAATAGTCCAGCTAAGAAATGTCAAGTATTTTCGAAAAATATTATCTGCTGGACGGCAAAGTCGAGGAGGCGCACGAGAGGAACTTTTATGAGAGTCCTTTCGAATAAAAGTTTCTCTCATTACAGGTGTGTCGAAGGGACTTTGCACTTTAGTGCTGTTGCGCAGCGACTTAGAATAGGAGAACCGGAATGAAAGCATTTTTAAGGGGATTGCTCATGGGAACCATCGGCTCTGTTATCGTGCTGGGCCTGGCTCTCGGCGTCTGTTATTTCAGCGGGCTGCTGGATTTTGCCGGAGGGAAGAGGGAGGCTTTTTCTTCTTCGGTACAGCCGGCAGGCTTTGCTGCCATAGCCGGACAGGCAGGGCAGATGAGGGCGGAAGAAGGGGAGGAACAGGAAGAACAGAAGACGGATTTTCCGGAGGATGGAGAAGGGGAAGTGTCTCTTTATCCGGAAGAATCCGGGGAAGAGGGGATCCGCCTTTTGTTTGCCGGGGATCTCTATCTGACGGAGCTTCTGCAGGACAAATACCGGAGGAACGGAATCCAGGCTGCAGCCAGCCAGGAGCTTCTGACGCTTTTGCAGGAGGGGGATCTGTTTGTTCTCAATCAGGAATTTCCTTTCGGAACCACAGGGGAAGCTATGGAGGAGAAGGAGTATACCTTCCGGGTGCCGCCGGATCTGGTCAGCGTTCCGGTTGACCTTGGCGTGGATCTGGTGACCCTGGCCAATAACCATATGCTGGATTTTGGAAGAGGGCCTCTGACGGAGACGCTTGCCGCTCTTGACGGGGCCGGAATCGCCCATGTGGGAGCAGGGGAGGATCTGGAAGCGGCGAAGGCGCCGGCAGTCTTTGAGATACAGGGAAAGACTTTTGGGTTTTTGGGGGCCAGCCGCGTGATTCCGGAAGCCTCCTGGAATGCATCCAGATACAGCTCAGGTGTATTTACCACCTATGACGCTGCGCAGCTAGTCGAAGAGATCCGCAAGGCAAAGGAGAGCTGCGACTTTGTGGCGGTGCTGGTTCACTGGGGAATTGAGCGCAATACGTTTCCGGAGGAGTATCAGAAGACCCTGGCCCGGCAGTACATTGACGCCGGGGCGGACGCGGTTATCGGCAGCCATCCCCATGTGCTTCAGGGGATTGAGTACTATCAGGGAAAGCCTATTTTCTACAGCCTTGGCAACTTTATTTTCAGCAACGGCGCTTATGAGAGTATCGTTGTGGAGCTGACCGTTACGGAAGGGGAGACAAGGGTGCGTGTAATTCCCTGCGCAAGCGAGGGGAATCAGATGGGGCTGCTGAGCAAAAAGCAGGATTACTTCCAGAGGCTTAAGGAGCTGTCGTTCGGCGTTCGGATTGAGGAGGACGGCAGGGTTCTGGAGGAGCAGACGCCGGCTGGCTCTTAGACTCCCGGTTTAGATAATGGTAGCAGGATTCGGTAACCGACGATTTTTTTGTGACCTTGCGCACCCAGTTCATCAATGCGATTGCAAGGAACGAAAGGGTCTGGAGGAGAATGAATACAGCCATTGCCTGCCCCAGAAGGGAATCAGTGTAAAAATGCCGGTCGCTGTATATGGAAAAAGCGACAAAGAAGAGAACTGCGGTTCCGGCGCTGATTCCGATCAGCGTTGTAGTTAAGGGGAAGGTTCCTTTTATGCCTGTGATATCTTCTTTGCTTAAATCGCCTTCGTAAAACAGGTATGTAATTTTGTATTTGTCGTATAGATATAGATCTACGGCGGAAATATAATCCCTTTTTATATTTCCGTTAAATAAAAAGGCGACAATTGTCATGGAAAAAATCATAATAAATTCAATCAGGAAAAAACGCACATAGGGGACGTGCTCCTTTGAAACGATATCCGTATAAGTGAGCAGCAGCGAAATCAATACGGGTATAATTGCGACGATAATTTTAAACATGTTGCCGTAGGTATCTTTTAAGTTCTCGATGAGCTTGTCCCTTTGTTTTAATAACAGATCGATTTCCCGTTCGTTTTGTTCCTGTGCTTTTATTTTCCGTTCTTTTGCTTTCTGGCTTTTTACTTTCGAAGGCTTCATAAAACAGCTCCTTTTTATCGATAGGAGTTCAAATGGTATTCTTTATGTTTAGCTTACCACGGTTTGTTCTTTTCAACAACTGTACAGCTTAAAATAAAAAGGATTTTACAGCGGTTTGTGTGAAGCGCTGCCGTCAAGTGACAGAAATTTTGCGAAAAGAAGCAAGTTTACTTGACACAGTGCCAAAAAAAGTATAGAATTTAAATGTTGTATTTGTACAATGAAAACTAAATAAGGAGGTGCTCCTGTGCCGTTTATTACTACAATAATAGTTGCGCTAGTGTCTATTGTACTGACGGCCCTTGTTACGGTGTACGTGCGTAAGACCACCATAGAGAAAAAAGTGGGCAACGCAGAGGAAAAAGCAAGGGAAATCATAGATGACGCACTAAAGGTTGCAGAACGTTCCAAGCGTGAGGCTTTGCTGGAGGCGAAGGAAGAGTCGCTGAAGACAAAGAATGAGCTGGAAAAGGAAACCAAGGAACGCAGAGCGGAGCTTCAGCGGTATGAACGCCGGGTTTTATCCAAGGAAGAAGCATTGGATAAGAAGTCGGAAGCGTTAGAGCGGCGTGAACAAAGCTATGCGGCAAAGGAAGAGAAGCTGTCGAAGAAAGCAGCAGAGATCGATCAGCTTCATTCAAAAAGAGTACAGGAACTGGAAAGAATCTCTGGTCTGACCTCCGAACAAGCAAAAGATTATTTGTTAAAGACTGTTGAAGACGAAGTAAAGCATGAAACCGCTGTGCTGGTCAAGGAACTTGAGAGCAGAGCAAAGGAAGAGGCCGATAAAAAGGCGAAGGAATATGTCGTAACGGCGATTCAGAAGTGTGCTGCAGACCATGTGGCGGAGACAACCATATCCGTTGTCCAGCTTCCGAATGACGAGATGAAAGGAAGAATCATTGGCCGGGAGGGCCGGAATATCCGGACTCTGGAGACCATGACGGGTATTGATCTGATTATTGACGATACGCCGGAAGCCGTGATTCTGTCAGGCTTTGATCCGATCCGCCGTGAAGTGGCGAGGATTGCGCTGGAAAAGCTGATTGTGGACGGCCGGATTCATCCGGCCCGTATCGAGGAGATGGTAGAAAAAGCGCAGAAAGAAGTAGAAGTGATGATTCGTGAAGAAGGTGAATCAGCTGCCCTTGAGGTAGGGGTTCACGGCATTCATCCGGAGCTTATCAAGCTCCTTGGAAGAATGAAATTCCGTACCAGTTACGGCCAGAATGCTCTGAAGCATTCTATCGAGGTCGCCCATCTGGCAGGACTGCTGGCAGGGGAGATCGGCGTGGATGTGCGCATGGCCAAGAGAGCTGGACTTTTACATGACATTGGAAAATCTATCGACCACGAAGTAGAGGGTTCACATATTCAGATTGGCGCTGATTTGTGCAAGAAGTACAAGGAGTCAGCAATCGTCATCAATGCAGTAGAGTCACATCATGGGGATACGGAGCCGACTTCTCTGATTTCCTGTCTGGTACAGGCAGCCGATACCATTTCGGCGGCAAGGCCCGGGGCGAGAAGAGAGACACTGGAGACGTATACCAATCGGTTAAAACAGTTAGAGAACATCGCCAACGGATTTAAGGGCGTAGACAAGTCTTTTGCGATTCAGGCAGGCAGAGAGATTCGTATTATGGTAGTTCCAGAGCAGGTAGATGATGCCGCTATGGTATTGCTGGCAAGAGATATTTCCAAGCAGGTTGAGGCCGAGCTGGAATATCCGGGCCAGATTAAGGTAAATGTCATCCGGGAAAGCAGGGTGACGGACTACGCAAAGTAGGAAAATGAGAGAGGCTGTCGCAGAAAGTGTGGCAGCCTTTTTTGGCGGCGGAAACGGAAATGGAAATGTCAAGTGTTTTACCCTTTCGTGCTGTCGCGCAGCGACTTAGAATAGGAGAACGAAGATGGCAGAAATAGGATTTATTGGAATGGGGAATATGGGCTATGCGATTTTGAAAGGAGCCTTAAAGGTATTTCCGTCAGACAGCTTTGTCTTTACGGCAAAAACAGAGAAGACCATGCAAAGGGTATATGCGCAGACACGGGTGCCCTATGTGCTGTCCAACGCAGAGTGCGCCAATTCTTCCAAATACGTGGTGCTGGCAGTGAAGCCTCAGTATTACCCGTCAGTGCTCAAGCAGATCCGCTATGCGGTGACCCCGGATCATGTAGTCATTTCTCTGGCGCCCGGTATTACCATCAGTGCGTTAAAAGAGATCCTGGGCTCTGACCGGAGAATCATCCGGGCCATGCCCAACACGCCGGCTCTTATCGGGGAAGGCATGACGGGCTTAAGCTTCCGGGGAGAGGAATTTTCCCAGGAGGAGCTGGATCTGGTACATAAGCTTTTTGAGGCAGTGGGAATCTGTGCCGGCGTGGAAGAGCGCCAGATGAGCGCCGTGGTCTGTGCAAGCGGCAGTTCGCCGGCTTACGTGTACCAGTTTATTGAGTCCCTGGCAGACGGGGCGGTCAAATACGGAATGCCCAGGGAGCAGGCGTATCTTTTTGCGGCCCAGGCCGTGGCAGGCGCTGCAAAAATGGTTCTGGAGACAGAGGAACATCCGGCGGTTCTTAAGGATAAAGTATGTTCCCCGGGAGGAACTACCATAGCCGGCGTGGCCGCCCTGGAGGAATACGGCTTCCGTAATGCCGTGCTCAAGGCATGCGACGCCTGCTACGAAAAATCTGAGTCAATCAAGTAAGAAGAAGCCGAAAAGCGGATGGCAGCATAAGCGGGATTTCAAAGTATGCTGCCGGCGGCAGAGCGGCCAGGCAGGGAAAACAGAATTTGACGGCATGGAACGGGATAACCTCTCATACACTGAATAGTGTATGGGAGGTTTTTGTATGAAGGTGAAAGGTGTGGATCTGAAAGATATCACCATCCGGCCGCTGCCGTTTCAGCTGCCCGGCATGAAGTCTGTAAAGTCTGTGAAATACATGAGGCTTAAAAAGGCAGCGAAGCCTGCCTGGCCCCAGAGCCAGGGGACCTTAAGGAGCACAGGCGCAAAGAGTATAAAGGGAATCCGTATTCGCGAAAGGGATTTCTTTCTGACGCTGTTTTTGGCCGGATTTGTTCTGGGAGTCTTTTATATTACCGTGTTTGGAAAAGAGGCGGTGCACAATACTTCCCTCTTAAGTCCGTACTTTTTTTCAAAATACGAGCGTCTGGAATTTGCCCCGGAGGAGCTGTTTCTCTATACGCTGAAGGCCAGGCTTTCCGTCTTTTTCATTCTGTGGCTCACGGGCCTTACGGTGTTCGGCGCTCTGGCAGCCTGGGGATATGTGGTCTGGATTGGTTCGGCTCTTGGAATTACCATGACAACGGCAGCCATGAAAATGGGCTTTCCCGGGGTTGTGCTCTGCATCGCTGGGGGGCTGCCGCATTTTATTCTGTATGTCCCGGCCGGCTGCTGGCTTTTAAAAAGGGTTTGTGAAATGTCGGGGAACCAGGAGCGGAAGCTGCGCCAGTGGAACAATGGAAAAAAACGGCTTTTTTCCTATCTTTTTGTGGGTGTCCTGGGGATTGCGGTCTTTTTTGCAGGAGCATTTCTGGAAAGCTATGTGAATCCTTTCTTTCTGAAGCCCTTTTTGAAAAAAATCTGAAAAAATTTTTTACAAGATTTGGTGGTCTTTTGAAAACAGGAAAACCAGATGTTGTAGAAATGCCTAAAACCTTGATTTTCCAAGGGTTTTAGGCAAAAAATGACCATTGCTTTTCTGCTTTTTTCTTACTATAATGGTAAACATGACGGGTGTTTCAGTACTGTGATTGTATTAGTTCGAGGGCGGAAGTTTTATGGAACAAGAGATTAAAAGTTTTGTGTCTTATCTTCATGAGGTAAAAAAGACATCGCAGAATACGGAGCTTTCTTATCAGAGAGACTTGATGAAAATGATGCGTTTTCTAAAGACGCAGAAGGTGGAGAAGTTCAGGGACGTGACGGAGACGAATCTGAATTCTTATATTCTTGATTTGGAGAAAAAGGGGATGGCGGCGGCTACGGTGTCCCGGAACATTGCGTCCATGAAGGCGTTTTACCTCTATATGATGAGAAACGGCGAGGTGACGACAGATCCGGCAGAGAATCTGAAAGCGCCGAAGGTGGAGAAGAAGGCGCCGGACGTGCTGTCTGTGGAAGAGGTGGAGAAGCTTCTGGCGCAGCCGGGAGACCGGACGGCCAAGGGGCTTCGGGACAGGGCTATGCTGGAGCTTTTGTATGCAACGGGAATCCGGGTTACGGAGCTGATTTCTCTCCGGCTGGAGGATGTGAACTGGAAGCTTGATTATATTGTCTGCCAGGATCGGAGCCGGGAGCGGATCATTCCCTTTGGGGCTAAGGCGAGAAAGGCTCTGGATCGGTATATTGCGTCTGCCAGGACGGAGCTGATAGGCGATAAGGAGTGTGGGATGCTTTTTCCCAACTGTTCGGGGGAGAGTATGAGCCGTCAGGGCTTCTGGAAGCTTTTGAAGCATTATGCGAAGCAGGCGGGGATTCAGATGGAGATTACGCCTCACACCCTGCGCCATTCCTTTGCGGCCCATCTGGTGGATAATGGGGCAGATCTGCGTGTGGTTCAGGAGATGCTGGGGCATTCGGATATTTCTACTACGATGATGTATGCCGTGCGCACCCGGGAGGTTTATGCCAAGGCGCATCCGAGAGGGTAAGGCCGGCAGCAGGAAGGTCTGTTGATAAGGAAAATGGTCTGTGCGGATAGGAAATGGTATCTGCACAGATTTTTTTTCGTGACTTTTTCGGGGGATTGTATTATGATAAGACCCGAGAGTACTGATAAGAGGAGTTGACGATTATGGGAATTACGTTTGTACAAGAGCTGCCAAGTCCGGAAAAGACAAGAGAGCTGCATCCGGTGCCTCCCCAGGCGGCTGCGATAAAGAAGAAACGGGATGAAGAGATACGCAAGGTATTTACAGGAGAGTCGGATAAGTTTCTGGTGATGATCGGGCCCTGCTCTGCAGATAACGAGGAGGCGGTCTGTGATTATGTGCGCCGTCTTGTGCCGGTTCAGGAGAAGATTCGGGATAAGGTGATTATTATTCCCCGTATTTATACGAATAAGCCCAGGACTACCGGGGAGGGGTATAAGGGGATTATGACCCAGCCGGATCCGGAGAAGAAGCCGGATCCCATGGCCGGGATTGTGGCCCTTCGAAGAATGCATATCCGGGCTATTGAGGAGACGGGGCTGACAGCGGCGGACGAGATGCTGTACCCGGAAAATCTCAGGTATGTGACGGACTTTTTGTCTTATATTGCCATTGGGGCGCGGTCGGTGGAGAATCAGCAGCACAGGCTGGTTTCCAGCGGGATTGACGTGCCGGTGGGGATGAAGAATCCTACCAGCGGTGGGTTCAGCGTGATGCTGAACTCGGTGTATGCGGCTCAGCAGAAGCATACGTTTATTTACAGGGACTGGGAAGTGAAGACGGATGGAAATGAGCTGGCGCATGCGGTGCTTCGGGGAGCTGTGAATAAGAGAGGGGTGTCGCTGCCCAATTATCACTATGAGGATCTGCAGCTTTTGCTTGAGCTTTATCACGAGAGGGAGCTTCGGAATCCGGCTTGTATTGTAGATGCGAATCATAGTAATTCGAATAAGCAGTTTCGGGAGCAGATCCGGATTGTGAAGGAGGTGCTGCACAGCAGAGCTTGTTCGGGGGATATCCGGAGGCTGGTGAAGGGGGTTATGATTGAGAGTTACATTGAGGAGGGGTGTCAGGGGATTCATGATCATGTTTATGGGAAGTCGATTACAGATCCTTGTCTTGGATGGGAGGATTCGGAGCGGCTGCTTTATGAGATTGCGGAGCGGTGTTAGATGAGCGGGAGGTTGTGCTGAGAATGCCGCAAAATGTCCCGGGAGCTTTTCCATATCAGGTGTTCGGACGTTTCACGGACATCAGTCTGCCTCTGGTGTACATTGTTTTTGGAGCGCTGTGTGGGCGCTTTGGTTTTGGACAATGTACGCCAGATTCAGACTGCTGTCCGTGAAAAGCCGGACACCTCGATATTGGAAAAGCTCCCGGGACATTTTGCGGCATTCTCTTTTTATGTTGTTGGCGGGGTAACTTGAGGGGCGTAGATGGTTTTCTTTTGGGTTAGGCGGGGTTTCGTTCTTCTTTTAGGGCGTTTATGTTTAGGAAGGATACGAAGAGCTGGTTGGCCAGGATGCCCCAGAGGTAGCCCTGGATTCCGAATCTGGGGACGAAGGTTAGGATGAAGAAGATTCGGATCATGACTCCGATGAGGTTGTTGATGAAGCCGGCGGCGGTTCTTCCCAGGCCGTTGAGGATGCTGTGGAGGGTGCTGTTGAGGTATAAAAAGGGGCAGATCCAGGCTAGGGTGATGATGAAGTCGCCGGCCATTTCGTTTTTGAAGAAGAAGGTACCCAGGGTTTTTCCGGTTAGGAGGAAAAACAGGGTGCAGGCGATGCCTAAGGGGAGGCAGAGGTTGATGGTTTTCTTGATGGTGCGGGCTATCTGTTTTTTGTTTCCGGCGGCCTGGGATTCGGATACGGCGGAGAGGAGCATGACGGATACGGCGTTTGTGAGGACGCTGGGGAACTGGATGAAGGCCATGGCCATGCCGGTGAGGGTTCCGTAGACGCTTAGGGCCCGTTCCGGGGCGAGGCCGTACTGCTGAAGGGTGAGGGGCAGAAGGATGGCTTCTGCGCTTCCTAAGAGGTTCATGCAGACGCGGTTGGCAGAGACGGGGGCGGCTTCCAGAAACATGCGTTTTGCATAGCGGCGTGCTGGAAAGCCTGTGGGTTTTGCGGTGCGGCCATGCAGACTTTCTGAGGATATGGCGAAGAGGGTGAAGAGCATGGAGGCGAATTCTCCCAGTACCAGGCCGATGACGGCGGCTGCCGGGGAGAGGGCTTTTCCTTCTTCCAGGGAAATCTGGTAGATGATGTACACGGCGGCTACCCGTACCAGCTGTTCAAAGAGCTGGGCGCTGGCTGGGACGGCTGTTTTCTGAAGGCCGTAGTAGTAACCGCTGATGCAGGAGTGGCAGGCTCCGAAGGGAACGGTGACGGACATGATGCGCAGCAGGTCTGCGCAGCGTGCTTCGTGGAGCAGGTGTACGGCAAGGAAGCCGGCGTTTTTATAGACCAGGAATGAGGTGAGGAGGGACAGGCTTAGAGACATGGCAAGGCCTATCCACAGGATGGAACGGGCCTGTTCTTTTTTCCCTCTGGCCATTTCGCCGGATACGAAGCGTGATATGGCTATCTCTGCGCCTGCGGTGGTAAATGCATAACAGACGCCATAGATGGGAAATATCATCTGGTAAATGCCGATTCCTTCGGCACCGATGGTGCGGCTTAGGAATATTTTATAGAAGAAGCCGATAAAACGGCTGGCAAGGCCGGTGAGGGTGAGGATAAGGGTTCCGGCTATGAGTGGATGCTTTTTCTTTTTCATGGGGGATTCCTGTTTTTCGGGAGTTTATTTTAATATATTCCGGGGAGGTCCTTGACAGAACATTTGACAGGTGGTATTATCTATCTAAATCCGAGTAAAATACTCGGAATTGATACAGCAGAACAAGGATAAAAACAGTAATATTCCTTACAATGCACAAATCGATTTACAGGCACACGTTTTTGTGACTGGAAATTGATTTTATAGAGGTGTATTGTAAGGAATATTACGGAACTATTAATAAGAGGTGATTCTATGAAGCTGTCGACAAAGGGGCGGTATGGGCTGCGGGCGTTGATTGATCTGGCGGTATACAGTGAGAACGAGACGGTTTCCATTGCCAGCATTGCCTCCAGGCAGAATATTTCGGAAAGCTATCTGGAGCAGCTGATAGCAAAGCTTCGGAAGGCAGGTCTGGTGACCAGCGTCCGGGGAGCGGGAGGAGGCTACAAGCTGGCGAGGCCGGCTCAGGAGATCTCGGTGGGAGATGTTCTGAGGGCCCTGGAGGGGAATCTGGATCCGGTGGAATGTCCGGGGCTCAAGGAGGAAAGCTCCTGTGACGGGTCGGAGTTCTGTGTGACAAAGTATGTGTGGCAGCAGATCAATGACAGCATCAATCAGACGGTGGACAGGATTTCTCTTGACAGGCTGGTTGAGGAGAGCAGAAATGTAGGAAATAAGGGTGGGAGCGCCGTGAGCTCCTGCTGTACAAATTAATAGGAAGAGGTGTTACGTTTTGGAAAAATTGATTTATCTGGACAATGCGGCAACAACAAAGACAGCGCCGGAGGTAGTGGAGGCCATGCTTCCCTATTTTACCGAACATTTTGGCAATCCATCCAGTGTATACGGTCTGGCGGCAGAGAGCAAAAAGGCTGTGACGGAGGCAAGGGAGACCATTGCCAGGGCTTTGGGAGCGAAGGCAGAAGAGATTTACTTTACAGCCGGCGGCAGTGAGGCGGATAACTGGGCGCTGAAGGCGGCGGCGGAGAGTTACCGCAATAAGGGGAAGCATATTATTACCACGAAGATTGAGCACCATGCGATTCTCCATACCTGTGAGTGGCTGGAGAAGAATGGGTTTGAGGTTACTTATCTGAATGTGGACGAGAACGGTGTGGTGAAGCTGGATGAGCTTAAGAAAGCCATCCGGCCGGATACGATAATCATTTCGGTTATGTTTGCAAATAATGAGATCGGCACGTTGGAGCCCATCCGGGAGATCGGGGAGCTGGCCCATGAACAGGGAATTTTATTCCATACAGATGCGGTGCAGGCTTTTGGGCATATACCGATTGATGTGGATGCGTACCATATTGACATGTTAAGCGCCAGCGGCCACAAGCTGAACGGCCCCAAGGGAATCGGCTTTCTTTATATCCGCAAAGGCTTGAAGCTGCGTTCCTTTATCCATGGCGGCGCCCAGGAGCGCAAGCGCCGGGCAGGGACGGAAAACGTTCCCGGAATTGTAGGATTTGGAAAAGCTGTGGAACGGGCGATGGCAACGCTCAAGGAGCGGACTGACCGGGAGCGGAGGCTCCGGGACTATCTGATTGGCCGGGTGTTGAAGGAGATTCCCTATACACGTCTCAACGGCCACAGAACCGACCGCCTGCCAAACAATGCCAATTTCAGCTTTCAGTTTATAGAGGGGGAATCGCTGCTGATTATGCTGGATATGGAGGGGATCTGCGGCTCCTCCGGCTCAGCATGTACCTCTGGCTCCCTGGATCCGTCCCATGTGCTCCTGGCCATCGGCCTGCCACATGAGATCGCCCACGGTTCCCTGCGTCTCACCTTGAATGAGGAGATTACGGAGGCGGATCTGGACTTTGTGGTGGAACAGCTAAAGAAGATTATTGACCGTCTAAGAAGCATGTCGCCTCTTTATGAGGACTTTATGCGGAAGGCAGAATAGAAATATAGGATATTACGGAACTGGAATAAAAACAGTAATATCCTTCACAATGCACAAATCAATTTACAGACACATGTTTTTGTGGCTGGAAATTGATTTCATACCCGTGTATTGTGAAGGATATTACGGAACTGGAATAGGAGGAACCTAAGAATGTACAGCGAAAAAGTAATGGATCATTTTCAGAATCCCCGGAATGTGGGAGAGATCGAGAACGCAAGCGGCGTAGGAACCGTTGGAAATGCAAAATGCGGCGATATTATGCGGATTTACCTGGATATTGACGATAAGGGAGTGATAAAAGACTGCAAGTTTAAAACCTTCGGCTGCGGCGCCGCCGTAGCCACCAGCAGCATGGCAACGGAGCTTGTAAAGGGAAAGACCGTAGAGGAAGCCTTAAAGGTAACTAACAAAGCAGTGATGGAAGCGCTGGACGGCCTGCCGCCGGTAAAGGTTCACTGTTCCCTTCTGGCAGAGGAGGCCATCCATGCAGCCCTCTGGGACTATGCAGAGAAGAACGGCATCAAAATTGAGGGCCTCACAAAGCCCAAGTCTGATATCCATGAGGACGAGGAAGAGGAAGAAGAGGTTTATTAAAAGGACAAAATGTTTCGGCAGCATCTGCAGGAATGAGGAAGTTCCGGCAGTTCAAAAAAGGTTGAGGAAAGAAAATCAGTGAGCAGAAAAGAAAAAGTAGTTGTGGGGATGTCCGGCGGCGTGGATTCTGCCGTGGCCGCCTGGCTTTTAAAGGAACAGGGTTACGAAGTCATCGGCGTTACCATGCAGATCTGGCAGGACGAGGAAGAAGAGGTTCTGGAAGAAAACGGAGGCTGCTGTGGTCTAAGCGCCGTGGAGGATGCCAGGCGTACGGCCCAGATATTGGAGATTCCCCATTACGTAATGAACTTCAAGGCGGATTTTAAAAGAGCTGTAATGGATTATTTTGTAGCAGAGTATCTGGCGGGCCGCACCCCCAATCCCTGCATTGCCTGCAACCGCTATGTAAAATGGGAGGCGCTTTTAAAAAGGAGTCTGGAAATCGGGGCGGATTACATTGCCACCGGCCATTATGCCAGGATAAAACAGCTGGAAAACGGACGTTTCTGCCTGTCCCGTTCTGTGACGGCGAAAAAGGATCAGACCTATGCCCTTTATAATCTGACCCAGGAACAGCTCTCTCATACCTTAATGCCGGTGGGCGATTATTCGAAAGAAGAGATCCGCAGCATGGCGGAAAAGATTGGCTTAAGTGTTGCGGACAAACCGGACAGCCAGGAGATCTGCTTTGTACCCGATCAAGACTATGCAGGGTTTATCGAGGGCGTTACAGGAAAACCCTCCCAGGAAGGCAGCTTTGTAAAGGCAGACGGCACAGTGCTGGGCCGCCATAAGGGAATCATTCATTACACCATCGGCCAGCGCAGGGGCTTAGGACTGTCCATGGGACGCCGGGTGGCAGTGACCGAGATCCGCCCCGAAACCAACGAAGTCGTGATTGGGGAGCAGGAGGACGTATGGACAGACAAGCTTCTTGCGGACCGTCTAAACTGGATGTCAGTTCCGGAGCTTACAGGGGAGTGTAAGGCAGCGGCGAAAATCCGCTACAATCATGCCGGAACACCCTGCACCATTTGGAAAACAGGGCCGGATCAGATAAAAGTTCAGTTCCATGAACCGGTGCGCGCCGTCACACCGGGACAGGCCGTGGTGTTTTATGACGGCGAAGATGTACTTGGGGGCGGAACCATTTTGTAGTCAAATACCCCACAGCTGTGGGGTATTTGACCCTTGCGGCATTCGCCAAATGCTCGTGCAGGCACGGCACTTGGCTCATTACTCGCGAAATAAAGGAAAGAGACGGGAGGTGTAAAGCATGGCAAGAACAGTAAGCATCGGGTGCCAGGATTTTGAGACTCTTCAAAGAGAAGGATACTTTTACATCGACAAGACTTTATTTATAAAAGAATGGTGGGAAGGCGGCGACAGCGTAACACTTATAACCCGTCCCAGACGGTTTGGGAAAACCTTGAATATGAGCATGACAGAGCAGTTCTTTTCTGTGGAATATGCAGGAAGGGGAGATCTTTTTGAGAAGCTCGCCGTCTGGAAAGAAGAAAAGTACCGGAAGCTTCAAGGCACTTATCCGGTAATCAGTCTTTCCCTTGCCAGTATTAAAGATACCAGCTACGAAACCGCACGCAGAAAAATCTGCCATATATTAACAAGCTTATATTCCAAGCATCGATTTTTGCTGGAAGAGGAAGTATTGGATGAGAAAGAAAAAGACTTTTTTGCTTCTGTATCTATAGATATGGATGATGTGACAGCTACATTAGCGCTTCACGAATTGTCCGGCTATCTTTCACGCTATTATGGGAAAAAGGTAATTATTCTTCTGGACGAATACGATACACCTATGCAGGAAGCATATGTAAATGGCTATTGGGCGGAACTGGTATCCTTTACCAGAAGTATGTTTAACGCAGCCTTTAAAACAAATCCATATCTGGAACGGGCCATAATGACAGGAATCACACGAGTAAGCCGGGAATCCATCTTTTCTGATTTGAATAATATGAAGGTGGTTACTACCACATCCGACGCATATGCAGACTGTTTTGGATTTACAGAGGAAGAAGTATTTCAGGCCTTAGATGAATTTGAAATGGCAGACAGAAGGCAGGAAGTAAAAAAATGGTATGATGGCTTTACATTTGGCAGTAAAACAGATATGTACAATCCCTGGTCGATTCTGAACTATCTGGATGCAGGAAAGCTCGGGATATACTGGGCCAATTCCAGTTCAAACAGTCTGGCAGGAAAACTAATTCGTGAAGCAAGCCCGGATATTAAACAGGAGTTTGAAGAGCTGCTTTTGGGACAATCCATTGTCACCCCCATAGACGAACAGACCGTATACGGCGAACTAGACGGAAACGAAGAAGGAATCTGGAGCCTGCTGTTAGCCAGCGGATACCTAAAAGTGCTTCACTATGAAGAAGACTGGGATTCCATAGACGCCCCGAATTATGAATTAACACTTACAAACCGTGAAGTAAAGCGGATGTTCTGCACTATGGTAAGAGGATGGTTTCAAAAGAGCAGAAGGGAATACAACGGATTTATCAAAGCCCTGCTGGAAGACGACTTAAAAACCATGAATTATTACATGAACAAAGTAGCCCTTGCCACCTTCAGCACTTTCGACACCGGAAACAAGCCCTCCGAAGCTGCCGAGCCAGAGCGTTTCTACCACGGCTTTATACTGGGACTGCTGGTAGAGCTGTCCGATACAGTAAAAGCAGCCTTACAACAGATAGAAAAGAAAAAATACGAAACCCTCCTTACAGAAAAAGGAATTCCCAAAAAAAGAATACGAAAATACGGCTTTGCCTTCTCCGGAAAACAAGTACTAATCGGAAAAGAATAACAAATAACAATACAAAAACCAGGTGATATCAGAACCCAGGGCGCCAGCCTTTTCCAATATCAAGTGTCCGGCTGTTCGCATACACGCTGTCTGATATGAGCGTACATTATCTCAAAACACCGCCAAAGCCAAACCCTGCAGAAATAATGTACGTTCAGAGCAGACAGCGTGTATGAGAACCGTCCGAACACAGATATGGAAAAGGCTGGCGCCCTGGGTTCTGATATCACCGTCCCCCCCTCACAACCTCACAAACTCCGCTTTCCGTCCCTCAAACAAAGCAAAATACCGAAACCCACAGCCACGCAGAACCTCCCGGGCCTCATCCATAAAACTTCCAACATATTCCGCCATATGAGCATCTGACCCCATAGTCACAATTTCCCCGCCAAGCTCCCGATACCGCCGCAAAACCTCCCCGCAAGGATTCGGGCAGCCCAGCCCAGCCTTATAGCCTCCCGTATTCACCTCAATCCCTTTCCCATGACAAATGAGAAACCTCAAAATCTCATCCATCAGATCCCCATAATCCCCATAAAAAAACCGCTTTGGCTCCAAAGGCGCATACCGCACAATATAATCCAGATGTCCATAAACATCAAAATCATCAAAAGCCTTCATATTCTCCAGCGTAATCTCCAAAAAACGGCGTATCCCATCCTCCGGCGTATACCCTTCCCAGAAAGAAGCATAATAAGGATCCTTCCCATCAATCAGATGGGTAGAACCAATCACAAAATCAAAGGGATACTGCGCGGTATAAGAGCGGTAAAGCTCCCCAAGGTGCGGCTGCAGCCCAAGCTCCACCCCGAACCCAAGCCCCATCCGCCCCTCATAAGCAGAGCGAAGTTCCGAGATCCGTTTTTGATAAGCCTCCGTATCCAGTTCAAAGCACACATCCTCATAGGGGTAATCCGCATCATAATGATCCGTAAAGCAAATGGCGGAAAGCCCCCGTTGAAGCGCAGTCCCGGCAATCACCTCCGGCGCGGTGTCACTGTCGCCGGAAAAAGAAGAATGTAAATGAAAATCTGTCTTTATCATATTTATTTTTCCCTTGTTTTTATTGTGTTTTCTTTTTGGCAGGCAGAGCCTTCTGCAATACCTGGGAAAAGTTCAGATTTATTTCCAATGCGGCATTGAGCCAGGCTGGTGTTCCTTTCCGATGCCATAATAATATCACAATTATACGCTTAAAATCAATGTGTGTAGTTGAGGGGGAATCTTTCCGTATGGGAATTCCGGAATTGGAGAGGATGTCCTAGTTTTTGGGGGAGTAGTGCAAAGAAGGGGAATTGAGACATTTGGTCAGGAGAAGAACTAGAGGAGCGTGCAAGATAGAAAAGCCTATAGGAAGATTAAAAAGTAAAAATGTTTGGCTTGATAATGCTCAAGTGGTTCGATATACTAAGATAATAGGGCTAATAGGCACAAAATTGAAAACATTGAGAGCAATTAAAAAGTCATTGATTTACGAAGTAGTTACAGGTTGAATTGCGAGGTGTTTTATGAATGAATCCATAAAAACGAATAATACTGATATTATGAGTATCTATCAAAAATCAGAAAATATATTGTCAGATATACAAAACATCATAGAGGCTTCCCAACGGCAAGCCTACCATGCAGTGGACACAATCTTGTCACAAAGAAACTGGCTGATTGGATACCGAATATCTGAAGAAGAAATGGATGGTTCAGATCGCGCTGAGTACGGCGCTAAAATAATTAAAAAATTATCCAAAGAGCTGACTATACAGTATGGAAAAGGTTATGACCGAAGCAATCTTTATCACTGTCTGCGCTTTTATAAAGAGTTTCCCCAGATTATCGACACAGTGTGTCGACAATCTCATATACGTCTGACCTGGTCTCATTATCGAGCACTGCTGCAGGTAACAGATTCTGCTGCGCGCAGTTGGTATGAGAAAGAGGCGTATGAGCAGACATGGAGCGTGCGCACTTTACAGCGAAATATCAATACACAATATTACTATCGTATATTGCAGTCCCAACATAAAGAGCTGGTTGAACGGGAGATGCTGGAAAAGACGTCCGGTTTCCAGAATGATAAGCTGGAATTTGTCAAAAATCCTGTGATAGCAGAATTCCTTGGATTATCGTCCAATACAGACTTTACGGAAACCGATTTGGAGACCAGCATTATTTCTAAACCCTCATGCCCCACATTTGGCACCACCATAAATGAAACTGTGCAAGCGATAGGTTATTGAATTTGTTTTTGCCATTGTCTATACTATAACCAACGGCAAAGATCGTTTTAATTTTGGGCCTGCAGCCCGTTTTCTAAACTGATTTCAGGTACTCTCATTTGCACCACCACCTGTCCAGCCTCTTACGGCAAAAGGACGTACAGTAAAATGATAACAGACAGAGTACCATGCCGTAAATTTACCCAGGAGGTGCCTTTATGGATAGAATTTACGACAATTGTTGTGGTATTGACGTGCACAAAAAACTCATCGTTGCCTGCTTTCGAAAAGGCAATAAGCAGGAGATACGGGAGTTTGGCGCAACAACCAGAGAGCTTCTCGAAATGGCTGACTGGCTCAAAGACGGCGGCTGTGAAATGGCCGCAATGGAGAGCACGGCATCTTATTGGAAGCCCCTGTATAACATCCTTGAATCGTCCGGCCTGAACGCTATGGTGGTCAATGCCCGCCATATGAAAGCCGTCCCAGGACGCAAGACAGATGTCAGGGATGCTGAATGGATTGCAGATCTTCTTCAGCATGGGCTGCTCCAGCCCAGTTACATCCCTGATAAAGAGCAGCGGGAACTGCGTGAGCTGGTCCGTTACCGCAAGAGCCTTGTCGGTGAACGCACCAGGGAGCTCAACCGCCTCCAGAAGATGCTGGAGGGCGCCAACATCAAGCTGTCCGGTACTGTGTCGGATATCAACGGCAAGAGCGCGCGCAACATCCTGGAGTATCTCCTCACCGGCGCATCCGTGGATGGACCGAAATATGATGAGATGTATGAGCAGAAGATCATCGCCCATAATCTCAAGGCCACCAAGGAGCAGATCATAGACGACCTCAATGGTGTGATGAGCCCTCTCCAGCGTCGGATGATGAAGGAGCTCCTGGCGCACCTGGACGAGCTTAATATCCACATCAAAAATCTGAATGATGAGATTGACAACTTCATGAAGCCGGAGGAAAAACAGGCTTCCCATGCCATCCAGGATGTGACTGGTATAGGGAATACCAGCGCACAGGCCATCATTTCCGTCATTGGCACGGATATGGAACGTTTTCCTACGGACAGGCATATCTCGTCATGGGCCGGATTATGCCCTGGTGATAATGAAAGCGCTAGGAAGAGGAAGTCCGGCAAGACCAGAAAAGGGAACACCCTTTTGCGGACAACCCTGATTACCTGCGCACATTCAGCTGTAAAGAATAAAAAGTCCTATTTTCATGCGCAGTTCATGAGGATCAGCTCCCACAGGGGAAAGAAGAGGGCTTATGTCGCAGTTGCCCATTCCATGCTCATAGCCATTTACCATATCCTCAAAGACGGAGTGGTGTTCAAGGATCTTGGAGCTGATTATTATAACCAGTTCAACAAAGAACGCAAAATCAATGCATATCTGAAAAAGCTAAAAGCACTTGGCTGGGAAGCCCCGGTAGTTGCCGCCTGAGTCTTCCAGACAGGGTCAAAAACTTCTTTTAAGCTTGATAGGGGAAGTTTGCGCTTTTTTGGCTACCCGGAAGATTATGTTTCACAGTAATATTCAGAAATTTTTAATGGAAATGGGAAAAGGGTATGCTTTTGTAGCCCGTCAGCAGCATATCAAGACAGAGAAAGAGGACTATTTTATTGACCTTGTATTTTACAATTACATTTTGAAGTGTTTTATCCTGATTGACTTGAAAACAGGTAAAATTACGCATCAGGATGTAGGACAGATGGACATGTATATCCGCATGTACGATGAATTGAAGAAAGGTACAGATGATAATCCGACATTGGGTATTGTGCTCTGTACAGAAACTGATGAAGATATCGCAAGGTATTCGGTTCTTCACGGTAATGAGCAGTTATTTGCTTCAAAATATAAATTGTATTTACCAACAGAAGAAGAACTGCGAAAAGAAATTGAAATACAAAAAACTATGTTTTATTTACAGCAGAAAGAAAAGCAAAGCGAGCAGAGGCACAGTGAAGAAACATAATTGAAAAACTATCGTACGGAAAGAAACAGCGCTGTTGTATATTCATTTGAACCGGAAATGGGCATGGCGGCGGAAGATGTATCGTATGGAAAGAAGTAAAATTTCTTTACGAAGCGCAGAATTTGAAAAAGCAGCGGATAAAATTTTAATTAGGTCTTGAAATTTTGTCCTGGATTCGGTACAATGAATACCAGATTGTGGGCTTTTCCCAAAAAGAGGGTCCGCAGGAAAAAAATAAATAAAATTTATTTTTAGGAGGAATTGAAAAATGGCAGTAAAAGTAGCAATCAATGGTTTCGGACGTATCGGAAGACTTGCATTCAGACAGATGTTTGGTGCAGAAGGCTACGAAGTAGTTGCAATTAACGATTTAACAAGCCCCAAGATGCTTGCACACTTATTGAAATATGATTCTTCACAGGGTAAGTATGCTCTGGCAGACACCGTATCCGCAACAGAGGATTCCATCGTTGTTGACGGAAAAGAGATTAAGATTTACGCAAAGGCTAACGCAGCAGAGCTTCCCTGGGGAGAGCTGGATGTAGACGTAGTTCTGGAGTGTACAGGTTTCTACACCTCCAAGGACAAGGCTTCTGCACACATCACCGCAGGCGCTAAGAAGGTTGTTATCTCCGCTCCGGCTGGAAACGACCTGCCCACCATCGTTTACAATGTAAACCATGAGACACTGAAGAAAGAGGATACTGTAATTTCTGCAGCTTCCTGTACAACAAACTGCCTGGCTCCTATGGCAAAGGCTCTTAACGAGCTGGCTCCCATCGAGTCCGGAATTATGTGTACCATTCATGCTTACACAGGCGATCAGATGCCTCTGGACGGACCCCAGAGAAAGGGCGACCTGAGAAGAAGCCGTGCAGCAGCTATCAACATCGTTCCCAACAGCACAGGCGCAGCAAAGGCAATCGGCCTGGTTATTCCGGAGCTGAACGGCAAGCTCATCGGCGCTGCACAGCGTGTACCGACCCCCACAGGTTCCACCACTCTGCTGTTCGCAGTTGTGAACAAGAGCGTAACCAAGGAAGAGATCAACGCAGCTATGAAGGCAGCAGCTACCGAGTCCTACGGCTACACCGAGGATGAGATCGTATCCAGCGATATCGTTGGCATGAGATTCGGTTCTCTGTTCGATGCAACTCAGACCATGGTTTCTCCGCTTCCCGATGGAAAGACCCAGGTAGAGGTTGTTTCCTGGTATGACAATGAGAACTCCTACGTTTCTCAGATGGTTCGTACAATCAAGTACTTCGCTGAGCTTGCATAATAGCAATGAGCCGTGCAGAAGCTGGCAGACACTCCTATAGGGCAAAGCCCCAAGCGTGATGGAGCAAAGCAGAATCGAAGGGCACGGCGGACTGCAGCATATGGAATTAAGACCTTAAAGGGTCCGGTCTTTGGACCGGATCCTTTTTTTCCTTACTCAATTAAAAAGAAAACAGGAGGCAGATAACATGGGATTAAATAAAAAATCAGTAAATGATATCAATGCAAAGGGAAAACGTGTCCTGGTAAGATGTGACTTCAACGTTCCCTTAAAGGACGGCAAGATCACAGACGACACACGTATCAAGGCAGCCCTTCCCACCATTCAGAAATTAATCGACGACGGCGGAAAGGTAATTCTCTGCTCCCACCTTGGAAAAGTAAAGAACGGCCCCAACGAGGGCGAGTCCTTAGCGCCTGTTGCAGAGCGTCTCTCTGAGAAGCTTGGCAAGAGCGTAAACTTCGTATCCGACTATAACGTAACAGGCGAGGCCGCAACAGCAGCCGTAGCAGCCATGAACGAGGGAGACGTGGTACTCCTTCAGAATACACGCTTCCGCGGCAAAGAGGAGACCAAGAACGGCGAGGACTTCTCCAAAGAGCTTGCTGATCTCTGCGACGTATACGTGTGCGACGCATTCGGTTCCTCCCACAGAGCACATGCTTCCGTTGCAGGCGTGACAGAGGTTGTACGTGCAAAGGGCGGCGAGTGTGCCGTTGGCTATCTGATGCAGAAGGAGATTGATTTCCTTGGAAATGCAGTGGAGAATCCCGTAAGACCCTTCGTAGCCATCTTAGGCGGCGCAAAGGTAGCAGACAAGCTGAATGTAATCGCAAACCTTCTTGAGAAGTGCGACACCTTAATCATCGGCGGCGGAATGGCATACACCTTCTTAAAGGCACAGGGCTGCGAGATCGGAACCTCTCTTGTGGATGACGAGAAGCTTGACTACTGCAAGGAGATGATTGCAAAGGCTGAGAAACTTGGCAAGAAGCTGCTCCTTCCGGTGGATACCACCATTGCTGCCGAGTTCCCGAATCCCATTGACGCAGAGATTGAGGTTTCCGTTGTGGATTCCAATGCAATTCCGGCTGACAAGATGGGCCTGGATATCGGAACCAAGACTGCGGAGCTCTATGCAGAGGCAGTGAAGTCTGCTAAGACTGTTGTATGGAACGGCCCCATGGGCGTATTCGAGAATCCCATCCTGGCAAAGGGAACCATCGCAGTAGCCAAATCCCTGGCTGAGACAGATGCAACCACCATCATCGGCGGCGGCGATTCCGCAGCAGCTGTGAACCAGCTGGGCTTTGCTGATAAGATGAGCCACATTTCCACAGGCGGCGGCGCTTCTCTGGAATTCCTGGAGGGCAAAGAGCTTCCGGGCGTGGCGGCAGCGGACGACATGCGATAGCTATGAGCAGTGCCGGGACAGGAGGCGGCAAACCCGCCTGCTCGCAGGCGAGTTTGCCGAATCCAGTCCCGATAGGGCGACAGCCCGACAACCGGGGAAATCTATGATTTACCCGGTTGGGCACTGCGGAGTAAATCATATAAAGAAAAAGGAGAATAAAACAATGGCAAGAAAGAAAATCATCGCTGGCAACTGGAAGATGAACATGACCCCCAGCGAGGCAGTAGAACTGGTAAATACCTTAAAACCCCTGGTAGCAAATGACGAAGTAGACGTCGTATTCTGCGTACCGGCCATCGACATTATCCCGGTAATGGAAGCTGCAAAGGGCTCCAACATCCAGGTTGGCGCCGAGAATATGTACTTTGAGGAGAAAGGCGCTTACACAGGCGAGATTTCTCCGGCAATGCTCACAGACGTAGGCGTAAAGTATGTCATCCTTGGACACTCCGAGAGAAGAGAGTACTTCGGCGAGACCAACGAGGACATCAACAAGAAGATGCACAAGGCTTTTGAGCACGGCATCACTCCCATTATGTGCTGCGGCGAGACTCTGACCCAGAGAGAGCAGGGCGTAACCATGGATTTCATCCGCCAGCAGGTAAAGGTAGGCTTCTTAGGGATCACCGCAGAGCAGGCTAAGACAGCCGTGATCGCATACGAGCCCATCTGGGCCATCGGAACCGGCAAGACTGCAACTACCGAGCAGGCGCAGGAGGTATGTGCCGATATCCGTAAGTGCATCGCCGAGATCTACGACGAGGCAACCGCAGAGGCTATCCGCATCCAGTACGGCGGCTCTGTAAATGCAGGCACTGCAGCAGATTTGTTCGCACAGGCAGACATCGACGGCGGCCTGGTAGGCGGCGCAGCTCTCAAGCCCGATTTCGGAAAGATTGTAAACTACAAATAAGGAATAGAAAATAGGGGGCTGCGGCAGCAGCCCCTTTCAATTTGTGCCTGAAGTCAAATGTTCGCGGAAATAAACATGCAGGCACCTTCGCTTGAGACATTAGGAGGCAAAATATGAATCAAGAGAGAATAAAACGTATCACAGCCAATATGAAGCAGGAAGGCCTGACCCAGATTATCGTGTCCTCTACTGCATCCGTCTATTATTTAACGGGACTCTGGATCGAACCCCATGAGCGGATGATAGCCCTCTACCTGGACGACACAGGAAAGGCAGAGCTGTTCGGAAATGAGATCTTCGGAATCGCTCCCTGTAAGGGACTGCCGCTCTACACCCACAAGGACGGGGAAAATCCTGTGGAGGAGCTGGCAAAGCACGTAAAAGCAGGCTCCATAGGGATTGACAAATTCTGGTCCAGCAAATTTCTCATCGGGCTGATGGAGCTGCGACCGGACGTGAAGCCGGTTCACGGTTCTGCGCCTGTAGACAGAGCCAGAATGTTAAAGGATGCACAGGAGATCGAAGCTCTCCGCCGAAGCTCTGCTTTCAATGACGAGGTCGTGGAGCTTATGATTGCCCAGGTGAAGGAGGGGGCGGTGGAAAATCAGCTTGCCGCCCAAGTGAACCGTCTTTATCTGGAGCGCGGCGCAGACTGTGAGGGCACCCAGCTGGTGTGCTTCGGGCCCAATGGAGCCGATCCCCATCATAACGGAGACGGCACGGTGCTGAAGCCGGGAGACAGCGTGATCTTTGATATTTTTATCCCCTTTGACCGGTATTGGTGCGATATGACGAGAACTGTTTTTTATAAGGAAGCAAGTGAGGAACAGCGTAAGGTCTATGAACTGGTGAAAATGGCCAATCTGAGAGCCATCGAAAAGATTAAACCAGGCGTATTCCTGTCGGAAATTGATAAGACAGCCCGGGATATCATCACCGAGGGCGGCTGCGGCCCTTATTTCACCCACCGCCTGGGCCACGGAGCCGGACTAGAGTGCCATGAGCCCCCGGATGTGGGAAGCGCCTCAAAGTTCCCTCTGGAGCCAGGGATGGTCTTTTCCGTAGAGCCGGGCATCTACCTCCCTGGAAAATTCGGCGTTCGCATCGAGGATCTGGTACTGGTGACAGAAACGGGATGCGAGGTCTTAAATAAAGCATCTAAGGATTTAAGAATAGTAGATTAATAACAAACCGGCGGATTTTGTCCCATAAGGTGCAGAAATCTTGCAAAACAGTTAAAAAATCAATGCTCCAACAGTCCTTTTGCCTTAAAAAGTTTTCCGCAAACAGATCTGATTCGTAATTGACAACAAGGAAAGACAGGGGTTATAATAATAAAAGTTGTGTCCTTTGTACGTATGGGAAGGACAGATGAACGCCTTATGTGGAAAATGGAGTGAGAAAAGATGGTTCGATATTTTGCAAAGCGGCTGGGAATGATGCTTGTGGCACTTTTTTTAATTATGCTGCTGACATTCAGCATTATGCATGCAGTACCGGGAGGCCCCTTTACCAGCGACCGGAATATGAGTGAGGAAGTGGAGGCTGCGCTGAATGCCAAGTACCATCTGGACAGGCCGCTGCCGGAGCAGTTTTTTGAATACGTGACCGGAATATTAAGAGGTGATCTGGGCCCTTCCTACAAGTACCCCGGAAAGGATGTCAACGACTTTGTAGAGAACGGTTTCCCCGTGTCCGCCAGGCTGGGCTTCATTACCATTGTATTCGTGCTTTTGGCTGCTATCCCTATGGGGATTCTGGCGGCTGTGAAGAATGGAAAATGGCAGGATATGGTGCTGATGGCCGTGGCCACCATCGGCGTGACCATCCCCTCCTTTGTCATTGCTTCGGTTTTGATATACGTATTTTCCTTTAAGCTGAATGTGCTTCCCACCTACGGCCTGGATACCTGGAAGGGCTATATTCTTCCGGTGGCAGCCCTTGGGGGATATTCCATCAGCTATATGGCCCGGCTGATGCGCTCCAGCTTGTTAGAGGTTATGGGCCAGGATTACATACGGACGGCCCGTGCAAAGGGACTGTCAGAGATTAAGGTTGTTTTAAAACACGGAATGCGGAACGCGCTGATCCCCGTGGTCACCGTTCTCGGCCCCACCATTGCAGGCCTGCTGACCGGCAGCTTTGTCATTGAGAAAATATTTGCGATTCCCGGTCTTGGGGGATATTTTGTAACCAGCGTATCCCAGAGAGATTACACCACCATCATGGGCGTAACCATTTTTTACGCAAGCTTTTTGATGGCAATGATCTTATTGGTAGATATGTTCTACTGCCTCATTGACCCCAGGATTAAGTACGAGTAAGGACGGGAAGAAGAATGGAAAATAAATGGGAAATGCTCGGTTCCTCCAATGAGGACCGGGAAAAGATATGGAGTAAAAACAGAACCTTTGCCGGAGACGTGTGGTTTCGCTTCCGGCATAAGCCCACAGCCATCGGCGGGCTGGTTATGATTGTGATCTTGATGCTCTTTGCCCTTTTGGGGCCGATGTTTACGGACTACAGTTATTCCACGCAGAATCTGGAGGTAGTCAACATTCCGCCCCGGATGAAGGTCTACGAGACGCCGGACGGATCCGGTTATCTCTATGTGACCCAGGCTCTCAAAGTGGTGCAGGTAAGCAAGGACGGCACCATGGGAAATCAGTTGAAAAAGATCCGGGAGGAAGCGGATTCCTCCATGACGATTTTTGACTGCAACGGTACGGAGGTAGCTCTCTATTACGGTGCGAAGCCTTATGTGATCGCCGATCCGCAGACGCGTGTTATTTACCCTTCTGCCCATGTCTGGAATAAGTCCTATGTACTGGGAACAGACAGCCTGGGCAGGGATATTCTTACCCGTCTGATGTACGGCACAAGGGTGTCCCTTATGGTGGCATTTGTGGCGGCGGCCGTGAATATGATCATCGGCATTCTCTTCGGCGGAGTTTCCGGTTATGCAGGTGGTATGGTAGATACGGTTATGATGCGTATTGTAGACATTATCAGCACCATACCGCTGACCCTGTATGTGATTCTGATTATGGTGTATCTGGAATCTGGCCTGCAGAGTATTATCATTGCTCTGGGCACCGTGTACTGGGTGGATATGGCCCGTGTAGTCCGGGGACAGGTTTTAAGCCTTAAGCAGCAGGAGTTTGTGATGGCGGCCAAAACCATCGGTTCCTCCACCAAGACGATTTTACTGCAGCATCTGATTCCCAATGCCATGGGCTCTATCCTGGTGACAGTGACCATGCTGATTCCTTCCGCAATTTTTATGGAAGCGTTTTTAAGCTATCTGGGCATCGGCCTGAAGCCTCCTCTTGCCAGTCTGGGAACCATGTGCAACGATGCGGCGGAGAATCTTCGCTCCTGTCCCCATCAGATGTTCATCCCGGCCCTTGTTATCTGTCTCATTATGTTCGCCTTCAACTTCGTAGGCGACGGCCTGCGGGATGCACTGGATCCTAAGCTGAAAAAATAGTGAAAGGACTGGAAATAGTAAGCCCATACCAGTGTACTGGGAGAGAGCTTGCGGAACTGGAAACAGTAAGCTCTCTCACAGTGCACAAATCGATTTACAGACGCATGTTTTTGCGGCTGGAAATTGATTTCATACCAGGTGTACTGGGAGAGAGCTTACGGAACTGGAATAGGAGAATACGATGGAATCAATTTTAAATATAGAGAATCTAAAAGTATCCTTTATGACGAGCAACGGCGAAGTCCAGGCAGTGCGCGGCGTGAGCTTCTCTGTGGGAAAGGGCGAGATCCTGGGTATCGTAGGCGAGTCCGGCAGCGGTAAGAGCGTGACCTCCATGTCCATTCTGCATCTGCTTGCAGACACGGCCCGGATCAAGGAAGGCTCCTCCATCCGCTTTGACGGGGAGGAGCTCATAGGAGCCCCCAAAAAGCGGATGCGCGAGATCCGGGGCGGAAAGATCTCCATGATTTTCCAGGACCCTATGTCCTCTCTGAACCCCTTGATTCCCGTGGGAAAACAGGTGGCGGAGATGCTTTTAGAGCACCATTCGGCTCTTTCCGGGGAGGAAGCGAAAAAGGCTGTTCTGGAGCTTTTTGAAAAGGTACGGATTCCGGAGCCCCAGAAGCGGTATAAATGTTATCCCCACGAGTTTTCGGGCGGTATGCGCCAGAGGGTTATGATAGCCATGGCTCTGGCTAATAAGCCAAAGCTGCTGATAGCAGACGAGCCTACCACGGCTCTTGACGTGACCATCCAGGATCAGATTCTTCGCCAGCTCCGGGAGCTTGAGAAGGAATACGGGGCAAGCATCATTTTCATTACCCATGATCTGGGTGTGGTGGCGGAGCTCTGTGACCGGGTAATTGTTATGTACGGCGGCCTTGTTATGGAGGAAGCTTCCATTGACGATATTTTTGAGCGCCCAAGCCATCCGTACACTATGGGACTTTTGAATTCCATCCCTGACATGGAGCAGGATAAGGCTGTGCGTTTAAAGCCCATTCCCGGTTCGCCTCCCGATATGACGAATCCCCCGGCCGGATGTCCCTTTGCACCGCGCTGCCCCTATGCCAGAAAGATTTGCGGGGCGGAGCTTCCGGAATTTACTCAGGTGGGAGAGGGACACCATTCCCGGTGCTTCCTGTTGTACCCGGATGCGCCGGCGGATGATAACAATCCCTTTCGCAGTGAGGTGTAGGCTATGAGCGAGCAGAATATTTTAGAGGTAAAAGACCTTACAAAGCATTTTAAAGCAGGGAAAAAGCAGCTTGTCCACGCAGTGGACGGCATCAGCTTTACGCTTGAGAGGGGCAAGACCCTGGGGCTGGTCGGCGAGTCCGGCTGCGGCAAATCAAGCTGTGCAAGAACCATTATCCGCATGTACGATCCCACTGCCGGGCAGATTATCCTGGACGGCACGGATATTACGAATATGAAGCAGAAGGAGTTAAAGCCTTACCGGAAGAAAATGCAGATGATCTTCCAGGATCCTTACGCTTCCTTAAATGCCAGAATGACCGTGCGCGACATCATTGCCGAGCCCCTTCTGGCCCACAATCTGGTGAAAAGCAAGGAGGAGGCCAACGCTCTCGTCTATCCCATGCTGGAGCGCGTGGGGCTGACCAAGGAGCATGCCAACCGTTACGCCCATGAATTTTCCGGCGGACAGCGTCAGAGAGTGGGGATTGCCAGAGCCTTGATTCTGGAGCCCCAGCTGGTGATCTGCGACGAGCCCATTTCCGCCCTGGACGTGTCTATCCAGGCACAGGTGATTAATCTTCTGAAGGATTTTCAGGAAGAGAAGGGCTTGTCTTACCTCTTTATTGCACATGACCTGTCTATGGTGCGTTATGTCTCCGATGACGTGGGCGTGATGTACTTAGGACAGCTGGTGGAGATGAGCGAGGCGGACGAGATTTACAAAAATCCGCTGCATCCCTATACCAAGGGACTTTTGGGCAGTGTTCCCATTGCGAATCCGAAGCTGGCAAGACAGAAGGAGAAGAGCAGTATTGAGGGGGATATTCCAAGCCCCATCAATCCCCCGTCCGGCTGCCGTTTCCATACGCGGTGTCCCTATGCTGCGCCGGAATGCTCCCAGGTGAAGCCGGAGCTTGTGGATGTGGGCGGAGGGCATAAGGTAGCCTGTCATCTCCATAAAGCATAAAATCTTTGCACCGAGAATCGGTTTCCCGGCGCGCAGCATAACGGCGCGTCTGAAACATAGAGACAGCCCTGCTGTGCGGCTGTCAAGCAGGAGCGCCCTGAAAAAGGCGTGCTCAGAAATTCCAAAGGAGGATAAGCGTTATGAAAAAGAAGTTATTAAGCATGCTTCTTGCCGTAAGCCTGGTGAGCACCATGCTCATGGCCGGATGCGGAAACAAGGCGGCAGACGAGCCTCAGACCATTGATGATATTGAGGCAGCCCCACAAGCGCCGGAGGCAGAAGCTCCGGAAGATGCAGCAGGAGCGCAGGAGGGAGCGCTTGCAGATGCCCAGGAGATGGTATTCGTGCTCAACAATGAGCCTGACGGCATCGACCCCAACGTAACCAACAATTCATTTGCAACACCTTTCTTAAGCAACTGCTTTGAGGGTCTTGTAACCTACGACGAGAATGGCGAGGTGGTTCCCGGAAATGCAGAGTCCTGGGAGAGCAACGATGACTTGACTGTATTCACCTTCCATCTGAGAGAGGGACTGAAGTGGAGCGACGGAACGGATCTGACGGCAAATGACTATGTATATTCCGCACTCCGCGTTCTGACTCCGGAGACAACCTCTCAGTATGTAAACATGATCTCCGATTATGTGGTAAACGGACAGGAATTCTATGACGGAACTGCTTCCGCAGAGGATGTAGGAATCAAGGCTTTAGACGACAACACCCTGGAGTTCACTCTGAAGGCTCCCTGCCCCTACTTTATCGACCTGGTAAGCATGTGGGTATATTTCCCGGTTCAGCAGGCAACCATCGAGGCAAACGGCGACAAGTGGACGACAACTGCAGAAGCTTACGTAAGCAACGGACCCTTTAAGATTACTGAGATGAATATGGGCGAGAGCATGATTCTGGAGAAAAACGAGAACTACTGGAATGCAGAAAACGTAACCCTTCAGAAGCTGACCTTCCGCTACGTTCTGGATACCTCCACGGCGCTGACGGCTTATGAGAGCGGCGAGGTGGACGGCGTGAGAACCGTTCCTTCCAGCGACCTGGCTCGTCTGAAGGCGGAGAACGCAGGCCTTGTGTCTACGCCGAACTACGGAACCGTATACTATGATATCAACTGCTCCAAGGCGCCTTATGACAATCCTCTGGTGAGAAAGGCTCTCAACCTGGCTATCGACCGTGAAGCTCTTATCAACAATGTGGCCCAGGTAGACGGACAGCCGGCATACAGCTTTATGGCTCCCGGCTATGTGGTAGACGGAAAAGACGTGACAGAGGGACGTTCTGACTTCGGACTGTCCTCCACAGCTGATGTAGAGGGCGCAAAGGCGGCTCTGGCAGAGGCAGGCTATCCGGAGGGAGAAGGCTTCCCGACTCTGCAGCTTTCCTTCTACTCTGACGATAATGTAAAGAAGATTGCAGAAGCCATTGCAGAGATGTGGGAGCAGAATCTTGGAATTACCGTAGAGGTTAGCTCCGCAGACTGGGCAGTATTTTATGATGCAGTACAGTCCGGCAACTATGAAGTAGCGGCCATGGGCTGGAGCGCAGATTATGTAAACCCGATGAGCTTCCTGCCGCTTCTCTATACCAACGATGTAACCAACAATTCCTTCTACAGCAATCCGGACTATGACGCCATTGTAGATCAGATCAAGGTGGAGAAGGATCCGGCGAAGTTTGCAGAGCTGGTGCTGCAGGCAGACGAGCTTGTATCCGCTGATTATCCGGTTCTTGGACTGTACTACAAGTCCAACACGTATCTGATTAAGGATTACATTGAGGGCGTTTACATGGTTTCCTCTTCCAACATTTACTTCCAGAATGCAAAAGTTCTGGCGCATTAAGCTATGAGATGTATTATTTCTACGGAGGGCTTCGGGGATATGGTCTTTGACCTGTTCCCGGAGCTTGCTCCGATTACGGTAAAGAATTTTGTGGATACGGTCCGGAGCGGGTTTTATAACGGCCTGGCCTGGTGCCGCATTGTGAAGGATTATGTGATCCAGTCTGGTTCCCCGGATAATGACATTATGACGGACAGCGAATGGCACATCAAAGGGGAGTTTGAGGAAAATGGCGTTCCCAATCCACTAGAGCATAAACGGGGCGCCCTGTCCATGGCCAGGGATGACGGCTATGACACGGCCGGAACCCAGTTTTTTGTGGTGCATCAGGACGCCCATAAGCTGGACGGACGGTATGCAGCTTTTGGGGAGATGGTTTCCGGCTTTGAGGTGCTGGACGCTATTGCAGAGCTTCCCACCTACGGGCCCGAGACCTGGAACAAGCCGGTAGATATGCCGGTGATTAGCAGGATTCGGATTGAAGAGTAATTTACAGAATTTTAATTATGATAGTCAAAATAGGCAGACAAAAATAGCAGATTTCATTTGCTCTTGGGTGTGTGATAAAGTATAATAGACACATAGAAAAGAATAGAGCAGATAGAAGGAAGGTGTTTATATGATTGCTCTACAGGCTTATTATGATGGAAGTGTAATACAGCCATTAGAAAAGATTCAGGCACAAAAGAACCAGAAGCTAATCATTACTATATTGGATGAGTTTATCGAGGAAACACCTGCAGAAGAAGCGGAAAAAACGGCAAGAGGGATATTGGGAAAGTATGCCAGACCGGAATTACAAAAGATGGAAAAAACTGCATGGGAAAAGGCGGTGGTAACAAGATATGGTAATGCTTGATACCAATATGATCCTTCGTTATCTGTTAAATGATAATGAAGATATGGCTCTTGAAGCAGAAGACATCATAAAAAAGGGACAGGTATATGTGACAATTGAGGTTATCGCCGAGGTAGTATATGTTCTCAAAGGCGTATACTCTGTTGAAAGGGAAAAGATAAAAGAGTGTCTGCTTATTTTTCTAAAAGAGGTTACGGCAGTAGAGGAAGAAGTATTAAAGCTTGGTATAGAGACTTATGCCAGACATAATTTAGACTTTCCGGATTGTATTTTGTATGCTTATAACAAAATAAAAGGGTATGAAATAAAGACCTTTGATAAAAAATTATTAAAATTGCTGAATCAGACAAGTTGATCTGGCTGCTAAACCGTCAGGCTTTTCCATTTCCAAACAATAAGGAAAAGTCTGGCGGTTTATTTTGTAACAGCTTTTTGTGCCCTGGTAGTCCGTATCGGCAATTTCAGCGCACAGTCTGCCCGGCAGACAGATACTTGACTAGGAGGAAGATTCCGGCGTTTTTCCCGGCGTCAGCGGAAGCTCAGGAAGCGCTTCCCCGGCCAGCTCGCTTAAGGGATGAAAGCTGTACCCCAGCTCCTCCCACTTTGTCAGCAGCTCATCCAGAATTTCCCCGTTTGTCTTAGACGTATTATGTAACAGCACCACCGCTCCGGGATGGATCCGGGGAATCAGCTTGGCAAAGGCTTCCTCATGGGAAGGCTGCTGATCCTGGTACCAGTCCACATAGGCAAGGCTCCAGAAAAAAGTCTGATATCCCAGCTCCTGGGCCATTTTCAGATTGCTTTCACTGTAGACGCCCTGGGGAGGCCGGTAATACTTTGTCATGGGCTGGCCGATGGCTTCCTCATAGAGCGTTTCCAGATCAGCCAGTTCTTTTCGAAATGCTTCCATTTCTCCAATCTTGGACATGTCCGGATGATGATAGGTATGGTTTCCGACGGTGTGGCCTTCCGAAACCATGCGTTTTACCAGATCCGGGCTGGTCTCCATATAATTGCCTACTATGAAAAATGTGGCCGGGGCATTGTGTTTTTTCAGGGCGTCTAAAATGGCTGGTGTATTGCCGTTTTCAAAGCCGCAGTCAAAGGTGAGATAGATCTTTTTCTCCTCCGTTTCCTCAACAAAGTAAGCGTCAAAATCCTTTAAGTAGGAGGCGGCTGCATTGCCGGTGGGAGCTTTTCCTTCTTCCTGGAAGCTTAGTCCCCAGTTGGCGGAGGCGCTGCTGCCTGCCGGAAGGAGGGCGCCGGAAGCATAAACGTTCTGAATGTGGGCGATGCCCTGGCCGGCAAAGTAGGAGAAGGTAAGGAGCAGAGCCGTAACAATGATATTTTTGAGATTCTTATTTTGTTTCATGTTTCAAAACATCCGTTTTTTTCAAATATATGAGACTGCCGGAAAAATCAGACGTATCTTGGTGGTTTTGTTTGGAGGGGGACGTAAGAGCTCAGACGGCCGTCTGAGCTCTTACTGGGAGGTGGATGGTTTGGTGGATGGTTTTTGGTGGATGGTTTTGAGTTGTTTTTGTTTGCATAAGGGGATGGAGATGGTATAATGGAAAACATAGGAAAAAGAAAAGGGGGTATATTTGGTATGGAAAAGTATTGTTTTGGCGTTGATGTGGGAGGGACGACTATTAAGCTGGGGCTCTTTACTGTGGAGGGGGAGCTTTTGGAAAAGTGGGAGATTCCTACACGGACGGAGAATCATTCGGAGGCTGTTCTGCCGGATGTGGCTGGGGCTGTGCTGGGAAAGATGAAAGAAAAGGGGATTGAGAAGGAGCAGGTTACGGGGGTGGGCTTCGGGGTTCCGGGGCCGGTGACGGCGGAAGGTATCATTGTGATGAATGCCAATCTGGGCTGGAGAGACAAGCATGTGGCAAAGGAGCTTGAGGAGCTTACGGGGCTTCCCTGCAAGGGCGGCAATGATGTAAAGACGGCTGGACTGGGAGAGCTTTGGAAGGGCGGCGCAGGGAGCTACAAGGATGCAGTTTTTATTACGCTGGGAACGGGAGTGGCGGCTGCGATTATCGTGGATGGTAAGGTGATTCTGGGCTCTAAGGGAGCGGCCGGGGAAGTTGGGCATATCAAGGTGGACAAAGAGATAGAGGAGGCCTGCGGCTGCGGCGGCGCAGGCTGTGTGGAGCAGTTTGCGTCGGCTCCCGGAATCGTAAGGATGGCAAAGAAGCTCCTTGCCCAGAGTGATAAGCCTTCTCTTCTCCGGGAAGGAGAGGTCACGGCAAAGTCCGTATTTGACGCCGTAAAGGCAGGGGATGAGATTGCAAAGGAAGTGGCGGAGAGATTCGGTCATTATCTGGGATATTCTCTGGCAGCTGCGGCGGCTGTTGTGGATCCGGAGGCATTTATTATCGGCGGAGGCGTATCGAAGGCAGGGGAGATTCTCATTGAGTATGTGCAGAAATATTATAAGAAATATGTATGGCCGGGATGCAGGGATAAAAAGTTTGTCCTTGCGAAGCTTGGCAATGATGCCGGGATTTATGGGGCAGCAAGTTATGTGAAAATGTAGGTAAGACGTATAAAAATATGCGGAAACAAATGAGCCGGGATTGGACAAGCGTGTCTGATCCCGGCTTTGGTTTATTTAAAGTTTCACAAATTAATTCTTATTGTTGACATGTATATACAGGCGTGCTATAATACGAATAACTTGTATATACAGGTAAAGAAAAGGAGGGATTACATGAGCAAATTGACGGAGGATGTATTTGAAACCGGCCTTAAAGTGGTGGATGCCATACGCAGGACTCAGTCGGAGGCGCTTACGGAAGCTGGAAAGCTGATTGCCCAGGCCCATATGAACGGACACCGCTTTTTCGTCAGCGGCAGCGGACACTCCCACACGGTGGCGGAGGAATTTTACGGAAGAGCGGGAGGGCTTGCCTTCACCGTGCCGATTATGACCTGCGAGCTGACCCTGGAGGAGCATCCCACAAAAAGCTCCTATATGGAGCGTCTGCCGGGCTATGCGGAGATTCTGGCAAAGCTATACCGAATCCAAGAGGAGGATGTGGTACTGATTGCCTCCAATTCCGGCAGGAATGCTTACCCGGTGGAACTGGCTCTGTGCGCCAGGGAGAGAGGGGCAAAGGTGATTGCCATTACCAGCGTGGATCACTCTTCCAAAACGGAATCACGCCATGCCAGTGGGAAAAAGCTGATGGATCTTGCGGATCTGGTGATTGACAACTGCGGAGTGGCAGGGGACAGCGCATTGAAGCCGGAAGGAATGAAGGCGGCTGTCTGTCCGACCTCTTCCATAGCCAATGCGTTTATCGTCCAGGCGGTGACGGCGGCCTGTGTGGAGGAGATGCTGGCCTGCAAAGAGGAACCGCCGGTATTCATCAGCCTCAACATAGACGGCAATGAGGATGTAAACGAAGCATATTTTGAGAAATACACGCGATTATATTAATAGAACTAAAAAGCAGGAATAAAAAGTATGAAGACAGAGATTCTTGAAAAAATTAAGGGACAATTGATTATATCCTGCCAGGCTTTTGAGGATAATCCCTTGTATGGAGCCGATCACATGCTGACCATAGCTGAATGTGCCCGGGCCGGCGGTGCGAAGGCCCTTCGGATCTGCTGGCCGGATCAGGTGAAAAAGATAAAGGAACACATGGATCTGCCCGTAATCGGCATTTATAAGCAGTTCCGGGAAGGCATGTGCCTTTACGACGACGTATTTATCACGCCCACCTACGAGACGGCAAGGGAAATGATTGAGGCCGGAAGCGATATCGTAGCTCTGGACGGAACCTTAAGAAAGAGGACTGCAAAGGAACTGGAAACTATGATCCGCAGATTAAAGGCAGATTTCCCTCATATTCCGCTTATGGCAGACATCGCTACCATGGAGGAGGGCCTTTTGTGCGAAGCCATAGGCTTTGACATCCTTTCCACCACCTTGTCCGGCTATACAAGAGAGACGATGAGCGACAGTAAGGAGCCGGACTACCGCCTGGCAGGAGAGCTGAAGCAAAAAACCAGGTGCTTTGTGAACGCAGAGGGAAGAATCTGGGAGCAGGCCCAGCTGGAAAGAATAATGGAAGAAAAGCCGGACAGCGTAACCATAGGAACCTCCGTAACCAATCCCATGGCCATTACACGCCGTTTCCTTTCTACCTTTGAAAAATGCCGGGAAGCAGAAAAAAATGAAGCAGAATTTTAATGAGAGAATAGACAGAAGCAATACGGAAGCGGCAAAATGGGAAAGATACGGGAAAGAGGCAGGAAGCCGTCTGATACCCATGTGGCTGGCAGACATGGAGCTGCCCTGCAGCAGCGCCGTCAGGGAAGCTTTAATCCGAAGGGCGGAACATCCCATTTACGGCTACACAGATCGGGACGCTTCCTATTACCGCCTTTTTGCAGAATGGTTTCATGAGCAGCACAATTACCAGGTGACCGAGGAGGATGTGATTTTGTCAACAGGCGTGATGTATTCCGCGGCCTGTGCCATCCGTCTGTTCAGCCGGGAGGGAGACGGGGTTACGGTTCTGTCCCCGGCGTATGCTCCTTTTATACATGCGGTCAGGCACGGCAGGCGCCGGCTGTACCGAAGCGAGCTTCGGGATACGGGAAGCAGGTTTGAGATTGACTTCTGTGATCTGGAGGAAAAATTGAAAAAGGCAAGGCTGTTTCTTCTGTGCAATCCCCACAATCCCACGGGACGGGTTTTTACGGAGGAGGAGCTGGAGAGAATTGCCGGATTGTGCGAGAAATACGGGGTAACGATTATCTCCGATGAAATCCATTGCGATATCACATATCCAGGGGCTCATTTTACGCCCATAATGAATGTAAATCCATGGACAAGAGAGAATACCATCGCCTGCGTGTCGCCCACAAAAACCTTTAACCTGGCAGGCCTTAAGATTTCGGCCGTATTTATAAAAAACAGGAAGATGAACGAGCTGTTCCGAAAGGAAGCGGCGGCTGTGGGCATCAGCAGCATCAACCTTTTTGCTATGTGTGCGGTAAAAGCGGCGTACACCAGGAGCAGCGGCTGGAGGCAGGAGGCAATGGAATATCTGGCCGGAAACCGCCAGGCGGCAGCCGTGTTTTTACGGGAGAGGCTCCCGGAAATTGCATTCTACCAGCCGGAAGGGACTTATTTTTACTGGCTTGACTGCTCCGGCATAAAGGACGCCCCGTCTCTGGGAGAAGGGTTTTTGAAACAGGGGCTGATCCTGTCCCCGGGAGCGGAATTCGCAGAAAGCAGCCAGTCATTCTACCGGATGAATTTTGCCTGCCCAGCAGGCATGCTGGAAGAAGGATTAAACACGATGGAGATGGTTATACGGAACTGGAAACAGTAATAGGACTGGAATAAAAACAGTAATATCCATCACAGTGCACAAATCGATTTACAGACGCAAGTTTTTGCGGCTGGAAATTGATTTCATACCGGTGTACTGGGAGGGATATTACGGAACTGGAATAGGAGGAGCACGATGACAGGAGGGATTGTAATATCCCATGGGGATTACAGCAGAGGAATGGTGCAGGCTCTGGAGATGATTGCAGGAAAGCAGGAAAAGCTTGCGGCCGTCTCTTTAAGAGAGGGAGAAGGCCTGATGGAGCTGACAGAAAAAATCAGAGAAGCGATAGCACAAATGGGCGGCGGAGACGTGATTCTGTTTACCGACATGTTCGGCGCCACACCCTGTAACGCCGCAAGCCTGTTATGCGCAGAGCTGGGCAGCCCGGTTGCGGCAGGCGTGAACCTTCCAGTGCTTTTAACCTTTGCCCTGAGCAGAGAAGAGCTCGGCACGGAAGCGCTTTTGGAGCAGCTTGCACAGGCTGCAAAGGAAGGATTCCGCATTATAAGAGAGAAGGAATTGATGTAGGAGGTGTAAAAATATGATTGATTTACTGCGCTGTGACGACAGGCTGATTCACGGCCAATGCATCGTGCGGGTGATAAACGACGGAAACATCGGGCGGATTATTCTGGTGGACGACTTTACGGCAGGAACGCCGGTGATGGTGAACATCTACAAAATGGCAGTGCCGCCCACGGTAAAGATTGACATTGTATCCACGGCCGACGGGGCCGCGGTGATTGAACAGTATGCGGAACAGAAGGAATCCGTCCTTGTGCTGGTAAAAGATCCCTGCGTTGCCTTAAAGCTTCTTAAGGCAACGGATAAGCTTCCAAGGGAGCTTAATATCGGGCCTATGAGCAACCGGAACAATACAAAGAAAGCGACCTTTTATTCCTACCTGCTGCCGGAAGAGGCGGCGGCCTGCCGTGAGCTGACAGAGATGGGAATCCGCGTATTTTTCCGGCAGGTGCCGGATGAAAAGGAAATTGAATGGACGGAAGTTAAAATGTAAAGGAGAATACTTATGACAATTTTTCAAGCCTTGTTAATTGCATTATTGGGGTATCTGGGATCCATTTACGGAACCTTTCTCTTCGGAACCGTAGGAGGATGGAATATGATTGGCCGGCCCATTGTAGCCGGCGCTGTGATTGGTTTTATCATGGGAGACGTAAGAAACGGTATTATCATCGGGGCCGCCATACAGGCTCTCTATGTGGGGCTTGTAACGCCCGGAATGTCCGTGCCGGGGGATGTGAATTTTGCTTCCTACATCGGAATTCCCCTGGCCCTTGCGTCGGGCGCTTCGGCGGAGTATGCAGTTGCAATCTCCGTGCCCTTAAGCCTTCTGGGCGTTGCGGCTATCTACAGTGTGGCAACCTTTAACGCCGTATTTGTCCATCTTCAGGAGCGCTGGATCGCGGAGGGAAAATTAAAGCAGGCATCCCGGATTCCGATTTATTCCAATATTTCGCAGTTTGTTGTGCGCTTTATCCCGATTTTTGCAGCCTGCTATTTCGGAGCGGAATTTGTGCCGAAGCTGATTGCATTGATTCCGGAATCCCTTGCAGATATTTTCCAGGTCTTAGGCGGCATTCTTCCGGCTGTGGGATTCGGTCTTCTGATCAAGTATACATTAAAATCCAACAGTCAGCTTCTGTATCTTCTCATGGGTTTTCTGATGATTGCAGTACTGCATATGCCCATTGTTGCCGTTACGATTGCTGCCCTGTTTATTGCTTTCATTGACTATCAGATTACATCCGGAAGAAATGCGGATTAAGGAGGGAGTTTGGAATGGCAAAATTAGAGAAAAAAGATATCAGAAAATGTTATGTGAACTGGATGACCTTCGCCCTGGGATGCCAGAACATGGAGCGGATGATGGCTCCTGCCTTTACCCGGATGATGGGGCTGGTGGTGGATAAGCTGTATGATAAAAAAGAGGACAAAATCAAATGTATGCAGAGGCACACCCAGTTTTTTAATACCGAGGAAGCCATGGGAGCAATCATCCCAGGCGTGATCCTGGGCATGGAGGAAAAACGGGCCGAAGGAGAAGATATTCCGGACGAGCTGATTCAGAGCACCAAGACGGCCTTGATGGGGCCCTTTGCCGGAATCGGAGATTCCCTTATCGGAGGAACCCTGCGGCCGATTCTCTGCTCCATTGCCATGGGGCTTGCGGCTGGAGGCAGCCTGGCCGGGCCGGCCTTTTACTGTATCGCATGGCTGGGAATCATCCTTCCGCTGACCTGGATCTTGTTCAGCAGAGGCTACAAGTTCGGCATCAATGCCACAGACATGGTATTTGCCGGGGGAAGGAAGGACGCCATCACCAGGGGAGCCAATCTCATCGGCCTTATGGTAGTGGGAGCCATTTCCGCCCAGTATGTAACGGCAAATACGGGATGGGCCTATGTGTCCGGCGATATGGAGATTACCCTTCAGGGAATCTTAGACAGTATTCTTCCCTGCCTGCTTCCGCTGCTTCTGACCCTTCTGGCCTGGTATCTGCTGGATAAGAAGGGAATGAAAATCGGAAAAGTGTTTGTTGTTTTCATTGTCATTGCAGTGGTGTCCAGTCTGACGGGACTGCTGATTATTTAAAAATCAAAAGCCTTCCGGCGTTTCCGTATCCCTGTACGAAAGCTTTGCGTACAGAGAAGAATCGGAAAGACCGGGAGGCTTTTTTATGCCGCCTGCCTACATTTTGCTTTAGTATTGAGAAAATATATGCTATATTATTACAATAAGTAAAAAACCCAGAGGTTTGATCTGGTAATGGGTGTATCATAAGGAACGGGGTACAAAGGAGGATGTAATGGCACGGCAGACAGACAGGGAGATTCCTATCTATAGGGAGATTGAGAATTATATACTGGATGCAATCCGGGACGGAAAGCTTAGAAAGGGCAGAATCATTCCAAGCGAGGAGGATTTCTGCGTGATGTTCCACACCAGCAGAATGACCGTCCGCAGAGCGATTGACGAGCTGGTTGCCGGTAATATTCTGTATCGCATCAAGGGGAAGGGAACCTTTGTCAGCAATTATAATTTTGAAAAGACCATGAACATATCCACAGGATGGTCCAAAACGATGCAGGCCCAGGGGCACCGAACCAAGACAAAGGTTTTGAATTATACCAGGATGGAAGCCGGCGAGTATGTGGCGAAGAATCTGGAGATCCAGCCGGGAGCTCCCGTGATCCTTTTGGAACGCCTGCGTTACGCCGACGATGAGCCGGTGCTGATTGAAAAGGCATTTTTGAATGCGGCCCGGGTGGAAGGGATTATGAATTATGAATTCCGGGAAGAATCCCTCTATGACGTATTCCGGGAACGGTTCGATATCAAGCTGAACCATGTGTATCAGAAGCTCTACACAAAAACAGTTACCGGAGAATACGCCAGAATGCTTTTTCAGGCAAAGAGCGCCACGGCCCTGGTGATGGAGAATACCTCCTTTGATCACCGGGCGGAGCCGGTGGAATTTACCATTTGCTATATTAACGGAAATAAATATACCCTGCGGTATGTTCTGAATAAATAGGGAAGAGGGTAAGTGCAGAGAAGGTCGGTATGAAAAGGGGGAGAGGCAAAGCATCGGCAGCACATCAACGATATTCTGGAAAAATGCGGCGGTGTTTGGCTGCAGCCTTGCTATGGCCCCTTATGCAGGCTGCTGGGAGGACGCAGGCAGTTTGGTTTTGGGGACATCCGGCAGAAATATGAGATGAGCGGGAATGAACTTTTCCACTGCAAAGAAATAAAGAAATAAAATTTCCAGTTGAAAAAAACAGATTTTTGTTCTATATTATTAGCAATAGGCATTTTTAGAAGGGATGATGAAGAATGAAATTAGATATCGCAGTAATTCCCGGCGACGGAATCGGGCCGGAGATTGTGAGGGAGGCCAGGAAGGTTCTGGATACCGTGGCGGAGCGTTTCGGCCATGAGCTGGCGTACACAGAGCTTTTGATGGGCGGAGCCTCCATTGATGTCCACGGAGTGCCCCTGACAGATGAAACCATCGAGACGGCAAAATCAAAGGCCGCAGTCCTTATGGGCTCCATCGGCGGCGATGCGGCGACCTCACCCTGGTATCAGCTTCCGCCCGAAAAGAGACCGGAGGCAGGACTTTTGAAGCTGCGCAAGTCCCTGGGGCTTTTTGCCAACTTAAGGCCGGCCGTACTCTATAAGGAGCTTAGGAAGGCCTGTCCTTTGCGGGATGAGATTATCGGGGACGGCTTCGATATGATGATAATGCGCGAGCTGACCGGCGGCCTTTATTTTGGAGAACGCAGAACCGAGGAAATCGACGGGGTTCTCACCGCAGTAGATACCCTTACATATAATGTGGAAGAAATCCGCCGCATAGCCAGGAGAGCTTTCGACATAGCGGGAAAGAGAAGAAAGAGGGTCTGCAGCGTAGATAAGGCGAATGTTCTGGATTCCTCCAGGCTTTGGAGAAAGGTTGTGGAGGAGATCGCAAAGGACTATCCTGAAATCCGGCTTTCCCACATGCTGGTAGACAACTGCGCCATGCAGCTTGTGAAGGATCCGGGGCAGTTTGACGTGATTCTCACCGAGAATATGTTCGGTGATATCCTTTCCGACGAGGCAAGCATGGTGACGGGCTCCATCGGAATGCTGGCAAGCGCAAGCTTAAACGATACAAAGTTCGGCCTTTATGAGCCCAGCCACGGTTCTGCGCCGGACATAGCAGGACAGGATCTGGCCAATCCCATTGCAACCATTCTTTCGGCGGCCATGATGCTTCGTTTTACCTTTGATCTGGACAAGGAAGCAGATGCCATAGAAGCAGCCGTCCAGCAGGTGCTGACCGAAGGCTTCCGAACAGGCGACATTATGTCCGAGGGCTGTACCCGGGCAGGTACGGCAGAAATGGGAGATTTGATTGCACAGCATATATAGATAACGTAAAGCTGCAAAGGCGCACGAGAGGAACTTTTATGAGGGCCCTTTCGGAACTGGAATAGGAGGAATAGAGGTATGAAAAGTGATGCGGTAACAAAGGGAATGCAGCAGGCGCCCCACAGAAGTTTATTCAATGCCCTGGGACTGACCCAGGAGGAGCTCGACAAGCCGCTGGTAGGAATTGTCAGTTCCTATAATGAGATTGTACCGGGCCATATGAATCTGGACAAGATTGTAGAGGCCGTAAAATTAGGCGTAGCTATGGGCGGAGGAACCCCGATTGTGTTCCCGGCCATCGCAGTCTGCGACGGAATCGCCATGGGCCATGTAGGAATGAAATATTCCCTGGTAACCCGTGATCTGATTGCCGATTCCACCGAGTGTATGGCTCTGGCCCATCAGTTTGACGCCCTGGTGATGGTTCCAAACTGTGACAAAAACGTGCCGGGACTTCTGATGGCGGCGGCCAGAATCAACGTGCCCACCGTCTTTGTCAGCGGAGGCCCCATGCTGGCCGGCCATGTGAAGGGCCAGAAGCGCAGCCTCTCCAGCATGTTTGAGGCTGTAGGCGCCCATGCGGCTGGAACCATGACCGAGGAAGACGTAAGGGAATTTGAGGAAAAGACCTGTCCGACCTGCGGATCCTGCTCCGGCATGTACACGGCGAACAGCATGAACTGCCTGACCGAGGCTCTGGGTATGGGACTTGGAGGAAACGGAACCATTCCGGCCGTATATTCCGAGCGCATCAAGCTGGCAAAGCACGCCGGTATGCAGGTCATGGAGATGTTCCGCCGGAATATCCGTCCCCGGGACATTATGACAGAGAAAGCATTCTTAAATGCCCTGACCGTTGATATGGCTCTTGGCTGTTCCACCAACAGCATGCTCCACCTCCCGGCCATTGCCCACGAGGCAGGCGTAGATCTGAACATGGAATCGGCCAATGAGATGAGCGCAAAGACGCCGAATCTCTGCCATCTGGCCCCGGCAGGCCCCACCTATATGGAGGATCTGAACGAGGCGGGCGGCGTCTACGCCGTTATGAACGAGCTGAATAAAAAGCAGCTTCTTTATACGGATCTGATTACCGTCACAGGAAAGACCGTAGGCGAAAATATAGCAGGCTGCGTAAACCGCAATCCCGAGGTGATACGTCCCATTGACAACCCCTACAGTGCGATTGGCGGAATTGCCGTTCTTAAGGGCAACCTGGCTCCCGACACGGCAGTGGTAAAGCGTTCCGCCGTTGTGCCGGAGATGATGACCCATGAGGGACCGGCCCGTGTATTTGACTGCGAGGAAGATGCCATCAACGCCATTAAAGGCGGTAAAATTGTGGCAGGCGACGTGGTTGTTATCCGCTATGAGGGGCCAAAAGGAGGCCCCGGCATGCGTGAGATGCTGAACCCGACCTCCGCCATCGCAGGCATGGGACTTGGCGCGTCCGTAGCCCTTATCACAGACGGACGCTTCAGCGGAGCTTCCAGAGGCGCTTCCATCGGACATGTATCTCCGGAGGCAGCCGTAGGCGGCCCCATTGCACTGGTGGAAGAGGGCGACACAATCCGCATCGATATTCCCAATAACTGTCTGGAGGTTCTCGTATCCGACGAGGAGCTTTCTGCAAGAAAGGCAAAATGGCAGCCCAGGGAGCCGAGAGTCACCACAGGCTATCTGGCCCGTTACGCAAAGATGGTAACCTCCGGAAACCGCGGCGCAGTCCTGGAAATCAAATAAACAAGGATATAACGGATCTTAAACAGTAATATTACACCTAGTGCACAAATCGATTTACAGGCACATGGTTTTGTGACTGGAAATTGATTTATAGAGGTGTACTAGGTGTAATATTACGGAACTTAAAATAGAACGGAGAAAATATATGCAGTTGACAGGATCAGAGATCATCATTGAATGCCTCAAGGAACAGGGCGTAGATACCGTATTCGGCTATCCAGGAGGCGCAATCTTAAACGTCTATGATGAATTATATAAGCACAGCGGCGAAATCCGGCATATTCTGACCTCCCACGAACAGGGAGCTTCCCATGCGGCGGACGGCTATGCCCGGGCAACGGGAAAGGTAGGCGTGTGCATGGCAACCTCCGGGCCGGGAGCAACCAACCTGGTTACGGGAATTGCCACGGCTTATATGGATTCCATCCCCCTGGTAGCCATCACAGCCAACGTAGGAAAGCCCCTCCTTGGCCGGGATTCCTTCCAGGAGGTAGATATTGCCGGTATTACTATGCCGGTGACAAAGCATAATTATATTATCAAGGATGTGGAAAACCTGGCTCCGGCCATCCGAAGAGCCTTCCACATTGCAAGAAGCGGCCGTCCCGGCCCGGTGCTGATAGATGTAACCAAGGACGTGACGGCAAATAAGACAGAGTACGAGTATCAGAAGCCATTGGAAGCGGAGCGGAAGGCAGACACCATTTTAGAGGAAGATTTGGAGAGGGCCGCAGCCATGATAGCCAAGGCAAAGAGACCCTTCATTTTCGTGGGAGGCGGAGCAGTGCTCTCCGGAGCTGCGAAGGAAGTGGCCCAGCTTGCCAAAAAACTGGAGGCTCCCGTCTGTGATTCTCTGATGGGAAAGGGCGCATTTCCCGGAGAGGATCCGCTGTATACGGGAATGCTTGGCATGCATGGAACAAAGGCTTCCAATTTCGGCGTGACCCAGTGCGATCTGTTGATTACCGTGGGAGCCCGGTTCAGCGATCGGGTAACGGGAGACGCCACCCGGTTTGCAAGGAAGGCAAGAATCCTCCAGATTGACATTGATCCGGCGGAAATCAATAAAAACGTTATGGTGGACGCAAGCATCATCGGAGATGTGAAGGAGGTTCTCACACGCCTGCTCTCCAGGATTGAGAAAAAGCAGCATCCGGAGTGGCTGGGACAGATAGAGGAGCTCAAGGGAAAACACCCTCTGAAATACGAGGAAAGCCGCCTTACCGGCCCTTACGTGGTGGAGGAGCTCTATCGCGTCACCAAGGGCGACGCCATTATCACCACTGAGGTAGGACAGAATCAGATGTGGGCGGCGCAGTTTTACAAGTACAAAGAGCCCAGAACCTTTCTGACCTCCGGAGGACTTGGAACCATGGGCTACGGCCTGGGCGCATCCATCGGCGCAAAGCTGGGGCGTCCTGACAAAACCGTGGTCAATGTGGCCGGAGACGGCTGCTTCCGCATGAACATGAACGAGATTGCCACAGCAGCCCGTTACAATGTACCGATCATTCAGCTTGTATTAAATAACCACGTTCTGGGCATGGTACATCAGTGGCAGACCTTATTCTACAATAGGCATTACTCTGCAACCATCCTGGACGACCAGGTGGATTTTGTAAAGCTTGCGGAGGCCTTGGGAGCCGTAGGAATGCGCGTGACAAAACGGGAAGAGGCCGGCCCGGCAATTGAAAAAGCCATGTCCCTTGGACGGCCTGTAGTCATTGACTGCATCATTGACTGCGAGGATAAGGTATTTCCTATGGTGGCGGCAGGCGCGCCTATCGAGGAAGCCTTTGACGCAGAGGATTTGAAAAAAACGGATTCATAACATTTGAGAAACTGTGCGGTGATTGTGTGTGCTGGTTTCCTGGCAGTCAGCCAGTGTATTCTTTCCAATCACCGGACAGTTTCCATGCTATTTTTACCTTGTACCCTTCGGGCGCCCTTCTATGCATATCCCTTCGGGATGGGCGGATTCTCCCCGGCAAGGTACAATTGGAAACAGGGAGCTTGCAGGATGCAAAAGCGGATAAGGTGGTTTGTGTGGAGCCTGTTTGCGGTTCTGGCGATATATACGGGAATTTCCGTGTATTTTATGGAACATTTTTTTCCCGGAACCTCCATTAATAACACAAATGCGGAATATTTAACGGTGAAGCAGGTAAATGCTCTGCTGATGAGCCAGGCCCAGGCCTATAAGCTTACGCTTCTGGGCAGGGAAGGAGAGACGGAGGAGCTTGCCCCGGCGGATCTGGGCGTAACCTATTACGAGACGGATGCCGCCGGACAGCTTAAGCGGCTTCAGAACGGCTTTCTCTGGCCGCGGATGTTCTGGCAGAGAGATTCTTACCGGCTGACGCCGGGCATTTCCATTGACGAGGAACAGCTTCGGGGGACAGTCCGGGAACTGAAACTGGTAAAAAATGGGAAACATCCGCAGAATGCCTGGGTTGAGCTTACGGGGGACGGTTACGAGCTTCACCAGGAGCAGCAGGGCAGCCGCTTAAGTATCCGAGACCTTGAGGAGCAGATGAAGGAGGCCGCAGCCAATCAGCTGCCAAAGCTTGACCTGCAGGAGGCCGGCTGTTATCTGGCTCCCGGAATTACGGCAGAATCGGAAAAGGTAACTGCCCTTACAAAAAAGCTGGATCACTGGCTTGGGTCAGAGATTACTTACGAGTTCGGCCCGGAAAACCAGGTGGTAGACAACAAGGTAATCAGCGGCTTTATCAGCCTGGATGGCTATGAGGCATCGATTGACAAAGAGGCGGTGACAGCGTGGGTGCATGAGCTGGCGGAAAGCCGGGACACCTACAAAAAGCCCCGGAAGTTCAAAAGCACCCTCCGGGGCGTGATTACAGTGAAAGGCGGCAATTACGGCTGGCAGATTGACCGGGAAACGGAAAGCCAGGCGCTGCTTGATCACATTGAGCAGGGAGATATTCTCACAAAGGAGCCGGCCTACACCCAGAGGGGCAATGTGTGGAGCAATAATTACGACATCGGCGACACCTATATTGAAGTGGATATGGGGGCTCAGCATATGTGGTTCTATAAAAACGGGCAGCTCATTGTGGATACAGACGTAGTAACGGGAAATATGAGCCGCGGCTACGGAACACCGGCCATCGTGGCTGCTGTCAAATACAAGGCCCGCAACGCCGTGCTCCGAGGCGCAGACTATGAAACACCAGTGAAGTACTGGATGCCCTTTTATGGAAATTACGGCATTCACGACGCAGGCTGGAGAGGAAAGTTCGGCGGAGCCATCTACCAAACCAACGGTTCCCACGGCTGCGTCAATACGCCCCCGGCCAACATGAAGATATTATTCGAACAGGCAGAGAAGGGAACGCCGGTTGTGTTGTATTATTAGAATCAGATGGGAATAGTCCAGCTAAGAAATGTCAAGTGTTTTTGAAAAATAAATTCTGCTGGACGGTAAAGCTGCAAAGGCGCACGAGAGGAACTTTTATGAGTGTCCTTTCGAATAAAAGTTTCTCTCATTACCGGTGTGTCGAAGCAGCTTTACCCTTTAGTGCTGTCGCGCAGCGACTTAAAATAGGAGGATGAAAGATGAAACGTGTGTACAATTTTTCCGCAGGCCCGGCGGTCTTGCCGGAGGAGGTCTTAAAGGAAGCAGCCGCCGAGATGTTGGATTACCAGGGAACAGGCATGTCGGTTATGGAGATGTCCCACCGCTCCAAGACATTTGAGGGCATCTTAAATGAGGCGGAGCAGGATCTCCGTGATCTGATGGGAATTCCCGACAGCTACAAGGTGCTGTTCCTCCAGGGAGGCGCCCACCTGCAGTTTGCCATGATCCCCATGAACCTTATGAAAAACCGGTCGGCCGATTACATCGTCACCGGCCAGTGGGCAAAAAAAGCTTATAACGAGGCAGCCATCTATGGAAAGGCCAACAAGATTGCGTCTTCTGAGGACGAGACTTTTTCCTACATACCGGACTGTTCCGATCTGCCTGTCAGCCCCGATGCGGACTATGTGTACATCTGCGAGAATAACACCATTTACGGAACAAAATTCCATACCCTTCCCAACACCAAGGGGAAGCTTCTGGTGTCCGACGTATCCTCCTGCTTCCTGTCCGAGCCGGTAGACGTGACAAAATACGGCCTGCTCTACGGCGGAGTCCAGAAAAATATCGGCCCCGCCGGCATGGTTATCGCTGTGATCCGCGAGGATCTTATCACCGGGGACACCCTGCCGGGAACGCCCACCTATATGAAATACAAGATTCACGCCGACGCAGGCTCCCTCTACAATACGCCGAACGCCTACTGCATCTATATGTGCGGCAAGGTGTTCAAGTGGCTGAAAAAAATGGGCGGCCTTGAGGCAATGAAGGCCCGGAATGAGGAGAAGGCGTCCATCCTCTATGATTTCCTGGATGAAAGCCGGCTGTTTCGGGGAACTGTCCGCAAGGAGGACCGCTCTCTGATGAACGTTCCCTTTGTGACCGGCAGCGCCGACCTGGATGCAGCCTTTGTAAAGGCAGCCGCAGAGGCCGGACTGGTGAATCTCAAAGGCCACCGGAGCGTAGGCGGCATGCGGGCAAGCATTTACAATGCCATGCCTTTAGAGGGCGTAAAGGCCCTTGTGGAGTTTATGAGAAAATTTGAGGAGGAACACCATGTATAAGTACAAATGCTTAAATCCCATAGCGAAATTCGGCCTTGACCATTTTACAAGAGAGTACAAAGAGGTTGAGGAGCTGGAGGAGGCAGATGCCATCCTGGTCCGCAGCGCAGCCATGCACGACATGGAGCTGCCGCAGAATATCTCGGCTATCGCCCGGGCAGGCGCAGGTGTGAACAACATTCCCTTAGGAAAATACGCAGAACAGGGCGTTGTAGTATTCAACACCCCAGGGGCCAATGCCAACGGTGTAAAGGAGCTGGTTCTGGCCGGGCTGCTCCTGGCTTCCCGTGATATCATCGGAGGGGTGAACTGGGTGCAGTCCGAGCGTCAGAACGAGGAGATTGCACAGCTTTCCGAGAAGCAGAAAAAGCAGTTTGCCGGCCATGAGATCCAGGGAAAGAAGCTTGGAATCATCGGCCTTGGAGCCATCGGCGTCCAGGTGGCCAATTCCGCGATCCATCTGGGCATGGAGGTCTTAGGCTATGATCCCTATATTTCCGTGGAGGCAGCCTGGAACCTGTCCAGAAACATCCGCCATATTACCAATGTGGACGATATCTACCGGGAATGCGATTACATCACCATCCATGTGCCCCTGATGGACAGTACAAAGAAAATGATCAACGAAGCGGCCATTGATAAAATGAAGGACGGCGTGGTGGTATTAAACTTTGCAAGGGATCTTCTTGTGGACGAGGATGCCATGATACTGGCCTTAAAGCAGGGCAAGGTAAAGCGGTATGTGACAGATTTTCCCAATCCGAACACGGCGGGAGCCAAGGGAACCATCGTGATTCCCCATCTGGGAGCCTCCACGGAGGAAGCAGAGGAGAACTGCGCCCGTATGGCGGTGAAAGAGCTGCGCTGCTATCTGGAGCACGGCAACATCAGCAACTCCGTGAATTATCCCAACTGCGACATGGGCGTTCCGGCTTACCCGGCCCGGGTGGCTATCTGCCATAAGAACGTCAAGCATATGCTGAGCCAGTTTACAAACCTGATGGGTGAGGAAAATCACAACATTGCCAATATGACCAACAAGAGCCGGGGGGATTATGCCTACTCTATGTTTGACCTGGAAAGCCAGGCCAGCCCGGAGCTTATACGCAAGCTTGAGGCCATTGACGGCGTGCTGAAAGTGAGGGTGATCTGCTGATGGTGAGGATTCGTCCCTTTCGGGCAGTCAGGCCGGCAAAGGGAAAAGAGGCAGAGATAGCGGCCCTTCCCTACGATGTTTACAGCCGCAGGGAGGCAAAGAAGGCGGTGGAAGGAAGGCCTTTGTCCTTTCTTCGCATTGACCGGGCGGAGACGCAGCTTCCCGGCGATGTGGATACCTGTGACGAACGGGTTTATGAGAAAGCAAAGGACCTGCTGGAGGAAATGAAGGAACGGGGGGACTTTGTACAAGATGCGGTTTCCTGCTGTTATTTATATGAGCTGACCATGGAGGGCCGCAGCCAGACGGGGATTGTGGCCTGCGCCTCCATTGACGATTACCTGGAGGGGCGCATTAAGAAGCATGAAAATACCCGGAGGGAGAAGGAAGAAGACCGGGTGCGGCATGTGGATGTATGCAGTACCCAGACAGGGCCTATTTTCCTGGCGTACCGGAACCGGCCGGAGCTTAAGGCGCTTAAGGAGGAGGAAAAGAAGAAGGAGCCTCTTTTTTCCTTTGTGTCAGAGGACGGCATCGGGCACAGGGGATGGCTGATAAGTGACGAGAAGGCCCTTGGGCGCATCCGGGAGATTTTTGAGGGTATGGATGCAGTTTACATTGCAGACGGGCACCACAGGGCGGCTTCTGCAGTCCGGACAGGCCTTAAGCGCCGGGAGTCTCATCCGGGTTATACAGGAGAAGAAGAGTTTAATTACTTTTTATCGGTGCTATTTCCCGACGACGAGCTGATGATTATGGACTATAACCGGGTAGTCCGGGATCTGAACGGGCTATCTGCGGAGGAATTTTTAGAGCGGGCCGGAAAGGTCTTTGAGGTGGAAAAACTGGAGGGGCGGAAGGCTCCAAAGAAAAAAGGAGAGATTGCTCTGTTTCTTTCCGAACAGTGGTATCTTTTGACCCTGCGGCCGGAATATGTGAGAGAGGATCCGGTGGAGGGACTGGATGTGTCTGTTCTTCAGAGAGAGCTTTTGGGCCCGGTTCTTGGAATCGGCGATCCCAGGACGGATGAGCGCATTGATTTTGTGGGAGGCATCCGGGGGCTTGAGGAGCTTGAGCGCCGGGTACATACGGATATGGAGCTTGCATTTGCCATGTATCCGACTTCTATCGGGGAGCTGTTTGCAGTGGCGGACGCCGGGCTTTTGATGCCGCCCAAATCCACCTGGTTTGAGCCGAAGCTTCGCAGCGGACTGTTTCTTCATACCATTGAGGCTTAAATTTTCCGAAGCTTAAAGAAATGACCAGGTTTTCTGCAAAAAATCCTTTATTTTAGGCACTTTAGCCAGGGCCTTTTAGGGAAGCTGGTATTTTGCAAGAATTATTCCTAAAAAGCAGAATGCAGCCGGAAGAAAAGTAATGAATATGGAGAAATTTCCCACTCTCATTGAATTTCGCAGAAAAAGAGGCTATAATTAGATCCGGTAAATTAAGAAGTATATTTCCTATTAGTATAAGGGAGGATTATCATGAGTGCTAAGAAAGCAACAGATACGGTAAAGAAGACTGCCCCTGCAAAGGCAGCAGAGACAGCTGCAGCTTTGGTGAAGGATGCGGCAGAAAAGGCAGAGCCTGCAAAGACTGCACCTGTAAAAGAGGCGGTAAAGGAAGATAAGGCTCCTGCAAAAAAGGCGGCAGCGCCTAAGAAGGCTGCGGCTAAGACGACTACGACTAAGACAGCGAAGACAGTAAAAGAGGCGGCGAGCCAGAACGTATATATTCAGTTTGCAGGAAAGGAAGTTAAGACCGAGGAGCTGGTTGAGCAGGTGAAGGGTCTTTGGACAGCACAGGGACATCGGGTTTCTTCTATTAAGAGCCTGGAGGTTTATGTAAAGCCGGAGGATGCGGCTGCTTACTATGTGATCAATGGTAAGGAGAATGGGAAGATTGAGCTGTAAGTGAGGGAACGCTTCATGCCTTTGGGTGTGGGGCGTTTTTTTGTGGGGGCGCATTTAGGCCAGGCGGCGGAAGCTGCCTGGCCTAAATGCTGTTTCAGTTTTGGCTTCGAAGTGAATATGTTGTCAACTTTGGTTTTGAAATGTGCCAGAATATAGAAAACCTGTATATATCGGGGGGACTCCTGGTTGTTGGGAGCAGCTTCGGTGGATGGGTTAATTTTTTAGGAGGTATGGTATGATGGCACAACAAAAGATGTATGGATACATCCGTGTATCCACAAGGGAACAGAATGAGGAACGGCAGCGGATTGCTCTATTGGAGATGGGGGTGCCGAAGGAGCGGATCTATATGGATAAGCTTTCAGGAAAGGATTTTGAGAGGCCGCAGTATAAGAAGCTGCTGCGGAAGCTGGATGATAATTCTGTGCTGTATGTGAAGTCCATTGACCGGCTTGGACGGAACTATGTGGATCTGAACGAACAGTGGCGGAGGATTACGAAGGAGAAGGGAGCGGATATTGTCGTGATTGATATGCCGATTCTGGATACCAGGAGGGAGAAGAATCTGATGGGAACATTTATCAGCGACATTGTCCTGGCCCTTCTCAGTTATGTGGCGGAGAGCGAGCGGCACAACATCAAGCAGCGGCAGGAGGAGGGGATCCGGGCTGCCAAGCAGCGGGGGGTGCGCTTCGGAAGGCCTCAAAAGCCGCTGCCAGAGAATTTTAAGGAGGCGTATCAGAGATGGAATTCCGGCGAGCTTATCGGAAAGCAGGCGGCGGTGCTGTGTGATATGCCGTTGTCTACTTTTTATAAGAGGGCGAATCAGTTTCGGGAGATAACATAGGGAATGATCCTTGGATTGGCGGCCCGAAATTGTTGCATTGGAGACAATGGAGGGCTGCTTTTTGGGCTTTTGAGGAGTAACCATGGATAGGGAAGATTTGGAACGAAGAAAAAGTTTGCATATTTGTCTAATGTTATGGTAGAATAGTGCCGATAGAATTATAGGTGGTTATATACCATCTTTTTGATTTTATATTTTCTTGGTATATATATCGGTTATAAATAATATAACCAATATATTTTGTGCTGTTTTGAAAGCGCTTTTGTGAAGCTGCTTTTATAGAAGTGAAAGCTCTGTTTCGAAAATAAGGCATCAAAGGAAGAACAATGAGGAATGAAAAAATTTATGTAACAAGGTCCTCCATGCCCTCCTACGAGGAATACATAGAAGCAATCAAGCCCTTGTGGGACAGCCGCTGGCTGACGAATATGGGGCGTTATCATAAGGAGCTGGAGCACAGGCTGAGAGAATTTCTGGATGTGCCCGGGCTGTCCTTGATGGTGAACGGGCATACGGCACTGGAGCTGACCATCCAGGCCATGGGATTTCCCGAAGGGGCGGAGGTGATTACCACTCCCTTTACGTTTATCTCCACGACACACGCCATAGTGCGCAGCCATTTGAAACCGGTGTTCTGTGATGTGAAGCCGGAGGATGGGACGATAGACGAGACAAAACTTGAGAATCTGATTACAGAGCGTACCGCGGCGATTCTTCCGGTGCATGTGTATGGAAACGTGTGCAATGTGGAAGAGATACAGCGGATTGCAGATAAATATAGTCTGAAGGTTATTTACGATGCGGCTCATGCCTTTGGTGTTACCTACAAAGGAAAAGGAATCGGAAGCTATGGAGATGCTTCCGTGTTCAGCTTTCATGCTACGAAGGTGTTTCATACCATAGAAGGCGGGGCGGCTTCTTTTTCGGATCGCGGGCTTTACGAGAAGCTTTATAATCTGAAGAATTTCGGAATCCGCGGGGAAGAGCTGGTGACGGCAGTGGGAGCCAATGGGAAGATGAATGAGTTCTGCGCGGTTATGGGGCTTTGCAATCTGGAACATGTGGAGGAGGCTGCTGCACGAAGAAGAGCTTTGAGTGAGGCTTATGAAAAAGGGCTGAGGGAAGTTCCCGGGATTCGTTTGTTTGAGGCAAAGCCGGAGACGAAGCGTAATTACGGGTATTTTCCGATATTGGTGGAGGAGGAGTATCCGCTGAGCAGGGATGAGCTTTATGAGAGGCTGAAGGAGAAGGGGATACATACGAGGAAATATTTTTATCCGCTGACTTCGGATCAGGCTTGCTTTCAGAATAAGTATCGGGATGTGGAGCTGGACAGTGCAAGAAAGCTGGCTGGGCAGGTGTTGGTGCTTCCGGTGTATGAAGAGTTAGAAGTAAATAAAGTAGAAGAAATAATAAAAATTATTTTATAAGGTTTATATAGAAGGAGGGTAGATTGGAAAATGATTTTAGGAATTTACGGCTCCGGCGGCAGCGGCAGAGAAGCAAGAGATGTGGCAGACATATTGAACAATTGGGAAGAAATTATTTTTATAGATGATACAGTAGAAGAGGGAATCTTTAAAGGGCTAAAGAGAATGCCGTTTGAAATATTTTGCCAGACTTATGAAAAAGAAAATGCGGAGGTAATTATTGCACTAGGGGAACCAGAGTATAAACTTTGTCTATATAACAAAGTTAAGGAAAAGGGATATCCATTTGCAAATATCATACATCCAAGGGCGTGGATTAGCCCGTCAGCAAAAATTGGAAAAGGAATCATAGTTAAAGCGGATGTGCTTATATCCTGTGACACTATAATTGAAGATAATGTTGGAATTGAGGCACTTGCAACAGTAGGGCATGATTGTATAGTAAGAGCACATTGTCAGCTATCTTCAGGAGTGGTTATGGGAGGAAGAAGTGAAGTGGGAGAGGGTACTTATGTTGGAATGAATGTGCCGATTAAAGAAAAAATAAAGATTGGCTCAAATTCAATAATAGGAATGGGATCCGTGGTACAAAAAGATATTCCTGAAAATGTGATTGCATTGGGAAACCCGGCAAGAGCAATGAAATATAAAAATGAAAGTAAAGTTTTTTTATGAATAGTCTGCAAAGAAAAACAGTTCTGAAGTGTTTGATAAATGATGAAAAGCAGCAATAAAAAGAGTATAGAGAGTATGATATGGGAAAAAGCGTAATTGTTACCGGTGCAAACCGGGGGATAGGGTTAAGCATTGTCCGAGAGTTTGCAAAAGACGGAATGCAGGTGTGGGCATGCGCGCGCAAGGAATCCATTGAATTTGAGAATGAATTGAGTATACTGTCAAAGGAAACAGGGAGCATTGTAAAACCCTTGTATTTCGATATTACAGATAGAAATGGCGCAAAAGCTGCTGCAGCTTCTGTTTACAGAGAAGCAGGAAGCATTGATATCCTTGTAAATAATGCAGGAGTCAGTGATGAATCTTTGTTTTTGATGACTTCTTTGGATAAAATGGAGAGCTTATTTGATGTGAACTTTTTTTCCCCGTTATACTTTACGCAGATTGCGGCGAAATTGATGGTTAGAAAAAAGAGAGGATGTATCATTCATATTGCTTCTGTTTCGGGAATTCAGAATGAAAAGGGAAGAATTGCCTATGGGAGCAGTAAGGCGGCTTTGATCTTTGCAAGCAAAACGATGGCTATGGAGCTTGGCTCATATGGTATACGAGTGAATACGGTATGCCCTGGATTTATAGATACGGATTTATGGAAAGAAAGGCCCGAAGAGTTAAGAGATCGTATTGCAGCTGAAACGCCGTTACAAAGACAGGGAACACCGGAAGAGGTTGCCAAGGCGGTTTTGTTTTTAGCTAGTGATGCAGCGTCTTACATTACAGGAAGCAATCTGGTGGTTGATGGAGGTAGAATGACCTAATGGCAGATATCAAGCTGGACAGTGGAAGGATAATAGGAAGTAATCATAGACCATATTTTGCTGCAGAGATGAATTCCAGTCACAATGGAAATATGGAAACTGCAAAAAAAATGATAGACGCTGCTGCAGACTGTGGATGCGATGCAGTAAAATTTCAGTCCTGGTCTGCGGAATCTCTTTATTCTGCCGATTATTATAAACAGAATCCCATTGCAAAAAGGATGGTAGAAAAGTTTGCTTTAAATGAAAATATGTTAGAAGAACTGGCAGATCATTGCCAGAGGCGGAATATTTCTTTTTCCTCAACGCCATATTCCAGATCAGAGGTTGATTTTTTGGTAAAAGTCAAGGCGGATTATATCAAAGTTGCTTCTATGGATTTAAACAATCTGCCTTTTTTGAACTATATTGGAGAAAAAAGAATTCCTATTGTGTTATCTACAGGTATGGGAACAATTGAGGAAATACACCAAGCGGTAAAAGTTATTGAGCAAACAGGCAACCGGAAGATCTGTATTTTGCATTGTGTTTCGGAATATCCCGTTTCTATTGAAAATGCAAATGTAAATAATATACAAATGCTTAGGAAGGAATTTCCGGAATATCCTATTGGATATTCCGATCATACGATCGGCTCGGAAGCAGCGCATGCGGCTATAGCACTGGGAGCAGTTATGCTGGAAAAACATTTTACTCTAGATAACAGCAAAATAGGCTGGGACAACCAGATGGCTTGCGAACCGGCAGCCATGAAGAGGATAATTGAAGGCTGTTTAGGAGTATATTCTTCTTTGGGAGCTTTTGAAAGAATCTTGTCATCAGGGGAATTGGAACAGAAAGAAAAAATGCGCAGAAGCATTGTAGCAAATAAAGAGCTTTTTAAGGGGCATGCGATAACTATAGCGGATATCGATGCAAAGCGTCCAGGCGAAGGAATCCCTCCTGAAGCTTATGAGAAGATAATAGGAAAAAGAATCAAAAAGGAAATTGGAAAAGATGAGTTGATTCGAGAGGACGTACTATATGATTGAAGACTTTCATAAGATCCCTCCATATTCATTGGAATCCGGGGAAAAAAGAGCCTTGCTGCTCCATGAGCTGAAGAATTTGTTTCTGTTTCATTATGTGCATTGTGAGATGTATGGAAATATTCTGCATGCCCTTGGCTATGATGAAGAGAACATATCGGAGATTACCAATATAGAAGAACTGCCTTTTTTGCCGGTCAGAATATTTAAAGAATTGGAATTGAAGAGTATTCCGGATAGTAAGGTATTTAAAGTAATGAAGTCTTCCGGCACCACCGGACAATTACAGTCAAAAATTTTTTTGAATAAGGAAACGGCGATTTTACAGCAAAAAGTATTACTGCGTTTATTGGGAGATTTTGTGGGAACAAAAAGACTTCCAATGCTTGTGATAGACACGCCGCTGGTGATTCGGGACAGAAAAATGTTTACGGCACGAGGGGCAACGATTCTGGGGTTGGACTTTGCGGCAAAAAAAAGAGTGTTTGCACTAAATGAAGATATGACCTTGAATGTTGAAGTAGTCAAAGAATTTATAGATGAGTTTGGAAATGAAAAATTTTTGATTTTTGGATTTACTTATATGGTATGGCAGTCGTTTTTTGGAGAGGTAGAGAAGAAAGGGCTGCAGCTGGATTGTTCAAAGGGCTATTTGTTAACCGGTGGCGGGTGGAAAAAACTGCAGTCAGAAGCAGTTACTTCCGGACAGTTTAAACAGAGGGGGAATATACTGTGTGGATTGCAGCATTTTATGGATCACTACAGTATGGCAGAGCAGTCGGGGTGTATTTATGCAGAATGCGAATATGGACATCTTCATGCAAGCATTTATTCGGATATAATACCAAGACGTATAGAAGATTTTTCTCCATGTACCATAGGAGAAAGAGGAATCATTCAGGTATTGTCAGTACTTCCAAGATCTTATCCTGGAATTTCGCTTTTAACTGAGGATGAGGGAATGATTGTTGGTGAAGATGACTGCCCTTGTGGGAGAAAGGGGAAGTACATAAGAATATTGGGACGAATCAAAAATGCTGAGATAAGGGGGTGCAGCGATACCTATGCAGCTGGAAGATAGAGATATCCGATTTCTTGTTGGAAATAAAGAAATTCTCAGCAGAATGCCGATGATAAAAACTTTAGAAATATTTCATAGGAATATTCTTTTGTTTTTGGAAGAATTATCTTCGAAACTTTTAAGGGAGAGTGAATTGCGGAAATATCCTGACGTGGCAGCATTTGCATTTTGGATCCGAAAAAAGAATCTGGAACGTCAAAGGGAAACCTATGAGAATGAGCAGCTTAAAGTGGGACGCGGTGTTGCGTTTCATATTACTCCGTCAAATATACCGATACAGTTTGCTGTATCACTTGTTTACGGGCTGCTTTCAGGAAATATCAATATAATAAGAATTTCTGAAAAAGAGTTTAATGAAGTAACGATTATCTGCAGCGCAATCAATGAACTTTTGGCAGAAGAGAAACATTGTGAAATCAGAGACTATATCTGTATTATCCGTTATGGGCATAAGGATGACATAACCCGTCAATTGTCAGAGATTTGTGACGCAAGAATCGTTTGGGGGGGAGATCAGACAATCCAAAATATTCGCAGATTTCCGATACCGCCAAGAGCGGCTGAACTATGTTTTGCAGACAGAGATTCCATTTGTTTGATTGATGCGGATCAATATTTACAGGCTGATCAGAAGGTCTTGGCCAGGGACTTTTATAACGATACTTATGAAGTGGATCAAAATGCCTGCAGTTCTCCGCGCATAATTATTTGGCTTGGAAAAAGAGTGGAAGAAGCAAAGGAAATTTTTTGGAATATGCTGAGCAAAGAACTGCCGGACTATGAATTGCCGCAGGTTGCAGGAAGTGAGAAATTATTAAGGTTTTGCATTTTGGCGGCAAAGGACAGAGAAATTTCTTATATTTCTGACAATACGAAATTAGTGAGAGTACAAGTCAAACATATTTCGGAGGACTTGCTGGATTATAAATCGGGTATGGGATATTTTTTTGAGTACACTGCGAAAAACCTGGAGGAGATTGTTCCTCTGTTGAGAAAATCGTGTCAGACAATCAGCTGCTATGGAATAAATCATGAAATTATCAAAGAACTGATTAAGAAATATGGAGTCAGAGGCGTTGACAGAGTTGTTTTTATAGGGCATACACAAGAATTATCCCTTGAGTGGGATGGAGTTAATATGATTGATAGTCTTTCGAGGAAAATCAGTATACAATTTTAGAAATTTAATCTTTGAGATTGGAAATATCAATTGAAGGTTAGGGGAATAGAACGAAGTGAATAAGAGTGACTTAATGCGGCATTTGGAACAGGCAGAGAGTGTTAGGCGCAAGATGATATCAGTGGCAGATCACTGTCAAGAAAAGATACATTGGGCGAGCTCCTTATCATGTGTAGAAATCCTGCTTTATATTATGTCTGAGGCATCAAATTTTGCAGATGAAAAAGCTGACGATTCTTGCAGAGATATCTTAATTGTCAGCAAGGGTCATGCAGCCCTGGCCCAATATGCAGTAATGAATGAATTAGGACTTATTGGAGATGACTTTGTTACACAGTATCAAAAGAACGGTTCTGATTATCCGGAGGAACTTATAAAAGACAAAGGCTTGCATATTGAATGTTCAACAGGAAGCCTGGGTCTTGGTTTACCATATGCAGTCGGCAAGGCAATTTTGTTCAAGAGGCGTGGAATTAATAAAAAAATATTTTGTATTGTAGGAGACGGGGAATGTGACGAAGGTTCTGTCTGGGAAGCGCTTATGCTTGCCGGACAGCATAAGCTAAATAATATAATTCTTGTTATTGATTTTAATGGCCTGCAGGCGGATGGAAGTACAGATGAGATTATTGCATGGAATAATATGCAGAAGCAAATAGAAGCTTTCGGATGGCAGGCATTGGCTGTCGACGGACATAGCTTTGAAGAATTAGATAAGGCTTTTGAAAGTATTACAGATAAACCGACTGCTGTGATAGCGAAAACCATAAAGGGAAAGGGAATCTCATTTATGGAAAATGATTATTCCTGGCATGATAGAATTTTGAATAAAGATCTGCTCAGACAGGCAAAGATGGAGATTGGTTTGTAAATGTTAGCTTTTAATAAAAAAAATTTGATGTTTCTTTCACATATGGGGGCGCAAGGGGCTCTGGGACAGGCAGTTTATGATATGGCCAGGGACGGATATGATTTTTTTGCAGTGTCTGCAGATCTTGGAGAGGCTTCTGGATTTTCAAGATTTATAAAAGAATATTCTGAGAACTACATAAACGTAGGAATTGCAGAGCAGAATCTTATATCTGTTGCAGCTGGAATATCAAGCGAGTCCCTGCCTGTGATTGCAACATCATGGGGAGCATTTGCAAGCTATCGCTGTGCAGATCAGATTAGGACATACTTAGGATTGATGAATTCAAATGTGAAAATAGTAGGAATGGGAAGCGGTCTTGCTATCTCCAGATTCGGCGGTTCTCACTATGGAATCGGAGATCTTTCCTTGCTGAGAGGACTTCCAGGGCTGACTATTATAGCTCCTTGTGACGGAATGGAGATTTATTGTGCCATTTATGAAGCAATGAAGACAGAGGGGCCTGTTTATATAAGGCTGACGGGAGGTGACAGACTCCCGATCATAAATTCAGATATGAATTACAGATTTGAAATTGGCAAAGCAAATGTACTGGCAGAGGGAGAGGATGTTCTTATTATAGCATGTGGAACTTTATTAAACGAGTGTATAAAGGCAGCAAAAATTTTATATGACAGCGGCATATCTACAACGGTATTAAATATGCACACAGTGAAACCGTTAGATTCTGAGGCTGTTATGAGAAGGCGGAATTGTAAACTGCTCGTTACTGTTGAGGAACATAATATTATCGGAGGTTTAGGAGCAGCAGTGGCAGAAAGGCTTGCCGGAGTTTTGAATAGACCAAAACACCTATTGTTAGGCATCAACGATTTTGTTCCGATGGCGGGGGATTACGAGTATTTGTTGGAGCACTGCCAGTTATTATCTTCACAGATAGCAGATAAAATTAAGAATACGTTGAGGAAATAGTATGGGAAATGTAATTATAACAGGTTCCAACAGAGGAATTGGAAGAGCCGTACTAGAAAAATTTGCTGTAAATAAGTGGAATATCTGGGCTCATACAAGGGTAAAAAATACGGAATTTGAAGCCTATGTTTCGAGGCTTGCCTCCGAAAATCATATATGGATAAAACCTGTGTATTTCCAATTGGGAGATGAGGAGCAGATAAAAAAAGGTGTGAAAGAAATATTTTTTGACAAAGAAGAAATACATGCACTGATTAATAATGCAGGGATAGGCCATTATGAAACTTTTCAAAGAACATCCATGCAGAAAGCCAAAGAATTATTTGATATTAATTTTTTTGCGCCTTATCTAATAAGTCAGCTTGTCTTAAGGAAAATGATATTACAGAAAGGCGGGGCGATTGTTAACATGTCTTCCATTGCGGCAATAGATGTGAATGAGGGAGACAGTGTTTATGGAGCAGCGAAAGCGGCCCTTAACCTGTGGACAAAAGACTTGGCCGCAGAGGTTGGGAGATTCGGTATCCGGGTCAACAGTGTAGCTCCTGGGCCGGTTGATACAGAATTGTTAAAAGATAATCACTTGAAAAAGCTTACACCGTCCTCATTAACAGAGAAATCGGCTATGGGACGGATAGCAGATGTAAGGGAAGTGGCAAATATTGTCTATTTTCTGTCTACAAATGAAGCCTCTTATATTAATGGGGAGGTTATAAGGGTTGATGGCGGAAGAAAATAAGACGGAAGGGAAAAGGATTTATGCTAAAACAGACAGAAAAATATTGTATTGAAATTAAGAAAAGCGGGCTGCCGACCTTTATATGGGGAGCACGATTAATGGCTCATATGATTCAATTAAGATTAGCAGCTCATAGCATAGCTGTTGATGGATTTGTTGTAGACGATTCATATGCAGTAAATGAGCGGGGGGTATTAGCACGCAGCTATGTTATAGAAAATTATGAAGAATACAATATTGTTTGCGGCCATATTGAAACTTTTTACAAATCAGAGGCAGAGTTAAGAAATCATTGGGCTGGGGTAAAAAACATATTTTTTTTCCCTGATATATTTGACGTAGATACAACAGAAGCAATTTCAGAGGAATTTTATAATGAAAACAGGGAGAAGTATGATGCAGTAAGAGATATATTGTATGATGAATTTTCAAAAAATTCTTTGGATGCTTATTTAAATGAAAAGATATCAGGGGACTATCAATTGCTTCTTCCTTATGTTGTATATCCGCAGTATTTTTTTAAAAATGCACCTTGGAAATATAGCAATAATGAAGTTTTGCTTGATTGCGGAGCTTATGATGGCGACAGCATAAAAGACTTTATAGCTATGCAAAACAATTATAAAAAAATAATAGCTTGTGAGCCGGATAGAAAAAATTATAAAGCTTTATTAAATAATATAGAAAAAAACGGCTGGAAGTCAATTGCACCATATAGGATTGGCGTATCAGATGAAAAAAAGGTATTGGTATTTCATTCATCAGGCGACTGCTTTTCAAGAATTGGCGAAGGTGGGGAAGAGAAAATTGATGTAGAAGCAATTGATCATTTGCTGAATGGAGAGCGTGTTTCCATTATTAAAATGGATATAGAAGGAGCTGAAATGGAAGCGTTAAAAGGCGCGGAAATGACCTTAAGAAGATGCCGGCCGATACTTATGATTTCTGCTTATCATAAAAAGGATGATATTTATAATATTTTTGAATTTGTAAATAACAGACTTGAGAATTATCATTACTTTTTCAGATGTCATAGGCCTCATCCAATTGATGCAGTATTGTATGCGGTTCCAAATGAGAGAATAAGAGAATTATAAAAAGTGTATAAGGAGAATTAGCAGATGAATATAGCACTTATTGCGCACAAAATGCATAGAGAATGGCTTATTCAGAGTTTTTCATCTCATCAAAATTTTCAAGCAGAAATTGTCTGCTTTGTTGAATGGGACGATATATCTGAGAAACATACAGATGGCGAGATTCCAGTTGTTCCGTTGGGACAATTGCAAAAAATGAACTATGATACAATCCTGATTGCTGTTCCATGGCCGGGAAGAGTAAACCAATTATACCTTGCGCTTCGTGATATGAAGGCAGGCGACTGTGTTTATGCAATTCGTCCCTCAATGATGGATTCAAAAAGAGATTTCATATTGGGAAAAGAATTTAATGCTTTTATTGTGGATAAGATACCCATGTTAAATGAAAAGCCTTTTATGCAATTGCTCGAAACGCATGTATGCGATGACTGTAACTTAAACTGTAAAGCATGCACTCATTTTGCACCTTTTGTGAAGAAGAGACAAAAAGCAGATGTCGAGTTATTCGAAAAATCTTTGGATAAGCTTTCTCAGCTTTTTGTGGGAATAGGATTAATATCAATATTAGGCGGAGAGGCTCTTTTGGAACCAGAACTTTGTATGGAAATGATCTCTCTTAGCCGGAAATACTTCCCCTTATCGGGGATTATGCTTACGACAAACGGGCTGCTTATACCTAAAATGCGGCCGGAATTCTGGGATAATATCAAAACCAATGATGTTTTTGTAAATGTTACGCCTTATCCTCCCACTATGAAAATGATACCGGCCATACTGGATATTTTTAGTAAGTATAACATAAAGTATGATCCAAGAATCGAAACAAATGAGATAAAGACATTTGCAAAGTTTATGAGTTTGGATTCGATTTATGATGGACATTGGAATAATGAAATATGTGCGGGTGCCGGATGCTATCAGTTGCAAAACGGATATATTGGAAAGTGTCCGGAGGGTATGTATATTGATTTTATGGCAGAGAGTCTTGGTATTCCTTCAGCAGAACTGAAGACTAAGGATGTTGTAAATGTGTTGGAAGCAGAAGATGGATTTGAGGTACTTAGAAAATTATGTGCGCCAAGTGATATGTGCAGTAAATGTGCAAAAATATATCGTAAAAATATAAACTGGGAAAGAGCAGATAAAAATCCCGATCCTGCTGACTGGCTTCTGGAAAAGCAGATATAGAGGCAGCGAATAAATTGTATTTGTTAATTTAGCATTGCATTTGGCAATAAATTAAGAAAAAAGTGAGTCATGGAAATATAAGGAGGAGCTTATGAATAACAAAGAAAAATATGCAAAGGTGTTTGTGGATGCATTGGAGGTTGAAGAAAGTATAGTAGAAAACCTGCAGTATCAGGCAGTTGCGGCATGGGATTCTGTGGGGCATATGTCACTGATTGCGGCTATAGAAGATGCATTTGATATTATGATGGATACTGACGATATTATTGAATTGGATTCCTTCCAAAAAGGGATGCAGATTCTTTCAGAGAATTATGATGTGGAATTTTGATAAATATAAAGATAAGATTGCAATACTGGATGAGCTTGGCACCGCACTTTCTTATGGAAGTCTAAAGGCGTCAGGGCAGAAAATTGCGGATATCATAGGGAAGAGGTGTCTCGTATTTTCTCTTTGTGAAAACAGCATCGGGTCTGTTGTCGGGTATACAGCGTTTGCCGCTAACGGTATTGTGCCGGTGTTGTTAAACAGCCGTATGGATCGGGAGCTCCTTGGACAACTGATTATAAAATACAAGCCTTTATATCTTTGGACACCTGTTTCTCAGAAACCGGATTTTAAACAGTATCAGGTCAGAGAACTAGTAGAAATGTATGGATATGTATTGCTGCAGACTTCATTTACCGAACAGTATCTGCTGTATGATGAATTGTGTCTCCTGCTTACCACTTCCGGCTCTACCGGCAGTCCGAAGCTTGTAAGGCAGAGCTATCAAAATGTTTTTGCAAATGCACAGTCAATAGCAGAGTATCTAAAACTGGATGAGACGGAGAGGCCGATCACAACGCTTCCCATGAACTATACATACGGACTTTCCATTATCAACAGCCATCTGTTAGTTGGAGCTGCAGTTCTTATCACAGATAAAACCCTGGTGCAGAAGGAGTTCTGGAAGTTTTTTAAGGAGGCAGGGGCTACTTCTTTTGGAGGCGTGCCTTATACCTATGAGATGCTTGACCGGATGCGTTTTATGGGGATGGAGCTGCCAAGCCTCCGGACGATGACCCAGGCAGGGGGAAAGCTGACCCCGGAGCTTCACGAGAAGTTTGCCAGGTTTGCACAGGAGCACGGAAAAAAGTTTGTGGTGATGTACGGCCAGTGCGAAGCGACGGCCCGCATGGGATATCTTCCTGCTGAAAAGGCAGTGGAAAAAAAGGGTTCCATGGGAATCGCAATCCCTGGAGGAAAGTTTTATCTGATAGATGCACAAGGGAAAGAGGTTACCGTTCCGCATACGACAGGAGAGCTTGTCTACGAGGGGGAGAACGTTACCCTGGGCTATGCGGAGTGCGGTGAGGAGCTGAGCAAAGGCGACGAGAGAGGCGGCGTGCTTTATACGGGGGATATGGCTCAGTTCGATGAGGACGGGTACTATTACATTGTAGGGCGCAAGAAACGTTTCTTGAAGATCTACGGCAACCGGGTGAACTTAGATGAGATTGAGCGGCTGATTAAAGGGAAATTTGGAATTGAAACAGCGAGTACAGGAATAGATGATCATTTATACCTATTTATAGTAGATGAGTCTATGGCAGAAAAGGTAAAAAATTTTGCTGTGAATAAGACGGGCCTGAATCCGGCGGCGTTTCATGTAATGACTATAAAAGAGATTCCGAAAAATGATTCCGGAAAAATTCAGTATCGGGAATTAGAGAGGTATTATGAGCAGTAAAAAAATGCAGCTGTTTCTTCTTCCTTTTGCAGGAGGAAATGCAAAATCCTTTCATCGGCTGACAGAACTGCTGGATGATTCGATTGAAGTCATAGGCGTAGAATATGCAGGCAGGCAGAGCCGGCGTAAAGAGGCCTATATTACGGAATATGGAGATTTTTTAAAAGACGCGTCAGATTATGTCAATGCCAGACGCAGCAGCCTCCCCTTTTCCGTTCTGGGATACAGCCTGGGCAGCGTTCTTGCTTTTGATTTAATCACAGAAAAAATGCTTTACGGCAAGCCGGAACACTGTTTTATCTGTGCACGCGGAGACTTAAAAAACGAAAGCATCAGTCAGAAATACCATGAATTGTCAGATGAGGAATTTATTCAGAAGATGACGGCTCTGGGAGGATTTGACCGGCGGATTCTTGATAACAGAAGATTTTTGGATATCTATATGGAACCGGTGCGGATGGATTATAAGGTTTGGTCGCAGTACAGGTACATAGAAAGCGGCTGCAGAATACCCTGCGATACGACTGTCATGTACAGTCCAAAAGATCCCTTATCCGCAGGAGCCGGGGAATGGAGGAAGCTGGTCAGCGGCAGCATCGATTTTTATGAGCTGGGTAAGAATCACTTTTTTCTGAATCAGCATTATAAAGAAATGGCAGACATTATCAATTCCCATTTATTAAAGGATACAGGAAGCAGAAGCTATGGAACAAAACTATGAAGAGATGCTGGAATTAGAGCCCTATTCCCTTGAAAAAGAGAAAAAGCAGGAGCTTCTAAGCAGGCGGCTGATAAGCCTTTCCAGGCAGCACTACAAGACCTGCGATGCGTACAAAAGAATCGTGGATGCCTTTGGGATAGATCTGAAGCAGATAACATCTTACGATGAACTTCCCTTCCTTCCGGTGCGCCTGTTTAAGGAGCTGGAGCTTAGAAGCGTTCCAAAGGAGGAGATTGTAAAGACCATGACCTCTTCCGGAACCAGCGGCCAGCGCGTATCCCGGATCTATGTGGATCGAAAGACGGCGGGCTATCAGCAGAAAACCCTGGTTAAGCTGGTCTCCTCCTTCACAGGAAGCGCCCGCATGCCCATGCTGATTATCGACTGTCCTTCCGTTGTAAAGAACAGGGCCATGTTCAGCGCCAGAGGGGCAGGGATTCTCGGCTTTTCCATCTTCGGCAGGGACAGGCTGTATGCGCTGAATGATGAGATGGAGCTTGACGCGGAAGGGGTCGGCGCTTTTTTGGAAAAGCACAAAGGGGAGCAGATTTTCCTTTTTGGATTTACCTTTATGGTCTGGCAGCATTTTTACAAAGAGCTTCTGCGCCTTAAGCGGCAGGGGATTGTATGGGAGCTGTCAAAGGGAATCCTGATTCACGGAGGCGGCTGGAAGAAGCTTGAGGGGGAGGCAGTTTCCCGGGAGGAGTTCCATGCCGGACTGCAGAAGGCATGCGGCCTTCATCAGATTTATGATTATTACGGAATGGTGGAGCAGACAGGGTGTATCTATATGCAGTGTGAATACGGCCATCTTCATGCCAGCATTTTTTCGGATGTGATCGTCCGGCGTCCGGAGGACTTTTCTGTCTGCGGCATCGGGGAAAAAGGGATCCTTCAAGTGGTGTCGGCCATTCCGGAATCCTATCCGGGGCATTCCCTTTTGACAGAGGATGAAGGAATGCTTCTGGGAGAGGACGACTGTCCCTGCAAAAGAAAGGGAAAGTATTTTTCTGTAATTGGAAGGCTGAAGAATGCAGAAATCAGGGGGTGCAGCGATACCTATGGAGCTGAATTTTAACGAGCTTCAATTTCATATAGGCAGCAGAAAGACTGTGGAAAGAATGCCGGAGCTTCCTGTGGGAAGGCCCTTTGAGGAGGAGCGGATTGCCTTTTTAAACGAAGTGTCCAAAAGGCTGCTGTCAGATAGAGAGTCAAAGGCGTATTCGGATGTAGTGACGTTTGCTTTCTGGATAAGAAAAGCAAATATGGAGAAAGAGAAGAACGCGTTTCTTTCCGATCACAGGCTTCGGATGGGCCGGGGAGTGGTATTTCACATCGCGCCGTCCAATGTGGCGGTGAATTATGCCTATTCCTTTGCGGCTGGATTTGTACTGGGAAATGCGAACATTGTGCGTCTGCCGTCCCGGGAATTCCGCCAGACGGAGCTGATTAACCGGGCGGTATCGGAAGCTTTGCGCCAGGAGGAAGCTTATAAGAAGTGGGGGGATTACATCGTCTTTCTGCGGTACGGGAGGAAGAAAGAGATTAATGATTACTTTTCTTCCATTTGTAATGTAAGGGTAATCTGGGGCGGAGACACTGCCATAAGAGAGATTCGAAAGTCAGAGCTTCCGCCGAGGACAGGAGAAGTTACCTTTGCGGATAGGTATTCTATCTGTGTCATAGATGCGGAGGAATATTTGAATACAAAGGACAAAGAGAGGCTCGCGCAGGATTTCTACAATGATACTTATTTTACAGATCAAAATGCCTGCACTTCCCCGAGACTGGTCTGCTGGATGGGAGAGCGTAAAAGGGTAGAAGAGGCGAAAGAGGTTTTCTGGGAGAAGCTTTGGGAGACAGTGGAGAGAAAGTATCCATTCCAGCCGGTACAGTATGTGGATAAGCTGACAAACAGCTGCCTTGCGGCGGCAGCGATAGAGGGAATCCAGGTGATCCGGATGAAGGATAACCGGATTGTACGGATCGAATTGAAGAAGATGACGCCCCGGATACAGGAATACCGGGGGGATTCAGGAGTTTTCTATGAGTATGAGCTGGGGGATGTTATGGAGCTGGCTCCGATTTGTAATGAGAAGCTGCAGACCATAGCGGTATGGGGAGATGAAAAGAAGGTTTTGCCGCTGATTGAATCCGGAGTGAAGGGGATAGACCGGGTGGTGAAGATTGGGAAGACTATGGAGTTTGGATTTGTTTGGGATGGGTATGATTTGAGGGAGAGGTTGACACGAAGCATCTGGATCTGAAAGAGAGTTTTTAAAATAAGTATGGAGCGACAAAAAAATGCATTTAAAAAAGCTAAGTAATCAAGGCATCATAAATGAAAATATTAATGGAAATAAAATTTCATTTTTAGCCGGATGCATTGAGGGAGACACCTTATATTTTTCCTCATGGCTGACAAATGGATTTTATAAAATGGATTTAAAAACTGGAATTTGTGAATTTTTGGATATTTTTGAAAATGAGACGAAAAACAGGTATCTGCATAACCAAGCAATTTTTTTTGAAGATGCCGTTTGGATGATCCCGACACACGCTGGGAGAGATATAGTCAAAATAAATATAAAGACATTAGAGAAAGTTTTTATCCACCTGCCTGAAAATGGAAAGCCTGTTAGGGATAACGAAGGAAATATTACATGGGAATTTAAATGCTGTTATAAAAAGGGGAGTTCAGAATTTTGGCTTGTACCCATAGGCTATAATATGTTTTTGCGGGTAGATATGCTGACAAATCAAGTTATAGAGTATTCAGAATTGAGAGATAGAGTAACATTTAAAGATGGAAAAATTAATTTTGTAGATGCATGTTTGGTTGGGGAAGACATATGGTTTTATCCGTATGAAAGTACAGAATTGGTGATTTTCAATACGAAAACGGAAAAGTTTAGATTTATATCGTGGAAAGATTGTGAAAAAAAATTTGGTTTTATAAGAATCTATAAGGAATGGGTGATTTTCTTATCAAGGGGCAAAAATGAGTCCGTTTTATTAGTGAACAAGGATACCTTTGAAAAGAAAAAAATAGCTTTGAATATAAAGTGGGAAGAAAACAAAGAACCAATGTATATGACTGCAGATGTGGTGGGACAATTTTTAGTTTTGGCGCCATTTTTAGCACAGGAATTTATTGCAGTTAACATGGAAACTGGAGATGTCCAGCTTACTAAGAAATTGCATGAGTATAGAGAAATTATGAAATGGGGGCCGGGAAGATATCAATCCAGTTTTATGTATGGCTCGAAAATCATTTATGCATCAGATAGAGTTGATGCACCTTTAATGATATTTGATTACCAGACAAATATTGTTTTCTATATGCACATACAAGTGAATGAAAGCCAATATAGAGATACAATTTATAAATTATGTAATGAAAACAAAGAGGCTCTATTGAAATGGGTGAAACAAAAGGGCTGTGTCATTGAAGAGAGAGAAGTGCCGATTTTATTAACATATTTGCTGAAAGATGACAGGGAAGATCCTATGATACATGATTTAAGGGATAAAAAAACAGATGGAAAAAGGATATTTTCCAGTATTGTGTAGCATGCAGTAAAATGGGAGATACATTTGTTGAAAAAGTGCGGACAATAAAATGAAAAGAATATTACATTTATTTAGAGCAGAAAAATTTACAGAAGATTTTATTTGTTTGATGAGAGATATTCCTGAGGAGGAGCACACATTCTGGGTGTTTGGCGAAGCTTATCTCAATGCTCCGTGTGAGTATTTAAAACCAGATAATATAAAATATTATCCAAGAATTGATATAAAAATGAATAAAGCAAGCACGGAAAAAGAACTGCAGGCTTATGATTTAATTATTTATCATGGAGTATTTGAAGAGTGTCTTATTGAGTATTTCTATACACATAAGAAATTATTAAAGAAATTGTTATTGTACTTTTGGGGCGGAGATAAAGAAAAACTGCCAGAAGACAGGAAGCAGAGAAGAGAAAAGAGCTATGTTATCCGAAGGTGTTTAGCAGTCGTAACGATTATCCCACAGGATTATACAGATTTAAAAAAACAATATCATTTAAGAGGAATACATTTTTGTGCAACTTATTACAGTGCTCATACAATTGAGAACATGGACAAAATTATGGGTATGCCCAAACCGGAGCATGAAGCGGTTCATATACAAATAGGAAACTCTGCAACAATAACAAATAATCACTTAGAAATTCTGAAAATATTAAGTAAGTTCAAAAGAGAGAATATAAAAATATATGCGCCGCTGTCGTATGGCGACATGGAATATGCCAATCAAGTAATTTCGTATGGAAAGGAAATATTCGGGGATAAGTTTATACCTGTTCAAAAGTTTATGTCTTTAGAGGAATACTGCCGTTTTCTCTATACGATGGATATTGCAATTTTTGGAATGAAGAGACAGCAGGCATTGGGAAACATTTTCATGCAGATACAAATGGGATGTAAGATATATTTTGACAGAGAATCTTTATTATGGAGCTATTTTACCCAGGATCTGGGATGCGTAATCTCAGATGTGTCGGAGATTTTTGAGATGGATATGAAAAAGTTTGTTGAATTTTCAGAGGGAGACAGATTACATAACAGAGCTCATATTTGTGAAAGAATTAGTAAAGAAGGGGCTTTACGAAGCTGGAGGAATATATTTCAATCCTTTTAATGAAAGAGAGTAAAAAATGAGGATAATTTTAGAGATTTTGGTACTGCTGTTTGGAATGGTTCTTGGGATAAGTTTTTCATATAAGATTTTTAAAACGAGAATCAAACGTGTATCAATTATGTCGGATAAGCATTTAGAAATGTTTTTACTGATGAATAGATGGCTTCAGAATGAACACAAAGGAAAAAAAATTGCGGACTATTTAATAGAAAAAGGAATTCACAATGTAATGATATATGGAGTAGGGGACATTGGAAAGAATCTTTATGAACAATTAAAGAAAGAAGAATTTGAAATAAAATATTTGGTAGATCAGAATAAAAATCAAACATTAGATGGAAGAGGGATAAGAGGATTAAATGATAAAATGGACTCTGCTGATGCGGTTATAGTTACAGCTATTTATTATTTTGAAGAGCTGGAGGAAGAGTTGAAAATAAGATTTGGATGCCCAGTTATATCACTTGCGGATATCGTTTATAAAATGTAATAAGGGTTTAAGGACACTATATAGAAACTAGGAGGCAAAAATGAAAACAGGAATCGCAGTTTTTGCATACAATAGAAGCCAGCATTTACAACAGGTTCTGGCTGGACTGCAGAAAAATAGAAATGTCGAAAAACTCTATCTGTTTCAAGACGGCCTGAAATGTGAAGCCCATAGAAAAGAATGGGAAAAGGTAAAAGAGGTCATAAAGAACATTGCATGGTGCGAAGTTCAGTGCAGCTTTGCGGAAGAGAACAGGGGGCTCGCCTATTCTATTGTAGAAGGAATCAATCGTGTTCTGGAAGAGAATGATACTGTGATTGTTTTAGAGGATGATTGTGTACCAGCACCAGACTTTATCGATTTTATGGAGCAGTGTTTTGAAAAATACCAGAACAGTAAAAGGATCTACTCCGTCAGTGGATACAGCTATCCATTTCATATCAGAGAGAGCAGTGAGAGTGACGTGTATTTTTGCGGCCGCATTTCAAGCTGGGGATGGGGAACCTGGAAGGATCGCTGGGAGAACTATGAGCAGGACTACGGAATGCTCCAGAGAATGAAAAAAGATAAGGAAAAATCTCTTTGTTTAGCATTGTGGGGGCGAGACTTGGAGGAAATGCTGGCAGATCGCGTCCGGGGAAACAATGACTCCTGGGCTGTATTCTGGGCGCTGAAGGTGATCGAGGAAGGAGGGCTTTGCGTAAACCCCTGTGATTCATTGATTCAAAATATTGGTTTGGACGGCAGCGGAGTTCATTGCGGCAAATCAGACTTTTTTGATGTCCGATTGTGCCCTAAAAAGCACGAAGGATTTTTACTGCCTGACAATACGGAAATCACGCCGGAGACTGAAGAAGCGTTTGCCCCCCTTTACGGCAGCTATACAGCGTTAACGTACAGACAAAAGAAAGACAGGTGTTCTGCGTTGATTTACGGAGTGGGCAGCTTGTTTTTGGTAAATGAAAAAAGGATAAATGATGATTACGATATTGTGGCCTTTGTTGACAGAAATAAAAAAGGCTATTACGCAGGAAAGAAAATTCTGCTGCCGGATGAAATAAAAGATTATGAATTTGATAAGCTGGTCATTATGATCCGGGATGAGGGAGAAGCCGGGAGGGTTGCGGAGGATATGACAGATCGTTATGGAATTCCGGAAGAGAAGATAGAATCAGGGACTGCGAGGTATACCCTGTGGGAATCCCATTCATACAAGCCCCTGGGGGAGGGGCGGACTTTGTCCGATAAGGTTTAATGATGAAGAATAGGGAAGATAAAATGGTTTTCTGTACATTGTTTGATTCAAATTATTTAGACAGGGGACTGGTACTATATGAATCTATGAAGAAGCATATAGGTTCATTCCGATTATATATTTTCGCATTTGATGATAAAGCCTTTGAGGTTTTGTCACATATGAAATTAAAACATGCAGTTCTTTTGTCTGTAGAAAATATAATGACAGAGGCATTGTGCCAGGTGAGAAAAGAAAGGACCCGTACAGAATTCTGCTGGACATGCACGCCCTTTGTGATAGGGCATGTTCTTCAGACATATCACGAGAAGCTGTGTACATACATAGACGCGGATACGTTCTTTTTTTCAAGCCCCGCCGGAGCCATAGAAGAGATTCTTGCTCATGGGTGCTCGGTGGGACTGGTTGAGCACAGATTTGAGCGGGACAGCATGTATGGGAGCTGCATATTTGATAACGGAAAATACTGTATTCAATTTAATACCTTTCTAAATGACAGCGCCGGGATGCAGGTTTTAAAGGAGTGGGAAGAGGACTGCCTGAACTGGTGCTATTACCGATGCGAGGACGGCAGGCTTGGAGATCAGAAATATACGGATAAATGGAAACAGAGCTATTCCTGTGTACATGAATCTGAGAACCTGGGAGTTGGAGCAGCCCCCTGGAATCTGCACCAATACAGGATGAGCCGGAACAAAGACAGAGAAATCTATATGGAATACAGAGGCAGGAAATATCCTTTGGTTTTTTATCATTTTGAAGGCATGAAATATTTAGATAACGGCAGTATCTATTTGAGTATATGGAAACCGGAAGCAGGGGGAATGGGCAGAAAGATTCGTTTGATTTACGGGGCATACATTAGAAGAGTTCTGTCTGCCCGTATGTTTTTGGCCAGAGCATATCATGTGACTTTTGAACAAATGCAGGTTGATCATACCCTTTATTTTGAGGGAGAGCGATCATTCAAGCAGTTATGCAAAGAACAGGGCGTACTGGATGGCAGCAGAAAATGGTTCTATAACCGCAGAAATAATATTGTGTTTGTAAATAAAAAAACTGCGGAATTGAGGTGAGAGATATGTTTTTACAGGAGAAGCTGGGGAATATCTGCGAGAGGCTGAAAGCGTTGGAACAGGTATCTGATATTGTAGTATGGGGTGCTGGTCTGCACACATGTAAGCTGTTTGAGAAAACGAATCTGCTGTCTTATGGAGTAAAGCATGTTGTAGATATGGACAGCCGGAAGCGGGGAAATTATTATTTTGGATTTCCGGTTAAGGCACCAGAAGAAGTAGACTGGGAGAACGTGGAGGCGGTTGTGATTTCCGTACCAGGGAAAGAGGCACAGATTGAAAAAATGCTCACAGAGCAGCTGGGAAACAGGGGGCTGCATGTAAAGCTGTATGAGGAGTGGGAAAGCAGTCCTTTTTACCGCTTGTATGACGAAACGGTTTCCGGTGTGCGCTATCTGGGAGATTATGAAAGCTGGGACAGTGCGAAAAAAGAATGCAGAGGATATGAGGATGCTGCAATTATTGATAAAGTGAGCGGTTCCATAGGCAGGGTATTAGACGGAAGCGCGGCGTGGGAAAGAGATGGATATCTGTTTTACAAACAGAAATATGCTTATCAGATATGCGCTGCAATTTTAAGATGTGCCGTGCAGAATGAGAATCAGGGCGTACGTATCCTGGATATCGGCGGAGCGCTGGGAAGCACATATTATCAGAACAGAAACTATTTAAAAGATATCAAGAAGCTGGAATATGTAATTGCCGAGCAGGATAGTTTTGCGGATTACGGACGTGGAAAGCTGGAGAATGATGAACTGAGATTTATCCGCAGTACAGAAGATTATACAGAGTATGGAAGTTTTGACATCGTATTGATGTCTGCAAGCCTGCAGTATATTCCATGTGATAAAGAGATTATAAGAAAGGTAAGAAAAGCAGAGCCCCGTTATATTATCCTGGACAGGCTTTTAGTCAGTGACAGAAACCGGATATGCAGAGAAACCGTGCCGAAAGAGATTTGTGAGAGCAGCTATCCGGTAAGGATTTACAGGGAAGAGGATGTAAAAGATTTTTGGGGGACAGATTATCAATTAGTCGAAGAGGATATTTCCAGCGTACCGGAGGAGGCCTGTTTTCCTGACGGAAGAGCGGAATCCAGATTTTATGTATTTGAGCATACTGCTGAGAATATCGGCTGATTAAAAAAGGGGAACAATGAAAGGGATAAAATGAAAAACAGGAATCCATTAGCCGTAGGTTTTTTATTGGGAGCAGTGACAGCAGGCATTTGTCTGCTGCGTCTGCAGCAGCGCTGCATTAATAACTGGAGAGAACAGGCAGATAAGAATCGGGGATTATTCCGCTTGATGGATCAATGGGTAAGTATAAAGCAGGAAAAGAAGAATATAGAAGCCTATTTTATTAAAAATCATTATAAAAAGATAGCCGTTTATGGAATGAGCTATGTGGGTCTACGTCTTGTGAAAGAATTAAAGAATTCAGAAATAGAGATTGCATATGGAATAGATAGAAATGCTGCAAATATCTATTCGGAAATAAAATTGGTGACAATCGAGGAAAACCTGCCGGATGTAGACGCAGTGGTTGTTACTCTCGTAGATGGATTTGACAAAGTAAGGGATATGCTGTCAAAAAGACTGTCTTGTCCGGTAATAGCAATTGAAGACATCATAAATGAGATTTAATAAATACAGCATAGTATCAAAGAAGAAAGGTGAGGCACAAAAAGCAATGAAGAAGGTTTTAATTTGGGGTACGGGAGCCATAGCAAAGCAGGTGTTGTCAAATGGAATCTGCGGAGAGCTTCTTGGTTTTATCCAATCTGAAAAAAGTATGGATATGTACGATGGAAAAAGTGTATATGGGCTGGACGAGCTTCCCAAGGAATATGATTTTATTATTGCGGCCAACTCTTTTTCCGATGAGATTTATCATACATGCTGCAGGAAAAAGCTTCCTTTGGAAAAAGTACTTTTTCTTAGAGGTATAAAAAGCCGGGAAGGTTTGAAGGATTTAACGGTAATCCGAGAGGTATTAGGGGAAAAGAATTTTACAAATTACTGTGCAGAGTTTGGATTAAAGGAAGAGTCTTTTTTTGCAGATGACATAAAAAAATATACAGAGTTAAATAAGAGAGAGAATTTCCGGATACAGGAAAAGTATCTCTGGCCCATTATCTGGGAAAAGTATGCTATGGCTGGGGAAGTCACAAATTATTTTTTTCAAGATTTGTGGGCCGCAAATAAGATCCTTCATACAGGAGTGAAGGTGCATTTTGATATAGGTTCCAGGATAGATGGATTTATTGCGCACCTGCTGGCAGCAGATGTGGATGTTACTATGATTGATGTCCGGGAGTTTCCTTTGAAGATTGCGCATTTACATACCATGGTGGACGATGCCACTACACTACACCAAATACCGGATAATAGCATTGAAAGCATGTCTGCTTTGTGCTCACTGGAGCATTTCGGGTTGGGACGATACGGGGATCCGGTCAATCCGGAAGGATGTTTTGAATGCTTTAAGAATATACAGAAAAAATTAAAAAAGGGCGGAAGGCTGTATATTTCGGTTCCAATTGGTAAGGAACGTGTGGAATTTAACGCTCATCGGGTTTTCAATGCTTCCACAATCATAGAGTGCTTTTCCTCTTTGAGCTTAAAAGAGTTCTCATGTGCTGCGGAAGGCAGAATCGAGTATGATGTGGACATTCATAAATATGATCAGGATTCACATAACGGCGAGTACAGGTACGGATTATTTTTCTTCGTAAAATGATTTTTCCAGAATAGAGCCTGTGTAAAGGAGACCTGTATGAAAATTTCAATTATCACAGTATGTCTAAACAGCGAAAAAACAATCGAGCAGACCATTCAAAGCGTGATCAATCAAGATGACAGGGACTGTGAGTATATCATAGTGGATGGAGGCTCTACAGATAAAACACTAGAAATCATTGAGAAATACCGGAATCATATAACCAGAATCATCAGTGGGCCGGACAGGGGAATATACGATGCCATGAACAAAGGAATCGCGTCATCATGCGGTGATATAGTGGGGATCATAAATTCCGATGACTGGTATGAACCGGGAACCTTTGACATGGTGAGAAGATGTTTTCAGGAGTCAGATGCAGAAGCAGTCTACGGAAGGATGAATCTGATTTATGAGGATGGCAGAACGGAAGCGCTGATTCCAAGCGATATAGAAAAGATGAGGTATGAGATGGAGATTCCGCATTCGACGGTTTTTCTGAAAAAAGAGATTTATGAAAAGTACGGGCCGTTCCGGTTAGAGTATCACATTGCGGCAGATTATGAATTTATACTGAAGCTGTATACAAAAGGAGTCCGGTTTGCATATCTGGATCAGACGCTGGCAAATTTCCGGATGAGCGGAGTCAGCGTCCAGCAGGGAGAAACCTGCAGCAAAGAAACGCTGATGGCTGCACGGAAGTATCTGCGCTATGCACCGCTGGATAAGAGGGCTTCTGTTAAAAACATTCTTTTCCACCGGAAACAGGCTTTGTATTTTGAAAATGTGTTAAAGAACCTTCCAGGGAAGCTGTATGACGTACTTTTGGAAAAAGAAGGAGTCGGATTGCATGATGAAATAGCAATCTTCGGAGCAGGGAACTGGGGAAAGCTTGTGCATGACATATTGAAGCAGAGGGGGCTTAGGATTTCGTTTTTTATTGACAGCGATGCAGAAAAACGGGGGATAACGGAAAACGGGACACCGGTTTTGGAACCGGAAGCATTAAAGGCCTTTTGCGGTGTCCTGCTGCTGATGGTGAGAGAATCCAGCTATGAAATCTTACTGCAGGTTGAAAAGATAAAGAACCCGGCAGTGTACTGTATTACCTGGGAAGACATGATAAATGAGCTTGTCTGGAGCAGCAGCTGGGAAAAGTTTGTAAGCCGGTAAACGGCTGTCAGGAAATATCTGTATGGGAGGAGATTTATATGCTTCAGGTATACATATGGGGGGCCGGGAACTGCGTCCGGCAGGTGGCGGAGGAAATCGATCTGACAAAAGCAGAGATAGCGGGGATTTTGGATCAGGATGAGAGAAAGCAGGGAACAGAGCTGTTTCCTTCCCTTTTTGTCTGTTCCCCCCAGGAGATTCAGGGAAAAGACTTTGACTATGTGGTTGTTTCCATCAAAAATTATGAATCGGTTGAGAAAGAATGCGTAAGATTGGGGATTGCACCTGAAAAAGTAATATGCTACTGGAAAGAGGGCGCAGATGATTCCATATTCGTGAGAAGAGCTGAAAGAATCGAAAAGTTAGTGAAAGAGAAAAACATATTCCGGTGTCGCTTGGACAGTGCGCCTTATGAGTGGGAAATAGAAGCTTCACCCAGAATTCTCAGGGGAACAGAGCTTTTAGAAAAAATTTATGCAGATCACAGCAGCTTATGCAGGTTTGGAGACGGAGAGTTTGAAATGATCCGAGAAAAAGAACGTCCCTGGTTTCAAAAATCGGATCCGGAATTAAGCAGGCGGCTGAAGGAAGTCCTGTTTTCCGAAGACAGCGGAATCAACATAGCTGTGGCACAGAACTTTGTAGGACTGGAACAATACAAAGAAGCTGCGGCAGACGCAATCCGGGAATACATGTATGGGGATACAAGAAGGGAGATTCTCCAATTACTGAATTCTCAGAGATGCTATTATGACACCTATGTCACCAGGCCTTATATCATTTATAAGGATAAAAAAAATGCAGATGAAATCTTCCCTCTCTTTAAAAAAATATGGAATTGCAGAGAGGTGGTTATTGTAGAAGGAGAGTATTCAAGGATTGGAATCGGAAACGATTTGATGAAAAATGCCCGTTCTCTTTCCCGTATTTTATGCCCTTCCCAAAACGCATGGGATAAATACCAGGAAATACTGCATGAGGTACTGTGCAGGGTATCCCGGCAGTCTTTGATCTGCATTTCCTTAGGGCCGAGTGCAACCGTACTTGCATACGATCTGGCAAAAGAAGGGTACCAGGCCCTTGATATCGGCCAGCTGGATAATGAGTATGAATGGTATTTGCGGGAGGCAGAAGAACGCATAGAAATTCCGGGGAAGATGGTTGCAGAGATTGCGGCAGAGCAAAAGTTTGAAATTGCAGACGAAGCAGTCTATAAAAATCAGATAATAGCGAGGATTGTGTAAAGGAAGCATACATGAAAAAAGTATATTTTTTTGGAACCGGATACTGCGCGGAAGCCTTTGGGGCCAGGGTAAGGAAGATATTGGAGGGGACGGGAGAGTTTCAGATATTGGGATTTCTGGATAATGACAAAACGAAAGCCGGAACCTTATTTGACGGGTATCCGGTTTATCATCCGGATATTTTAAAGGAAGCCCCCTGTGATTTGGTTTTGATTTTTTTGATGGAAGAGGAGAGTTATCAGACAGTATTCCGGCAGCTTGCGGCATATCTCCGGCCGGAACAGATTCGGGAATATACCTTTCCTTTAAAAGAACTTCTGCAAAAAAACTATAAGGATACCCAGGAGAAAGAAATAAAGGAACTACTGGAATATATCTCAGATAGGAAAATCAGCACTTTTAATCAGTTTATTACTGCAGATTACACTTATGATGAGGTGAAATGGGACAGGCGGACGGAACTGCCTTACATAGATTTCAGGACGGCGGAAGGCAGAATTGTGCCCATGTATTATCCGAGGGAATACAAATTTGTGAAAAAGAACGGCGGGTTATACGTTGAAAATCTGTTATGGGAACAAAGCGAAGGCTCCCCTCATTTATATGTAAAACAGGATCATACGGTGGCAGACGGGGACTGTATCATTGATGCGGGGGTGTGCGAAGGCAATTTTGCCTTGAAGTATGTGGACGCGGCATCACATTTATACCTGTTTGAAATGGATCCGGTCTGGCAGGAGCCCTTGGCATACACCTTTCGAAAGTATGAGAGCAAAGTAACGATTATCAGGAAAGCTCTTTCCGACAAATCATCGGACAGGACCTGCCGGATTGATGATGTCGTACAAAAGCGTAAGGTTGATTTTATAAAAATGGATATCGAAGGTGCAGAACTGTCTGCAATCTGCGGAGCAGAGAGGACATTCCGCACAAATGATATAAAAGCTTCTGTTTGCAGCTATCACAGAAACGGCGATGAAAAAGCGATAAGACGGAAGCTGGAGGATTATGGGTATCAGACAGAGACATCGGAAGGATATATGCTTTTTCTATATTCGGATGATACCTGGGAATTAGGAGATCTCAGACGCGGGATTGTATATGGAAGAAGACAGAACCAGCATATCTGCAGATAAGGATAGAGGATGAAAAGACTTTGTATTTATTTAACCTATGATAAAGACAGCGTGGTAGATGCTTATATCGGATATATGCTGAAGGAGCTGCGGGAATGTGCAGATCATCTTGCAGTGGTCTGCAATGAAGAAAAAGTAGAAGAGGGAATCGAGCATATACAAGGATATGCAGATGAGATTTTCTTCCGGGAAAACAAAGGCTTTGACGCAGGGGGCTTTAAGGATGCATTGTGCTTATTTTTAGGCTGGGACAAGGTCTGGGAATATGATGAGTTAATCCTGGTAAATGATTCCATGTTCGGCCCGTTTTGTCCCATGAGAGAGATTTTTGCGGAAATGGATAAAAGGCCGGCGGATTTCTGGGGGATAGCCAGAGCGGAGTATGGGGCCTGCAAAAGCAATTTTGGAAGGGATGTTCCGGAACACATCCAGACATATTTTATGGCTGTGCGGACACGGATGCTTCACTCGGACGCATTTCGGGCCTATTGGGAAGGGATGCCCTATTATCCTGTATTCAGCCAGCTGTTTCAGGAATATGAATTTAAGTTCACCCAGCACTTTGCGGAGCTTGGCTACACTTATGACACCCTGGCAGATACAAAGGCGAATGATTCGGAAAATAAGGACTATAATTACTGCCAGTATGAGTTTATTTCTTATGAACTGATTAAAAAGAGGAACTTCCCTTTTCTGAAAAAGCAGCAGATAGCATCGGATACCCTGGAGAAGCAGACCCAGGAGCAGCTGCGCCTTGCAATGGAATATATCCACCGGCATACAGATTACAAGGCGGATCTGATATGGGAAAATATTATCCGGACGTTGAATATGGCGGATCTGCAGAGAAAGCTTTGTCTTCAGTACCGGATTTCTTCCCGTGAAGAAGGATCGGAAGCTTCCATGGATGTGCTGGTTGCAGTGATTCTGGAATATAAGGAATCTATGGAATACGTGCTGGAATATTTAGGAAGGCTCGGGCCGGGCTGCAAGATAAAACTGTTTTCCCGGGAGGAAGAGATTCGGAAACTGTACCGGGAGTCAGGGTATGAATGCAGGGAAATACATAAGGAACTTCCGGAGCTTTTGTACGGCTTTTCCGGAGCAGAACTGGTCTGTGTCATATATGACGAGGACATAAGTACAAAGAACAGATCAAGCTGCACGGGAAAATCATGTTTTTATAACCGGTGGGAGAATCTGTTGAAGGACGATAAGCATACAGCAGGAATTGTGCGGCGCTTTGAAGAGGAAGCAAGGCTTGGATTTCTGACATATCCCCAGCCGGTATTTGCAGACTTTTTCGGAGAGCTTGGAGAAGGGTGGAAGGGCGTCTTCGGTGAAGTGGAGAAAATAGCAGAGGAGCTGAAGCTTAAATGCCGGATTTCGGAAACGCATCCTCCTTTCCGGGTGGCAGAGAGCTTCTGGATACGCGGGAGCATCTTAAAGCGTCTAAAGGATTTCCCTGCAGCATACAGCAGGTATCTGCCTTATCTTTGGAGTTATCTTGCGCAGGATGCAGGATATTATTCCGGAATTGTAGAAAGCGAAGCCTATGGGGCTATGAATGAGATCAATCTACAGTATTATCTGAAACAGACAGCCATGCAGGTTCAAAGACAGTACGGAGGCTTCCGGGATTTTTTTTCTATGAAAAAACACATTTTCCGGGGAGCCCTGCAGGAGTTCTGCGGAAAGCATTCCAGGCTGCTGATTTACGGAACCGGCTATATGGCAAGAGCATACAGCAGTATCCTGCCCCGTGTGGAAGGCTTTGTAGTGTCGGACGGAAGAAGCAGGGCAGAGAGCCTTGAGGGACTGCCTGTCAGATATCTGTCGGAGATAGCGGATCCCCAAAGCTATGGACTGGTGCTGTGTATGGATGAGAAAAACCAGGCACAGGTAGTTTCCGAGCTGCAGAAAAGGGGTATCGAGAATTATATTGGTATTTGAGGAGCTTCCAGGCGGTGGAGAAGGACAGGGGAGCGTACCGCCTGCAGGGAAGGGAAGCGGCGAGGAGGAGAGAGTATGATCAGTGTAATAGTACCCATATATAATGTAAAGGCTTATCTTTCCCAATGCATCGAAAGCCTGCTCTGCCAGGCATACACGGATCTGGAAATCATTCTGGTAGACGACGGCTCTACAGACGGAAGCGGCGCTCTCTGCGAAGAGTACCGGAAGAAGGATAGCCGGATTCGGGTGATTCACAAAGAAAACGGCGGTCTGGTCAGCGCCCGGAAGGCGGGGCTGCGTATGGCAGAGGGAGCATATATTGCTTATGTGGACGGAGACGACTTTATCGAGCCGGATATGTATGAGCGTATGTATGCAGAGCTCATAAAGCAGGCTGTAGATGTAGTTATGTGCGGACGCTTTGAGGATACAGGGGATGTAAGCAGAGAAGTGTTCCACGGCATACCGGAGGGCCGGTATGGGAAAGAGGAGCTTCTGAAAGAGGTATATCCCCGGATGATTGTAAAGGATGCTTTTTTTGAGTGGGGTATTTTCCCGGGTGTGTGGGACAAGCTGTTCCGGAGGGAATGCCTGGAAAGATTTCAGCACGAGGTAGATGAACGGATTGTGATGGGAGAGGATGCGGCCTGCACCTATCCTTGTCTGCTGAATGCAGAAAGCATCTATATAATGAAGAAATGCCTTTATCATTACAGGCAGAGCACGGCCTCTATGGTAAAACGGATTCCGGACTGTGTGCAGGAAAGGGAGCAGTTTAGGATTTTGTATGAGACGGTGGACAAAAGCCTTAAAAAATATGCGGATATTTTTGATCTGCGCAGTCAGTGGAAAACATATCTGCTGTTTTTGATGGTGCCCAGAGCCTGTAGTCTTTACTGCGGCTATGAAAAGCTTCCGTATCTGTTTCCATTTCCGGCGGCAGAGAAAGGGAGCAGCATCATTCTTTACGGAGCCGGAGCCTATGGGCAGAGGCTGTATTATTACCTGGAGAAAACAGGCTTTTGCTCCATAACCGCATGGGTGGACCGCAATTACAAGGAGCTTCGGAGCATGGGACTTCCGGTGGAGAGTCCGGAGGTAATTCCCAGCGTGTCCTATGATGCCATTGTGATAGCCAACACCTATGAGAGATCCAGAAAAGCGCTGTATCAGGAGCTGATTGGAAAGTATCCGAAAGAAAAGGTACATATGCCGGATGTGGAGCTGATTTTTTCGGAGGAATCCATGAAAGCCTTTGGTCTGACGGAAAATGCCGGATAGAAAAGCTAGATAGAAAACAAGGAATAGCCATTGAACAGGCGGCCCGAAGTTGTTATACTAGAGACAACGGAGGGCCGCTATTATTGTTAAGCGGCCATGAAAGGACGGTACGCATATGGCAAGAACTGTAGGAATCGGACTTCAGAGCTTTGAGAAAATAAGAGAAAATAATTGTTTTTACGTGGATAAGACGGGATTTATCAAGGAGTGGTGGGAGAACAGGGATGACGTTACCTTGATTACCCGTCCCAGACGTTTTGGCAAGACACTGATGATGAATACAGTGGAGCAGTTCTTTTCTGTAAAATGTGCCGGGCGCAGTGACCTGTTTGAAGGGCTTGACATCTGGAAGGAAGAGAAATACCGAAAGCTTCAAGGCACCTACCCGGTGATTTCTTTAAGCTTTGCCAATGTGAAAAGCAGCAGTTTTTACAATATGAGAAACATGGTATGTGAATTAATTGCCAGAGAATATTCCAGAAATGCATTTTTATTGGAGAGCTCCTGTCTGACTGAGCAGGAGAAGGATACATTTCGGAAAAAGACAAGCAGCATGGACGAGGTGGACGCAGTACAATCAGTTAACCAGTTATCGGAATATTTATCCCGTTATTATGGAAAAAGGGCCATTATCTTGTTGGACGAGTACGATACGCCTATGCAGGAAGCTTATGTAGACGGCTTTTGGGAGGAAATGGTCTCTTTTACCCGAAGCTTCTTTAATTCCACCTTTAAGACGAATCCATACCTGGAACGGGCTATTATGACAGGGATTACCCGGGTGAGCAAGGAGTCCGTTTTTTCGGATCTGAATAATCTGATGGTAGTCACAACCACCTCCGACGCCTATGCGGACTGCTTTGGTTTCACAGAAAAAGAGGTATGGGCAGCTCTGGAGGAGTTCGGACGTTCGGAGGAAAAAGAGGAGGTTAAAAATTGGTATGATGGATTTACCTTTGGAAAAAGGAGCGATATCTATAATCCATGGTCGATCCTGAACTACTTGAAGACCGGAAAATTTTCAGCCTACTGGGCGAATACAAGCAGCAACAGCCTCATCGGAAAGCTGATACAGGAGGGAAATCCCAATATCAAGATGATTATGGAGGATTTTCTGCTGGGGAAATCCTTTCATGTCCAGTTTGACGAGCAGATTGTATTCAGCCAGCTGGATCGAAAGGAGAGCGCTGTCTGGAGCCTGCTGCTGGCCAGCGGCTATCTGAGGATGAAAAGCTATGTTTTAAAAGGGGGAAGAACCACTTACGAGCTAGTCCTGACCAATGAAGAAGTACGTCTGATGTTTGAAGAAATGATCGAGGACTGGTTCGGGGGAGATCCCCTGTCTTACAACGAATTCATCAAGGCGCTGCTCTGCGATGACAGAAAAGGCATGAATATCTATATGAATAAAATTGCGCTGTCTACTTTCAGTTACTTTGACACAGGAGCCGGGGCTTCCGGATATACGGAGCCGGAGCGTTTTTACCATGGCTTTGTGCTGGGGCTTTTAGTGGAGCTGCGGGAGCGCTACATTCTCACTTCCAACAGGGAAAGCGGCTACGGGAGGTACGATGTAGTGCTGGAGCCGCGCAGAAAGGAAGAACCGGCGATGATACTGGAGTTCAAGGTTCATGATCCGGATGAGGAAAAAACATTGGAGGACACGGTACGGGCGGCTCTTGCACAGATAGAAGAAAAGAAGTATGCTGCGGCCTTGGAAGCAAAAGGGATCGTCCCGGAGCGGATTCGGCGGTATGGGTTTGCTTTTGAGGGGAAGAGGGTTCTCATCGGATGAGGATAGTATCATAAAAGGAGCTTCCTGTATAATTCAAATATAGGGAATTCCAAGAAAGAAGGTTGAGAAAAAAATACCTCAGAGTAAAATAAGATTACTGACTTCGCAGGTTAGTAAA
>CAJTFE010000008.1 GCA_910575725.1 Clostridia bacterium | reverse complement strand
ATGGTAAGGTGTTTACAATACTCATAAAGGGCTCCTTTTGTTGGTATTATTTGAGATTAGACACCTTAATTTTATCACAAGTGGATGCTCTTTTTTCATTCACTTGACAGGTGAAAAGCAATATTCAGTTAAAATACAGCAACTATGTGGCTTTCAGACACTTTCACGGCTGTGCCGTGAATAATCTAGGTTATTATATGATGAATATTATTGATTATCTTATTGGAAATACAGACAGGCATCGGGGAAACTGGGGAGTATTCGTTCGTAATTCCAACAATAAACCAGTAAGGCTATATGATTTAATGGATTTCAATCAAGCTTTCAATTCCTATGACAATATAGATGGTTCTAATTGCCAGACGATGTTTGGAGAGCATGTCAGCCAGAGGGAAGCTGCAATTAAGTCGGTTGAAAAAATTGGCTTAAATCAAATCAAAGAAGTAAATAAGACATATTTTAATGAATTACCTCAGTTCTATCATATGTTTTGTAAAAGATTAGAATTATTAAAATCAATATAATTTTAGTTTAATGTGTGAAATTATTCCAATAACGGGCAGAAGATTCGTGGATTACGATTTTCTCCACAAACTCCCACAACAGGGTAGGGGTGAGTTCCTCAAAGCTGGTGTGAATGTTGCCGCTGTGGTTATAATTCAAGGTGCGGTAACTGTTTGAACTATTCCGCTCCTTAAAATTTTCTCTGGCAAAATCATAAAAGTATTTATTTTGACAACTGGCGTTATTCTGTTAATGGTTGTCAAAATATTTAAAACACACTGCATAAACTATATGGCTTAATAAAAATATACCTACAGCAATCATGCAACCTACCATATCTGCCTTGCAGATAGCGGAATACAAAGCAAGAACAATAAAACCAATATTTGCAAATTCAGATACAAGGGTGTATGCTTTGCCGTTAATAAGCACGTTTCTTTCGTCCTCATCCATGATTTTAGCGCGTCCAATCTTATGGATAAAATGTTCAAATAGAAAATCTACAATGCCATAAGCTATTAGTGCGCAGCCAGCAGAGAGAATAAAAGCAGCCGGAAATCCCTTTATAAGACTAAAAGGTAAGAGCAAAATACCAATACCGATAAATAAACACGCAAAAATTTTCTTACTCTTTCTCATGTCAATCCTCCTCAAAATTAAATAATTCTTCAATCTTCAATCCAAATATTTTAGCTAACTCATGTGCCAGCAAAACAGACGGATTATATTGCCCTTTTTCCAGTGAAATGATAGTTCTTGAAGAAACATTTACTAAATCAGCAAGTTGCTGTTGGGTAAGTTGTTTCTCCATTCGGTATTCTCTTACATTATTTGACAGTAGCGTAGGAACTTCTTTTTTCAAATTTTGCCTCCTTTGCATGAAATAAACTTCACGTGAAATTTATTTCATATTAGCACTTGGATATACATTTGTCAACAATTTCTTGCTTTTATTGCTAAAAAGGTATGAGAGGGATTCCATAGCCTGTTATGCACATTTCCATAATGCTTGTCTTTTGGTCTTTAGCTTCTTTGATTCGGAATAGTGTGGTGCTGGCGATCTATCTCTTGTTTTCGGTTGCTTGCTTCTTTACCGTACATGAGCACTTTATCCGGGTTAGGAATTACCACAGAATATAAGCGGCTGAAACTGGAGTTTTCCAAACGGGAGGATGTGGATGATTAAAATAGAGAGATCCTTTCCGGCGCCGTCCTCTCTTGCAGCAGATGTTGGATAGTGCGGAGGGGTGACAAACAAATATAAGTAAACAAAGGGATTTCCTCAATCCTTAAAAGACTATGACAGTAACGGTTATAGTCTTTTTTCATTCAGTAATTACCGCATGAAATGAACTCCTATTACCCCAAGCGGAGAAATACCCAACAAATATATCCGCAGTAAGACACACTCCAATGCGCATCAGACCGTATTTGCCAAAGAAAACGACAAATACCAGTGGCTTGTGTTGGAGCAGAAAAGCCAGTGCGAAGTCGAAGTAAGGCAGACCGATAATCATGGAACAATCACAGCGAGGGATAATTACGAACTGACCGCCATGCTCTATACAAGGCAAAAAACAAGGCAAACATCGGTGTACAAGGGGTACAAACAAGATAAAATAGAAATGAGGGGCGATAGAGCGGAAATGTCAGATTTTCCACTCTATCTGAACACGGTCGCTGGTGGCCTTGATCGTAGAGATCAAACCATCGGCGGCTTTTCTTTTGTCGTCAAAATCTATGCTGTCCCAGTTGTCGAGATAATAGGATAACTTCTTTATCTGCTGGGGAGATATGGTTTCAACGCTCAATTCGGCGATTGCCTTTGAAATGGTCTGGCGTCGGGTGTCCAGTTCTTCAATTTTTTTGTTGGCGTAGGCAAGCAAGGTCGCATTGGCTCCGGTCAGCGTATCCAGCAGCTTTTCAATTTCTGCCTCCACCTGTGCCAGCTCCACTTGATAGGCGGTCAGCTTCGGATTGACTTTTTCCTCCCTGCCGTGGAGTATCTGAAAGTCTTTGAACTTCTCCTGCATGGCCGAGAAAATGAATTGCTCAAATTCTTCTTTGCGGATTTTCCCGCAGCCCGGACAGCCTTTGTTTTCCGTCCGTTTGGTACAGCGGAAATATCCGGTGCTGTTTGGTACATGGGTGGCTTTCAGAGCATACCCACAATGCCCGCATTTGATTTTTCCGGCCAGCCAAGTATTTTTCGGTTTCCGTCCCTGCTGGAAGGTGGTATTTGCCATAAGTTTTTTCCGGCATTTAAGCCATGTGTCAGAGGAAATGAGTGCTTCGTGGGGAGCGATAACAAGTATCTGGTCTTTTAAGCACCTGTCCTTGTCCTCCTTCACATCCCGCCCCTGATAGAGATAGCAGCCGTTTGTTCCGGCAAAGTCGGAAGCGTCATTGACAATCGCTGCGCCCTGGCTCTTGAAAAATTCGTACAGCTCCAAATCGGCCTGTGCGTAAATGGGGTTTCTTAAAAGCTGGGAAAGAAATGTACGGAACATGGATTTGCCATAAATTTTTATGTCATGTTCCTCGAAGTATCGGGTAATATCTCCGAAGGAGGTTTCCGGTTCAGCGTACATTTCAAACATCAGCCGTACATGGTCGGCGGCTACGGGGTCAGCAACCATTTTCTTTGTGCGGATACCCTCTACCACAGTAGGCTCTAACTGATAACCGTATGGCGCCTGTCCGCTCATGTGGAAGCCTTTCAGGCACCGGGAATAGTAGGCGTCTGTGACACGCTTCTGAATTGTCTCACGTTCAAGCTGGGCGAATACAATGCAGATATTCAGCATGGCCCGGCCCATCGGGGTCGAAGTATCAAACTTTTCTGTGGATGATACAAACTCCACATCGTACTCTTGAAACAGCTCCATCATCGTTGCAAAGTCCAGAATAGAGCGGCTTATACGGTCCAGCTTGTACACGATGACCCGCCGGACCTTTCCCTTGCGGATCTCGCCCAGCAGCTTTTGAAACTCCGGCCTGTCCGTATTCTTACCGGAATAGCCTTTGTCCTTGAATACCCGGCAGCTCCCACCTTTCAATTCATACTTGCAAAAGTCAATCTGACTTTCAATGCTGATACTGTCCTTGCGGTCTACTGACTGTCTTGCGTAAATACAATCTTCTCTGATAAATTCCATATTGGGCTCCTTTCCTTGTTGGAATGGAGCTACCAACCTTACAACTATATTATACCATCAGCAGCCCCGGACAACAATGTTGCGAATGATTAGGGAAATCTGTCCCCATATTTACTGAACACCTCAAAAAGACAGCGCTCAATTTCTTTTTTGCGCTGTTCTTTCTCCTTCGGGGGAAGTACCGGCGTGAGGCTTTCCAGCACAATGATCTTCCCTTGAAATGCGACAGACTTTGTTTCTCGTTCATAAGTGACAGCTTGCGTCATTGAAAACCTCCTTTGCGAAAGTGCGTGTATATGCCAGCCTTTCCCACTTGTCCCGTGGGGAAATGTCAAAAGACGGCACCCAGCAGGTGCCGCCCTTTGAGCTTTCTCCACTTCGGGTCAATGTGGCCCGAGGTCAGTAAGGACTGGAAAGGTACTTTTCTTTGGCGTCCTCCACGCTGTTGAGGTCGAATACTTCATAAAGCTGCCCCACAACACGCCGTATATCCTTCTTTGAAAATCCGCAGTTCTCCATTGCCATAATGACATAACCACGGCAGGCGTCATTGCTCCATTCGTCCGGTTCCAAGCCGGGGATCATTCCAAACGCATTTCCCATAAAGTGCTCCTTTTTTGAAAAGATGGGGAGCCACGCCGGATCGGTTGGCCTATCATCAGACAGCATTGCCGGGGGCTCCCCATAGGTTTTCACTTCATTTCAGACACACCGGACGGGCATAGGCTTCATGCCCCATAGTATTTCAACTCTCCCCATTCTGATGGCAAGGCGTTCTCATTGCCTGCGGCGGCTCACGGCTTGCAAGACCGCTTCAACGCTCGGACTGTGACTAAACGCAAGTATCCGGGTTCTGCGCCTGTTCCGGTGGAGCCAGCCTTGCCCCACCTATGGCATGGACCTGTTCGCTCGCTCAGTTTTACAAAGACTGTATTCTCTGAAATCCGAGGTCATGGCGGGTCTGTCATACAGCGCGTTCCCCTTCGTATCCGGGTGTCTTTTTATTCAATTTTCAATCTGCATGAGGCTTGTCTGAACCTCGGGCCATTGTGACCCGAAGTGTTTTGCCTCTCATAAGCCATTTCATTTTCCGGCCTAAATCGGTACGCCTTACAAAGAATTTTTCAAAATTTTTTCTAAGCGCCGCAGACCTCGCTCGATTGCGACACGAACCACTTTTTCATGGACGCCCTCTGCCCGGGCAATATCCTGTTTGGTCATGCCGAGAATGAAATGAGCGTAAATCCGTTTTGCCTGTTTGTTCGGCAGACTGGCAATCGCCGCATGAAGCTCCTGCATGGTCACTTTCCGCTCATACAGTTCATGGGGAGATAAGGCGACAAAGAGAGCTTCATGCTCCAGCCCGTCATCCCGATCAAGGGAATAGTAGGCTTTGTGGCGGTATGTACGCAGCCGGTAGGCAGCCTCTTTACGATCAAACTCTTTGAACATTTCTGCAACTTCTTCCGATACTTCCATGAAGCAATCCGATGTATAAAATGGGTAATAGTCCCGCAAATTGATAATAGCCATATTGACCTCCGTTTCGGTTGTTGGTTGACGAGTGACCGAAACGAAGGCGGCGGGGAGCGGCACCGGGGAATGACTTCGGGCCAACATGACCCGAAGCAGCCCCATAAGAACACAAAAGCGCCCGGGCGGCATGAAGCCACGCGGACGCATGAAATGACATGATAGTTAAGGTTCCAACAATTTTCGCATACATAGCCGGAATAACCCGGAGGCGGGGCTATGCTTTTTTTAACTGATGTAGGTCATGGGTACTGTGAAAAAAGGCAAAAATAGACACGGCGGCAATCCTCCTATATGCCGCCGTGGATTTACACGGTGTTAGGTCGTCGTTAGATTGGGATAGACGAAAAGAAACGGCGGCTCTGAAAATCAAAGCCGCCGCTTCATAGGCGCGTGAATGTATCTGCTTTACGACGGCTTTTTTTCTTTGCCGTCGTCCGGCAGAAACACTTTTATTTGTTCTCAGTTTAGAAAATCAACCTTACTTCTAAATGACTTCCAGCTTACTCATGTGTAAGGCAAATCAAAAAGGCTGTCCTACCAGTTTTGGCGGGACAGCCTTTCAGATTTATGATGGTGTTAAGTTTTCCGTTTGTTTTGCTGTGAACTGATATTTTCCACAATCGACATAGCGTGTAATCTTCTTGCTGGGCCTCGTACAGCCAGCGCCGTGGTTGCGAGAATCACGCCTACGATCAAGCACAATTCCAGCCACGGAACACCCCAGGGATTTCCGAATGTGCGAGTGATAAGGCTGGAGTACAGGAACCAATGAAACAGCAATCCGAAAATACATCCCAATATGACACCACTTATGGCATACGAGGCAGCTTCTGCAGAAATCATGCGTGTAAGCTGTTGATTACTCATGCCAATGGCACGCATTACTCCATATTGACGAGTTCGGGCGGAAACTCCCATGCTGATGGTATTCATAATATGGAAAATCGTAATGGCTACAATGATTGACAGGAAACCATATACCAATGTTGCAAAAGCATAATAAAGGCCGCGTTGTTGCTGTGCTTGGATTAAGACATCAGTGAAAGTGACTCCTTCACCGAACAATGCTTCAACCTCGGCAACATCTTCTTCATCAGAACCAAAGCGGAACTGGACATCCAGGATAGTATATCCAGTCTCACCCGTCAGCTGCGAAAAAGTTTCCTCGGAGCAGATCAGTGTTTCCGTTCCCTCTGCACGAGCCAATAGGCTGTCAGACAAAACACCCCCTACCGTAACTGTTTGATCCTTCCCGTTTATTGTCAGTGTAATGGTATCTCCTACCTGCACTTCTGTTCCTGTGTTTGCCACAAACAAGACCTGTCCCGGCGTGTTCGTTACAGTATCTATGGAACCTGCAATTAGTTGATCTTGCGCCCAGCGGAACTGATTTTCTTCATAGGAGATTAGATTGCTGTTATGGTTTGTGCCGCTAATTTGGGCAGGAACATCATAAGCAAACATTCTGCCAAACACTCGACTAACAGCGGAATTTTGTACTACGGCATCCCTTCGATCCGCCGGAATGGAACAAGTATTTGTGTCACTGACAATGGAAAGCTCGGGCGACCATTCTTTCGGCATAAATGCGTTTTCCATAAAGGGAACCAGCGTACAGAACCCTAAAAACAAGGTGATGCAGATTGCAAATGCACCTGTCATCAGAATATAGCTGCGCCGTTTGGCCTTGGCATGATGGATACCAAGTGCTACCTCTACATGCCACCGCCGAGTGTTTGCCGCATGGCGGAACGAGGATTCCTGCTGTGTATTGCCTGTGACAGCCTCCAATGGGGAAACCTTTGCTGCCATTTTTGCGGGGGTCCGAGCCGCCAATAGAACTGTAATAAGTCCCAATACAATGCTCACACCAATGCTTAGCCAGCTAATGCCAAAGATAGGCATATAACCAAACCATACAGTGCTGAGCTGCCGCATGACTGCACACAGTCCCCAAACCACCACGATACTTAACCCGATACCAATGGGTATGGCGGTAATGCACCACTGTAAAGCCTCACGGCGCACAAAGCGCAATACTTGGCGACGAGTGGCTCCCAAACAGCGCAGTAAACCGAAAAACTCCATGCGCTGGCTGACATTACTATTCAAACTACTGGAAATCATCATAACACAAGTTCCCATTACCACCAAAGAAAGCAGAAATGCCATTGTGTATATCTGCGACATATTGGAACCCGGCAGCTGCCCGAGCATACTGAGCAGTTCTTCATTTTGGGTGATTTGTGCATCAGATATGCCGTTTTGCTGCTGAATATCAGCAATGCTGGAACCAACATTAGTGAGCAGCGAGAACCGAACGACATACTGCCAGTTGCCGCTTAGATCCGCAGTTTGAATGTTTGACAGCCCTTCAGGTGTCAAAAGGATTGCACTGGCACTTCCCGAGATCATATTGGCGGCATCATCCTCCATAATTCCCGTAATCGCCAGTTGCATTGTACTCCCATCAGGAGAGTTCAAAGTAAGAGTATCTCCCAACGAAATTCCTGCTGTTTGTGCTAATGTAGATGAAACAGCTACCTGTCCAGCTATCTCAGGGAACTCACCTGAAAGGACAGAACCTAAATAAATTTCAGAAAATATTGTCTCGTCCATCCCTGCAACAGAAACGGGCTGATCTGCCACTGTGCAGCCGATTTCTGCGGGAATGTTGCCTTGCCAGCCAGACAAGTCTATTTCAGGGCGGGCAGCAATATATTCGGATGTTTTTTCGTCAATAGCTGTGATTTTACAATGCCAATCTCCAGTTTGATGCCGGGTTTCATCCGTCATGCTTTTCAAATACATATCGGCCAGTCCAAACATGACTGCAACCAGGAAAACCGCCAGCACAATACAAATGCGTGTCATGCGGCTTTGCCTATGATGAACTTTATTGGAGATAGAAACCAAATTTAGGTAGTGTCTCATTTCTGATTTCCCCCCAATTCCTTTAGCACACCGTCAGACATATTGAAAATTCGGTCTGCTGCACTTGCATGGTTTTTATTGTGGGTAATCATCAGAATAGTTTGTTGGTACTTGGCTGACATAGTTTGCAAAAGTGCCAAAACTTCTTGACTATTTTTACTGTCTAAATTGCCAGTTGGCTCGTCTGCCAAAATCAAAGCAGGTCGAGTGACCAAAGCTCTTCCAATGGCTACACGCTGTTGTTGACCGCCGGAGAGTTGGCTGGGAAGATGATGACGGCGATCGGTCAACCCCAGCACATTCAGTAATTCATTAACAAACTTCTGATCCGGCCTCTTATAGTCAAGCAGCAACGGGAAAGTGATGTTCTGCTCTACATTCAGCTCTGGAATTAAATTAAATGACTGAAAGATAAAGCCGATGTGCTGACGCCGGAACACGGTCAGTTTTTTCTCCGGCATAGAAAAAATATCCTGACCATCAATCCATACCTTGCCGGAAGTTGATTTGTCCAGTGCACCCACAACATTTAGCAGTGTACTTTTGCCAGATCCGGATTCTCCAATGATGGCAATAAATTCGCCTTTACGAACTGAAAATGTTGCATCGCGCAATGCCTGAACCGCAGCTTCACCCATTCCATAAGTTTTACACAAATTCTGTACTTCAAGAATATTCATATCTTATACCTCCTTATGTCCTCCATCATACCCCCCTTTGACTTACTTCCAAGTGACCTCTATCTTACTCATTTGTAAGGTAAAAAAAGTTCAATGTGAAGGTAGTTCCAACATCAGGTGTACTGGTTACAGAAATAGTTCCTCCATGTGCTTCTACAATGGATTTCGCCAATGGCAGACCAAGGCCAATGCCATGAACATCCGAAGAAAGACGACTGCGGTAAAACCGTTTGAAAATATTATACAGATCTTCCGGGTGTATTCCTTTTCCGTCATCCGCAATGACAATTTGAGTCATCAAAGGCGATTGTGCCCATTGCACTGAAATATTACCGCCTGGTTTGGTGTGCTCCAGAGAATTTTTTACGATATTTCCAATCGCTTCAGACATCCATAGAGCATCACAATTAAAAGTAATGTCATCCTGACCCGTAAGGGTAATCTCTTTGTGATCTTGTTCGGCCCAAGTTTCAAATCGTTCTAAAACATCCCGCATAAGAATGGAAACATTTTCTTCTGCTTTCTCCATCTGGATAATCCCCGCATCCAGACGCGCCAGTTTAAGCAGTGTGTAAATGACATTTTCCATGCGTTTAATCTCTCGTTGAGATTTCTCTGAAAAGGTCGCTACCGTCTCAGAATCCTCTTTATTGCTGCTTATGATTTCATGGTACATTTTCAAAGCAGACAGGGGTGTTTTAATTTGATGAGATACATCCGAAATGATGTCCTGTAAAAACTCTTTTGTCTGCTTCTGGCTCTCTGCATGAGCTGATAGAATAGTTGCCATTTCGTTGACATCGTGGAAAAGACTATACCAATCACCCGTTTGGGAACATTCAATTCGGGACATGGAATTGCCATCCAAAAATTCACGAATTGCACTTTCTGCGGTATCAATGGCTTTATGCTGGCGTCGCAGATAAAGCAAAAGCACCAGATATATCATCCCGAATAGAAGCAATAACAGCACGAACAGATACAGAATTGTCTGGTTAAAATATTCCCGAACAGCGGGCAATAGCTGTATAGATGTCGCTTCACTATATCCAATAGAGGCCAGCGCTTCTTTGCCTCGTTCTATATCGCTTTCGTTGGGGTGAGCAGTAAAAGCTGAAATCTGCAATTTATCCTCATGGTTCAGCTGGAAGCCGGAAACACCATAGTCATGGAGCAACATCTCGTGTTGGAAGTCTTTTGCAAATAAAAACGAAATTCCTGCGGCAAGTAAAAATGAAATAAGGCAGATGACGGTGATTGTCAACAGTAGATTCTTTGTTTCTTTCCCTAATTTGCCCATAAATCCACCCTCACTCAACAACCCACTTATATCCAATTCCCCGTTCAGTCAGCAGATATTTAGGCGCATTTGGTATATCTTCTATTTTGTTTCGTAACCGCCGAATATAAACGGATAAGGTATTATCATCTACAAAATTTCCGTTGCCATCCCACATCCGGTCTAAAATCATTTCCCGTGACATGAGATGATTAGGATTTTGCATGAACAGACACAGTAATTTGTATTCCACCAGCGGGAGAACAAGCGGTTCATCATTTTTCCAAACGAGCCGTTCCGCCGTATCTACACGAATACCATTGGCTTCCAGAATAGTGTCCGCTTTAGAAAACTGCAAAGAACGGCGCAGGATTGCCTTAATTCTGGATAGAAGTTCATTCAGCTTGAACGGTTTGGTGATATAATCATCGGCCCCCATATCAAGCCCTCGGACAATGCTGATTTCCTGATCTGATGCTGTCAAAAATATAATGGGAACGGTTGAGCTGTTCCGCACCTCTTTGCAAACATCAAATCCTGTACCGTCTGGAAGAGTAACATCCAGCAACAGCAAATCATAAGTGTTCTTTTTGAATAATATTAAAGCTTCTTTTTTTGTTTTGGCATTGTCTACCGTATATCCACTTACTTCTAAAGTATATTGCAGACCGTCAATTAGGCTTAAATCATCTTCTACATAAAGTAACCTTTGCATTTTTTAGTTCCTTTCCTTGTTTTGTCCGGCCATCAAGCGGCTTCTCCGAAGTTTTAGGGAGCAGCCAAATACCGGCCATTTTCACAGCGCCGGGGATACGCCCACCAGCACAATAATAATTTACCCTACGAGGTGTCACGCCCCACTTTTCGGCGGCCTCTTTCAATGTCATATAGTCCATTTCGCACCTCCACAGAATACATTATAGTTCTTTATCTCGAATAGTACAAGTTGGAGGCTGCACATTGATGAAATGAAATACTACTTTATGTAAAATTCCATTACATTCTCATAATTTAACCCGAAATGTACAATGATATAGGGTGATATGAGAATGAACCAAGATGAAAGAAAGTTTGACTTTCACGGCCTCGGTGCGGCTCTTAAACGAGCCAGAGAAGAAAAGGGCTGGACACAAGCCTATGTTGCGGAATTAGTAGACCGTGACTCCCGTACCATTATGAATATTGAGAACAAAGGCCAGTATCCCAGCTTCGACCTTTTTGTTAAGCTTATTACCATGTTTGACGTTTCAGTTGACCAATTTATTCATGCGGACGGAGGGGCAAGGTCAAGCTCTTGCAGAAAGCACATTGATGTACTTCTAAACTCCATGAATGAAAAAGAGCTTGTCGTGATAGAAGCCACAGCCGAGGGCATTAAGAAAGCCAGAGAAACGGAGGTTCCAGAATAAGGGCCTCTGTTTTTTTGCGCCATTTTAGGGGCTGCCGCTAAGTGGCAAGCAGGGCAACTGTGGCCACACAGTTGCTATTTTTACGTTCCGGCCTTCCGGCCAGAACGTAAAAATCTGCTTGTTGGGGAGCCTCCCCAAACCCGGCTTCGGGCCAACTTGGCCCGAAATGTCAGCGTCGCTTTGCTCCTTATATTAGCTTGAGGTTATAAAAATAGCAAAGGATCATTATAATCCCCTGCTATTATTGTACTAACATAATAAATTGATTTTTTGAAAAACTCTCAACGTCGTTGAGAGTTTTTATCCTCATCCACCATTTCCGTTAATTCCTCAAGTTTCTTTTGTAAGATTTCCTTGCTGATTAGTTTCGTCCTATATTCGGAAATCATGGTTGGACTCATGTTCCGGCTCAGGGCATATTCAACAACGTCCTCGTCCTTACTCTTGCAAAGAATAATGCCAACGCTGGGATTTTCGTGGGGCTTCTTTACATCCCGGTCTAACGCTTCAAGATAAAACTGCATTTTTCCCAAGTATTCCGGTTTGAAATCATCAATTTTCAACTCAATTGCAACAAGGCATTGTAGCTCCCTATGAAAAAGGATTAAATCCGTATAATAGTCGTTCTTTCCTACTTGAAGATGATATTCTTCTCCCATAAAAATAAAATCCCTGCCAATTTCCAGTAAAAACTTTTTCATGTTCTTCAAAATGGCCTTTTTCAAATCATATTCCCTATAAGGCTCGGGCAAGTCTAAAAACTCCAACATATACATGTCCCTGATTATGTTCGCATGTGCAGCATGGGATATGGCGGAAGGCGCTTTACCGGCTGATAGCATTAAACGCTCATAATATCCGCTGTCAATCTGCCGTTCCAGTTCTTTTGCTTTATACTTTTCCCGAGAGGCCAGCTTCAAATAGAATAATCTCTCTGCATCCGATTTTGTCTTTGACATGATATGCAAATTATTTGACCATGTGTTTTCTCTTAGCAGAGTTCCTAACTCTGGCTTGTCACAATAAGTTTCAAAGAACTGCTTCATGCGCCAGATATTCTGTGGGGAATAGCCTCTAATCCCTGGTTCCTGCGTCAGAATGTATTCAGAAAGTGCCTTTACGGTAGAACGTCCCCAGCCATCCTGTACGGCCTTATTGGAAACAAATTCTCCAATTCCCCAATAAAGGTCAATCATTGTGGCATTCACTTGATAGGAAGCTTTCCGGCGGCCATCTGCTATCATTTGCAGAATGGCATTAAAATCACTTTGATAGTTTAATGCTAAATCGTCCATACATTTCCCTCGTTCCGATAGTCTGTTGGGATAATTATATCATGGAATATGCTCAGGATGAAGATATATTTTTCCATTTAGAAAATATGTTATACCAGCTTAGTTTAAATTTTAATACCTTAGTGTTACGAAATACTTCATAAAACAAGAGGCAAAGGTATAAAAATACTCAGCCTTTGGAAACCACGCAGATAATGCTTGAAACTAAACGGCTTCTATATGGCCAAATCGTAACAGCCATACTCCCTTTTTAATCATTTTTACCAGCTGGAAAAGAATATTTGGTTGGAATTCAAATATGTCAGTGTCATATTCAGCTTATCAACCTTCGGGCCAACTTGGCTCGAAGCTGGAGCATGTAATCATTACATTTCAGAAAAATGAAATACCGCTCTTTGGAAGAGCGGTAGAAGTTGTAGGTTGGCAGTCCATTTTTATTGTAATCCTTTGTACACTGAAGCAAAGGGGTCTTGAATAAACTTAAATGGAAGTATGTTTGCATTTGTGGTAGAATAAAGCCATTAAACAATTCTATAAAATTGGACTAATAGCAGAAAAAACAGCAGTTGCAACTAATAGTTGCCATATAGTTGCCCATATTTTCTATATAGTTGGTAGAGTGCAATTGGATAAATCAGTATATTATCGCTATCAGAATTATACGGAGGTGCGTAATATGAATGAAAATCGATTGGCAGAAAATCTAATGTACTATCGCAAAAAGAAAGGACTGTCACAGGAAAAAATTGCAGAATATTTGGAGGTCAGCCGTCAAGCCGTAACCAAATGGGAAACTAATACTTCAAAACCAAACTCTGACAATTTAATTAAATTAGCACAATTATTTGAAGTTGAAGTTGATACATTACTAGGGAATGAGAGTGGGGAAAAATCATCAACACAAGGGGAAGTATCAATAGGAAAAATGTCATGGATTTTTATAGGAATATCTGTTTTGTGTATATTGGCATATATCATTTACAGTGCATTAACGGATATTTTTCGTGTTGGGATATTCATCTGTATGTTTATTCTATGTATGCCCATACAACTGTTCCTGCATATCTATTTTTCCAATGCGATAAAAAATAATTCTTTTAATGGAATTGCAGGATTTGATGACAAGATAGAGTATAATATTTTTGAAGTGAAGAAACTGCTTGTACAGATTGATTTGCATATTGGAATCATGTCTACTGTATATATTTTTCTGCTTTGTGTGATAAATGGGATAAATTTGAAAATGCAATGGTTTAATAGCGTTCTGATCGTTGCATATATACTGAATTTTACCACAAGCATAGAAATGAGCAACTACAAAATGATAGATAAAATCTATCGCAGAGAAGATGACAGGAAACGTGCCAAACGCAGTATTCCAGCAACTGCAATATTTTTCTTAATATTATGTGCAGGAATAGGAATGGCGGTTATTGTATTTGAAATAAAGGGAATTGAGAATAATACACTGCCTGCGACGAAAATATGTGGATTGCTGCTTTTGGGTATAATAAGTGCAACCACTGGATTCTTATTTGAAAATAGCAAAATAAAAAAGTGGAATCCTGCAAATACAAACTATAGAACAAATAAAGTAAGTATCATCAGTTTGCTTATATGTGCGATAATGTATGGGCTGATGTGTGTTGTATAAAGATATGTGGAGCGTTATTCTGATTTATTCGCAAATATTAAATAAATATGTCATGTTAGAAGAAAGTTGAAAAATTGAATACGGTTTACCTTTGGGTAGCGATTATCTTAACAGACAATCCGCTGCCTTTTTTATTCTCCCAATTCGTTTATTTGTTGCTACTGACTATCTCTGCCCCACACAGCTTATATTTATACGGAAAATGAATATTTCACTCCCATTAAAGCCCAAAATAAAGGGCATCCCTTAACTCATTGCATATGCTCTTGTCTCGTTTGACATACGGTTATTTGTTATTACTACCGGATACCCGTCATTTCCAAAATAATTACATCCTGTATATACTTCTTGTACAGGTGTCTTTCCAACTGGTCTGTTATGGAATTTACATTGTATGTAATATTTTAAGTGACTTCCCCTTTCTCCCAGTGTCGCAATAATGTCAACACCATTGTCATTTCCCTTTGTCCGCTTTGCGTCAAATTTTAATGCGGTCAGTATCCCTTGCACCCATAGTTCAAAGTCATATCCTGACATACAATTTTTTGGCATAAAGCCATCTGTTTTATCGAGCATTAGTTCGATTTCCTTAAAAAGTACTCACAGTTATCCTGTTGTACTTTTTAATATTTGAATGTATACAGGCATTAGATGGGTGTAGTAACTGGCACGTATACAACTCATTTGTAACGTATAGCCCCTTTTTGTCTCCGAACCATATTTAATTTTAATCATATTGTGTATTGGGTATAAAATATGGGCTGGAATCTCTAGATTTTGAGTACGTGATAAAGGGCATAAAAATAGACGATGGTTTTGAGCCATCGCCTATAATTACATCAATTGATTGTATACTGTTTTTCTTGGCAAGTTAATTGATACTATCGTTTTATGTGAACATTCAGCTATTAAGCAAAGCATGAAAGCAGTAAAAAATGTTTGCAATCTTTTTCACAAATTATCAAAAATCTCTTATATGCAGGATGAAAAAGAGAAGATATACGTGAACAGGGTAATAAATGTAAAATAAATATTTAAGGCTATGACCTTTTTCTCCATTGTAGAGGAGCATAAACGGGATTGCCAAACACATACACCATTGTGTATCCACAAACAGATCAAATATACTACAGACTGCTGGCGTTAACATAACAGGACAACCTGTCGTGATGAAAGAAACTGGTATTATCGTACAAACAAGTGATAATGCCGCAAATATAGCACAATTTATTAGTCTATTATTGATAAAATACCACGCAATTCCCATTAGAACAAACAGGATGGAATAATCTACATTCATAGGAGATGGGAAAAATATGGATATGATTCCCCACGCCGTACTATATCCGTATCTTGGCAAAATAATGTTGAGTGCATAAAATAAAAATGGAATAATCAATCCACATATTGCAGTACAAACAACTTTCAGATTTTTAGGATTATTTACAATATGTTCTATGCAAATGATAAACAACGCTGTATAGAAGAACATTGGTAATGTATTGCCAATTGAAGGTCCTTCTGTGGCTCCTTCTATTATTCGATTTACTATCTCAATCACAGTGCCAGCCATATACAATCGAAGAAGATACTTAGTTTTGTTTCGTGTATGACGCACACCCTCTACTACCATAAATAGAAACAGTGGTGCAGCAATTCTACCAATGATTCCCAATCCATCGTTAATTGTCCGATTTTGAGTGATTGTTTGATAGCTGCTAATGTGGTCTAAAGTCATTGTAATTAACGCAATCATTTTTATTTGGAAAGCATTAAAACTAAATGTATGTTTGAAATTCGTTTTCATATTTTCTCCCAATATTCATTCTGTTAAAATCAAGAATACTTTTTGCATTTATAAAATTCAAAGCATAACCTAAATTATACATGATTAGCTTTTCACAATAGTAATGTTATATACTTCTCCCAACTGTGCAGGATAGGATTCTAAAATATCTCCGTTATATTCAATTTCAATAATATTTCCCGTTTGCAATTCTAGCCCGTCTTTGTTTGGTATACTGAACTGATCTGATGAACTAAGTTCCGAAGAACCCTCTATCGGTTCTACTAAAATTGAATTACCTGTGACTTCAATTACTGTTGCTTGAAATGTTACCGTTTCGGTAATGCTGTCTACGGAATTGTTACATGCGCATAACATAATCGAAACAAGACTACATAAACAAATAATGTAATATAACTTCTTTTTCATGGTTATAATCCTCAAAAAATACATTTTATATCATACATTATTTTATTGTATATTTCAACGTACATATATCAATCTTAAGAATGAATGAAAAATATATTGACAATATTCTACTGATACAACTATCGTAGACCAAATATCCTATTACTGGGAAAATGTATAAAATCATCGAAAATGTATATTTATACACGTATTTCACCAGCAACAATTAAACGAACTGGGACTTTTTATTTTCCGAAACTATTAACACAGCACAGAAAGAATGAGGTATCAGAAATGATTGAGAACAAACAGGAAATCAGAAAGGACTTAGAAAAAGCATTACAGGTATTGCAACAGGCAAAACAGCGTGTAGCCAACGAAAAGAAAAAGCAGAATGAGAAGAAACGCAAAGCCGAGAACCACCACAAGTACATCATGGGCGGTATTATCGTGAAGTATTTCCCCGACTGTTACCGCTATGATGAGGGAGAGTAAAACCGCATCTTGTCGGTATGGAGCCATAACAGATAGGGCGGCGGGGATAGTCAATGCCTATTACCGCCGCCCTATTTTAGTTTTTTATCTGCATGAATTTTTTGAGACTCATCCAAAAGGGACAAAATTTGTGTCAACATTTCTTCAGCCCAATCTATGGGGACACGCTCCAGTGCCCGACGGACTTTTGACTCAAGTTCAAGGCACAAAGGAGCTTCCCGTGTGCCACATACGGTAAACAAATATTCCCACTCGTTCCATAGATGTTGCATCCCTATGTTCAGATAACTCTGAGACGAAGAATTAAAAATTTTTCTTGCCATTCGTGGTAAAATGTAGTAAAATACATCAAAACACCCATACAAATCAGCTATAAGGGAGTAGTTGGCGGCTCAGCACTTTAAAGGACTGGGACGTAACAAGATCAACATCATGGCTGCAAGGCCTGGTTTTGTTTGAAACAACGAGACTTATCTACAGAGAAAAACTGTGGATAAGTCTTTCTTTTTTACAAAACAACCCTATCCTTTCAATGACACAATGTAAGGGAATCTGCGGAACTAAAACAGCAAAATCCCTTACAATGCACAAATCCAATTCCAGGCAGACGGTTTTGTGACTGGAATTGGATTTCATAGAAGTGTATTGTAAGGGAGTTTGCGGAACTAAACATGGAGGAAAAAACATGAATCTACCAGAACTATTTTTACTGGCAGTAGGCCTTTCCATGGATGCCTTCGCCGTATCCATCTGCAAAGGCCTCTGCGTCCCCAAAGCAGGCATCCGTGAATGCGGCACAGCCGGAATCTACTTCGGAGGCTTCCAGGCCTTCATGCCCCTTCTGGGCTTTCTCTTAGGCGTACAATTCAAAGAGTACATTACCAGCATCGATCACTGGATAGCCTTCATCCTGCTGGGAATCATCGGTATCAACATGCTTCGGGAAGCCAGAAGCAAAGAAGAGGACTGCGAAGTCTGCTCCAGCGAAAGCACAGAGAACCCCTTTTCTTTCAAATCCATGCTCCCTCTGGCCGTTGCCACCAGCATAGATGCCCTTGCCGTAGGCGTAACCCTGGCCTTCCTCCAGGTAGAGATCTTCCCAGCCATCACCTTTATCGGAGCCGTCACCTTCGCAATCTCCGCCGCCGGCATCCGCATCGGAAACATATTCGGCAGCAAATGGAAATCAAAAGCCGAGTTTGCAGGAGGAATTATACTTATCTGCATGGGAATGAAAATTTTATTGGAGCATTTGGGAATAATAAGGTAAACAGAACCAGAATATCGTAGAATTTTACGGAACTATTAATAGGAGGCCAAATGAACAGTCACAGTCAAACTATAGAAGAACTGCAGAAACACCTAAAAACCACCCCCGAAGGCTTAAGCAGCATTGAGGCCCAAAACCGCCTCAAAGAATACGGTGAAAACCGTCTGAAAGAAGCCGGGAAAAAATCCATCCTGGCAAAATTTCTGGAACAGTTCAAGGATGTCATGGTACTGATCCTTTTAGCTGCCGCCGCCGTATCTTTTTTTGTCGCCCTGTCTGAGCACGACAGCGCCGCCTTCTTTGAACCGCTGCTTATCCTGCTCATCGTCGTATTAAATGCAGTCATGGGCGTTGTCCAGGAAAACAAAGCCGAGCGATCTCTGGAGGCGCTGATGCGCCTTGCCGCGCCCCACGCCCACGTTCTTCGCGGAGGACAGGAGCAGGTCATAGACGCCGCCCAGCTTGTTCCCGGCGATGTCATCAAGCTGGAAGCAGGCGATTTCGTCCCGGCTGACGCAAGGCTGCTGACCTCCTCCAGTCTCAAATCCGAAGAATCCGCCCTCACAGGAGAATCCCTCCCGGCAGAAAAAGACGCAGCCGCCATCCTGAATACCGATGCACCCTTGGGCGATCGGATCAACTGTGTCTATTCCGGCTGCAGCATCGTCTACGGAACCGGAACTGCCATAGTAACCGAAACCGGCATGAATACCCAGATGGGCCGGATCGCAGGCATGCTGGAAGGAGAGAGTGAAGTCCAGACCCCTCTGCAGCAGAAGCTTGCCCAGTTAGGAAGATACATGGGAGCCTTAGCCCTCGTAATCTGCGCTGCTATCTTCTTTATGGGACTTGCCGGAGGCATGCCGGTAATGGAGATCTTTATGACCGCCGTATCCTTAGCAGTATCCGCCATCCCCGAGGGCCTTCCGGTCATTGTAACTATCGTCCTCTCCATCGGCGTGGAGCGGATGGCAAAACAAAATGCCATCGTCAAAAAACTCCCGGCCGTAGAAACCTTAGGCTCCACCTCCGTCATCTGTTCCGACAAAACAGGAACCCTGACCCAGAACAAAATGACCTTGACCCAGGCATACGCAGACGGCGAAGACGAAACAGAAGCAATCAACGGCGAGAACACCCCAGGCGTTTGCCGCCTGCTCTTATACGGAGCCCTCTGCAGCAACGGCTCCCTCCGCTTTGAAGAAGGACGGGAAATCCACATCGGAGATCCCACAGAAACAAGCATCCTGTCCGCAGCCCGCAAAAACGGCATTTACCAGGAAGAAATCAAAGCCCAATATCCCCGGATAGGAGAGCTTCCTTTTGACTCCGACCGGAAGCTTATGACAACCATCCATACCATAGACGGAAAAACCATAGCTATCACAAAAGGAGCCTTCGACATGCTCCAGGAGCGTTGCGTCCAGGGGGATCTGGAAAAAGCCGCCGCCGTTACCCGGCAGATGAGCTCCCAGGCCCTCCGGGTTCTGGCCATAGCCTGCCGCACCCTGGATCAGATCCCGGAAGAGCTGACAAGCGAAGAGCTGGAACAAAACTTAACCTTCTTAGGACTGGCAGGCATGATCGATCCTCCAAGAGAAGAGGCAAAACAAGCCGTGGCACTCTGCCGGCAGGCCGGAATCCGTCCCATCATGATCACCGGTGACCACGTCATCACCGCCTCTGCCATAGCAGAGCAGCTCGGCATCCTCTTAGAAGGCCAGGAAGCCATAACCGGAACAGAGCTAAAAGCTCTGACAGAAGAAGCCTTCCACAAAAAGCTGGAAAACATCTCTGTCTACGCCCGGGTAGCCCCCGAGGACAAAATCCGCGTCATAAAAGCCTGGCAGAAAAAAGGCAGAATCGTTTCCATGACAGGAGACGGTGTAAACGATGCCCCGGCTCTCAAAGCCGCCGACATTGGCTGCGCCATGGGGATCACCGGCACCGACACAGCTAAGGGAGCCGCCGACATGACCCTCCAGGACGACAACTTCGCAACCATTGTCTCCGCCGTCCGGGAAGGCCGCGGAATCTACAACAACATCCGCAAAACCGTAGGCTTTCTCCTGGGCACCAACATCGGAGAGGTACTATTAGTATTCAGTTCCATGCTGCTTTTCAAAGCCTCTCCCTTACTTTCCATGCAGCTTTTGTGGATCAATCTAGTCACCGACAGTCTCCCAGCCATTGCTTTAGGCATGGAGCCGGTAGAAGACAGCGTTATGAACACAAAGCCAAGACCCAAAGAAGAGGGAATCTTCGCCCACGGCCTGGGAATCCAAGTCATTCTCCAGGGAATCATGTTCGGCCTCCTGTCCCTGTCCGCCTTCTGGATAGGATGCAGCTCCTCCGGCGGCCTGAAAGCCGGACGGACGATGGCCTTCCTAGTCCTGGGCTACAGCCAGATCCTCCACGCCTACAACATGAGATCCGCCAGATCCCTCCTAAAAACCGGCATCTTCACCAACAAAAAACTAAACCTGGCAGCCCTGACCTCCACCCTGCTCATGTCCTGCGTCCTATTCATTCCGCCCCTGGCCCAAATATTCGGCCTGACCACCCTCCAGCCCGGAATGTACGGAACCGGCTTCACCCTGGCCCTCTTCCCCATAGCTGCCCTGGAGCTAACCAAGGCCCTGGGCCTGACAGCCCGCTAAAACAACCGCTCCCCACCCTTACCCCCCCCAATACCAGGGAAGGTCACAAAATTGTGCGGCAGGCTTTTCCAATATCCTGTGTCCGGCTGTTCGCGCACACTCTGTCTGATATGGACGTACATTGTCAAGAGACCTAAAAGCTCTCACACAAAAAAACAATGTACGCCCAGAGCAGACAGAGTGTACGCGAACCGTCCGAACACAGATATGGAAAAGCCTGCCGCACAATTTTGTGACCGTACCGTCCCCCTTTTTTTCACAAACCCCTTGATTCTTTGACAAAAAATTGCTAAAATGGTAAACGGCATGAAATGGTTTAGAATTATCATATAAAAATGGAGGGCTGAAAATGAGTACTACAGCACAAACCTTGGCAGGTAAGAGAATCGAGAGCTTACTTGACGAGAACAGTTTTGTTGAAATCGGCGGCATGGTAACAGCCAGAAGCACAGATTTCAACATGCAGCAAAAAGAAACACCGTCCGACGGCGTCATCACCGGATACGGCGTCATAGACGGCAATCTTGTGTATGTATACAGCCAGGACGCATCCGTACTGAACGGGACCCTTGGGGAGATGCATGCAAAAAAAATCACAAAACTCTACGACATGGCCTGCAAAATGGGCGCGCCCGTCATCGGTCTCATCGACTGCGCAGGCGTCCGTCTTGAGGAAGCCACAGACGCATTAAACGGCTTCGGAGAGATCTATCTCAAGCAGACTCTTGCATCCGGCGTAGTTCCGCAGATAGCAGCCGTATTCGGAACCTGCGGCGGCGGACTGGCTGTAGTCCCCGGACTGGCTGATTTTACATTCATGGAAGAGAAAAAAGCAAAGCTCTTCGTAAACTCCCCCAACGCCATCGAGGGAAATGAGATCTCCAAATGCAACAGCGCATCCGCAGCTTTCCAGGCAGAAGAAGCCGGAACCGTAGACGTAGTAGGAGACGAAGCAGGCATCCTCTCCCAGATCCGCGAGCTTATTGCCATGCTCCCGGCCAACAACGAGGACGATGCTTCCTATGAGGAATGCATGGACGATCTGAACCGCGTATGCGAAGATTTGGGAAATGTAGAGTACTCCGCACCCTACATACTTTCCAGTATTTCCGATGGAAACGTATTCTTCGAGACGAAAAAAGATTATGCAAAAGATATGGTAACCGGCCTCATCAAGCTTAACGGAATGACTGTAGGAGCAGTGGCAAACAACGATACAGAGCTGACAGCCAGAGGCGCCCAGAAAGCGGCAGACTTTATCAGCTTCTGCGATGCCTTCAACATCCCGGTGCTTTCTGTAACCAATGTGAAGGGCTACAAGGCAAACATGTGCACCGAGCGCAGCATCGCAAGAGCCATGGCTAAGCTTACCTACGCCTTTGCGAATGCCACCGTACCCAAAGTAAACGTCATCGCAGGCGCAGCCTATGGAAGCGCCTACGTATCCATGAACAGCAAGGGAATCGGCGCTGACATGGTTTACGCATGGACAGGTTCCGAGATCGGCATGATGGATGCAAAGCTGGCGGCGAAGATCATGTACGCCGATGCAGATGCAGCCGTCCAGAAGGAAAAAGCAGCCCAGTACGCTGCGCTTCAGTCAAGTCCTGAGGCAGCAGCTAAGAGAGGCTATGTAGACAGCATTATCGAGCCCAAGGACACCAGAAAATACGTCATTGGCGCGTTTGAGATGTTATTCACAAAGAGAGAAGATCGCCCGGACAGAAAACACGGAACGGTTTAAGAGAGGTGAATAATATGAGAAGAAACATGAAAAAAATAATCAGCCTTCTGGCAATGCTGATTTGCGTCCTGTCTCTGGCCGGCTGTGCGGAGAGAGAGAAGCTTCCCAAGGAAGAGATGTACCAGGCCAAATCCGATCAGTATGTCAAGATGCTGTCCTCTATGAGCGAGGAAGAGTTAAATGAGCAGATCGCAGGACTGGAAGAGAACTTTGAGGACTTTGAGCAGGAAGTAGCCCTGTATCCCTATATCAGCGGAGCAGGCCAGAAGTTTGACTTTACGGCTGAAGCTTACCTGACCCTCTTCAAATCCTATGCAGGCAACATGGACGAGTTCGGCGCCTATGTGGGTCTAAAGGAATACGAAGGCGGCGTGGAAAACGACGGCGAAGTTACCTACGATGCGGTGTACGAGTTTGAGAAGCATGACATGCGGCTTTCTCTGGTGTACGACAGCCACGACATTGTTATTACCGTAACGGCCGATCCCATCTACAGCACCGGTGAGATCCTTCAGAAAGCAGGTATGAACACCCTCCTTGGAATGGGAGTCGTGTTTGCGGTTCTGATTCTCATCAGCCTTATTATTTCCTGCTTCAACTTTATACCGGCTATCGAAAGAAAGTTCGGCAAGAAGAAAGCGGCGGAAAAGAAGGCGGCGGCTCCGGCAGCTCCTGCAGCAGCCCCGGCCCCGGCAGCTCCGGCAAAAGCGGCAGAAATGACAGACGATCTGGAGCTTGTGGCAGTTATTACGGCAGCAGTGGCGGCTTCCATGGGAACCACGTCTACGGACGGCTTCGTAGTGCGCTCCATCAAGCGTAAAAGCAGCCAGAAATGGAAAAGAGCGTAAAAATAAATCTGGGAATAGTACACATCATTCAAATTTTTAGGAGGAATCAATAAGATGAAAAATTATACAATCACCGTAAATGGCGTGGCATATGATGTAACCGTAGAAGAAGGCGGCGCAGGAAGCGCACCGGTCCGCGCAGCGGCTCCGGCGGCAAAACCGGCGGCAGCTCCGGCACCCGCAGCAGCAAAGCCCACAGCAGCGGCAGGCGGAATCGAAGTGAAGGCTTCCGTTCCCGGCAAGGTATTTAAGGTAGAGGCTTCCGTAGGCCAGGCAGTGAAGGCCGGAGACAGCATCGTGATTCTGGAAGCTATGAAAATGGAGATCCCGGTTGTTGCTCCCGAGGATGGTACGGTAGCCAGCATCAATGTCGGAGTAGGCGACGCAGTAGAATCCGGTGATTTACTGGCATCCCTGAACTGACAAAACACTGGAATCCTATCAAACTAACGGAGGTTAAGACATGGGATATATATTAGAAACACTGGGAAATCTCATGCATCAGACAGCGTTCTTCAATCTGACCTGGGGAAACTATGTCATGGTCGGTGTTGCATGCTTTTTCCTGTTCTTGGCTATCAAAAAGGAATATGAACCGCTTCTTTTGGTTCCCATTGCTTTTGGTATGCTGCTGGTAAATATTTATCCGGACATTATGCTCAGTCCGGAGGAATCTGCAAACGGCGTAGGAGGCCTTCTCTATTACTTCTATGTGCTGGACGAGTGGGCGATTCTGCCGTCCCTGATTTTCATGGGCGTTGGAGCCATGACCGACTTCGGGCCGTTGATCGCAAACCCCAAGAGTTTTCTGCTGGGCGCTGCGGCACAGTTTGGTATCTTTGCCGCTTACCTTGGCGCTATGGCCATGGGCTTTTCCGACAAGGCGGCAGCGGCTATCTCCATCATCGGAGGAGCCGACGGCCCTACATCCATTTTCCTGGCCGGAAAACTGGAGCAGACAGCGATTATGGGCCCCATTGCGGTGGCAGCCTATTCCTACATGTCTCTTGTTCCTGTCATCCAGCCGCCTATTATGAAGCTGCTGACTACGGAAAAAGAGCGTAAGATCAAGATGGAGCAGCTCCGTCCCGTATCCAAGCTGGAGAAGATCCTCTTCCCCATCATCGTTACGGTAGTAGTCTGCCTGATTCTGCCCTCAACCGCACCCCTGGTAGGTGCGCTGATGCTTGGCAACCTGTTCCGCGAGTCCGGCGTAGTCCGCCAGCTCCAGGAGACGGCTTCCAATGCACTGATGTACATCGTGGTTATTCTTTTGGGTACCTCTGTAGGCGCAACTACAAGCGCCGAGGCGTTCTTGAACTGGGATACCATTAAGATCGTGTTATTAGGCCTGGTTGCATTTGGTTTTGGCACGGCGGCAGGCGTTATATTCGGAAAGATTATGTGCAAGGTTACAGGCGGCAAGGTAAATCCGCTGATCGGATCCGCAGGCGTGTCTGCAGTACCTATGGCAGCCCGTGTATCCCAGAAGGTAGGCGCGGAGGCAGATCCCACCAACTTCCTTCTGATGCACGCCATGGGCCCCAACGTAGCCGGCGTAATCGGTACGGCCGTAGCAGCCGGAACCTTTATGGCTATCTTCGGTGTAATGTAATAATGGAAAACAGCAATGCTCAGTTTTTTCCATACACGGTCTGAGTATTGTAAAACAGGAATAAGAATAGGAGGTTTTAGAGAATGTCACAGACAAAACCGGTAAAAATTACCGAAACCATACTGCGTGATGCCCATCAGTCTCTGATTGCCACACGTATGAGCACAGAGCTTATGCTTCCCATTGTAGAGAAGCTTGACCAGGTAGGCTATCACTCACTGGAATGCTGGGGAGGCGCAACCTTTGACGCATCTTTGCGTTTCCTTCACGAAGATCCCTGGGAGCGCTTGAGAAAGATCAAAGAAAAGGCAAAGAAGACGCCCCTGCAGATGCTGTTCCGCGGACAGAACATCTTGGGCTACCGTCCTTACGGCGATGACGTAGTAGAGTATTTCGTACAGAAATCCATTGCAAACGGCATTGACATCATTCGTATTTTCGATTGCTTAAATGACCTGCGCAACCTGGAGACAGCCGTAAAGGCTTCCAACAAGGAAAAAGGCCATGCACAGATCGCTCTTTCCTATACCCTGGGCGACGCTTACACGCTGGAGTACTGGACGAACATTGCAAAAGAGATCGAAAGCATGGGTGCGGATTCCATCTGTATCAAAGATATGGCCGGCCTTCTGCTGCCCTATAAGGCAACGGAGCTGGTAACCGCATTGAAGGAGGCTGTCAAGATTCCGATTCAGCTCCATACACACTATACCTCCGGCGTAGCTTCCATGACCTATATGAAGGCTGTAGAGGCGGGCGTGGACGTGATCGACTGCGCAATGTCACCCTTGGCGCTGGGTACTTCCCAGCCTGCAACTGAGGTTATGGTAGAGACCTTTAAGGGAACTCCCTACGACACAGGTTACGATCAGAACCTTCTGGCAGAGATTGCCGATTACTTCCGTCCCTACCGGGATGAGTGCCTGGAGAGCGGCCTGCTCAATCCGAAGAACATGGGTGTTAACATCAAGACCCTGCTGTATCAGGTACCGGGCGGCATGCTGTCCAACCTGACTTCACAGCTTAAGGATCTGGGCGCAGAGGATAAGTACTATGAGGTTCTGGAAGAGGTTCCGCGTGTACGTAAGGACTTCGGCGAGTGTCCTCTTGTTACGCCGTCCTCACAGATCGTAGGAAGCCAGGCCGTTATGAACGTAGTGGCAGGCGAGCGCTACAAGATGGTAACCAAGGAGACGAAGGACGTTCTTTCCGGCAAGTACGGAAAGACGGTAAAGCCCTTCAATCCCGAAGTACAGAAAAAGTGTATCGGTGATGCAGAGGTGATTACCTGCCGTCCGGCAGATCTGGTTCCCAACGAGCTGGAGACTCTGGAAGCAGAGATGGCACAGTACAAGGAGCAGGATGAGGATGTATTATCCTATGCACTGTTCCCTCAGGTAGCCGTAGACTTCTTTAAATACAGAGAAGCCCAGAAAACCAAGATGGACGCTTCTGTGGCAGATACCAAGAACGGAGCGTATCCCGTATAAAAAATACTGAAACAAAGAGGCTGGCGGCTTATGATGCTGCACAGCCTCGTTTTTTGAATCTTTGAAGGGGCAATTAACTTGACAAATTGTCCCTTCATGTTTATGATAAAATTTAGTGAAATCAGGCTCAATTGCGGCAGAACACCGCACCGTATCCAACTCGGGCCGAAAAAGAGAAAGAGGAGTGTAAAAACAATGGCAGTACCTTACAATCACCGCGCAGTAGAAGAAAAATGGCGCAAGCACTGGGAAGAGCATCCAGTGAACGTCAATGACGGAAAAAAACCAAAATATTATTGTCTGGATATGTTTCCTTATCCCTCCGGCAACGGACTGCATGTAGGCCACTGGAGAGGCTACGTCATCAGTGACGTATGGAGCCGCTATAAGCTTATGCAGGGCCACTACATCATCCACCCCATGGGCTGGGATGCCTTCGGCCTTCCGGCTGAAAACTATGCAATCAAAATGGGCGTTCATCCTGCCAAATCCACCGCAGAGAACGTGGCGAATATTAAAAAACAGATCAACGATATCGCCGCCCTCTACGACTGGGATATGGAAGTAAATACCACGGATCCCGAATTCTATAAGTGGACTCAGTGGATCTTCGTAAAAATGTTCAAAGAGGGTCTGGCCTATGAGAAGGAATTTCCTATCAACTGGTGCCCCTCCTGTAAGACGGGCCTGGCCAACGAGGAAGTGGTAAACGGCGTCTGTGAGCGCTGCGGCACCACGGTAACAAAGAAGAACCTGCGCCAGTGGATGCTGAAGATCACGGCCTACGCAGAGCGGCTCTTAAGCGATCTGGACAAGCTGGACTGGCCGGAAAAGGTAAAGAAGATGCAGACCGACTGGATCGGCAAGTCCTACGGCGCAGAGGTAGAGTTTCCCGTGGAGGGCCGGGAAGAGAAGATCACCGTCTACACCACCCGTCCCGACACGCTCTACGGCGCAACCTTTATGGTACTGGCTCCGGAACACGCCATTGCAAAGGATCTGGCAACCAACGAGACAAGAAAGGATGTGGAAGATTACATCTTCCGTTCCTCCATGCGCTCCAATGTGGATCGTGTCCAGGATAAAGAAAAAACAGGCGTATTTACCGGAAGTTATGCCGTCAATCCTATGAACGGAGCCAAGCTTCCCATCTGGCTGTCCGACTATGTACTGGCAGACTACGGCACAGGAGCTATTATGTGCGTACCGGCCCACGACGATCGTGACTTTGAATTTGCCAAAAAATTTGACATTCCCATTATTCAGGTAATTGCTAAGGATGGGGTAGAAATCGAAAATATGACGGAAGCCTACACGGCAGCCAGCGGTACGATGATCAATTCCGGAGACTGGAACGGCATGGAGTCTGCTGTCTTAAAGCAGGAGGCGCCGCTGATTGTTGAGAAAATGGGTGTGGGAAGAAAGACCGTAAACTACAAGCTTCGCGACTGGGTATTTTCCCGCCAGCGTTACTGGGGCGAGCCGATCCCCATTATCCATTGTCCTCACTGCGGCAATGTACCCGTGCCGGAGGATCAGCTTCCCTTAACCCTGCCGGATGTAGAGAGCTATCAGCCTACGGGAACCGGGGAATCGCCTCTGGCTGCCATTGACGAGTGGGTCAACACCACCTGTCCTGTCTGCGGAGCTCCGGCCAAGCGTGAGACCAACACCATGCCCCAGTGGGCAGGATCCTCCTGGTATTTCCTGCGCTACGTGGACAATCACAACAGCAAGGAGCTGGTAAGCAAGGAAAAGGCAGACAAATATCTGCCGGTAGATATGTACATCGGCGGCGTGGAGCATGCGGTGCTTCATCTGCTGTACTCCCGTTTTTACACCAAGTTCCTCCACGACATCGGCGCAGTGGACTTTGACGAGCCCTTTACCAAGCTGTTCAACCAGGGTATGATCACCGGAAAGAACGGCATCAAAATGAGCAAATCCAAGGGAAATGTAGTATCTCCCGATGATCTCATCCGGGATTACGGCTGCGACGCTCTCCGGATGTATGAGCTCTTTGTAGGGCCGCCGGAGCTGGACGCAGAGTGGGACGACCGGGGAATCGACGGAGTTTCCCGCTTCTTAAAACGTTTCTGGAACTTGGTTCTGGACAACAAAGATAAAGATGCAAAAGAAACAGCCGAGAGCGTGAAGCTCCGCCACAAGATGGTTTACGATATCAGCACCCGGCTTGACAGTTTTAGCTTAAATACGGTTATTTCCGGATTTATGGAGTATAATAACAAAATGATAGATCTTGCCCGGAAGGAGGACGGCATTGACAGAGAAACTCTGGAAGCTGCTATTACGCTCCTTGCACCCTTTGCGCCTCATATTGCAGAGGAGCTTTGGGCACAGATGGGACACCAGGACAGCGTATTTGCCCACGGATGGCCCTCAGCGGACGAAGAAGCCATGAAGGACGACGAGATCGAAATCGCAGTCCAGGTAAACGGCAAGACGAGAGGAACCGTGACCATTTCCAGCAGCGCCTCCAAAGAAGAGGCCCTCGCAGCCGGAAAAGAAGCAGTGGCAGACCGTCTGAGCGGAACCATCGTGAAAGAAATCTACGTTCCGGGAAGAATCATTAATATTGTGGTAAAACCATAGAACAGGTGTGTCGAAGCGGCTTTACCCTTTCATACTGTCGCACAGCGACTTAGAATAGGAGAATTTGAGTATGGGTTATGGAGGTTTTCGCGGCGGGGTGCATCCCTTCCGCGGAAAGGACATAACCAAAGAGAAAGCCATTTCGGAATATCTCCCCCAGAAAGAGCTGGTATATCCCTTGTCACAGCACATCGGCGCTCCTGCCAAAGCAGTTGTGTCAGCGGGAGATGAAGTACTGGCAGGCCAGATACTTGGCGAGGCCGCCGGCCCCGTGTCCGCCAATGTCATAAGCTCCGTATCCGGACGTGTCCGGGCCATAGAGAGGCGGATGCTGGCGACCGGGGTGATTTCCGATTCGGTAATCGTAGAAAACGACAGAGAATACCGTTTGGCGCCCGGAATTGGAAAGGCCCGGGAGCCAAAGGAGATGACAAAGGAAGAAATTCGCACAGCCGTAAAAAATGCCGGAATTGTAGGCTTAGGCGGCGCCGGATTTCCCACCCATGTAAAACTGGCGCCAAAGGACGATGACGCCATTGAATATGTGATTGTAAATGCGGTGGAATGCGAGCCTTACCTGACTAGCGACTACCGTCTGATGCTGGAAGAAGCAGAGGGAATTCTTGCCGGGCTTCAAGTGATTTTGCGCTTGTTTGAGAAGGCGAAAGGCATCATAGCCATAGAAGCTGACAAGCCGGAGGCCGCAAAGCGGATGAAAGCTGCAGTCAAAGAAAAAGGCCTTGAAAATTCTGCGGAGGTACGCGTCTTAAAGACCAAATACCCTCAGGGCGCCGAGCGGAATCTTATTTTTTCGCTTACAGGCAGAAGGCTGAATTCCAAAAAGCTTCCGCCGGATGCAGGCTGTATCGTATTGAATGCCGCCACCGTTCATGCAGTGGGACAGGCCGTCTGTGAAGGGCTTCCGTTGATGAACCGCATTATCACAGTTACCGGAAACGGAATCGCAAATCCGGGAAATTTCCGGGTAAAAACTGGTACCAATTACGGGGAACTGATTGAAGCCGCAGGGGGATTTGCCTGCCGGCCGGAAAAAGTAATTGCCGGCGGTCCCATGATGGGAATGGCCCTTACAGTTCCCGATGTTCCAGTGACAAAGACTTCCTCTGCCCTTCTCGTATTTGAAAAGGATCCGGTTGCAGAAGTGAAGCCGGGAAGCTGTATCCGCTGCGGCCGCTGTGTGAAGGCATGTCCCTGCCGCCTGCTTCCCTTGAAAATGTGGCAGGCCTGCAAGCATTACAATTTAGAGTTGTTTCAAAAGCTATACGGAACAGAATGCTATGAGTGCGGCTCCTGTACCTATGTCTGTCCGGCGAGGCTGTCTCTGACCCAGAGCTTTAAGCAGGCCAGGATGATGGTGTTCGACCAGAAAAAACAGGCCCGGTCTAAGACAGACGGTATCCAGAACCAGTTTCAGCTGCAGGAATCTGCGGCCCCAGATGGTTTGAGATGAGGGTACTTACAGGACTGGAATAGGAGGAGCTGGATGAAAGAATTGTGGAATGTGTCGTCGTCGCCTCATGTGAGGGCGTATGCCGGCACGCAGAACCTGATGTTTGACGTGGCTCTGGCTCTGATGCCGGCCGCAGCCTTTGGCGTCTATCGTTTTGGCCTTTATGCCCTGTGCATTTTGGCGACGGCCGTAGGCTTTGCCCTGCTTACGGAATATACCTACGAGGCCTGTGCGGGGAAGGAAAGCACCCTGTGGGACGGGAGCGCTCTGGTGACAGGGCTTCTTCTCGGCATGAATCTGCCGCCCTTTGTGCCTCTTTGGATTCCCATGCTTGGCAGTATCTTTGCCATATTTATTGTAAAGCAGTTATTCGGGGGAATCGGGCAGAATGTGGTCAATCCGGCTATGGCAGCCAGATGTTTTCTGCTTATCTCTTTTGCAGAGAAGATGAACCGCTATTTTGGAATGGACGGGATATCCGGGGCAACCCCTTTGGAAATGCTGAAAAACGGAGGAACTGTAGATCTGGCAGCTATGTTTACAGGCTTCACCACAGGATCCATCGGCGAAATATCAACACTGGCTCTTCTTGCCGGAGGTATTTACCTTTTGGTAAAAGGGGTAATTGACTGGGTGATCCCTGTGGTGTATTTGGGCAGCTTTGCTCTGTTTATGATAGTATTCGGCGGACACGGGGCGGATCCCGCCTACCTTGCGGCGCAGCTGTGCGGAGGGGGACTGATGATAGGGGCCTGGTTTATGGCCACGGACTATGCCACAAGCCCTGTGACGGAAAAAGGAAGATTTCTCTATGCCTTATTTTTGGGAATGCTCACCGGAATTTTCCGGCTGTGGGGCGCTTCGGCAGGAGGCGTGTCCTATGCGCTTGTTACGGCGAACTTACTGGTGCCGCTGATTGAGAAAATAACCATACCGAAGGCATTTGGATGGGAGGGACAAAAAGGATGGATAAGATAAAGGACGCTCTGACACTGACACTGATTACTTTAGCTGCCGGAATTCTTCTGGGAGGCGTGTATGAGCTGACAAAGGAACTGATTGTGCAAAGGCAGATTGAGGCCAATGCCAAGGCGTACCAGATGGTACTGCCGGAAGCAGCAGAATTCCGGGCAGACGAGAGCCTTTCCGGAAAAGTAGCCGTATCGGACAATCTGCTGAAGCAGAGCGGCTTATCTATGGAACAGGTGACCATTGACGGAGCCCTTTTCGGCTATGATGAGAGCGGCGCTTTTGCAGGCTTGATTGTGGAGGCAACCTCCAAGGACGGATACGGAGGCGCAATTAAGCTTGCCGTAGGCATACGGGAAGAGGGTTCGGCGAAGGTGATTTCCGGAATTGATTTTCTGGAAATCAACGAAACAGCCGGACTTGGCATGAAGGCTGTGGAGCCGGCTTTTAAGGAGCAGTTTGCGAATAAGCAGGCCGATCATTTTGAACTGACCAAGGACGGGGCCCTTGAGGAATACCAGATTGACGCTTTAAGCGGAGCCACAAGAACTTCCAACGCGGTCACAAACGCAGTAAACGGCGCACTCTACTTCGCACGGGAATCTGCGCTGAAGCAGTGAGGCGGAACTATTACGGAACTTAAATGGAGGCAGATATATATGAATAGTTATCTGGAGCGATTATATAACGGCATTGTAAAGGAAAATCCAACCTTTATTCTGATGCTCGGCATGTGTCCCACCCTTGCGGTGACCACATCGGCCTTTAACGGCCTGGGAATGGGCCTTTCCACCCTGGCGGTTCTGGTGGTGTCCAACCTTATCATTTCGGCTCTGCGTAATGTGATTCCAGACAAGGTGCGGATTCCGGCTTACATTGTGATCGTAGCTTCTCTGGTAACGGTTGTGCAGCTTTTGATTCAGGCATACATTCCGGCCCTTTACGATGCTCTTGGCATCTACATTCCTTTGATTGTAGTAAACTGTATTATTCTGGGCCGGGCAGAAGCCTATGCTTCCAAGAATCCGCCTCTGCTGGCAGGATTTGACGGAATCGGCATGGGGCTTGGGTTTACCATTGCGCTCACCTGCATGGGATTTTTCCGGGAGCTGATTGGCGCCGGAACCGTATTTTCGGGAACCTCCTTTGCCTACAGCCTGCCAAAGATTTACGAGCCCATATCCATCTTTGTTCTGGCTCCCGGCGCTTTTCTGGTTCTGGCCTTGATTATTGCCTTCTTAAACGCCATGAACATAGAGAACAACGGAAATAAAAAGGTAGACGGCTGCGGCAGATCCTGCGGAACCTGCAAAAAAGCCCCAACCTGCGACAAAGCAGCACGAAGATAAATAAGAAATGCTTCTGGATAGGGTGTACGGAACAAGGATTTGCGGAACTGGAATAGGAGATAAAAGACAATGAAAGAAATGATGCTCGTTTTAGTGGGAGCGGCTTTAGTTAACAATGTGGTTTTAAGCCAGTTTTTCGGCCTCTGTCCCTTTCTTGGTGTTTCCAAGCAGGTCAAAACAGCGGCCAGCATGGGAGGAGCGGTGATTTTCGTAATCACTATCTCCTCGGCAGTGGCGAGTCTGATTTATGACTTTGTTCTCGTGCGGTTCGATTTGAAATATTTACAGACCATTGTATTTATTCTGGTGATTGCTGCCCTGGTGCAGCTTGTAGAGATGTTCTTAAAAAAAGCGAGCCCAGCTCTGTACCAGGCCCTTGGAGTGTATCTGCCGCTGATCACAACCAACTGTGCCGTATTGGGCGTGGTGCTTCAGAATGTGCAGAAGGAGTACATTTTTTCAAAAATGGGCTGGAACGGGCTGCTTGTCAGCGTGGTAAACGGCTTCGGTACGGCAGTCGGCTTTACCATTGCCATCGTGATTATGGCCGGGGTCCGGGAACGGATAGCCTACAACGATATTCCGAAGCCCTTCCAGGGAGCGCCCATAGTGCTGCTGACGGCCTGCCTGATGGCCATTGCATTTTTTGGATTTTCCGGGTTAATCTAAAAATATACGGCATATTACGGAACTGGAATCAGTAATAATATCTTGTGCGCACAAATCAATTTACAGACGCAAAATTATGCGGCTGGAAATTGATTTTATACAGGTGTGCACAAGAGACTATTACGGGACTGGAATGGAGGATTATAAGTATGAATGTAATGGGAGTAGTTTCAGCGGCTCTGGTAATCGGAATTACCGGTCTGTTTGTAGGTCTTCTTCTTGTGGGCGCAGCGTCTAAATTTCATGTAAATAAAGATGAGAGAGAAGAAAAAGTACGCGGCCTTCTGCCAGGCAATAACTGCGGCGGCTGCGGTTATGCAGGCTGTGATGCCCTGGCTGCAGCCATTGCTGCAGGAGAAGCGGACGTATCCTCCTGTCCGGTAGGCGGAAGCCGTGTGGGGAAAGCCATTGCCAAGATCATGGGCGTAGATGCGGGGAACAAGGTGCGCATGACTGCCTATGTAAAATGCGCCGGAACCTGTGACAAAACACGGGATAAGAGTAATTATTACGGAGTAGAGGACTGCCGTATGGCCGTGATTGTTCCCGGAAGGACTTCCAAGAAATGCACCTATGGCTGTCTTGGCTACGGAACCTGTGTGAAGGTCTGCCCCTTCGACGCGATTCATCTGGAAAATGGCATCGCAAAGGTAGATCCAGGCGCCTGCAAAGCCTGCGGAAAATGTGTGGCTGCCTGTCCGAACAGTCTGATCGAACTGGTCCCCTACCGTTCCCGTTACCGGGTACAGTGCAGCTCCAACGACAAGGGAAAGGCTGTCCGGGAAGCCTGCGACGCCGGCTGCATTGCCTGCCGCGCCTGCGAGCGTGCCTGCGAGTACGGCGCCGTAATCGTAGAGAATAATCTGGCCCGGATAGACAGTGAAAAATGTGTAGGCTGCGGAGCCTGCGCTGCGAAATGCCCCACCGGGGTAATCCGGGTGGAAGGGAAATAGAATATAAAGGAACCAAAGTAAAAGGGGGATTGGATGTCAAAGAAGGTGGCTGTTTATGGGATGCTGGTGGCTCTGGCGTTTCTGCTGAGCTATGTGGAGACGCTGATTCCTTTTTCCTTTGCCATACAGGGGCTCAAGCTGGGCCTTGCGAATCTGGTTGTGATTACGGCTCTTTACTGTGTGGGAGAACGGGGAGCTTTTGCTGTTTCCATGGTGCGGATAGTGCTGACTGGCCTGACCTTTACCAGCCTTTCCGTCATGCTGTACAGTCTGGGCGGCGGCCTTTTAAGCTTTTTCTGTATGGTTCTGGCAAAGCGCTTTACCTCTTTTGGGATTACCGGGGTCAGCGTTCTGGGAGGCGTTACCCATAACCTGGGTCAGCTTCTGGTGGCGGTTTTTGTTGTGCACACAGGCAGCCTTTTGTATTACTTTCCGGCTTTGCTGGCTGCCGGTACAGTGGCTGGAGCCCTGATTGGACTTCTGGGCAGAATGGTAACAGAGCGGCTGCGGCCTTTTTTACAGCAAGGCGTATGAAGCTTATCAGAAACCGGAAAATACTATCAAACCCGGAAAAATACTATTGAAGTCAAGGAATTGTGCGCATGCAGCGTACAGAGCTTTGTTTCATGGATGCCATAGGGAAAGGTGGGAGAAAGGGTGAAAAAGCAGGATGGTATTTTAATTTTGGTTCTTCTGACGGCTGCGGCCGTTTTCTTTTTAGGTTACCGCTTTTGGAACCGGAAAACGCCGGAGGAGGTCGTGGTCTATGTGGGAGAACAGGAGTATGCCCGGTTTCCCATTAAAGAGGATCGGGAGCTTCTGATTGAAACGGAAAAAGGCATCAACCGCCTGATAGTAAAAGATAAAAAGGCAGATGTGACAGAAGGCTCCTGCCCGGATAAGATCTGCGTGCGCCAGAGCCCTATTTCCCAGACAGGGGAAACCATTGTCTGTATGCCTAACCAGGTGATTGTGACTATAGAGCAGGCCGCCGGTACACTGCGGCACTAATCTTTGCAGAGAAAGAAGGACTTTTATGAAGCTTTGGAAAGAAAAACTGGCAAAGGAGCTGCCGGAGGCATCTGCCTGGGTGCAGCATACCATCGGAAACCGCCTGCTGCTGTTGGCGCGGTGGCTGCTCTTTTCTGTGATTACCGGAGGCTGTCTTGGACTGACCGGAACCTTTTTCGGAAAAAGCGTGGCCTATGTGACGGAGCTGAGGACATCCCACCCCTGGCTTCTCTTTGGCCTGCCTTTCGGCGGCCTTTTGATTGTGTGGATGTACCATTGGGAGACAAAGCAGGAGCGCAGCAGTACCAACCGGGTTCTGGACGCCATCCATGCGGAAAAGGAGATTCCCATCAAGACGGCCCCCCTTATCTTTGCCTCTACCGTGCTGACCCACCTTTTCGGCGGTTCTGCGGGCAGAGAGGGTGCGGCCCTGCAGCTTGGAGGCAGCATCGGAAATTTCCTCGGCAAATGCTTCCGGATTGATGAAAATGATAAGCGCGTGGTGATTATGTGCGGAATGAGCGCCGCCTTTTCCGCCCTCTTCGGAACGCCTATGGCTGCGGCTGTATTTTCCATGGAAGTCGTAAGCGTGGGAATTATGCACTATGCGGCGCTTGTTCCCTGTGTGGTGTCCTCTTACATAGCGAGCGCCATTGCCAAGTCCTTCGGCATGGAGGGAGAGCACTTTGTAATCGGGCAGATTCCAGAACTTACGCTGTTAAACGGAGGGAAAATCCTGCTTCTTGGCTTCCTGTGCGCAGCTGTCAGCATTCTTTTCTGCGTAGTCTTACATAAAACAGAGCATATCTTCCATGAGAAGCTTCGGAATCCCTTTTTGCGTACCTTTGCGGCAGGATGCCTGATTATTGTTCTGACCCTTGGCTTTCGGACGACGGATTATCTGGGGTCCGGGATGCACATTATTGAGGCGGCTATGGAGGGAAATGTAATCTGGGCGGCATTTCTGCTTAAGATTATTTTTACGGCCCTTACCCTGGCCGGGGGCTTTAAGGGCGGCGAGATTGTGCCGACTTTCTTTGTGGGTGCGACCTTTGGCTGCCTTGCAGGAAAGGTTTTGAGGATTTCTCCTTCGCTGGCGGCGGCCTGCGGCATGACATCTGTCTTCTGCGGCGTGACCAACAGTCCCATTTCCTCGCTGCTGATTGGGCTTGAGATGTTCGGCTTTGAGGGAGCGCCTTACCTGTTTCTCTCCTTGGCAGTCAGCTATATGCAGTCCGGATATTACGGGCTCTATCACAGCCAGCGGATTGTGTATTCGAAGGTGAAAACGGAGTTTATTAATCAGAATACGAAGGAGTAGAAAAATATGTATAAAATAGGCCATTTGGCCTTATTTTACAGCACATAATATTGTATACTGTTCTTATCAGATAAAAGCAGAAGGATATGTGCAGCAGCTTAGAATAGGAGGAATCAGAATATGACATTTTATGACAAAGTACAGGAATCAGCGCAGTATGTAGAAAGCAGATGTAAGGAAAAACCGACCATTGGCATTATTCTGGGAAGCGGCCTTGGAAGTCTGGTGGATATGATGGAGGATAAGGTGATTATTCCATATAAGGATATTCCAGGTTTTCCCCAGTCCCATGTAGCAGGCCATGCAGGAAATCTGGTAATCGGCCGGATTGGAGAACAGGTGATAGCTGCCATGCAGGGAAGATTTCACTATTATGAGGGCTTTGAGATGAAGGAAGTTACCTATCCGGTGTATGTGATGAAGCTTCTCGGCATTGAGAGCCTTATTGTGACCAATGCCTGCGGCGGTATCAACCGCAGCTTTGTGCCGGGAGATCTGATGATTCTTACGGATTATATCAATATGCTTGGTAAGAATTCTCTGATCGGGGAAAATGACGAGCGCTTTGGCGTCCGTTTCCCGGATATGTCGGAGGCTTACTCCAAGGAGTTGATTGAAAAGGCGGAGCAGGCGGCAGAGAAGCTTGACATCTCCTACAAGAAAGGTGTCTATGCCATCTTTTCCGGCCCCTGCTATGAGACGGCGGCAGAGATCCGGGCCTATGAAACCCTCGGGGCGGATGCCATTGGAATGTCCACGGTTCCGGAAACCATTGCGGCCAATTATCTGGGCATGAAGGTATTCGGAATCGCCTGCATCACCAATATGGCCACAGGAATTGCCACAAAGAAGCATACACACGAGGAGGTTGTGCGGATAGCAAACGAGAGCAGCAGCAAGCTTTGTGCCTGGGTAAAACAGCTTCTTCTGGACTTTTGAGAAATGTATTAAAAAGGAAAGGAGCAGACAAGCTTGCAGGAAATAAAAAAACTGCCCGTAGGCGTTGAGAATTTTGAAAAGCTTCGCACCGAAGGATTTTACTATGTAGATAAAACGGGGATTTTGAAGGAGTTATTAAACAATTGGGGAGAGGTGAACCTGTTTACCCGTCCCAGAAGATTCGGCAAATCCCTGAATATGGACATGCTGAAAACCTTTTTTTCCTATGGCTGTGACGCCAGTCTCTTTGAAGGACTTCAGATTGCAGCGGAAAGAGAGCTTTGTGAGAAATATATGGGAAAGTTCCCGGTGCTCTCCATTACCCTGAAGGATATGGATGCCAGGGATTTTGAGGGCGCAAAGGCGGCTCTTAGCACCATCATCGGACGGGAGGCTCTTCGCTTTTCATTTTTGTCAGAGAGTGGGAAGCTCACAGAGGAACAAAAGGCGCAGTATGCACAATTAATAAGGAATGATACGGCTGGCCGTCAGATATTTTCCGTGTCGGACGAAGCTTTGAAGGACGCTTTGCGGACTTTGTCCGAGCTCCTTTACAGGCATTACGGACAAAAGGTGATTCTGCTGATTGACGAGTATGATGTACCTTTAGATAAAGCGCACCTCTTTGGCTATTATGACGAAATGGCTGACCTGCTGAAAAATCTCTTTAGCCGTGCTCTAAAAAGCAATGAAAGCATTTACTTTTCCGTATTGACGGGATGTCTGCGGATTGCAAAGGAAAGTATCTTTACCGGACTTAACAATTTTAAGATTTACTCCATTTCCGATGTCCGCTTTGATGAATATTTCGGATTTACCGAAGAGGAAGTCAAAGCTATGCTGGGCTATTACGGCCTGGAAAAATATGAGTCCCTTATAAAGGAATGGTACGACGGCTACCTTATTGGAAATACCAGCGTGTACTGCCCTTGGGATGTGATCAACTATGTGGATCTTCTTCGAGCCGATCCGGATGCCGCCCCAAAAGCCTTTTGGATCAACACCAGCGGAAATGACATCATCCGGACATTTCTTAGCATGGCAAAGCAGAGTACAAGGCGGGAGATTGAACAGCTCATCCAGGGTGAAACCGTGGCAAAAAAGATTCGCGAGGAGCTGACCTACCGGGAACTTTATGAAAATCTCGACAATCTCTGGAGCGTGCTTTTTACGACAGGCTATCTCACCCGAAGAGAAAAAGCCGAGGGAGAAATCTACCGCCTGTCCATTCCGAATCTGGAGATACGCAGGATTTTTACAGAACAGGTTCAAGAATGGTTCCAGAAGGAGGCCAAAAAGGATGTGCCAAAGCTGGACGCTTTCTGCGAAGCTTTTGTCCGGGCCGACATTGAGACCATCGAAAAGCAGTTCAACGCTTATCTTTGCAAAACCATCAGTATTCGCGACACAGCTGTGCGGAAAGAAAAAAAGGAAAACTTTTATCACGGTATACTCCTGGGGCTTTTAAGCCACAGAGGAGACTGGGATATCGTATCCAATGCAGAATCCGGGGAGGGCTATAGTGACATTCTTGTAGAAATTGAGGATAAGGGCATTGGGATGGTAATAGAACTTAAGTATTCGGAGACAGAGGATATGGAAGCTGCCTGCCGGGAGGCATTGCAGCAGATCGAAAAAAAGGATTACAAGTCTCGTCTTATCGAAGATGGAATGGAAACCATTTTTCAATATGGAATTGCCTGCCGGAGAAAGAAATGCCAGGTAAAAGTCCTTAAGTGATAATCGTAACGTACAGATGATAGAATTCTAAGGGTCTCCCTGTCCGTGAAAGCCATGCATGATCATGGGTCATTTGGATATATTATTTCTAAGAGCGTGTAAACATGCCCAAAGATGTCCAGATGAAGGAGAAGGAAGCCCATGAAAGAAATCATATATCAAGTAACAAATCCCTTAGGGGTACATGCGCGGCCCTGTGCACTGCTGGCACAGTGCTGCGTTGATTTTAAAAGTCTTGTGACCGTCACAGCCAATGAAAAGACTGCCGATGGGCGCAATGTGCTGGAGCTTCTGGCTTTGCGCATTAGAAAGGGAGATACCTTGCGGCTTGAGGTAAGCGGAGAGGACGAGGAACAGGCATGGAAAGCCGTCCGGGAAGTGATTGACAGGGAGTTCAACGAGAAGAAGGCCGCAGCCCTCTTACGAATTGCATTTTTCGGCACTAAGGATTATGACCGTATCTTTTTCAGCGAGCTTACGAGAGATAAGGGGGAGGGAACCTACAATTCCGATATCAAATATTTTACCTCCAATCTGGAGCCGGAGACCGTGAATCTGGCGGAGGGCTTTGATGCGGTCTGCGTGTTCGTCAATGACAACGTATCCCGTCCGGTGGCGGAGCGTCTGAAGGAGAGCGGCGTGAGGCTCATCCTGCTGCGCTGCGCCGGCTTCAACAATGTGGATCTGGCGGCGGCCAGAGACTGCGGAATTACCATTCTGCGTGTGCCGGCCTATTCGCCTTATGCGGTAGCGGAGCATGCTATGGCCATTGTACAGATGGCAAACCGCCGTCTCCACAAGGCATATAACAAGGTAAAGGATAACAATTTTGCCTTAAGCGGCCTTTTGGGACTGGATCTCCACAACAAAGCGGCCGGAATAGTAGGTACAGGCAAGATTGGCGTCTGTATGGCAAAGCTCTGCAAGGGTTACGGAATGACCGTTCTGGGCTGGGATGCCTATCCCAATGAGGAGCTTGAGAAAGAGGGGCTTTTGACCTATGTGGAGAAGGAAGAGCTGTTTCGGCGCGCAGATTTGATTTCTCTTCATGCGCCTTTGTTTCCTGCTACCCATCACATTATCAATGAGGAGAGCATTGCCTTGATGAAGGATACGGCCATGCTGGTGAATACGGCAAGAGGTCCGCTGATTGACAATGAAGCCCTCATCCGTGCTCTGAAAAAAGGAAAATTCCAGGCAGTGGCATTGGATGTCTATGAGGGCGAGGATGAGAATGTCTATACGGATCGCAGCGATAAGGCAATTACGGATGATATTACGGCCCGGCTGCTGATGTTTCCCCAGGTGGTGCTGACCAGCCACCAGGCGTTTTTTACAAGGGAGGCGATGCAGGCCATCGCTGTGGTTACCATGGAAAATGCCCGGAATTTTAATGAGGGAAATGATTACGGCAATGCAGAGGTAAAGGCCTGACGCTTTCAAAAAAATCCTTCTATGACGTAATGAACATGGAGCCGAGGGCTGATTTCATTATATCATAGAAGGATTTTTAAACAGTCATTTGAAATTTTGGCATAAGCTTAGGGCCTGGTCATGCTTACTGCATAAAGCTTTTTGCCAACTGTACCATCTGCTCCATCCGGGCAACTTCCTCCGGGGATTTTCCCTGCTTTAATGTCTCGAAAATCTGGTTGAATTCCTCCTGAGACATCTGCTGATTGGAGTTTTTGGCTGCGTTCATCATTTTCTGAAAATCATTTGGATTCATGGACTCACTCCCTTCCGGCATGGGTGGCGGGGAAAATGGATCCGGATCCGTGCCCTCCCCAGATTGATTCTGCATATGAAACATATGAAATAAATCCGACATGTCAGGCATCATACTGGAATACTGCATATAGGTGGTAAGCATTTCCATAATCCGGATAATGGAATCAATTTTCTGATTTAATTCATTGCATTTTTTCTGCACATCGTAAAGAAGCTTGTAGCTGTCTTCTGTGAAATTCATAGAAATTTCCCCCTCTTCTTATTCAATATATGTACGCTCATAGAAAATATGAATATCATAAAGGTGAATCTGTTGTTTTATTCAAAAATGGCTGTTATCTGATCCAAAAACAAAAAAGGCAGTATGCAGCCGGAACAGGAGGCTTTTATGGGACGTTTGATCATAGATGATACGACGATTTACGAGATGGACGAAGAGTGCCTGCGGCAAAAAGAAAGGAAGGAAAAGGATCTGAAGTCAGCAAATGTGGAATCATGGGAAAGCAAGGCTTCCCATACAGACAAAGGGAAGGAAAGGCCGGCTCCATAGAGCCGGCCTTTCGGGATGGCTGATTAGCAGCCGCATCCGCCATTGTTTCCGCAGAAGCCGCCATTGCCGCCGCAGCAGAACAGAAGCAGGATGATCCACAGACAGCTGTTGTCTCCGCATCCGCCGTTGCCGCCGAAGAAGCCATTGTTTCCGCCGCATCCGCCGCAGCAGGAGAGCAGGAGAAGGATCCAGATCCAGGAACAGCAGCTGTTGTTGCCGCCGGCCATTTCATTACATCCACATCCACAGTTTGTAGCAGTCAAATCACTCATGAGAAATCCTCCAAAATAATTATTTACAATCCCATACTATGTAGAAGCAAAGAAAGTGTGAATCCCGGTATGATGTTTTCCAAGGGACAGAGTGGAAAAATTTACTTGTACAAACCCGTCCTTTATGAGAGAATAAGAAAGAGGAAATTATAGAAGGATAAGAAAGAGTAAGACTGCCTCGCAAATAAGAAAGAAAGGACTGCGGCCTTCAAAGAGCTGGTACAGGCCGTGGGAATAGGAATAAAATTATGCCTGCAACTTATGCACATTATCATTTCGGCAAGCTGGTCTTCCAGGCGCTGCCAAAAGAGATACGGACTATGATCAAAGAGAATAAGGAGGCGTATCTTCTGGGGCTTCATGGGCCGGATCTTGTCTTTTATTACCGGCCTGTGGGGAAGAATCCGGTGAATCAGCTCGGAGTACAGATGCACAAGGAGTCAGCTTCCGGTTTTTTTGAGAAGGGAAGGCAAAATTACCAGGAGCAGCCAAGCAATGTGCTTTTGTCATATCTGTGCGGTTTTCTCTGTCATTTTATGCTGGACAGCGAGTGCCATCCTTATGTCAACCGCTATGCAGAGAAGCACCATCTTGGCCATTTAGAGATTGAGACGGATTTTGACCGTTTTTTAATGGAAAAGGACGGCAGGGATCCGGTGCGGCAGAATTGCACGGCCCACCTGCGTAGGGATTATGACACGGAGAAAGCCATTGCTTCTATGTTCGACGGGGTAACCTCACGGCAGATTGACCAATCTATCCAGGGCTTCCGCCGGTGTATCCGCTTTTTCCAGTGCCGCTGTAAAGCAAAAGCATTGTTTTTGAGGGCATTGTCCAGGATTGCCGGACAGGATAGAGAGATTGGCGGCCTGATTATGGACGGGATACCGAAAGCTGCCTGTGAAGAGAGCAATCTGGAACTGGAAAAGCGGCTTTCTGCTGCGGTCGTCTTGACGGCTCCGGTTATTGAGGAATATATTTATGAGATTGCTGCAGGGGAAGCCCTGAACCCACGGCTTGACAGAGACTATGAGAGAGAGCCCGAGCTGCAGTAAGGTCCGTGTCCTTTGGAACAAAAGTAGGAGTGCAGAATGGATAAATTGACGAATTTGGAGAAAAAATGGATTCTTTATGATGTAGGCAACTCGGCCTTTGTGCTTCTGACTGCCACCATCATTCCCATCTATTATAAAAATATAGCCAAGACAAGCGGAATCACTGCGGCGGATTCCACTGCGTATTTCAGCTATGCAACCTCGATTGTGACGATTATTGTTGCCGTATTGGGCCCTGTGCTTGGAGCATTGGCAGATACCAAGGGCTTTAAAAAGCCGGTATTCACCTTTTTTATGATGATGGGCGTCCTTGGATGTGCCGGACTTGCCGTACCAAAGACCTGGCTTGTCTTTCTGGTGGTCTATGTGCTGGCGAAGGTGGGCTTAAATGCCAGTCTTGTCTTTTACGACGCCATGTTGGGAGATGTGACGACGGATGAACGGATGGATGTAGTTTCGGCCCAGGGCTATGCATGGGGATACATCGGAAGCTGTGTTCCCTTTATTTTCAGCCTGGTCTTTGTGCTTTTTTCGGAGAACATCGGTATCAGCGGAAATACGGCTATGGCCATAGCCTTTCTTGTCAATGGGGCCTGGTGGCTTCTGGTGACGCTGCCGCTTCTGAAAAGTTATGAACAAAAGCATTATGTAGAGCGCACCCTTCATCCGGTGAGGGACAGCTTCGGGCGTCTGGCCGGTATCTTTTCGGAGATTCGCAGGAAGCCTTCTGTGTGGTGCTTTCTCCTTGCATTCTTCTTCTATATTGACGGTGTGTATACAATTATTGATATGGCAACCTCCTACGGCAAGGATGTGGGGATCAGCGATACAAACCTTTTACTTGCGCTGCTGCTGACGCAGGTGGTTGCGTTTCCATGCTCGGTTCTTTTTGGCTTCCTTTCCAAGCGCGTGAAAAACACGACGCTGATTCAGGTGTCGATTATCGGATATTTCGGAGTCGTGCTGTTTGCCCTGCAGCTGGATAAGACCTGGGAGTTCTGGTTTCTAGCCGTGTGGGTGGCTGTGTTCCAGGGGGCGATCCAGTCTCTGTCCCGCTCCTATTTTGCGAAGATTGTGCCCAAGGAAAAAGCGACGGAGTACTTCGGGTTCTTTGACATCTTCGGCAAGGGCGCGGCTTTTATGGGTACAATGCTGATGGGAATCTCCACACAGCTTTTCGATACTTCCCGGGCCGGAGTAGCAATTCTGGCCGTGATGTTTGCCACAGGGTTTCTTCTCTTCCGGAAGGCGGTGGAAAGGGCGGAAAACGCTGCGTGATCGGAAAACAGCTGTCTTTTGATTAAATGCTTGACAATTCTGCCATACTTGTTATAGAATAAATCCCAGCAGAAAAAATCAAATGCAGTGAAGGTGCAAAGTAGATGATTCTTCTTCTGACAGAGAGGGAATGTCACCGGCTGAGAGCAGTCCCAAGTTCAGAAAATCATTGAATTTCCCACCGGAGCAGCGCCGCTGAAGGAGATAGTAGGCGGCGACGGGTTGTACACGTTACGTATAGAATGAGTGCCTGCAAAAAGCAGGAATCAGGGTGGTACCGCGGAAATGATTTCGTCCCTATTTAGGGACGTATTTTATTTCTGCGTATTTTTATGGACAAATAAAGGAGAGTAAAATGAAGGAGAAGCTGCAGAAAATCCGTGAACATGCCATGGTGCAGATTCAGTCAGCGGAAAATTTGAACATGCTGAACGATGTACGCGTAGCTGTTCTCGGAAAAAAAGGGGAATTAACAAGTGTTCTGAAAGGCATGAAGGACGTTGCGCCTGAGGATCGGCCGAAGGTAGGCCAGCTGGTCAACGAAACACGTGAGGAAATCGAGCATGTCCTGGAGCAGGCCAAGAAAAAAATGGAGGCTTTGGTCCGGGAAGAAAAGCTGAAAGCCGAGGTTATCGATGTAACCCTCCCGGCCAAAAAGAATCAGTCCGGCCATCGGCACCCCAACACCATTGCCTTAGAAGAGGTAGAGCGTATCTTCATCGGCATGGGCTACGAGGTAGTGGAAGGCCCGGAGATTGAGTATGATCTCTACAACTTTGAAAAATTGAACATTCCTGAGGGCCATCCGGCCAAGGATGAGCAGGATACCTTCTACATCAACAAGGAAATCGTACTGCGCACCCAGACCTCGCCATGCCAGGCCCGGGTGATGGAACAGGGAAAGCTTCCCATCCGCATGATCGCCCCGGGGCGGGTGTTCCGTTCCGATGAGGTGGATGCCACGCATTCCCCCTCCTTCCATCAGATCGAGGGCCTGGTGGTAGATAAAAATATCACCTTTGCAGATCTAAAGGGAACCTTGGAGGAATTTGCCAAGGAGCTTTTCGGGCCGGAGACCAAGACCAAATTCCGTCCCCATCACTTCCCCTTTACGGAGCCAAGCGCCGAGGTAGATGTAAGCTGCTTCAAATGCGGCGGCAAAGGCTGCCGGTTCTGCAAGGGAAGCGGCTGGATCGAGATCCTGGGCTGCGGCATGGTGCATCCCCACGTACTGGAGATGTGCGGCATCGATCCCGAGCAGTACACCGGCTTCGCTTTCGGCGTAGGGCTGGAGCGCATCGCGCTGCTGAAATACGAGATTGACGATATGAGGCTCCTGTATGAAAACGATATACGGTTTTTAGGACAATTTTAAGCAGCAGTACCATGAGATATTGTAGAACTTTAAATAGTAATATCCTTTATACCCGTGTACTTTGAAGGATATTGCGGAACTGAAAACAGCAATATCCCTCAAAGTGCACAAATCGATTTACAGACGCATGTTTTTTGCGGCTGGAAATTGATTTCATACAAGTGTACTTTGAAGGATATTGCGGAACTGAAAACAGCAATATCCCTCAAAGTGCACAAATCGATTTACAGACGCATGTTTTTTGCGGCTGGAAATTGATTTCATACAAGTGTACTTTGAAGGATATTGCGGAACTGGAATAGGAGATATGAGTATGGATACATCATTATCATGGATTAAAGCATACGTGCCGGATCTGGACGTGACGGCACAGGAATACACCGATGCAATGACCCTTTCCGGAACAAAGGTGGAGGGCTATCGAGCCCTGGATGCGGATCTGGAACATATTATCATCGGACAGATTTTAAAAATAGAGCGTCATCCGGACGCAGATAAACTGGTGGTATGCCAGGTGGATATAGGAGGGGAAGCTCCGGTTCAGATCGTAACAGGCGCCCCCAACGTAGAGGAAGGCCAGAAAGTCCCGGTAGTTCTGGACGGCGGCCGTGTGGCAGGCGGCCACGACGGAAAAATGACGCCGGGGGGCATCAAGATCAAAAAAGGCAAGCTGCGCGGCGTAGAGTCAAACGGCATGATGTGCTCCATCGAGGAGCTGGGCCAGACCCGCGAGCTGTTCCCGGAGGCCCCGGAGAACGGCATCTACATTTTCCCTCAGGATGTGACGGTAGGAGAGAGCGCCATCAAAGCCCTTGGCCTTGATGATGTGATCTTCGAGTACGAGGTTACCTCCAACCGGGTAGACTGCTACAGCGTCATCGGCATTGCCAGAGAAGCGGCGGCTACCTTCCGCAAGCCCTTCATTCCCCCAAAGGTGAAGGTAAAGGGCTCCGGCGGCAATGTAAACGACTATATCCGGGTCGATGTAAAGGACGCAGATCTCTGCCCCCGTTACTGCGCCAGGGTTGTAAAAAACATCAAGCTTGCACCATCCCCGAAGTGGATGCAGCGCCGTCTGGCAGTAAACGGAATCCGCCCCATCAACAACATCGTAGACATTACCAACTACGTGATGGAGGAATACGGACAGCCCATGCACGCCTACGATCTGGATACCATTGCAGGGAATCAGATCCTGGTGCGCCGTGCAGAAAAAAATGAAAAATTCGTCACCTTAGACGGCCAGGAGCGGACCATGGACGATTCTGTGCTGATGATCTGCGACGGAGAGAAAGCAATCGGTATTGCCGGAATCATGGGCGGAGAGAATTCCATGATCACCGACAACGTAAAAACCATGCTCTTTGAGGCCGCCTGCTTTGACGGCGTCAACATCCGCCTTTCCGCAAAGAAAGTTGGACTGCGTACCGAGGCTTCAGGAAAATTCGAGAAGGGTCTGGATCCCAACAACGCACAGGCCGCCATTGACCGTGCCTGCCAGCTGATTGAGGAGCTGGGAGCCGGTGAGGTTGTGGACGGCATGGTGGATGTATACACTGGGATCAAGGAGCCTGTCCGTGTACCCTTTGATGCAGAGAAGATCAATTCACTTCTGGGTACGGATATCACGAAGGAGCAGATGCTTTCCTACCTTCATATGGTAGAGCTGGAATATGACCAACAAACCGAAGAAATCCTTGTACCAACCTTCCGGCAGGATGTTCTTCGCCTGGCAGACTTGGCGGAGGAGGTCGCCCGGTTCTACGGCTATGACAACATTCCGACGACCCTGCCGACCGGAGAGGCAACCACCGGAAAGCTGCCCTTTAAGCTTCGTGTGGAGGCGGCTGCCCGGGACATCGCAGAGTTCTGCGGCTTCTCCCAGGGAATGACCTATTCCTTTGAGAGCCCCAAGGTTTTTGACAAGCTGCTGCTTGAGGAGGAAGATCCCCTGCGCCGTGCCATTACCATATCCAATCCCTTGGGAGAGGATTTCAGTATTATGCGCACCACTTCCCTAAATGGGATGCTGACCTCTCTGGCGACCAACTACAACCGGAGAAATAAAAATGTCCGTCTCTACGAGCTGGGAAATATTTATGTGGCAGAAGAGCTTCCCCTGGCCGGGCTTCCCGACGAGCGGATGCAGTTTACCCTGGGTATGTACGGAGAGGGAGACTTCTATACTATGAAGGGCGTAGTAGAGGAATTCTTTGACAAAATCGGCCTTCACAAAAAGGAGGTTTACGATCCAAAGGCAGGCAAGCCCTTCCTTCATCCCGGCCGTCAGGCGAATATCATCTACGACGGCAAGACCGTAGGCTATCTGGGGGAGGTACATCCTGCCGTGGCCGATACCTACGGAATTGGAGAAAGAGCCTATGTGGCGGTTCTTGATATGCCGTCCATAGAACCCTTCGCCACCTTTGACCGGAAATACGAAGGGATCGCAAAATATCCGGCAGTAAACCGTGATATTTCTATGGTAATTCCCAAGTCCGTCTTAGCCGGACAGATCGAGGAAATTATTGAAAATAAGGGCGGAAGCTATCTGGAGAGCTGCCAGCTTTTCGATGTGTACGAAGGCGCCCAGATTAAGAAGGGCTATAAGTCCATGGCTTACTCTATCGTATTCCGCGCCAAGGATAAGACCCTGGAGGAAGCAGATGTGGCTTCGGCTATGAAGCGGATTCTGAAGGGCCTGGAGGCGCTTGATGCGGAACTGCGGCAATAGAATGATGTTTTTCTATAGCAGGAACCGGAGGGAAAGGAATGCTGCAGATTGCAATTTGCGATGACGAACAGGAGATGGCAGCGGCCCACAGACAGGCCGTGGAAGCTGCCTTGTCAAACTGCAGGGCTGTGGGGGAGATTGCAGTCTACACCCACAGCGATAACCTGTTCTGTGATATTGTGGAGGACGGCTTTCATTTTGATCTGATCCTTCTTGATATTGAAATGCCGGGGAAAAACGGAATGGAGCTTGCAAAGGAGCTCCGGCCGTGCCTGCCCCATGTTAAGATTATTTTTATCACCTCCCATGTGGAATATGCCATTGACGCCTATGAGCTGGCTGTTTTTCGATACGTTCCGAAAAACGACGAAAAAAAGCGTCTTATGTCAGCCTTGGAGGATGCGATCCGTCTGCTCCTGATTGAGGACGGCAAGGTCTATACCATCCAGACAAACAGCCGCCTGGAGAAAATTCCTTATCGGGAGATTTACTTTATCGAGCGCGACGGGAAAAATGTCAGTATCACCTGGGAAAAAGGAATCTCAAAGGTGCGCGGCAGCCTCCAGCAGATTTATGATGAGCTGGAAGCGGAGGAATTTATTTTTATCGATCGGGGCTGTATTGTGAACCTTATTCATGTGATGCAGGTGAAAAACAGCATGGTTTTCCTGGAAAACGGTGCTAGTCTTCCGGTCAGCCGTTCCCATCTCCAGGGTGTGAAGGAACAGATCAACGCCTACTGGGGGATGCACATATGAGACAGGGAATGATTGTATTGTCCGTATTTCTGACCGGAAGCTTACGCACCTGGCTGTATTTTCTTCTGGCAGGCTGTGTATTGGAGAAAAAGAACCGGGCGGAACAGAAAAATATCCTTCTGGGAGCTTTGGGAGCGGGGGGAATTGGGGCGCTGCTTTTCCTGCTGCCAGTGCCGGATTACGGAAGACTCTGCCTGGAAGCCCTCTGGCTTGGAGGCTGCGGGGCTTATTTTCTGGGGACAGAAATAAGGATGAGCCTTTTTTTGGGTGTGTTTTATGAGATAACCTTCTCACTGTGGCAGTTTTTGCTTTCGTCAGCCTTGGGAATATGGCAAAATACCGGAGTCTTTCTGGATGGACGCAGTCCGGAAGGACAGGCAGGCGCCTGGCTGGCCTTCTGCTTTCTGGGGTTTGTGGCTCTCTATGGGGCAAAGCGGCCAGGGATGAGAGAGCAGGAGTATTTTAGGCTTTTGTCTTTTCCGGTTCTGGCCGGATTCCTTGGGATAATAACCCTGTCTGAGCAGCGGCCCATTTTTATCCAGGAGGATCTGCTTGATATCTGGACTATACTGTCTCTTGTGCTTTTGATGGGCCTTCTGGTCTTTCATATGAACCGGCAGTACCGGATAGAGCAGGAGCTTGCCAGTCTTAAGGCGGAACAGGCGGAACTTTTGGAACGTGATTACCAGGCGCTGAATCAGTCCTATGGGGCCAATGCCCGTCTGTTTCACGATATGCACCGCCATCTGGAGGCTCTTTACCGCCTCCTTTCCCAGAAGCGCTATAAAGAGGCAGAAGGATATCTGGAGGATCTGCAGGCTCCTATCCGGGAAATGGCAGAAACCGTCTATACCGGGGATGAGGCCGTGGATTATCTGCTGAACAGCCGGGCAGCGGCGGCCGCCCGGGAGGGCATTGCTCTGGAGCTTCAGGCAGAATTTCCCCGTCATACCAATCTGCGGAGCGCTGATCTGTGCGCAATTCTGGGGAATCTTCTGGACAATGCATTGGAAGCAGCCAAAAAAGTGGCAGATCCAGGAGGGAGGCAGGCGGCTCTCACCATCCGGCGGATTCACCAGATGCTCGTGATTAAGGTGGAAAATACTTTCGCTGAGGAGGTAACGGAAGAGGACGGTGAGCTGAAAACCTCAAAAACCGAAGAAGGGCTTCACGGCTGGGGGCTGAAAAGCGTCCGGACTGCGGCAGAGAAGTATGAGGGAACGCTTCGCACCTCCTGGGAAGGAAAAAAGTTCCGTGCAGTGGTAACCCTCGCATACCAGGGGATGCCGGATGAAAAAAATCTTTGAAAGGCCGGGAACGCTGCTTCCCAAATCATGGCAGATCGTATTGTAAGAAAGAGCTTGCACTTATCAAATGAGTAGGGCTCTTTTTTTCGTTTCCTTACCAATGGCGGTCAAAAAACGACCGATTATGGACATTTCGGCAGAGCTGGGCATTTTGAGTTATGCTTTAAGCACAACAAAACAACCGTTATGAAAACAAAAAGAAATTTTATCGAACAGGAGGACTTAAATATGCGTCATGTTTGGATTCGCGGTATTCTGGCTTTGGTTTGGCTGGCGGCAGCTCTTATAAGCGGAGGAGCCCTGTATGTGATTATGGGAATGGTATTTCTTATTTCTGCTTACTCCGCCTGGAAACGGGAAAAGAATGGGAAGGGAGAGGACTAAAATGTCAGATCTATTGTCTATTCAGAATCTGAATGCCTGGTATACACCCGGTAAGCCGGTGCTGAAGGGACTTTCGCTGGAGCTTCATGCCAATGAGATCACAGGGCTGATAGGGCTGAACGGGGCTGGAAAAACAACTTTTCTGAACATCCTTTCCGGCCTTCACAAGGACTTCCAGGCAGATGGGCTGAAAAAAAACAGAAAGCCGGTATCTTTCAGGGATGAGGTTTTTAAGAAATGCCGTTACACTGTATTTGCGGAGGATCACTCCTTTTCCTTCTTTACCTTTCGGGAATATGTTTCCTATGTATTCGGAGCTTATAAAAAGCCCCTTCCGAAGGCAGAGGATTTGATACAGGGCTTTGGATTCGAGGCATACACGGATAAGCTTTTGGGGGATTTGTCCATGGGAAACCGGAAGAAGGCGTTTTTGATAACGGCATTCGCCCTGAAGCCGGAGCTGCTGCTTCTGGATGAGCCGGTAAACGGCCTGGATTTTTCCGGTACGGAATTTTTATATGAGCAGATAAAAGGGTATGGAGCTTACGGAACCCTGTTATTTTCTTCTCATGTTCTGGAAAGCGTCACCCTTACGGCAGATCGGGTACTGGTGATGGAGGAAGGGCGGATAAGCCGAAGTGTGTCCCGAGAAGAAATGGATGGGGAGGAGCTTCGGAAGTCCTTAAAAGAAGTATAGGAGTTTCGAAGGGGGACAGGATTATGTGGAAGGGATTTGCAGTTTATTTATTCGGTTCAAGGTATGAGAAGGCAGGAAAGAGCAGCCTGATTTGCCTGTTTGTGTTCTGGGGGTTAAGACAGGCGGAGGTTTCGGTGCAAATTGCGCCGGGTATCTTGTATCTGATGGCGTTTACTGTTACTGCCGGCTCTATGTGGCAGGATCTTGCGGCAAACAACGAAGCCTTGAAGGGAAAGAATCTTTTTATGCTGCCTTTTTCCGGATGGAAACTGACAGCGGCCTATATAGGCGCGCTGGGGGCTTATACCTTTCTTACACGTACGGCCCTTGTTCTGGCTGCGGCCCTGGCTGTCTCCTCCTGGGGATGCATGGAACTGATGGGATGCCTGCTCTCTGCCCTCTGTGGGATTCTGCTGACGGCCTGGGTTTATGGGGAACGGCGGTATCATTTTCAAAAAAGGCTGGATGCCTATGCATTTTATGAGGAGGATGCGGCTGCAGCCAGGGCAAAGGAACTAAAAAGTGTTGAAACGGCTCTGATTTGGACGTATTTCTTCCGGTATCTTTGGTATCACAGGAATTATCTTGTGAATACGCTGATCCTTTGGGGCGCTGCCGCAGGCCTGCCCTTTTGCCTTTTACAGATAGAGAGAAGCTTTGCGCTTCCAATCGGTTTCTCTCTCCTTACCTTAAATACGCCTGTCTGCATCCTTTTGTCCTGTGATCCCCATCTGGAACAGGCGCTTCGGATGCTTCCTGGACAAAGGAGGAGCTTTCTCTTTCCCTATGGTTTGTTTCTCTTTCTCTTGAATCTGACGGGGGATTTTATTTTTCTCCTAAGCTTTTGGCTTCAAGGAGGCGGCTCGGATGTAAGGTACGTGTTTTTCGCTGTGCTGTCCGCCGGCTTGGGGGCTGCGGGGTCAGTAGGAATGGAGTGGTATTTTCCCATACGTAACTGGAAGACCCTAAGCGATCTCTGGCATCATCCCAGAAAATACGCAGTACCTGGAAGCCTTCTTCTCTTATCTGGGCTTCTGAGCCCATGGATCTAATGTACACGGCCTGGGCGACGCTTACAGATTTCCAATCCCATCCCTTTCCGGGGATTGAAATACTGGGAAAAGTAGGGTACAATCAGAGTATCAAATACGGAATTTGTATGATAGAAGGAGAAGAGCGATGAGAGTAGGTATTGCAGGTGCCGGCATGATTGTGCCCACCTTTCTGGATGCGGCGGCTTTGGTAAAGGAGATGGAGATCTACGCTGTCTTTGCAAGAAAAGAAGAGGTACGCAAGGAATTCTGCAGCAAATATCAGATTCCCGTTGGTTATGCCTCCTATGAGGAGCTGCTGGCGGATTCTAAAGTAGATGTGGTTTATGTGGCGCTTCCCAATAACCTGCATTTTTCCTTTGCAAAGGAGGCACTTCTGGCTGGAAAGCATGTGATTCTGGAGAAGCCTTTTACAGTTACCTATGAGGAGGCGGAAAAGATAGCGGCAATTGCCAGAGAGAAGAAGCTGTATCTCTTTGAGGCCATTACCAACCAGTACAATCCCAATTACGGCAAGATGAAGGAGCTTCTCCCAAGGCTTGGGGATATTAAGCTTGCGGCTCTCAATTTTTCCCAGTATTCCAGCCGGTATGATAACTTTAAGAAGGGCATTGTAAGCCCCTCCTTTGATCCGAAGAACGCCGGAGGCGCTTTGATGGATCTGAATATCTACAACATTCATTTTGTGGCGGGGCTTTTCGGAAAGCCTTTAAAGGTGCGTTATTGCCCCAATGTGGAGCGCGGCGTGGATACATCCGGAATCCTTGTGATGGAGTATCCTGATTTTCAGGCCGTGTGCATTGCCGCCAAGGACTGCGGAGCGCCTCTTAGCATCAGCATTCAGGGAAATAAGGGCTTTTTCCACAGTGATTGCGCATCCAATATTTTGGCGGAGTTTACCTTCCAGGAAAATAGGTGCGAGCCCGAGCGCTATCATCTGGCAGACAGCCAGGAGCGGCTGTTCTATGAGCTTGAGACGTTTGCGAAATATTATGAGGAAAAGGATTGGGATGCCTTTGATAAGCGGCTTGACCACAGCCTGATGGTGATGGAGATTGTAGATCAGGCCAGGAGGATGGAGAATCAAGGGTTGTAAGAAAACTCTTTTTGAGAAGGGGGCAGGCAGATGGGCGTTTACCTAAACAGTACAACTGCATATACGCTGTACAAAAGTGAAATGGCAAAGCCTTATTTTGTAGATAAGACGGCGATGTTGAAGGAGTTGTTTCCCCTTGTGGAAGAAGGAAACAGCTATATATGCGTTACCAGACCAAGGAGGTTTGGAAAAACCGTTACTGCAAATATGATTGCCGCTTTTTTCTCCCAATCGAATAACACGACGGAATTATTTTCTGCTTGTGCCATAGGGAAGGAGCTGGATTGCCCACATTACCAGAATCAATATCCGGTTATCCACATTTCCTTTCATGATCTTCCGAAGCGCTGTGATTCCTATGAAGATTATATCTCCAGGATTGAGGAACGGATGATACGCGATCTGCGGCAGGAATATCCAATGACAGAGATAGAACCAGAGGAAGCTGTCTGGGATATTCTGACCGATATTTATGCAGAGGATGAGAATGCCAGGTTTGTATTTGTACTTGACGAGTGGGATTTTATTTTTCACCAGGATTTTGCCCATGAAAAGGATAAAAAGGCTTACCTGCTGTTTCTTCGGAATCTGCTGAAGGATCGTCCCTATGTGCGGCTTGCGTATATTACAGGAATTTTGCCGATTGCCAAGTATTCCAGCGGATCAGAACTGAATATGTTTGTGGAATATACCATGGTTACGGAAGAGAAGTTCAGCTCTGCTTTTGGATTTACGGAAATGGAAGTGGATGGGCTTTATAAACGGTATCTGGAAAATACGGAAAATGTCAGGATTTCCAGAGAGGAGTTAAAGGAGTGGTACAATGGATACCATACTTTTTCAGGAGAGCGTGTCTATAATCCCCGTTCGGTTGTCTGTGCGCTTCGGAACAATAATCCGGGAAATTACTGGACATCATCGGGGCCCCATGATGAAATCTATTATTATATTCAGAAAAACATAGCAGAAGTAAGAGATGATCTGGTACGCATGTCTGCCGGATTTCCGGTACAGGCAAAGGTGCGCGAGTATGCGGCTTCTTCCATGCGGCTTCAGACCAGGGATGAGATTTTTTCTGCTATGGTAGTGTATGGATTTTTAAGTTATGAAAACGGAAAGGTTTCCATTCCGAACCGGGAACTGATGGAGCGCTTTGACGAAATGCTGCAGAAAGAAAGCTCTCTTGGATATGTAAACCGTCTGGCAAAAGAATCAGTTCGGATGCTGGAAGCAACCCTTGCCGGAGATACAGAGACGATGTGTGAGATTCTGGAAATGGCTCATAATACAGAGGTTCCGCTGCTTCACTATAATAATGAGACAGAGCTGACGGCAATTGTGAACCTTGTTTATCTGGCGGCAAGGGATCAGTACCGGATAGAGCGTGAGGAAAAGGCCGGTATCGGATATGTGGATTTCATCTTTTATCCGGAACTGGATAAGAGTGCAGATTGCATTATATTAGAATTAAAGATAGATCACTCTCCGGAAGAAGCGATTCGGCAGATTCGGGAGAAACAGTATGATTTGCGGTTTCGGGGATACCTTGGGAAAGAATCAGAATACACCGGGAAAATCCGGGCTGTTGGAATCGGGTATGATCGGAAATCAAAAAAGCATAGCTGTAAGGTTGAGATTTTTTGAATCGGATACATTCAAATGAAGCCCCTCCGCAAAAAAGCGCATCCTTGCCGGATTTTAGGCGGAGGGGGATGAAAGATTCTGTCCCTAAGCGCAGCCAAGCCTTCTACACATGAGCAAGCCACTTGCACTCAGTAATTTCCATATTGGAAAAGGAAGCCTGAAAGGAGGAGTCCTCCGGTGAGCAGGCGTAGATGCCGAAGCGGATTTCCCCGGCTCCTTCCTGCATATGGCAGATCCGCATCTGCTTAAAATGTTCCCCGTCCATAGAGCACTCGATACAGTAGTCAGATTCCCGGCGGCTCAGACGATACCACATGGACTTGATTTCCGCAGAAATATCGGTGGTCGCCCAGTCCGAATAGCCGTGATTGGTCACTACGCTGCCCAGACGCTGGAAGCTGTCATTTTCATACTCAATGGAAGCTTTCAGCCAGTTCTCACTGTCCAGATACATGATAATGCCGCACTGGTCAAAACGCCGCTTGCTGGCGAATTCTGTTTTTACCACAAAAGAAAAATAAGCCTCTGCTGTTGTAAGCTGCAGGAGAGGGGCATTGTCATTCTGAAAGCCGTAGTAGGTTCTCTGCCAGAGATCCGTTCCCGGCTCAGTGGTAATCGTGATGCAGTCCTCCTGGATGGTAAATTCTCTTGGTTCTCTTGTCCATTTCAAATCGTTTAAATCCCATTTCATAGTAAGTTCGTCCTTTCTGCTGCAATATGTATTATTATACCAATTGTAATAATCCGCATCAATATCAGATTTTTGTCCCTGACTGTTTTTATACCTGGAAGATTCTAAAAAAAGTAGTAGATATACGGCATAAATCTTAGTATAATATCGTTAGGCATCAAAGACATCTACAGGCTTTGGTGCAAAAGCTATGCTGCCGGGAGCGAAAAAGGCGATTCCCGGCAGAACCATCTGACTTAGATACGAACCAGAACCAGGAGGAATAAAATGGGACTTGACATTTACGCCGGAACACTCACACGCTACTACGCACACAACTGGAAGACCGTCACACAGCAATGGGCCGAGGTCAACGGTTTTTCTTTTTCACGCATTACCCCTCAGGGCGGGAGGGCGGAACAGGAAGAAAAACAGGATCCCCAGGAAATCAAAAAAGCCATGGAAAACTGGCAGAGCCAGATCCTTGCGGCTGTTTCCCCCAAGGAGGGGCCTTCCTACGAGCCCTGGACTGAGGACAACGAGACGGCCTATTACACCGACAAGCCTGACTGGGACGCCTTTGGAGCCCTCCTTCTCTATACGGCTGCCAGAACCTATGGGGAGCCTTTGCAGGAAACCGTGGAAAAGAACTGGGATTTTGAAAATCATCCTTTGATTCAGCGGATGGGAGAGGATGAGGAGAGAGGGGTCTGGTCTCTGTTTATCGGGGCCAGCTGGTGGCTTCCCATAGCGGACGGCCTGGCCTTCAACGCCCCCTGCCCCACAGACGAGGAGATCACCTTCTCCACTACCGGCGCATTGAAAATGGAGCTTGAGCAGATTAATTCCATAGGCTTCCAGGCAGATGAGAAAACCATTTTAAGCTGGTCCCGGACAGAGGGCTACCCGGCAGACGGAGAGATTCACAACGGGAAGCTGACAAAAGAGGGCATCAAAGAGCACACCCTATACAACACAGAATCTCTGGCGAAGTTCGCCTTTTCCATCCTATGGCGAGCCGTTAAGTTCTCCATAGAAAAACAAGTGCCGATATTGTTAGATTTTTAACAGCCAGCATGCCTTTTGCGGCTGGAAATTGATTTCATAGCCGTGTACTTTGAGGGATATTACGAAATTATAATTAGTCCAGATAAAGAAATGTCAAGTGTTTTTGAAAATAATTTCTGCTGGACGGTAAAGTCGCAAAGGCGCACGAGAGGAACTTTTATGAGGGCCCTTTCGAATAAAAGTTTCTCTCATTACAGGTGCGTCGAAGCGACTTTACCCTTTAGTGCTGTCGCGCAGCGACTTTAAATAGGAGAAAAAGATGAGTCTAAAACAAGAGAGAATCGTTATTAAGGCAGGCACCACCACCTTAACCAACGAACTGGGCAACAGCAACCTCCGCCGCATGGAGGAGCTTGCCATGACCATTGCAGATATTCAGAATATGGGACACCAGGTGATCCTTGTATCCTCCGGCGCCATCGCCGTAGGAGCCAACAAAATGCGCTTAAAGGAAAAACCGGACAGTATGCGGATGAAGCAGGCAGCCGCAGCCGTTGGACAATGCACCAACATGTTCCTCTACGATAAATTTTTCGGCTACTACGACAAAACAGTAGCCCAGATCCTGCTCAATGCCGAGGACATCACACAGGAGGAAAAAAAGGAAAACCTGACCAACACCTTTGATGCCCTCTTAGAGCACGGCGTCATCCCCATTGTCAACGAAAATGATTCCGTAAGCTACACGGAGATTGAGTCCGAGGAAAAGCTGTTTGGAGATAACGATATGCTGTCTGCAGTCGTGGCAGTCCTCTGCAATGCAGATAAGCTGATTATTCTCTCCGACATTGACGGCTTTTACAACAAAGACCCGCGTCTCTATAAGGATGCCGTGCTGATTGAACAGATAGATGAGATTAACGACAGCACCTACGAGCTTGCGGGCGGAGCCGGCTCCAGAAGAGGCACCGGCGGTATGCGCACCAAGCTTCAGGCTGCAGATCTTGCAACCTCCCAGGGCATTGACACCATCGTAGCCAATGGTAGCAATCCGGCTGCTTTGTATGACATTGTAAAAGGGAAAAAAGCAGGAACAAGATTTGCCGCCCGAAAAGAATAAAAGCAGCAAATCTAAATTTTGATTCTGGAGGCAGAGATGAAAAAAAGATGGTGGCACAATAAAACAGCATATCAGATTTATCCCAAAAGTTTTCTGGACAGCAACGGGGACGGCATCGGGGATCTTCGGGGAATTATAGAAAAACTAGACTATCTAAAGGAACTGGGAATCGGGATTGTCTGGATATCCCCCGTTTACCAGTCGCCTTTTGTGGATCAGGGCTACGATATCTCCGATTACTACGCCATCGATCCGGCCTTCGGGACTATGGAGGATATGGAAGAGCTTCTGGCCGAGGCAAAAAAGCGGGACATCGCCATTGTCATGGATCTGGTGGTCAACCACTGCTCCGATCAGCACGAATGGTTTCAAAAGGCCTTGAAGGATCCCTTCGGCCCTTACGGAGCATATTTCTACATACGAGAGGGAAAGGACGGCAGGCCCCCCTGCAACTGGCGCGCCTACTTCGGCGGCAGCGTGTGGGAGCCCCTTCCCGGCTATGACAATCTCTTCTACCTGCATATGTTTGCAAAAGAACAGCCGGATCTCAACTGGGAAAATCCAAAGCTTAGGCAGGAGATCTATAAAATGATACGCTGGTGGCTGGAAAAAGGCGTAGCCGGCTTTCGCATAGATGCGATTATCAACATCAAAAAGGATCTGCGGTTTTCAGACTTCCCCGCAGATCGGGAGGACGGCATGTGCGCCGGAACCACCATGCTGGCCTGCGCCCACGGAATTCTGGATTTTCTGACGGAAATGAAGGAAGAGGCTTTCGCCCCTTACCACGCATTTACCATCGGAGAGCTTTTTGACTTCGATCAGCAGGAGCTAAAACGCTATATCGGAGAGGAGGGCTGCTTCGAATCCATCTTTGACTTTGCGCCCCACCTCTTAGGAGGCAGTGATCATGGCTGGTACAACCGGAAGCCCGTAACGATGGACCAGTTCCGGGACGCCGTCTTTGAAAGCAAGGCCATTTCCCAGGAAATCGGTATGATGGCAAATATCATCGAAAATCACGATGAGCCAAGAGGCGTCAGCCGTTATCTTCCGGCAGAGGGACAGACGGAGAGAGGCAAAAAGCTTCTGGCAGGCATCTCCCTTATGAGCTTCGGCCTCCCCTTCCTCTACCAGGGACAGGAGATCGGCATGACCAACAAAATGTTTCATTCCATCCAGGAGGTGGACGATATCAGTACTCTGGATGAATACCAGACAGCACAGGAGCATGGTTATTCCAATGACGAAGCCCTTGTGCTTGTGGCCCAGATGAGCCGCGATAACGCCCGGACCCCTATGCAGTGGAATGGAGAGCTTCATGGAGGCTTTACCACAGGTATCCCCTGGCTTCCCGTAAATGAAAACTATCACCAGATCCGTGTAGACGAGCAGGAGCGCCAGGAAAATTCTGTTTTGAACTTTTACAAAAAGCTGATTGCACTTCGGACAGATGCTGTGTATGGAGAAACCGTCGTCTATGGAAGGCAGGAGCCCTTTCTTCCGGATCAGCCTGATTTTACAGGCTTCTACCGAAAAGGCAGAGAGAATACCCTTCTAGTCCTGGCGAATATACGGGAGACGCCAAGAACCATAGAGGTTCCGCTGGCCATAAAGAAGGTTTTATTAGATAATTGCAGTACCGGACACAAGGCGGAGGAAACCAAAGAAACAGCGGCGGGCAGCCCCGTTTGTATGCAGGGCTTCCAGTTTCTGGTTTTGGAAGTCTTTTAGGCTGCCGGCCGCGAAGCGGACAGTAACTGTTTTAAGTATTCTTGTTTCCTCAGACTAAAGAAACGTTTTGACCTAAAGCCCTAAGACTGCTATAATAATAATGACAGTTCTTTCTGCACTTAGGCCAAGCAGCGGTATGGAAAGAAAAACATTTGTTCTAAAGCTTCACATATTGTTTATGGAAAGATTATCAAAAGGTCATTGGATAAGATGAAAAGAGCGAATCAGGAGAAAAAAAGCAGCAAAAAAATTTTAATTGTGCTTATTTTGACAGTATTTATCATTCTGGGCAGCTTTGTATTCTTCATTGCCGCAAGAATATCGCATGAGATGTCTCAGTCTGCCATTGGGAATCTCAGTGAAAATCTTGAGCTTTTAAAGGGCACCATAGAAGTACTATTCCAAAGAGAAGCCCAATACCAGAAAATGATAGCGGAAGAACTGTCTATCATTGAGGATCCAAAAGAGTTTATTCTCTCCTATGATCGAAACGGCAATCTGGCTAAAATGTCCCTTGTATTTACCGGAGAGACAGAAGGCATTTCCAATACCGGTGAAGTATTTTATCCGCAGGAACTGGATTTTTCCAACCAGGAAACGGTAGAAGAACTGCCCGTTTCTGTCTCCTATATCAATGACATGGGAACCTGGGCTTATACGATGAAAAGCCCGGTTACCAAGGACGGCCGGGAGATTGCCTGTCTTTATGTTGAATATATTTATGATTCTTTTGACAAAGCCCTTCCGGAGCGGCTTTACAACGGAAGCGCCACGCTTTACATTATGGATGGAAAGACCGAACGGTTCCTTTTAAAGCCCAAAGGCGTAGGAGAGAGGGATGCCGGCCATCTGAATTTACAGGATTTTTACCGTGCCAATGACATTTTAGAAGAAGAGCTTCAGAAAAATGTACACGAAAGCATAAAGCATAACGGGAATATGATGTTCTACCACAAGATACGGAATAAGGATTCCCTGATTTTTATGTGGGCGGTAAACAACGGTTCCGTGTACCTTATCGGTTATGTGCCGGTAGAAGCCATTCAGAGAGAGGGCAATGCCGTCAATCAGAATATTCTGACTGTAGTGATCTTTATGCTTGCAGCCTTTTTCATCTGCTGTGCAGTATTTTTCTTTTATGAGCGGCAGCAGAATAAATTCCGCCGGGAACAAGAGGCAGAACGGGAGCTTCATAATGAGCAGCTTGGGCAGGCTCTCAGAGCTGCACAGGCGGCTAACAACTCGAAAACCACCTTCCTTTCCAATATGTCCCACGACATTCGGACACCCATGAACGCCATTCTTGGATTTACCACTCTGCTGAACAAGGATGCGGAGAATCCGGCCAAGGTAAGGGAATACACCCGGAAGCTTGCAGCCTCCGGACAGCATCTTTTAAGCTTAATCAACGACGTATTGGATGTGTCAAAGATTGAGAGCGGAAAGTCTGTGCTTACCATTGGGGAATTTCGCTTAAATAGTGTGATTTCCTCTGTTGACGCCATTATCCGTCCGGCTGCCAAGGATAAGAAGCAGAACTTTGATATCCTGGTAACAGGAATCCGCCATGAATGTCTCATAGGCGACGAGACAAGGCTGAATCAGATCCTGATCAACCTTCTTTCCAATGCGGTGAAATATACCCCCGAGGGAGGCACCATCTGGTTCCGCATCATTGGCCTGGAGCAGCGCTCCAGCCAGTATGAGCATATCCGTATTGAGGTGGAGGATAACGGGTACGGCATGACCCAGGAATACCTGCAGATCATTTTTGACGCCTTTACCAGGGCAGAGAACAGTACCACCAACAAGGTACAGGGTACAGGGCTTGGAATGGCCATTACCAAGAATATTGTAGAGCTGATGGGAGGCACCATTGACGTTGCCAGCGAGGTGGATAAGGGAACGATCTTTACGGTGGAGCTGGAGCTCCGTATTTCCGATCAGGAGGAGGATTCCAGGTTCTGGAAGAACCACGGCGTCAGCCGGATTCTGGTGGTGGATGACGATGAAGATGTGCGTGAAGGCATCCGGGCACTTATGGAGGATACGGATGTCCGGATCGATTTTCTGGAGGACGGCGAGACTGCCGTGAAGATGACCGCAGAAGCATATGAGGAACAGGATCCCTATTATATGGTGCTTCTGGATTGGAGGATGCCGAAGATCAGCGGTATTGAGACGGCCCGACGCATTAAGACGGAGATTGGAGCCTACGTTCCGATTATGCTGCTGACAGCCTATGATTGGGATGAGATTGAGGCGGAGGCTCTGGAAGCAGGGATTGACGGTTTTCTCACAAAGCCTTTCTTTGTCTCTGCATTGAAGGAAAAGGTTCTGGAGCTCTCTGCCCGCAGCAAGGAGTATACCCGGATGGAGGGAGAAGCCATCAGCCTTGAAGGAATGCATTTCCTGGTAGCGGAGGATAATGAGATCAATGCCGAGATCCTGGAGGAGCTTCTGGATATTGATGGGGCAGACTGTGAGGTTCTCGGAAACGGAGAGCTCGTTGTGGAGCGTTTTGCTCATTCTGCCCTGGGAGAATTTGATGCGATTCTCATGGATGTGCAGATGCCGGTGATGAACGGCTACGATGCGACACGGCACATTCGTGCTCTTGAGAGGGAGGATGCGGCGGTCATTCCCATTATTGCCATGACTGCAAATGCTTTTGCGGAGGATGTCAGGGATGCCATGAATGCCGGGATGAACGCCCATGTATCGAAACCGGTAGATATGGAAGTGCTGAAGAGGACCGTAAAAGAGTTAAAGAGAAGAGGTTAGTTGATATGAAAAGGCAATATAAACTATGTTTTATCCTGCTTTTGACAGTAATGCTGTTTGTGGGAGCAGCAGCCTGCGGCAAGAAGGATGGTATGGTAAATCTTGCGGAGGATGTAAAAAAGAATACAAAGGTGGTAAATCTGTTCGGCCCCATGGAAAAGTCCAATCCAAATGCAGATAATATAGCCAGAAGCGCTCATGATCTGACTGTGATTATGGCAGAGGAGGCTTTGGGGCTTACGGTAGAGTATCGGACTTATACGGCAGAGGACTATCAGGATAAAACATATGATGACGTGGTTCTGGCACGGGCGCGCAATGACATGGATGATGTTTATCTTCTGAATCCGGATACGATTCAGGTTCTGGGGGCAGAAGGGAAGCTTTTGGATCTGTCCTGCCTTGAGAGCGCTGCCAATCTGCGTGAGGTTGTGAAAGTGTCTAATACGGTGGACGGAAAGCTGGTGGCGATTCCCCAGGAGGTTGTGGTATATGGTCTTTTTGTGAATCAGGATATGTTTGATGAGTATGATTTGAAGCTCCCCAACACCCCGGAGGAATTTTTGGAGTGCTGCAGAGTTTTTAAGGAAAACGGGATTGAGACTCCTGTGGGGGCCAACCGCTGGTGGCTGGAGAATTTTGTGTTTTCCCAGGCTTATGCGGATCTGTATAACGGGGGAAATACGGAAAATGAGATTGCGGCTCTTAATAGCGGCGAGGCAAAGTACAGCGACTATATGCGCGAGGGCTTTGAGTTTCTAAAGACGCTCATGGATCTGGGGTATGTGGATGCTGAGAAGGCTTTAACCTATGAGGCTATTGAGGGAGAGGGGCCGGACTTTCTGGCTCAGAAGACTCCGATCGTAATGGCGTACTGGGGAGCGGCCAATGCGGATACGGCTTATGGAAAGCCGGATTTTAATCTGCAGGTAATCGGGTTCCCGACCAATCGCGGACAGATGCCGGTGGTATCGATGTCAGGTTATGGAGTCTGTGTGAACGCAGAGCATCTGGAGGATACCATTGCGGTGCTGGATATTATGCTCTCAGATGAAGCCCTTCAGGTTTATACGGAGACGAATAAGGTGATTTCGCCTTCTAAGAATGTGGAGGTGGAATGTATTGATGCGCTGAAGCCCTTGAATGATCTTGTGAATGACGGCGTTTATGTGCTTGGATCGAATGCCGGTATGAAGCTGGAGCAGTGGGGGAATACGTGCCTTGTGGTGCGCAGACTTCTGGAAGGGGCTTCGGTGGAGGAGTGTTTGGAGGAGATGGATCGGCTGCAGGAGGACGCAAAATAAGCCGGCAGACTTTTCCGATATCCCAGTGTACGCGAACCGTCCGAACACGGGATACGGAAAAGTCTGCCGGCTTATTTTGCTGGTGAATTCTTTTCTAGAAGCGCCCTTCCATCAAAGCTTCCAGTGAAATCTGAAAAAAGAAATCATGTACAAGCGCATCGTACTTCTCCCAGAGCGGAAGCGTGATACAGCCTTCCTTCCTTGGACAGATCTGCGCGCCGGGCAGGCGGCAGGCAACGCAGGCAAGGGGCCCTTCTGTCAGCTCGATAATTTCCCCGATGGAATAGTCCGATGGCTTACGGGTAAGCATATAGCCTCCGCCTTTTCCCCGAAGCCCTTTTACAAGCCTTCCCTTTACCAAAAGACGCAGAATAATTTCCAGATATTTTTCGGAAATCTCCTGCCGGGCGGAAATATCCTTCAGCGGAATATATGCATCCTCCCGGTGCTGTGCTAGATCGATCATCACTCTCAATGCATAACGGGCTTTCGTTGAAATCATAGCATTTTCCCCCTGTTTCTTTTGTCTATTATAACCCGGCGGAAAATTTTTTTCAACAAAAACCTATATTCCTATTGACTTAGTATGTAAATAGTGGTATTCTCTCTTCAACGGCAGAAGTAAGAAATGACAGATCTGGATAAATATTGAGGAACTGGAAACCGGACTACAGAACTAGGAGGAAGTATTATGGGAAAATATTATAAGGGAGCAGTCGAGCTAATTGGAAACACACCTCTTTTAGAGGTGGCAAATATCGAAAAGGAGCTGGGGCTTCAGGCTGCGGTTCTCGTAAAGCTGGAATATTTAAACCCGGCCGGAAGCGTAAAGGATCGGGCGGCAAAATCTATGATTGAGGATGCGGAGAGCCGGGGGCTGTTAAAGGAAGGTTCTGTCATCATTGAGCCTACCTCCGGCAATACAGGAATTGGTTTGGCATCAATTGCAGCCGTGAAGGGCTACCGGATGATCCTCACCATGCCAGAGACCATGAGCGTAGAGCGCAGAAATATACTGAAGGCCTACGGCGCTGAGCTGGTGCTGACAGAAGGCGCAAAAGGAATGAAAGGAGCCATCGAAAAGGCCGAAGAGCTGGCCCGTGAAATTCCGGGCAGCTTTATTCCCGGCCAGTTTGTGAATCCCGCTAACGCTGCCGCCCACAGAACAGCCACCGGGCCGGAGATTTGGGAGGACACCGGCGGAAAAGTAGATATTTTTATTGCAGGCGTTGGAACCGGCGGTACCATAACCGGAATAGGAGAGTACTTAAAGGAGCAGAATCCCAATATTAAGATTGTTGCTCTTGAGCCGGCCGATTCTCCGGTATTATCTGAAGGAAAGGCAGGTCCGCACAAAATACAGGGAATCGGGGCTGGCTTTGTCCCGGAACTCTTAAATACCTCCGTCTATGATGAAATTTTTCAGGCACAGAGCGAGGATGCCTTTGCCGCCGCAAAGCTATTAGCAAAAAAGGAAGGAATCCTGGTGGGCATTTCCTCCGGAGCCGCCCTCCACGGAGCCATAGAGCTTGCAAAACGGCCGGAAAACCGGGGGAAAATGATCGTCGCACTTTTGCCTGATTCCGGCGATCGGTATTACTCTACGCCTTTGTTTACAGATTAGAAGTATAAATACAACGTGTGCCGAAGCGGCTTTACCCTTTAGTGCCGTCGCACAGCGACTAAAAATAGTCCAGCTAAGAAATGTCAAGTGTTTTAAAAAAATTTCTGCTGGACGGTAAAGCTGCAAAGGCGCACGAGAGGAACTTTTATGAGTGCTTTTTCGAATAAAAGTTTCTCTCATAACCGGTGTGTCGAAGCAGCTTTACCCTTTAGTGCCGTCGCGCAGCGACTTTTAAATAGGAGGATTCAAAAAATGGCAGATATCAGAGATTCAAAAAACTGGGGATTTGAGACAAGACAGTTGCATATCGGACAGGAACAGGCAGACCCGGTCACAGATGCGAGAGCCGTGCCGATCTATGCATCCACATCCTATGTGTTCCACAACTCACAGCACGCAGCAGACCGCTTCGGCCTGCGCGATGCCGGAAATATCTACGGAAGGCTGACTAACCCCACAGAGGATGTGTTTGAGCAGAGGATCGCATCCCTGGAAGGCGGAGCGGCGGCGCTGGCCGTAGCTTCTGGAGCGGCAGCCATTGCCTATACCTTCCAGGCTCTTGCCAAGGCAGGAGAGCACATTGTGGCATCCAAGACCATTTACGGAGGTACCTACAATTATCTGGCCCACACCTTTCCATTGAATAATCAAGTGACAACTACCTTCGTAGATCCTTATGTGGAAGGCTCCTTCGAAGCGGCTATTCAGAAAAATACAAAGGCAATCTTTGTAGAGACCCTAGGCAATCCCAATTCCAATCTGATTGATCTGGAAAAGCTGGCCCGGATTGCCCACAAACATAACCTTCCCCTGGTGGTGGATTCCACGTTCGCAACGCCTTATCTCATCCGCCCCATCGAGTACGGGGCAGACATTGTGATACATTCCGCCACAAAGTTTATCGGCGGACACGGAACAGCCATTGGCGGCGTGATTATAGACGGAGGAACCTTTGACTGGAAGGCATCCGGGGCATATCCCTGGCTATCAGAAGCAAATCCAAGCTATCATGGGGTATCCTTTACAGATGCTGCCGGGCCTGCAGCATTTGTAACTTATATCCGCGCAGTCATTCTCCGGGATACGGGAGCAACCCTTTCCCCCTTCCATGCGTTTCTCTTCCTGCAGGGATTGGAAACCCTCTCTCTCCGCGTAGAACGCCATGTGAGCAATGCCCTGCAAATTGTAGATTATCTGAACAGCCACCCACAGGTAGAGGCAGTGCACCATCCGTCACTGCCTGCAGAGCCAACCCATGAGCTGTACAAAAAATATCTGCCGAAGGGAGGCGGCTCCATTTTCACCTTTGAGATCAAGGGAGACGCAAAGACAGCCCAGGCCTTTATCGATAACCTGGCCATCTTCTCTCTGCTGGCAAATGTGGCGGATGTGAAATCACTGGTGATTCACCCGGCGACTACCACCCACAGTCAATGCACGGAGGAAGAACTCTTGGAGCAGGATATCAAGCCCAATACCATCCGCCTGTCCATAGGTATTGAGAAAGCAGAGGATTTGATTGCGGCGCTGGATGCAGCCTTCCATTCGGTTTGAAGGGAGGCTGCTCCTGGTAAGTAAAGTTTAATATTTTCTGAATTTGACAGTAGAAATATTGACATTTTTACATACGTCTCTATAATCAAAAACAGAAAAATATTTATTTTACACCAGGAGGAAATTCAAAAATGGGCAGTTATTACAAGCATAAAAAGAAAGAGACGATTGATGTATCCTATTCCTTCCGCTGCGAACAGTGTATGAAGGAAAGCGGCCCTCTGACGGCAGTCATTTCTGGCATGGAGGCGGAGATCAACAGCAATTATAAGACCCTGGATGACAAAAAGCAGAGCAGCTTAAACGAAATGGCCCATGCAAACCTTGTAAGCGCCGTAAAGGAAGCATACAGCAATGCTGTGGAAAAGCATATCTTCGTAAAAGCCTTTAAGGACGAATGTCCCCACTGCCATAAGCCCCAGACCTGGGGACTCAGCGGTCTCAAGGATGATATGTTCGGCACGCCGATTGTCTGTGTGATCCTGGGAATTATCCTTGGGGCCGGATGCTATTTCTTTTCCGGAGTGGAGAACAATCTGATGATCGCTTTGGCAGCCGCCGGAATCTGCTTTGTAATCGGAGCAGGCAGTCTTGTTCTGAACATCCTAAAGTTAGGAAACAAAAAGAAACAGACAGCCGGCGTTATTCAGAAAAATGAACCCGTAATTGATTGGAGCAGTGTACAGCACATTTTAAATGAAAGATAAAAGAAAGAAGGATTTATTACAAATAATTCTAGAATATTTTAAAAATGTGTGTTATAATTGTTACGAATTTTAATAATTCAACACACAACAGGAAAACAGAAAGGAATCACTTATGAGGAAACGAGTATTGTGGATTCTGCTGGCACTGTCACTTGGAATCTGCGCAGCAGGATGCGGCAAAAAGGAAGCAGAGGTATCTGCTCCGGCCGAAGAAGAGCTTTCTACCGAAGATGAGATCTTAGCAGAAGAGCCGGAAGAGGCATCTGAGGAGGAAGAAGAGGAAGAAGAGATTGGCCCGGAGGGAATGTACCGGAGCGAACTGACCAATGAGTGGATCAGCGAGGATCTGAAAGAGCAGCGCCCCATTGCGGTAATGGTGGACAATGAGAAGACAGCATTGCCTCATTACGGACTTACAAAGGCAGATGTGGTCTACGAGATGATGAACAGTACTCTGAACGATCAGATCACCCGTTTCATGGTTCTCTTTAAGGATTATGACAGCGTTGATCAGATTGGAAGCGTGCGGAGCGTGCGTCCTACGAACCTGATGATTGCTCCCGAATGGAACGCTATTGTCTGCCATGACGGCGGCCCCTTCTACATCAACCCTTATCTTGAGAAGCCCCATACGGATCATTTCAGCGGAACCTTCTCACGTGTGAACAATGGAAAGCCCAGGGAATTTACCGAGTATATTCTTCCGGGCGATATGGAGAAGAACTTCAAAAATTCCAGCGTTTCCAGAGAGTATAACGATTACAGGCCTACAGAGCCCCATTTTGAGTTCGTATCTGAAAAGAAGCCTGTAAAAATGGAAGAAAAAGAAGGAAACTTTGACTGTACGTTAGTGGATCTTCCCTTTGGCCACAATGGTTCTCAGCTTGACTACGACGCGGCCTCAGGTACATATCTGTACTCCGAGTACGGCAGTGCACACAAGGATCCGGGCAACAATAATGAACAGCTTGCATTCAAGAACGTAATCCTTCAGAAAATGACCTTCAGCCAGCTGGACTCTCATGGATATATGGTATGGAACTGTCTGGGAAGCGGTGAAGGCTATTATATCACGGACGGAAAAGCCATTCCCATCACCTGGGTGAAAAATGCAGAGCAGGAGCGTACCGTTTATTTTGATTCCGCCTCTGACGAGATTGAGGTAAATACAGGAAAGACTTATATCGGCTTTGTTCCGGATACCCGTTGGAGCGAGCTGGTTGTAGAGTAAGCCGTCAAAGTACGCTGTTTTGAAAAACATGTAATACCGTAAAAATTAAAAGATGCCGGAAAAGTCAGATAACTGATTTTCCGGCATCTTTTTTCCGAATCTTCTTTATAAAATAGTTTTACTGTTCCTTTACCGTTAATCTTCACGAAGTTTTACTGCCTTGGCAGCCATCCGGCGGCGGTTCTCATCCTGGGCTGCATAATGCTTCCGGGTGGTATTCACATCCTTATGGCCAAGCACATCAGCGACCAGGTAAATATCCCCGGTTTCCTGGTACAAGGTAGTTCCGTAGGTACTTCGGAGCTTGTGGGGAGTGATTTTCTTAAGGGGAGTTACCTGCTTTGCATATTTCTTCACCAGGTTTTCCACAGCACCTACGCCGATGCGACGTTTTTGGGTGGAGTAGAAGAGTGCCAGTTCATGCCCCTCCTGGGGAATGACCTCTTTGCGGCTCCCATTGATGTAATTCTGAAGAGCCTGCTCCACCTCTTCCCCAAAGTAAACAATCATCTCTGAGCCGCCCTTTCGGGTCACCTTGATTCCGTTGTTATGAAAATCCACGTCTGTAATGTCAAGGCCCACACATTCGGATACACGGATACCGGTTCCCAGAAGGAGGGTGACAATCGCCAGATCCCGTTCCTTCGTCTTTTCATAATATACCTTTTTCTGCCCCGTAAGACCGTCGCCGCCATGCTCAATAAAGTCCAGAAGCCTTGCAGTCTCATCAACATCCAGACGAATGATCGCCTTGTCGTGGAGCTTTGGCATGTCCACAAACACCGTAGGATTGTGCTCTAAAAGCTGCCGCTTATAAAAATATGCATAAAAGCTCCGCAAAGCGGACATTTTTCGTTTTAATCCCCGTTCGCCATTGGTAATATCTATGGTGTCGAAGCTTTCCTTCTCCTTATCCGTACCGGAATAAGCAATTTTTTTCTGATACAGCTTCAGATACTCCTGATATTCTTCAATATCCACAGCCTCAACCCGATCCAGATCACTCAGCTTAAAATCTGTAGTTTCACAATTTTTGTAAACAGGGTTTTCTTCAATGAGAAATCGAAAAAAAACTCGGATATCATAGGCGTAGGAGATTCGGGTCTTTGTGGAGGTGGTAGGCTCGATTGCCCGAAAATAATCCTTGGCAAAGGATGGCAGTGTTTTCAATACCTCTCGCAGCTTACGAATATTTTCCATATCGTTTTGTTCATGGTAGGTTTTGTATTCCATAATTGAAAAATTCCTTCCTAAGTATTGTATAGGTTCCCTATATAATATATAAGTTTACATAATAAAATTATGTAACTTATCAATCAGTTTCTCGTTACAATTCACACCTATATCAATTTTGAACTATTTCCATTCATTGCTGGTGCAAATTGTAAAGCTCATAACAACTCATAACAAATAGCACTAAGAGTACCTTGACGTATCACCAGGTCAATGCTATACTTAATAAGTACAATTCCATATAAGGTATTAAGTGCCTGCCTAATTAAAAATTTTGGCAGGAAGAGGGAATTAGGTGCGAGTCCTAAGCGATCCGGTCACTGTAAGCAGGGAATATTTCCTAACGAATCCATTGTACAACTTTTTGTATGAGAAGGAAAGGAAAATATGCAGATCTGTAAGCCAGGAAACCTGCTTAATACTTGAGGAGAGACTTCCGAAGAAAGTTCAGTTCCTGTCAAAAATGCCTTTTGGCTTTTTGTATGTGTCTGTTTCCATGGGAGCAGGCATTTTTTATCATATGGAATGCTCAATGTGGAAGAACGTACCATCTGAAGGTGACATATCCTAAACGCGCAGGTCTGATAAGCTGTGACGGCATTCGGCTTACTCACGCCTTTCCCAGGTTTCCTTTGGATGCCCTGGCGTCTGTCTGGGTTTTGTTGTAAGAAGCTTTTGTACCGATGAAAGAATATCTGCAGCTGTTCTTTTTCGGAATACAGGATGCTTTCTGAAAACAATTCTTGCGGCAGGCGTTTTTTTTACAGTCGGACTGGCATACGAACAACGCTTGCCGAAATTTTTGCCTTTAGATCTATGTGAAAAACATGTGTTTGTCGCATAGATCTAAAGCGCCGTATTTATAGAAGGGCTAATTGAAATTGCAGATTTTATTTCTACTCTCTGTTAGGTTTTGGCAAAACCTAGCAGAGCTTTCCGCTCTCCATAAGGATATCGATTTCAAAAAGCCGCCTTGGGGATCCGATATCATCTCCAAGACGGCATAATCAAAAAGCCTCCAGGCAATTAACAAGCTTAAAGTTTATATTCCGTAGAGTAATACGGCATAATCAGAGTCTGGCCGGAAATGATCTTACCGTCCTTAATAGAGTTTAACTGGCTTACTTCCTGAATGTACACTTCTTTGGACTCATAATATTCCAAAAACTCATCTGCCAGATCCCACAGGGTGTCGCCAGGCTGGATCTCAATGCTGGTATAATACTTGTAATAAGTAACCTCCGGCGCCTTATTCTTCGCCTTTGACAAAAAGCTTCCGAATGTAAAAGCCAAAGCCAGAATCAGACAAACCGTTAAACAAACCGTTAAAGCAACCTTTCTTTTCCTGCACATATCTCTTCCCCCAATAAAAAAATCGAACATATCTTCCGAACAATTGTTCCTTATCTATATTGCCATTATACACACAGAACAATTGTTTGTCAATACATATGTTCGAAAAATGTTCGTTTTTTTGTTCGGGCTGATGTTAGAAAAATCTGTCTGAAACGCTCTCTTACACGGTTTCTTTCTTTTCACGGGCTGTATATAAAAAATCACCCGGATGTCCTGAAAATCTGCATCCGGGTGATAAAATCTCGTCTTGCTTAATCCAGCTGCTTAATGCAGTCAATGGTAACCTGGTAATCTTCCTTAACCTTCTCAAGCACAGGCTCTAGGTCTGCGCTGTAGTCCTCCTTGTTACGCAACAGTTCAGCAAGGTTGTTGGAGGATTCGTAGAGCCGGTCCAGGGAAAGATTCTGGCAGATACCTTTTATCGTATGGGCTGCCCGGAAGGCCTCAGGCATATTCCGGTCTTCGATTGATTTGCACAGCAGCTCATAGCTGGAATCATTGAGAACGCGAAGCACAAACTTCTTAATCCGCTCTTCCGTTCTCAAGCGTCCTTCTACGTCTGCGTAATTTCCTCCCATAGCATCATAGCATTCTCTAATTGTCATTTTATCTTTACCTACCTTTCTGTTGCTCCTTCTTACAATTTATCATAATTGCGCCCGTAATTCAAGATAAACGCCGAAATTTAGATGATATTTCATTACTGTTCACTCTGTACCCAGTAACGATATTTCGCTTGCCAGACAGGTGCTTACATGGTATCATATCCGGGATGGATTTTGAAAAACAGAGAAAGAAGGCATTTACCATATGAAGCTGCAGCAGCTCTTAAGCTATACACGCAGAGCCGTGGATGATTACCATATGATACAGGAGGGAGACAAAATCGCCGTAGGAATCTCCGGCGGAAAAGACAGTCTTGCCATGCTCTATGCCCTCCATGGCCTGAAGCGCTTTTATCCGGCCTCCTTTGAGCTGGAAGCCATTACGGTAGACCTGGGCTTTCCAGGCTTTGATTTAAGCGGAATATGGGCCCTGTGTGAGGAAATGGGTGTACATTATACCGTTGTGGCCACAGATATCTATAATATTATCTTCCGTGTCCGCAAGGAAAGCAATCCCTGCGCCCTTTGCGCCAAGATGCGCAAAGGAGCTTTGAACCAGGCCATCAAAGAAACCGGCTGCAATAAGATAGCCTACGCTCATCACAAAAATGACGTGGTGGAGACGATGCTCCTCTCCCTTATCTTTGAGGGGCGCTTTCATACCTTTGCACCGGTAACGTATCTGGATCGGATGGATCTCACTGTGATTCGCCCACTGATGTATGTGGATGAGGCTGATGTCATCGGCTTCCAGCACAAGTACAGCCTGCCTGTCTGCAAAAGCCCTTGTCCGGCCGACGGCCATACCAAGCGGGAATACGCCAAGGATCTGCTCCGCAGTCTGAACCAGGAGCATCCGGGCACCTCCGAGCGTATGTTCCGGGCGATTCTGGAAGGTATATACAAGCCCTATGAAGCCTTGGAATACGTCCAGGCATTGTCTGAGACAAGATAAAGAAGGTGCCGGGAACTATGATATCAGAAAAGCCTGACGTTATAGTTCCCGGCACCTTTTTCAAATGAATGGGTCAATCCTTACCCAACCTCAATCTCACTGTGGAGCTGCTGCAGGGACTTCACCTCCAGCTTGCCTCCTTTTTCTTTTGCCTTGCGGATTCCCTCTGTGGTGGCGATAGCCGCCGCCATAGTAGTCATATAAGGAATCTTCCCCTTAATAGCCGCCTTGCGGATATAGCTGTCGTCATAACGGCTCTCCTTGCCAGAGGGCGTATTGACAATCAGCTGAATCTCTCCGTTGGCAATGGCATCCATAATATTCGGCCGCCCCTCCTGGAGCTTCTTCACCTTCTTGGCCGGAATTCCGTCCGCTGTAATCATATCATAGGTGCGTCCCGTAGCCATAATGGAAAATCCGTCTTTATAAAAGCCTCTCGCCACCTGAAGCACCTCCGGCTTATCCCGGTCGCTGACACTGATCAGCACCGTACCCGACAGGGGCAGACAGGTCTGGGTAGCCTCCTGGGACTTATAGAAGGCCTCTCCAAAGTTGGAAGCAAGGCCGAGAACCTCTCCCGTAGAACGCATTTCCGGTCCGAGAAGGGGGTCTACCTCCTGGAACATATTGAAGGGGAACACAGCCTCTTTCACTCCGTAATGATGGAAATGGCTCTCCTTTAAATCCGGAACCGGCGAGGGCGTTCCCGTCAGCTCCTCTGTAATTACCTGGGTTGCCAGCTGAACCATCTGAATGTTGCAGACCTTGGACACCAAAGGCACAGTACGGGATGCTCTTGGATTGGCCTCCAGTACGAATACCTTGCCGTCCTCAATGGCATACTGCATATTCATCAAACCGCAGACATGCATTTCCTCCGCAATCTTTTTCGTATATTCCTTGATGGTCTTTAAATTCTCTTCCGAAATATTTAAGGAAGGCAGAATACAGGCCGAATCACCGGAGTGGACGCCGGCCAGCTCAATATGCTCCATCACCGCGGGAACAAAGGCATGTGTTCCGTCACAGATAGCATCCGCCTCACACTCCATGGCATGATGCAGGAAACGGTCAATCAAAATGGGCCGATCCGGCGTCACGCCCACAGCCGCGCGCATATAGCCAATAAGGCTTTCCGGATCGTGAACCACCTCCATGCCCCGTCCGCCCAGCACATAGGAGGGGCGCACCATAACGGGATAGCCGATCTTCTCCGCAATGGCCAGAGCCTCGTCCGCATTGACTGCCATTCCGGCTTCCGGCATAGGAATCTCCAGCTTCTCCATAATCGCCCGGAAGCGATCCCGGTCTTCTGCCAGGTCAATGATCTCCGGACTGGTGCCTAAGATGCGCACGCCGTTCTTTTCCAGCTCCGCCGCAAGATTGAGAGGCGTCTGGCCGCCGAATTGGGCAATTACGCCCACCGGCTTCTCCTTCTCATGGATGCTCAGCACGTCCTCCAGAGTCAGCGGCTCAAAATACAGCTTATCCGAGGTGTCGTAATCCGTGGAAACCGTTTCCGGATTGCAATTTACAATGATCGTCTCAAAACCCAGCTTTTTAAGTGCAATGGCTGCATGGACACAACAGTAATCGAACTCAATGCCCTGTCCGATCCGGTTGGGGCCTCCTCCCAAGATCATAATCTTGGGCCGATCCGTGCTGACCGTACTGTGATCCGGCGCATTGTAGGTAGAGTAATAGTAAGCATTGTCCTTGGTACTGCTTACGTGTACGCCCTCCCATGCTTCCGTAACGCCGATTGCCATCCGCCCGCTGCGGATATCCGCCTCGGGAACCTCCAGGATCTGGCTCAAATAGCGATCCGAGAAGCCGTCCATCTTGGCCTTTTTAAGAGCCTCCGCCTCTGGCACTCTTCCGCGGCTGGAAGAAAGAAGCGCCTCCTCCTCTTCCACTAGCTCCTTCATCTGCTCGATAAAATAATGCTTGATCTTTGTCAGCTGGTGAAGCTCTTCCACTGTTGCGCCCTTTCGGAGGGCCTCATACATTACAAACTGCCGCTCGCTGGTAGCCGTATCCAGCAGCTTTAAGAGCTCACGCTTGGTTTTATCGTGAAAATCCTTGGCAAAGCCCAGACCGTAACGGCCGTTTTCCAGGCTTCGTATGGCCTTCTGAAAGGCCTCCTTGTAGGTCTTTCCGATGCTCATAACCTCGCCCACAGCCCGCATCTGGGTGCCCAGCTTGTCCTCCACGCCCTTAAACTTCTCAAAGGCCCAGCGGGCAAACTTAATGACGATATAATCTCCGTCCGGCACATAGCGGTCCAGCGTTCCGTATTTGCCGCAGGGAATCTCATCCAGAGTAAGGCCGGAAGCAAGCATGGCAGAGATAAGGGCAATGGGGAAGCCTGTAGCCTTGGATGCCAGGGCAGAGGAACGGGAGGTCCTAGGATTGATCTCAATGACAATATCCCGATCTGTCACCGGATCATGGGCCCACTGCACATTGGTGCCGCCGATGACCTGGATGGCCTCCGCAATGCGGTAAGACTTCTCCTGGAGTCTTTTCTGGATATCTTCCGAAATGGTCAGCATAGGAGCAGAACAGAAGGAATCTCCCGTATGTACTCCAAGGGGATCGATATTCTCAATAAAACATACGGTAATGATATTGTTCTTGCTGTCCCGGACAACCTCCAGCTCCAGCTCCTCCCAGCCCAGGATGGACTCTTCCACCAGCACCTGGCCAACCAGGCTGGCCTGCAGGCCCCTTGCGGTAACGGTTTTCAGCTCTTCTACATTGTACACCAGGCCGCCGCCGGCTCCGCCCATGGTGTAGGCCGGACGCAGAACCACCGGATAACCCAGCTTTTCCGCAATGGCTACGGCTTCGTCCACCGTATAGGCTACCTCGCTGCGAGCCATCTCAATGCCGAGACTGTCCATGGTATGCTTAAACTCGATCCGGTCTTCCCCCCGCTCAATGGCATCTACCTGGACGCCGATAACCTTTACATCGTACTTTTCCAGGATGCCGGCTTTGGAAAGCTCCGAACAAAGATTAAGACCGGACTGTCCGCCGAGATTCGGCAATAAGGCATCTGGTCTTTCCTTCTCAATAATTTGTGTCAGCCGTTCCACGTTGAGCGGCTCAATATAGGTGACGTCTGCGGTTTCGGGATCGGTCATAATGGTGGCCGGATTGGAATTCACCAATACAATCTCATACCCCAGCTGCTTTAAAGCCTTGCATGCCTGCGTGCCGGAATAGTCAAACTCACAGGCCTGCCCGATGATAATGGGGCCGGAACCGATAATCAGAACTTTGTGGATATCGTTTCTTTTACTCATAGATGTTCTCCTTTATATATTAACAGAACAAGCTGAAAAACTGTCCTGCTTCTAGCTACTCCAGAATGATGGTAAAGGGCCCGTCATTTAAAAGCTCTACCTTCATATCTGCGCCGAAGCTTCCATGCTGTACCTTGGAAGCCCGGTCTTTACAGCTCTCGATAATATATTCATATAACTCCTCGGCAAGCTTCGGATCTCCGGCATTCGTAAAGCCTGGCCGGTTTCCGTGGCTGCAGTCAGCATAGAGGGTAAACTGGGAAACCAGAAGAAGCTCCCCCTCTACATCCTTTAAAGACAGATTGATCTTTCCGTTCTCATCGGGAAAAATCCGAAGGCCCAGCATCTTTTTTACCAGACGATCCGCCTCCGCCCTGGTATCTCCCTGTCCGACGCCGATGAGAACCAGGTAACCTTTTCCTATATTTCCAATAACAGTCCCATCCACCGTTACCGATGCATGGGACACTCTCTGTATGACAAATTTCATAGACTAAATTCTCTCATGTTCTTTTTCTTTATATGTAACAAATTCCCGGATCAGATGGACAGTGCCGTCAATGCCCAGGGTACTGGTATTGAGACACAGATCATAGCCTGAGGCCTCTCCCCACTTTTTACTGGTATAGTAATTGTAGTAGCTGGCACGGCCCTTATCTGTCTTGCGGATCAGATCCTTGGCCTTGGCGTCGGTGAGATCATGCCGTCTGGCAATGCGAACAATTCGGGAGGGAAGATCCGCATATAGAAAGACATTCACCACGCCTGGAATATTCTCAAGGGCATAGTCGGCACAGCGTCCTACGATCACGCAGGGCCCTTCCGCCGCAATCTTCTTGATGCTGTCAAACTGCGCCAGAAAAACCTTATGGTTCAAGGGCATCTCAGAAAATGCCGCTGAAGAATAGCCGGTGGAATAAGTGTCCATCACCAGAGAATATAAAAAGCTGTTGGTAGGCTTCTCGTCGTGATTCTCGAAAAGCTCCCGGCATAAGCCGCTGTCCTTGGCCGCCCTTGAGAGAAGCTCCTTATCATAGAAGGGAATTCCCATCTTCTCCGCCAATTTGATTCCGATGTCGTGTCCGCCGCTGCCGTATTGCCGTCCGATGGTAATAACCGTATTGTTTGCCATATGGGTGTCACTCCTTTCTGAAACTAAGTGAAACTGCTTCCTTGCAGCGGGATTCAAAAAATATCCGGCGCTGCCTTTTATCTATAAAAACAGTATACACCAGTTACTCGGTTTTTTCCAGACTCATAATAATTCCTTTGGCGATTCCTTTGGCCACATTGTTCTGGTAGGTGTCGTCTGCAAGGCTTGCAGCTTCCTCTTCATTGCTGATATAGCCTGCTTCTATGAGGACAGAAGGCATCTCTGTATCGGAAATAATGCTGAAGCTGCCCTCTTTCGTTCCGCCGTCAGCAGCGCCGCTTTCTTTTAAGAGAGCCTCCTGTATCTTTTCCGCAAGATACTGGCTCTGCTGATTGTCCTTGTTATAGTAGCTGACCGCTCCGGAAACGCCGGAATCATCCGAATAGCCGCCATGGATGCTTACCAATAAATCCGCCTTGGAATCCAGGGCCTTTGCAAGCCGCTCCTCTTTGGAAATCCGGGTATCATCCTCACGGATCAGAATCACCTGGTAACCCTGGCCTTCCAGCATGGTTTTCAGCTTGGAACAAATCTCCCAGGTTACGTTCTTCTCCACCGTCTCCCCACTGCTTCGTCCGATATCCTCGCCGCCGTGACCGGCATCAAGTGCTATGACATAGGTATCTCCATTGGCAGCGATTCCCTTGGAGGAACCGCCGGAAACCAGACGGACAATTCCGAAAATAATCAATCCGATAACGGCAAGCACCAGAATACCGCCTCCAAGCAGGATCATCATCCGTATCCGCCTTTTGCGGGCCCGCTCCTTCTGCCGGCGCTTTCTGGCCTCCATTCTTCTACGGCGTTCCGCCGGGGTCATCTGCCTTTCTCTTTCGCTGCGCTCCATTGCTTTTGTTCATCCCCTCATTTTTTGTCAGTTGTTCGATAACCAGGCTGCTTATTTCTCCCACTTTTCACAGAGAGCCTGCAGCTGGTCCGCAAGTTTGGCCAGATCCTTATTCGCCCATCCCTTGCTCTTGTCGATCAAGCGCATAAGTCTCTTACCAACCTCCACCAATCTATCATAAACGGTAGAGGACGGTTTGGCAAGCTTTTTATCCCGCTCAATGCGTATCTTATTGCCCACTTCAAGATGGGTATTCGTAATCAGATCATAGCAGCCGCCGCTGTAAGGCGCCCTGGCGTCATAACCATAGTTTTCCAGGCACTCCACAAAGTGATCGCAGACCGTGTCCTCTCCGTGAACGACAAAGACTCTCTTTGGCTTCTTCTCAAAGCCCTGGAGCCAGGAAATCAGCCCCTCCTTGTCCGCATGTCCGCTGATGCCCGCCAGCTTCATAATTTTAGCCCGGATCTCTATCTCCTCGCCAAAGAGCTTCACAGTAGAAGCGCCTTCCACAATGGCCCGGCCAAGGGTTCCCACGGCCTGGTAGCCTACAAAGAGAATCGTGCTGTCCTCTCTCCAGAGATTATGCTTCAGATGATGGCGGATACGTCCCGCCTCGCACATGCCGGAGGCAGAAAGAATAACCTTGGGTTCATCATCAAAATTGATGGCCTTTGACTCATCGCTGGTAATCGACAGGTTCAGTCCCGGGAAGGCGATGGGATTGATCCCTTTCTTCACAAGAGCCATCGTCTCTTCGTCAAAGCATTCATACATATTTTTATTGAAAATGGTGGTTGCCTGAACAGCCAGGGGACTGTCCACATAGACCTGGAAGCCTTCATGCCCCTGGATAAGCCTCCGCTCCTTAATCTCCCGGAGAAAATAGAGCATCTCCTGGGTTCTTCCCACGGCAAAGGAGGGAATGACCACATTGCCGCCCCGGTCAAAGGTATCCTTAAGGATTCCGGTGAGGGCTTCCACATAATCCGGCCGCTCTCCGTGGCTGCGATCCCCGTAGGTGGATTCCATAACCACATAATCCGCCTCCGCTACCGTCTTAGGCTCCTTTAAAATAGGCTGGTTGTGATTGCCGATATCGCCGGAGAATACGATCTTCCGTTCCTGTGTGTCTTCAGTCAGCCAGATCTCAATACAGGAGGAACCCAAAAGGTGTCCCACATCCGTAAAGCGGATGGCGATTCCCTCCGCTACGGATATCCGCTCTCCGTAAGCGCAGCCGTAGAACAGCTTCATGGCGCCGTCCGCATCGGCCATATCATAAAGGGGAACATACTCTTCTCCGCCGGAACGTCTCGCCTTCCGGTTCCGCCATTCTGCCTCGAACATCTGGATATGAGCGCTGTCACGGAGCATGACCTCACACAGATCCCGGGTAGCCTTCGTTGAAAAAACAGCTCCGCGAAAGCCTTGCTTGTACAAAAGAGGCAGAAGTCCGGAATGATCGATGTGAGCATGGGTCAGAAATACAAAATCAATGTCCGCCGCAGCTGCCGGAATCTCCCGGTTCTTATAATAATCAGGTCCCTGTTCCATACCATAATCTACCAGCATCACCTTGCCGCAGGCCTCCAGCATATGGCAGCTTCCGGTCACCTCGTGGGCCGCTCCCAAAAATGTAAGCTTCATTCGCCGTCTCCTTTCCATTTTTCCAGAACACATTTATTATCTATTATTATAGCGTTTTCTCATTGGAAATACAATGAAAAAGTTTCAGAAAAATGGGTTCCAAAAGAGTATCCAAATCCTTTTTACGTTACAATTCACGCTGACGTCAGATTTCATCCATCCTATTTGCAGCTTTTTTTATCATTTCGTGACATTCTCTTGCTTTTCCACATCGAAAGAATTGACTTTCCAACAGGAAGGCTTTATGATTGAAAAAAACGAGGTGATTATCTATGAGCATCCATTCTATAAGCGCCGGAACCCCTGCCATCCAGGGAGGAGCTTCCGGATCCAGAGAAGAGTCCCAGATCAAAACTCTGGAGCAAAAGCTGTTACAACTGAATAAAGAGAAGGACAAAGCAAAAAAAGCAAAGGATATGGACAAGGTAAGGGAACTGGAGCAGAAAATCCAAAAGCTTGAACGCCAGTTAGAAGAGCTTCGAAACCGGAAAAACGGCAAAGAAGATGAGACGGCCCAGGCCCGGCCTTCTGCTTCCCCGGACGATATGGGGAATTATGTGGATGAATTTGCTTAAAAAGCGCTGCCAGGAAATGAGACATCCGAAAAAGCCGGTGTCTCATTTCACGGCAGCGCCTTTTCCTATCCAGTCTTAGGAGGGCCCTGTCTTCCCCACCAGAACTATCACACTTCTGGCCTTAATGACAAGATTTCCTCTCACAATTCTTCCGGGCTTTTGCTCTTCCTCCCAGGTATCTGCCGCAGCCTCCCAGTGCATTTCCCTGGGCAGGGCAGGCAGAACTGCCTCAAGCTCCTCCCAGTAAGCATTGGAGGCAAGGTAAACCACCTCCGGTCTTTGGCCGGCTTCCTGTCCGGCGAACATAACGCCTATATAATGATCGTATTCCTCAAACTGTTCCTTCCAGGGCTTGGTTCCGTGGAAGCTCACATCCGGGAAGCCGAGAGCCCCGTTGCTGACATTGGTACGCAGCACCCGATGGCTTTTGCGGAACTGAATCATATATTTGAAAAACCGGAACATTCCCTGGTGCTCGCGAAGCTGCCGCCAGTCCAGCCAGGAGGTCAGATTGTCCTGGCAGTAAGCGTTGTTGTTGCCGAACTGGGTATTGCAGAACTCATCTCCGGCCAGGAACATGGGAATTCCGCGGCTGCACATCAGCACTGCAAAGGCATTGCGCATGAGACGGCAGCGCAGGGCCAGAACGGCCGGATCCCTTGTCTCCCCTTCTACACCGCAGTTCCAGCTGTTGTTGTCATTGGCGCCGTCCGTATTGTTCCACCCGTTTTTTTCATTGTGCTTGTTATTGTAGGAAAAGAGATCGTTCAGCGTAAAGCCGTCGTGGCAGGTGATAAAGTTCACGGAGGCATTTTCGCGGGAAAGGGCCCCATAGATATCCTGGGAACCGCTGATCCGCTGGACAGCCGCCTGGGCCATGCCGGCGTCACCTTTGAGATACCGGCGCAGATCATCCCGGTAACGTCCGTTCCATTCCGCCCACCGGTTCCAGGAGGGGAAGCTTCCCACCTGATACAGCCCGCCTGCGTCCCAGGCCTCGGCAATCAGCTTTACATCTCCCAGAATAGGGTCAAAAGCAAGGGACTGGAGAAGGGGCGGATTGCTCATAGGTGTTCCGTCCTCATTCCGGGACAGAATGGAAGCCAGATCAAAACGGAATCCGTCTACCCGGTAAGTGGTAACCCAGTAGCGCAGACAGTCCAGAATCATCTGCCGCACAATGGGATGGTTGCAGTTCAAGGCATTGCCGCAGCCGCTGAAGTTGTAATACTTCCCGTCCGGCGTAAGCATGTAGTAAATATTGTTGTCAAAACCCTTGAAGGAGAAGAAGGGCCCGTTCTCATTGCCCTCCGCCGTATGGTTAAACACCACATCCAGGTAAACCTCGATGCCGTTCTCGTTGAAATCCCGGATGAGGCTTTTCAGCTCGTTGCCCTCGCGATTGTATTCCGTGCTGGCCGTGTAGCTGGTATTGGGGGCAAAAAAGCTCACTGTATTGTAACCCCAGTAATTGTAAAGCTCCTGTCCGTCTACCTGGCGGTAATCCTGCATCTCGTCAAATTCGAAAATCGGCATCAGCTCCACCACATTGACCCCCAGCTCCTTCAAGTAGGGAAGCTTTTCCCTCAGGCCCGCAAAGGTGCCAGGTTCAAAAACCCCGGAGGACTCATGCTTTGTAAAGCCCCGGACATGGAGCTCATAGATAATCAGATCCTCCATAGGCAAAAGAGGCGCCTGCAGATTCTCCCAGTCGAAATCATCCTTAACCACCCGGGCTTTGTAGTGCTTATCTGCAGAGAAGGAGGCTCCCCACACGCTCTGCCCTGTAACGGCCTTGGCATAGGGATCCAGAAGATAGCGGTTCTTGTCAAAAATCATCCCTTTTTCCGGCTCGTATGGCCCGTCTACCCGGTAAGCATATTCAAATTCCTCGATATTCAGTTTAAACACAATCATGGAATATACATTGCCGATGCGGTAATGCTGTGGAAAAGGGAGCACGGCAAAGGGCTCGTCCTGTTCCCGATGGAACAGAAGAAGCTCAATGGAAGTCGCCCCGTGGGAATGAACCGTGAAGTTTACACCTCCCGGAATAGCTGTAGCCCCGTTCACATCATAAAAGCCGGGCCGCACTTCAAAGCCGCCCACAATGTCCAGAGGGACCAGATGAATGGTGCGCGGAAGGCCTACCTCCTTTATTGCTTCATACTTTTGGGGCGTCATGCGCCCTGTCTTACTCTCATCCATATAAAATTACCCTCCATTAAGAGTTCCGCAATATCCTTCACAATACACGGATATGAAATCAATTTCCAGCCGCTTAAAGCTGCGTCTGTAAATCGATTTGTGCATTGTGAAGGATATTACTGATTAGAGTTCCGTAACATGTCCCCTTGACAGCCCTTTCTCCGATCCGATACAATAGTACAACGAAAGGAGGCTGTCCATGAAGCATAGCATTCACTCCCTTTTCCCCGTTATACTCTGTTTCCTTCTGTGCCTTTTTCTTGGAAGCTGCAAAAAGGCGCTGGAACCTATTACGAAAACAAGCTTTAAGCTCAATACAGTTGTAACCATAACAATCTATGATTCTTCGGACGTATCGCTTCTGGAGCATTCCATGGAGCTTTGCGATTACTATGAAGATCTTTTCAGCCGTACCCGGGAGACAAGTGAAATCTATCAGATCAACCAGGGTCTAAAAAACAATCTCTCCCCGGAAACGGAGAAGCTTCTGGATACGGCTCTCTCCTACAGCCGTATCTCCGGAGGTCTTTTTGATCCAACCATCGGGCCTGTTTCCAGTCTGTGGGATTTTCACGCAGAGCAGCCGGAGGTTCCAGAGGATGCCCGGATTCAAGCGGCCCTTCCCTTGATTGATGCCGGAAAAGTCCACATTCAGGATCATACCATTTCCATGGATGAGGGCATGATCCTGGATCTGGGCGCTGTTTCCAAAGGCTACATTGCCGACCGCATCAAGGAATACCTGGTAGAAGAAGGAGTGAAAAGCGCCCTGATCGACCTGGGAGGCAATGTGCTCTGCATCGGAAACCGCCCGGACGGCACGCCCTTTCAGATAGGCATCCGCCAGCCCTTTGCAGATACGGTGTCTGCTGTCACAGCCCTGTCCGTTACTGATCAGTCTGTGGTAACCTCCGGCATCTATGAGCGCTGCTTTACAAAGGACGGTATCCTCTACCACCACCTGCTGGATCCCGATACAGGCTATCCCTGCGTAAATGAACTGGCCTCCGTGACCATCATTTCCGATCACTCCGTGGACGGAGACGCCTTAAGCACCTGCTGTTTCCTGATGGGAACTCAGAAAGGGATGGAGCTCATAAACAGCCTGAAGGATGTCCGGGCCGTCTTTCTCACCCGGGAAGGCGAGCTTCTTTACTCCGAAGGCTTTTAAACAGAACAGATTCTAACGTCTTCGCCCAAAGGCTCTTGGAACCGTTATCTTTTCAATAATAGGCGTCAGAAGATTCGTCAGAAGTATGGCGTAGGATACGCCCTCCAGGGCGCTGCCGTACAGCCGGAACACAGCGGCCAGGGCACCGATGATGGCTCCGTAGAGAAGCTGCCCCCTTTTTGTAATGGGAGAAGTGGTATAGTCCGTGGCCATAAACCAGAAGGCAAGCATCAGCCCTCCGCTGCAAAGCTCCTGAACCAGGTAGATCTCGTCAAAGCCTCTTCCCCCTAAGAAAATCAGCATTCCGGTAAACACCGCAAAGCAGGAGGCCGGAATCCGCAGATTGATAATTCCGAATCCCAGAAGAATGACCGCCCCAAGCAGAATGGCCAGGGCAGAGGTCTCTCCGATACACCCTCCCGTATTTCCAAAAATAAGATACAGCGGATCTACCGCATCGCCCTGTTTCAAGGCTTCCAGAGGCGTGGGGCCGGTGTAGGCGTCGCAGGCAAAGCTGGTCATATGCCTTGCAAAGGAAATCAGAAGAAAGCAGCGTCCCGCCAAAGCCGGATTCACGATATTCTGCCCGATTCCACCAAAGAGCATCTTCACAATCAGAATCGCAAACACACCGCCTGCAAATCCAATCCAGAGGGGCGCATTGACCGGAAGGGACAGGGCCAGTAAGAGCCCGGTAACCGCAGAGCTGAAATCTCCGATTGCGACAGGCCGGTCTGCAAAGGCCTCATAGGTAAATTCCGTAAGCACACAGGTTACAATACACACAATCATATGATAAAGGGCACGGATGCCGAAATTGTAGATGCCAAATCCGGCCGCAGGCAGCAGGGCCAGAATCACAAGCCTCATAATTTTGGAGGTAGACATGGTTCCTCTGATGTGAGGAGCTACCGATACATTTCTTTTATTTTCCATCTAAGCTTCTCCTCTCCTACCTCTTTCCCTTTGCCAGAAGCCCCCGGCGCATGGCCCGGATGGACTGGGTCAGATGCCGCCTGGCCGGGCACACATAGCTGCAGCTTCCGCATTCCATACATTCCATACCGTACATAGACCGGAATTCTTCTTCCTTAAAATGTTCCGCCAGCTCTGCCAGCTTTGCAGGCAGAAGCCCCTCCGGACATGCCTCCACACAGGAGCCGCAGCGGATACAGGCGCTTGGCCGGAAGCGCGCCGCGTCGTCCTTTGTCATACAGAGCAGGGCGGATGAGGTCTTGACAACAGGCACATTCAGATCGAAAAGACTGATTCCCATCATGGGGCCTCCTGCCACAAGCTTCTTAGGCTCCACGGAAAAACCGCCCGCCGCGTCAATGAGCTCTGCAAAGCTGGTTCCAATGGGAACGTTAAAGTTCCGGGGATTCACAAGGGCTTTTCCCGTCACCGTCACCACCCGTTCTGTCAGGGGACGTCCAAAGGCCAGAGCCTGGTAAATGGCGCAGACCGTATCAACATTGTGGACAATACAGCCTGCATCCGCAGGGAGCTTGGAAGAATTGATCTCTTTTCCTGTGCAGGCATAAATCAGCATCCGCTCAGAACCCTGGGGATACTTGGTCTCCAGTACCTTTACCTCCATCCGGCTTTCCTTTCCGGAGGCAAGCTGCAGCGCCGTGACAGCATCCCGCTTGCTGTCCTCAATGGCAAAGATGCCTACGGCGCGCTCAAAGAGGCTTAAGATCATCTTAAGTCCCATCACAAGCCACTCCGGATTCTCCACCATCCGACGGTAGTCTGAGGTCAGATAGGGTTCGCATTCGGAGCAGTTTACAATTACGGTACGGATTTTCTTTGGATTTTTTACTGCCAGCTTCACATGAGTGGGAAAGCCTGCGCCTCCCATACCCACAATTCCGGCCCGCTGAATCTGCAGAATCCGATCCCCCGGCTCCAGCTCCTGCCAGGGACGGAAGCTTTCAATCGGGATACGCTCATACTGATTGTCATTTTCCACTACAATGGATAACACCGCATTGCCGGAAACGGTCATTCGGGGTTCAATGGCCGTTACGGTTCCGGACACCGATGCATGGATGGGGACAGAGATATAGCCGTCCGCTTTGGCAATGACCTGCCCCTTTAACACCCGTTCTCCCACCTTTACAATGGGAACGGCCGGGCCTCCTATATGCTGGGACACCGGATAAACCAGCTCTCCCTTGGGATAATACTCCCGGATGGGCTTTTCTCTGGTAAATCGTTTCCGTTTATGGGGATGAATCCCGCCTTTAAAAGTTGAATGTGCCATAAGTTCCTCTCTTCCTACAGCCGTTACTTTCTTTTGTGATCATGCAGGGCCTGATTCCTGAAATAAAAGAATGTCTCTCTTTACAAGGCGCGAGGACACGCACGCTCGTGCCTGTCCTCCCGTCACTTATCTCACTCTTTAATTTCTGCAAATAATATGCCGGAGCCGTCCGATGGATGCTTACTCTTCCTCAGCGGCAACTGCATCAATATCTACGTCTGCCACGTCCTCATCATATTCCTCTTCCGGTTCACTCTGGGATGCCTGAAGAGCCTTCATGCTCAGGCTGATCTTCCGATCCTCTTCATTGAAGTCTACGATCTTTGCTTCGATCTCCTGGCCGATTGCAAGAATATCAGCCGGCTTCTCTACATGCTCTCTGGAAATCTGGGATACATGAAGAAGGGCGTCCACACCCGGTTCCAGCTCTACAAAAGCGCCGAAATCCGTCATTCTGGCTACTCTTCCCTCTACGATGTTGCCCGGTGCATACTTAACAGCCGCATCTAACCAGGGATTCTGATCCTCAAACTTCAGGCTCAAAGCAATCTTGGTATCGTTGATATCTTTAATCAGAACCGTGATCTCCTGGCCTACCTTGAATACCTTCTTGGGATTCTCCACACGGCCCCAGGACATCTCGGAGATATGCAGAAGGCCGTCAGCGCCGCCCAGATCCACAAAGGCGCCGAAATCCGTGACGTTCTTTACTACGCCGTCTACCACGTCGCCTACCTGGATGCGCTCAAACAAAGCCTTCTGAAGCTCTGCCTTCTCAGCAACGACAAGCTGCTTGCGGTTGCCGATAATTCGGCCTCTTCTGGGATTGAACTCTGTAATAATAAAGCTGATCTCCTGCCCCTCATACTTGGCAAGATTCCGCTCATAGGTGTCGGATACCAGGCTGGCAGGAATAAATACTCTGGACTCGTCCACAACAACGCTCAAGCCGCCGTCAAGGGCCTGGGTTACGGTTGCGGTAATTACCTCTTCATTCTCGAATGCTTCTTTCAGCCGCTTGCTTGCTCTCTCGGCTGCCAGTCTCTTATAGGTAAGGAGTACTTGTCCTTCCCCGTCATTTACCTTCAGTACCTTAACCTCCATGGTATCGCCGACGGATACGCAGGTGGTCAGATCCACCGGAGTGTTGCTGTATTCGTTCTTGGTAAGAATACCGTCTGATTTGTAGCCTATGTTTAAGATGATCTCATCTTCTTTGACATCAATAACAGTGCCCTCGACAACCTCTCCATTCCGTATTGTTTTTAATGAATCTTCCAGCATTTGTTCAAAACTTAATTCCGACATGTTTTTGAACCTCCTCAATAATTTTCTTTGGGGTGGAAGCCCCTGCGGTAATACCTACGCAACGAATGGATTGCGATGCCTTTAAATCCAAATCCTCTAGTTTCTGTATATGGTAAGTATTTTCACATTCCTTCTTACATATTTCAAATAGCTTCTGCGTGTTGGAGCTGTGGCTTCCGCCTATGACAATCATGGCATCTGATTGGGATGCAATCTGCCTGGCTTCCGTCTGCCGCTCCTCTGTGGCACTACAGATCGTATTTAAAACAATTATATCATAACCCTTTTTCGAAATAATTTCAACCATATCTTTAAATTTCTTGTAGTTAAATGTCGTTTGCGATACGACGCAAAGCTTTTCCCTGGGATCCACGGTGAAATTTTGGGCCTCTTCTATGGATTCAACCACATAGGAGGAGGTACTGCACCAGCCGCGGATGCCTTCTACCTCCGGGTGTCTGGCATTGCCGATGATCAGAATCTTCCGGCCGTTTGCGCCTTCCTTCTGGACGATGCGGTGGATCTTGCGGACAAAGGGGCAGGTGGCGTCCACCAGGCGGATTCCTTTATCTTCCAGCAGATCATAGATATGCTTTCCTACGCCGTGAGCACGGATGATGACGGTTCCCTCTTTTAAGCTGCTCAACTCTTCCTTTGTACTTAGGACACGGACGCCCTGCTCTTCCAGCTCCTGTACCACGGTTTCGTTATGTACGATGGGGCCATACGTGTAAATGGGAAATGCTCCTTCTTCTATCTGGGTATAAACCGTGTCAACGGCTCTTTGCACGCCGAAACAGAAGCCGGCGGTTTTGGCGAGTTTTACTTCCATAGTGGGATCCTTTCTTTTATTACTTTTATTTGGCATTGGCCGTTTAAGGCAAACGATATCCGACAAGATATAAAAACATTCCATATCTTATCTGCGGCAGCTTATGGACAAAGCAGCTAAAATTTCCTCATGCTCTAAGGGACAAAGATGCAGATCCGCTTCCTTCAGATTCGGCATTTCCAGCAAAAGTCTGCAATCAGAAAAATTCGTGCCGTACAAAGACAGCCTGCGTACATTTCTACAATATCTTAAAAAGGAAAAATCATCCACATAAATATGCTCGATGACAAGGGTCCGCAGTCCGGTCATTTTCCCGATGATGGACCAGTCATAAAGATCATAGTAATAAGGCTCCGGCGGAAAATACTCAGAAGGCGGACAAATATAAACCGTATCCGTCCCCTCCTTCCTGCCCCTTGGCTCCAGCTTCAAAGTTTTCATACGACCTAAGTCCTTCCCCCAGTCATAGGCCGTCAGGGGAAGGCGGTTAAAATATTCCTTCATTGCAAAAGCCACAATAGGATGAACGGCAATCCCACCCGGCTTGCGGGGACGTTTCATACCCAAATCCTTTTCCTGGCTTGTTGTAAGCCGCAAATGATACGGTTGATACCTTGGTTTTGGAGCCGACTGCAGGGCCTGAAACATCTGCTGCTGCGTCATTCCCTCCGCCACACCCCATCACCTTTTAACAAGCGCGAGTATCTTTTCCACAACCTCCTGAATCGTCAGTTCCGAAGAATCCAGAAGAACCGCATCCTCCGCCTGCCGAAGAGGTGAATGTTCCCGTGTCATATCCTGGTGATCACGCTTCGCAATATCTGCCTCAATCACTGCAAGATCGCAGGCCTCACCCTTAGCCGTCAGCTCGTCAAACCGCCTCTTCGCCCTGCAGCCTACAGAAGCCGTCAGATAAATCTTTACATCGGCAGCCGGAAGCACGCAGGTTCCGATATCCCGGCCGTCCATCACTACGTTCTCCCGGTTCGCCAGCTCCTGCTGCAGCTCAACCAGCTTCTTCCGCACATCCGGATTGGCCGAGGAAACAGAAGCCATATTCCCAACCTCCTCCGTGCGCAAAAGCCCCGTCACATTCTCCCCGTCAAGAAGCACCTGCTGAAGCCCGTCCTTGTAGGCAATGGTGATATCCGCCGCCTGGCTGGCGTCGCTGATTTTCCCAGAGTCATCCATGGGAATCTCCTTGCGCAGCAGATACAAAGCCATAGCACGGTACATAGCTCCCGTATCCACATAAATAAATCCAAGTCTCTTGGCAATCTCCTTGGCAATTGTACTTTTCCCGGCGCCCGCCGGGCCGTCAATAGCAATCTGGTAACTCATAATCATACTCCTCCTATTAAAAGTCGCTGTGCGACAGCACTAAAGGGTAAAGCCGCTGGTACATCAGACCCCGTTCCCAGCCGCATAAGCGGTAGACCAGGCAATCTGCAGGTTAAAGCCTCCGGTAACTGCGTCCAGATCCAGAACCTCTCCGATAAAATAGAGTCCCGGAACCAGCTTAGATTCCATGGTGGAAGGATTGATTTCTTTAACGGACACCCCTCCCCGGGTGATAATCGCCTCCTCAAAGCCCCTAAGCCCGGTGACGGTCATTTCCAGATGCTTGATAAGAGATGCAAAATGCTGCCGCTCCTCCCGGGAGATCTCGTGAATCTTCTTGTCCGGGCTGATGCCGCTTAAAGAAATCATAACCGGAACCAGCTTTGCCGGAAAAAGTCCGGTGACGGCATTTTTAAAAGCTTTATTTTTATGCTCCTCAAAATCCCGGAGAATCCGCTGATCCAGCTGTTCCATGGTCAGAGCCGGCTTCAGATCCAGAACCAGGGTTAACTCCTGCCTGGCAGCAAGCTTTCCTACATGGCTGCTGGCCGTGAGAATCAGAGGGCCGCTGACGCCGAAATGGGTAAAGAGCATCTCCCCAAATTCCCGGTAAAGCTCCTTTTTGCCGTTTCGGATACAGATTTCCACATTTTTCAGGGAAAGTCCCTGGAGCTCTTTTACAAAAGGCTCACGGATATTAAGGGGAACCAGAGCCGGCTGGCAGGGGGTTACCTTATGCCCCAGCTTCTCGGCAAAGCGGTATCCGTCCCCGGTGGATCCGGTGCTCCTATAGGAGAGGCCGCCGGTTGCTATGATAACGGCGTCCCCTGTAATCTGCTTTCCGTCAGACAGACAGATGCCGGCGGCATGTCCTTCTTCTATTATAATGTCTGCCGCTTCCGCATGCAGATGCACCTGGACTCCCACCTGCTTCATCTGCCGGCGCAGCCCGTCCAGTACATCGGCCGAGCGGTCCGACCTTGGAAACACCCGGTTTCCCCGCTCCACCTTCAGAGGAACCCCTGCCTTTTCAAAAAAATCCATGGCATCCTCATTGGTAAAGCCGTAAAAAGCACTGTAAAGAAACTTTCCATTGGTGCAGACGCTCTCAAACAGCGTATCCATCTCGCAGGCATTGGTAAGGTTGCAGCGGCCCTTGCCTGTGATATAGAGCTTCTTTCCTGTCTTTTCATTTTTTTCAAAAAGATGAACCTCATGGCCATTGCGTCCGGCAAATACAGAGGCCATCATCCCGGCAGCTCCGCCGCCGACAATTAGGATTTTGCTCATACTGCTACTCTTCTTCCTATCCCCGGTGAGCAAGGGGAGATATGTCTCTCTTTTTCACAACAAAACTTCATAAGCCGTATAGGGATGAGACATCTGATAGCCAAGCTGCCGGGCCAAGGCCAGGGATTCCGGATTCTGGGCGTCCCAGCTTGGATACAGTCCGCGCTTTCGGCATTCCAGAATTAATGCGGCGCCGCAGGCGCGGGCCAGCCCTTTTCTGCGGTGATCCCTTCTGGTATCAATCTGGATCTCGATCCCTTCCTGATAAGCAGAATAAGAGGACGCTCCCGCTATGATTTCATTGCCCTTTAAGACGGCAAAGCCAAGTCCAAGCCTCTCATATTCTGCAAAATTCCGGTACTGGCCCACCAAATCCCGGCTCCATTCCCTGTTCCTGCATCGAAGGTACAGTTCTTGATCAATGGGCCTTATGACACATCCTTCAGGCAGCCGGGAAGCCATTTCCAAAAGCTTTTTCCGGTCAAATACATCCGGGTCTTTTTTCACCGCATACCGTGTGACTTCCTTTGCTTTTTTCCCCCAGCATTCCAAGATAGCCCTGCCCCATGCCTCGTTTTGCGGAATCATGATGATAAAATCCCGGCTGCTGCCCTCCGGCTTATATGAGGCAAGAGCTTGGCTTGGCTTTCCGGCCAGAAAGCAGAAATCGCCAAGGATCGCTGCCGCAGAGGCCGGCTCCTTTGGATGATCGCCGTATACACCGCCCATAACGCCCTGGAGGCAGGACCAGATAAGGGTCTCTTCCCATTCTGCAAACAAGGCTGCGGCACACTGAGGCTTCTGCAGCCGACTGATGAGCTGTTCCATTTTGAATTCCTTTCTTACTTAAGCTCTACAACCTCCCAGGTGTCCGTCCCTTCCAGACAGCCCATGGAAATACGGTCTCCAGGCTCATAGCGGATGATTCCGACGAAATCAGACAGACTGATTTCAAAAATGTCCTCGGAGTTTTCCAGCATCAGATAATAATAGGTATTGCCGTCAATCACTCCGGGGGTAATCTTTCGGATAACGCCCGTCCGTTCCTGGATGGCATCCGCATCTGTCTTTGTAATCTGATTTTCCGCCATCAGAGAGCGGTAAGCCTTTTCACACTCTGCCGCCGTATCGCCGATAGCCACTATCTGATAACGCTGGATATTCACCATGGCATACTTCTTCACCAGACCCGCGCTGTCCTTTAAGGCAAGAAAATAGGTAGGCTCTCCGGATATATTGAGCAGCAGGGGGAAGGCGGCCCGGTAGCCTAAGTTCTGTACCTGTCCTTCTGCTGAGGACATGGCGGAATATTCTTCCGCGCCGGCGCAGGTATAGTACCGTGTCTCCATCGTCCGCTGGTTCATCAGCACAAAACCTACATTAGACTCGTCTCCCGATACGGAAGTTACGCCGGTATATACCCACACGTCGTCGTCCATGGCAATGTAATTGAAGCCGTCCGTCGTCCGCAGACAATCCCTCTGTCCTAAGATACTGTTAAAATAGCCGTTTTTCAAAATACCGTGATAATCATAAAGCTCCACCAGCAAATCTGCCGGATAAACGCGATCCACCCACTCCGGAACCTGCTCCACGTCCATACTCTGGGTTTCCCCGGTAACGGCATTGCACAGAACCACCTTTCCGATGGTCTGGCCGCCGAACAGGCCTACATTGAACTGCTTCACCGGACAGATCCAGTAAGGCGTTCCCTCGTCGTCAATCTCAAAGCTGAGCTGATCGAAGATATAGGTGGGATAATTGAAACGCAGATGGCGGTAGATATTCCGCCCAAAATACTCGGACATGGAATACCGGATAGGCTGCGCCAGCTTGACGCACTCCGTCTCCTGGGTCGCCATATCGATCATAATGTAAGCCGGAATGCCGTCGGCCTGGTTGGTCAGCCATTTTATAGGGCTGGCATAGACCAGGGGCGTTACACGGACAGGCTTCCCTTGATAATTGATCTGGCTGTAAATGCTGCTGACCTCAAACTGAGATACGTACTCCACCATGGTTCCCATTTTCCGGTTGCCCAAAAGCTCGGCGGAGGCTTTGTCAAGAAGGGGAATCTGGTTGTAGTCTACAGGTTTGATGTCCTCTGCAAACTCCCTATTTTCCACCGTGAGCAGCTGCTGGTACTTTTTCGCATTGATAATGGGCGAGGACAAAAGGCTTCCCACCAGTAAAACCAGAACCAGCAGGCCCAGAATTCCAAAACCAAGCTTGGCGAAGGTGAATCCTTTTTCCTTTTCATACTCCAGCTTTCCGTTCTTTGTAAAACGGATTTTTCTAAAAGAAAATAAAAAAACAATGACGGCCCAGCCGCAGATGAGGAACATCCAGGTTCCCGTGGAGTGGATGTTGAAGGCCGGGATGGTTACATAATAATAAATAGCGGCTGCCAGAAGAAGCACAATGATAAGAGGCAGCTTTTTCAAGGATTTTTTCATTCAATACCTTCCTTTCAATCCGGGGACGGCAGAGGTGTAGCGTTTTCTGCACGTATGTTTTAGATATAGGAGGTATTGTACTCCGTTTCGGAGAATTTTACAAGAGATTTTCACACCAGCCGTCCGGCCAGCCATTTTCCCCGAAAAAGCCGGATCAGAAAGAGTACGCCCCGGACGCACAGCTCGACACACATGGCAAGCCATACTCCGGCAAGTCCCAGACGGGGAGCCAGAAGCAGGGACAGGGTAATGCGGACGCCCCACATGCTTGCCAGATTCAGAATGCTTGGGATCAGGGTGTCTCCGGCTCCGCGCAGCGCCCCGGCCGCCACAATAGAGGCCGCAAACATGGGCTCCGCAAATGCTTCAATGCGCAAGACCCTTGTTCCCAGAAGCCGGATAGCCGGATCGGGCGTGAGCAGGGAAAACATCCATGGAGCGCCCAGGAACATCAGCCCTCCGGTACACGTCATAACTGCCATGCCAAAGAGTACACAAAGCCGGGCATAATCCTTTGCAAGCTTCTCCTCTCCTGCTCCGATGCTCTGTCCCACCAGCGTTGTGGCCGCAGCTCCGATTCCGTAGCCCGGCATGTAGCAGAGGCTTTCCGCCGTCACACCCAGGGAATTGGCCGCCACGGCTACCGTTCCAAGGGGCGCCACAATCCGGGTTCCCATGATCTGCGCACCACAGAGAATCGTATGCTCCAGAGCCATGGGAAGCCCCAGGCGGAAGGAGATTTTTAAGCATTTCCCTTCCGGCCGCCATGAGCCGTGAGGCTCAAGACGCAGGCTCTTAGAGCGGAAGCAGACTGCATACAGCATAAGAAATGCGGTGATAAGCTCCGAAACCGCCGTCCCAAGCGCCGCGCCTGCCACGCCAAGTCCCACTCCCGGTATGGGGATCGCAAAACCGGATATAAGAAGCTGCCTGGCCGGGAAGATCAACAGACTGTTGAAAAACACATCCAGAAAGCACATGAGAATATTCAGGCGGCTGGGGGTGCGCATATCTCCGCTGCACTGAAGCATATTTCCAGCCAGATGGCGAAGCTGTACGGCAGGAAGGGCACAGGCATAGATAAAAAAGTAACGGGAGGAATTCCGGGCCGTATCTCCTTCTCCCCCCAGCCACAGGGGAAGAAAAGAGCTGATACTGATTCCGACAGCAGCAAGAGCCAGGCCAAAGAGAAAGGTACATAAAAGCCCCTGGCGTAAAACCCGGCGCGCCCCTTCCTGTTCTCCTGCGCCGATAAGCTGCGCTGTCTGTACGGAAAATCCGGCTGCCGCTGCCATGCAGAGCCCTCCGAACAGCCAGGTGGTACTAGCAACAAGGCCGATGGCCGCAGTGGCCTCCGCTCCAAGGCTTCCGGCCATTGCTGCGTCAATGTACTGCATAATAATGGAGCTTATCTGGGCAAGAATAGCCGGAATACTTAGCTTCAGCACATGCCCAAGGCGCTCCCTGTATGTTTTTACTCTCATTTCCATCCTTCCCGGCCTTTAAAAGCTGTGTCCGCCGCCACCGCCGCTTCTTCCGCCTCCTCCCCCTCCACCGCCGCCGCTTCTTCCGCCTCCTCCGCTTCCTCTGGACACCGGATCATAAATCTGTGTCTGGTGGGTATGGGTTCCCACAATGCCGGAATAATGAAGCTTTCTGTGGATATCGGCAAGAATGGCGTCCTCTCTTGGCTTTCTCAATCGGGTAAAGAAGATAATAAGTCCGAAATTCCCAAGGAGGGCAAGGATCATGGCCAAAAGGGCATTGCTGATGTATTTCATGGGCTGGGCTATCTTCTGACCCTCAAGCAATGCCTGGATTTGCCGGAATGCTTCCCTGGCACAGCCGTAATAATCTTCCCTGGAGGCATAGCGGTATACATTGTCCGTTATGGTATTGGCATAGGCGGCCGTTATTACCTGATAGATGCCGCCGTCGCTGTGAATCCAGATATTGCGGTTATCCATATCAATCAGAAATACGGTTCCGCTGTCCGTTCCAAACTGCTTCCGGTAATAACTCCGGGCCAGCTCCTCGGTACTGCCGTCATTCCTGTCTACAGTGAGAAATGCGGCATTTCCGTAGGCGGTAATCTTCTTCATCTCTTCCAAAAGCTCCAGGCGTTCTTCCTCGGTAAGCAGCTCTGCCTCATCCTCCACTACAATCCGGCAGCCGGTATCGGAATTTTCATAAAGCTTCTGGGTCTCATCCGGTTCTTTCCCGTAACATTTCGGCATTTCAAAAGACAGCATCATACTGCAAAGGATGAGGAAAGTCCCAAGCACAGGAAGGAGCCGAAGCCGTCTTTGGTTTTTCTTTCTGTACAATGCGTTATCCAACCTCGTCACCTCCCCGTCTGCCAAGCTGTGGAAGCTTCCGGGTGGCCAGCAGGTTATGCTGCCGGATGATATCCATAATTGCCCAGAGCACTGTTCCCATACACACGAAGGCTCCTATGTAATAAAACCAGTCGGAAACCGGATTCCATATAAGAATCATAAGAGCAAGAAGGATACCAGCCAGGGGCTTCATAAGAATGGGCCATTTTTCCTTGAAATGTCCGCCTAAAAAAGGCTTTTTCCTGGAAGTGCGCCCTCCTTTGTACCGGTTCCCCGCACCAAGGGCACGAAAAGCTGCCGTGAAGATTAGGATCGGCAGAAAGACGGTCAATAGGGAGCCAATCCCCGCTCCCACACCGCCCAGCATAGCAAAAAGCATGGGAAGGAGCAATGTAATTCCCAAAACCGCTGCCGCCGTAATAAGCATCTTTTCCAAAGGGCCTAACAGGCCTCTGGTACGCTTTTTTACGGCCCATTCGGGAAGGGGCCGTTCGAGTGTCCGGCTTTTACTTAAAACCCCTTTGTCATCCTCTCCCGACTCCATGGCCAGAATATGTGTAATCTGGCTGTTGGAGATGACAATGCAGAGAAATGCCAATAAGGCTGCAGTCATCAAGAGCTTCCCTGGGATAATGGTGAAATTAAGATTCAGCCAGAAAAACAGGGGGACAGCCAGCAGCAGAGAACCGAGCAGATACCGCTTTTTATCTACAGGAAGATCCGCCGCTGCCTTTCCTGTCTGGCCGTTTACCACCGCATAGCTGACCCGATCGCCGTTTCGGCAGGACAAAAACCAGACCGGCAGCAGGACAAGCTCGGCACTGCTGCCAGAAGGGCGCAGGGCATTTTTCAGGGCATACTGCGTCTCTCCCCGGCCTGCTCCGTAATTTCTGCATACCGGCTCCCTTGCCAGCGTGCTGCAGGCATCCTTAAGAACAAACTCCTCTGCGTCGCTAAGATAGACCTCCGCCTCCACATCACGGGTATCGGCATAAAAGCCGCTTAAAAAGGAAGGGGTGAAGGCCTTTTTCTGCTTTAGGTCAAAAGGTGCAATGGCTTCGCTGAGACTGTCCGAAAAGGAGGCTGAGGCGTCATAGGCCAGGCCGCTGTATTCTGCGTCTACCCGGCAATCCAGCCGGTAGTGTTCCGTGATCAGATAGTCTCCGCTTCGATAGGTGTGTGCGCCGGGGAACTGGATACGCTCCTTTTTTTCAAAGGAATAGACCCAGTAAGGCATGTAGATGCCTCTGAATTTTTCGATCAGTGTTTCGTCCTTCAATTCTTTTGGGGCGAACCAGGCCCGGCGCAGCATTTTTCCGTAAGCCGCCCGGCAGTCCTCCTTTGTCCTGGTAAATGGAATGATGGAACCGGGACGCCGTTCCAGGCTCACGCGGCTGTCTAATATGGTGGAGGCGCCGCAGAAGCTGCAGAAGGTGGCGGCCGTGGTATCCTCGCTGATCAGTTCGGCGCCGCACTGGGGGCAGGAGAATATGGTCGCCTCGTATTCTCCGGAGGGAGATTCCCTTTCTTCTGCGTCCTTTTCCCGGCTGCAGCCGTAGGGATCTATCCTCGTCTCGCAGTAGGTGCAGCGCAGCATCTGACTGGCGATGTCAAAAGTTAGATTTCCGGCGCAATTTGGGCATTTGTACATGGCTTTCTCCTTTTGAATCGTATGTAACCTATGGTAAATGTGTATTTTCCTGCAGATTTGCCATATAAAAATAAGGGCGTAAGCTATGTATCACATTACCGAACTATTCCTTCGGAGATGTTCCAAGCTTTTCATAGGCCAGTCTTGGATAGGAATCCTCCTCCACATAAATCGTTCCGCAGTGGACAAAGCCGCATTTCTTTAATAGGTTCTGCATCACAAGATTATCGCTGTGGGTGTCTATGCGTAAATGACCGCCGCTCTTCCGAAAAGCCCATTCCAGGCAGAAGCTTCCGACTCCTTTTACTGAACCGCTGGATGCCACCCGGTGGACAACGCCGTAAGGGCTCTCATCCAGCCATGCACCGTCCTCTATCACCCGGTAAGCAGGCTCAATATCCTTTCCCTGACAATAGAAAAATGTCCCCGCAATCTGTCCGCCGCAGACGCACACATAACTATTGCCCTCTGTGATGTCCGAACGTATCAGTTCCTCTGGCGGCCAGTTTGCGGGGCCCCATTGATTGGGATTTCCGTGCTCCTTCATAAATTGCCGTGCGTGTCGATACAGTTCCATAATAAGGGGAATATCCGCTATTGCTGAATGACGTATTTCCATTTTTTGTGTCTCCTCTGTGTATTCATATGCTTGTGTGCCGGCGGATTTTCCGCTTTTCCGTTTTAGAAAGGGGTTGTATTTTCCTACAACCCCTTCGCTGTACTTCTATTTTTTTGCATTTTTCTTTTCAAAAAAGGCATCGATTTCCTTCTTAATCTCTGCCGGCTTTGAGCTCTTGATCAGATATCCGGCCGGTTTTAAGGGCATCACCTTGATCATACTCTCCGGATCCCTTCTTCCTGTAAGGAAAATAACCGGAATATCCTCGAATGCCTTCTCAGAGCGGAGCATCTCCAGTGTCTGTCTTCCGTCACAGACGGGCATCTCATAATCCAAAAGCACCAGATCCGGCTGATTCAGGGTAATGGTCCGGATAGCGGCTACACCGGATTCGGCAACCGCAATCTCATAGTCTTCTCCCAGAAGCTGCCGCATTCCTTCCCGAATGGTCAGCGAGTCGTCTACCACCAGGATCTTCGGCTTTTGATTTATGCTCTCCTGCTCCTCCCGCTTCATCAGGTACTCTTCCACCTCAGTCAGGGCATTATCCACCCCGATGGGCGTCCCCACTCCGTTTTCCAAAAGATGAGGCGCAATGACGCAGTAGGAAAAATATCCGGCACCTGTGTTAAATAAAAGGCTGGCCTGGAGCTTTTCGTTCTCAAAGATCTTTCGGAACTCCTCGTAGGACAGAAGGTTCTCTTCCTTCAGCTTATAGTCCTCAGTCGTCGGGAAATACTCCAGTATCCGCCCGACAAACTGCTGCGCCGTATACCGGGTGGCATGGATCAGCTTGCTCTCCAGCTTATTGGTCTGGAGCCCCATAGCCTTTCCCACAGTGTTGATAATAAGCTTCTCCTCAAATACAAGAATAATCTCCTGCTTCTGATCTTCCTTCCCAGCTCCGTAAACCATGCGGTAGTAAACGCCTCTTCCGAACTTTTCACCGTTGTAGGCATCACTGATCATCTGGGATTCCAAATGGAACATGTCAAATACAAGCTGAACAATCACCTTCTTCATGGCCGCAAGCTCTTCACCGGGCAGAAGATTCTCCCATTTCCGAATCTTCTTTCCTACTATAGCCATATCCTCCGTCAGGGTGTGGCCAATCAGCCAGCCGGCGCAGACGCCGAGAAAATGATCCACCGTATCCTCTGTATAACCTGACTGCTCCAGCTCATGCTCCAGAGCCGGAAGGGTATTCTCGCGAAATCCCTTATGTATCCGCCTGTGCTGCTCCAGCCCCTCGTATCCGATGGATGTCATATACGCTTCTTCTTCTGCAAAATGCTTCACCGCATGCCCTTTAAAAAACTTAATCCCTTCCTGGCATGCCCACTGATTGTTTTTTTCCTCTTCCTTCATTCTGAAAAGCTTGTTGATAATCTTAAAAAGTCGCTGGTGTTCTTTATCGATGCTGTCCACACCGATAACAAACTCCTCCTGCCATTCAAACTGGGCGTCCATGAAAAAAATCCTCCTTTGCCGTATTTCTTATTTTTTTGCGAAACCGCAACGAAACCCCTTTTATGGGGTTTTTCTTACGTTCATTATACAACATTTTGTGTTTGTTATGCAATGGCAAAAATGCAGATTTCCGCTGCAAAACACAGAATTTATTAAGCTGCGCAGAGAAAAAAGGAATAATTTGTAATACTTTTCCAAAGGTTAAGAACAAACTTTCAAAACATTTGTTTGCATTTTTTTCGAACATATGTTATACTAGACCCAGTTGGAAGGTTAATCACAGAATCAGAGTGAAGGAGGATACATTATATGCCCTATGGCAAGATTTCCAAGAAGCAGACAGAAATTTTAGAATATATTAAGTCACAGATTCTGAACAAGGGCTATCCGCCCTCCGTTCGGGATATCTGCGAGGCCGTGGAACTGAAGTCCACCTCCTCGGTACATTCCCATCTCGAGACTCTGGAGAAAAACGGCTATATCCGCCGCGACCCCACTAAGCCCCGGGCCATTGAGATCATAGACGATAATTTCAATCTGGTGCGCCGTGAGGTTGTCAATGTGCCTATTATCGGCCGGGTGGCAGCAGGACAGCCCATTCTTGCAGTTGAGAACGTAGAGTCCTACTTCCCCATTCCCATGGAGCTTATGCCCAATGAGCAGTGCTTTATACTGAAAGTACAGGGAGATTCCATGATCAATGCCGGCATCTTTGACGGAGACACGATTCTGGTGGAACAGCGCCAGACTGCCCGGAACGGGGATATGGTGGTGGCTCTTGTGGACGATTCCGCCACGGTCAAGACCTTTTACCGGGAAGCCGACCACATCCGCCTTCAGCCGGAGAACGATTCTATGGAACCCATCATCGTTCCGGACTGTCAGATTCTCGGCAAGGTGTTTGGCGTTATGCGCTTTTTTAAATAACACAAAATATAGTACAAAAAGTACCGGGGCTGTCGGGAAATATGACATCAGGCTTTTCTGATATCATATTTTCTGACAGCCCCTTGTTTTTTATACTTTGCAGCCTTCCAAAAAACCAAAGGGCTTTTTGGGATCGTCATGGAGAAAATGCATCATCATATAAGCACACATAAGAGATACATGCTCTTCCTTCAGTATCCGCAGAACCTCCTTCCTATCTGCAAGGACAACCTCGATCTCCTCCGTCTCCTCCTGCCCCTTTTTCGAGATCTCCCCCTCTGCCGTTCCGTAGACAGCGGCGCAGGCCTCATCCGTCATGCCAATGGTGGTAAAATAAGGCTTGGAATAGATGGGATCTGCCTCTATGGGATGAAAGGTAAGTCCTGTTTCCTCCCAAAGCTCCCGGATACCGGCAGCATGGAAATCCTCGCCCTCATCTACCAGGCCGGCCGGGAATTCATAGATATACGTACCGATGCTGTAGCGGTACTGCCGGATCAAGACCACCTGCTCCTGCTTCTCGCCGTAAAGGGCATAGATAATCACTCCGTCAGGCTTGTTTTCCCCTGTGGAGAGCTTCAAGGCTTCCTTATGCCGGGCTCTGGACGCTACCTGGTAGGAATGGCGGTTTCCGTTCTTGTCCTCCACATCCAGATCGTACATGTTTAAGAAACGGTTGTCCGTTACCTGTGTTACGTTTAAAATTTTACCCATTTGTACCCCCTTATTCCATATAGCATCCGACACAATTTGTCTTATGATTTTGAAGACTGCATTACATAAATCTGCACAGAAGAATCGGCAGAAAAACAGCCGGTATGGAATTCATAACGCAGATTTTATTTTTAAAGAGCATGTTGATGGCCACTCCCATGATCAGCAGGGAACCCACGCAGGTCATTTCATGGATCACAGAGTCTGTCAAAAAGGGCCCGATAAACTGGGCGCACAGCGCCAGCCCTCCCTCATACACGAGACAGAAAATGCCGGCAAAGAGAACGCCGAAGCCCAGGCTTGAGGCCAGAACCACGGCTGCTATCCCGTCAATCAGGGATTTTGCAAAGAGGGTACTGTGATCCAGGGACAAGCCGCTCTGAAGGGCGCCTACGATGGTCATAGCGCCTGTGCAGAACAAGAGGCTGCTGGTGACAAAGCCCTCTGCTACAGATACCTTGCTGTCTTTGGACTGAAATTTATTCTGAATCCACTCTCCCAGCTGCTCCATGCGCTCGTTTAAGTTAAGGAGCTCTCCAATCACTGTTCCGCCTGCCATGGACACAATGGCTATCAGCACATTTTCTCCCTCAAAGGCTCCGCTGATGCCGATGTAAATGACACAGAGGGAAAGGCCTTTCATAATGGAATCCCCCATCCGTTCCGGAAAGCCTTTTTTCAGCAGAAGGCCCACTGCGCTTCCTGCGAATACGGCAAGTGCATTCACGACTGCTCCTGTCAATATCATTGGTAACTTCCTCCTATAAAAGTCGCTGTGCGACGGCACTAAAGGGTAAAGCTGCAGAAATTATTTTTCAAAAACACTTGACATTTCTTAGCTGGACTGTTAAATGCTGTAGTAACTGCCGTGCCAAGGCTTTATGCATCCAAGTCTTCCGCTTTTATCAGAGCGCCGTCCCTCCAGATACGTTCCAGATCGTAGAAAAGGCGGTTTTCCTCGTCAAAGACATGGATGATGATATCGCCGTAGTCCAGAAGAACCCAATTGGCTGTATGGTAACCCTCTATCTGCCTGGGATCAAAGCCGGCCTTGTGAAGCTCCTCCTCCACATTGTCCACCATTGCCTGAACCTGGTTCCGGTTGGAGCCGCTTGCAATGAGAAAATAGTCCGCAAGCACGCTGACTTCGGAGATATCCAGAATGCGTACATCCTTTGCCTTCTTATCCTCTAAGGCCTGACAGGCTCTCTTTGCCATTTCCTTTGAATGCTTCAGTGTCATAAAAGTTCCTCGCTTTCTTATTCCAGTACCGCAGCGCTTCCGCTCGTATCATAACGCCTCTTGCGCCGAGCGGTAGTATTCATAGGCTTTCACGGTCATCTCGTCAATCTCTCCGGATCCCTTGTCCAGATAGCCCAAGGTATCTGAGAGAATCCGGTACAGGGCCTTATCAAGATCTACAAAGGCCAGCTTGCGCACTTCCGGCAGATTCTCTGCTTTGTTTCGCTTTGGCTCTATATAATCAGCTACATAGACAATCTTATCTAAAAGTGACATGTTGGGCTTTCCTGTGGTATGATTTAAAATGGCGCTGATAATCTCCTTATCCGTTATCCCATACTGCTCCATGGCCAGAAACGCCCCAAGCTTTGCGTGAAGCAGAAACGGATTTCTGCGCTCGGTCTCTGTCATCTGGATATTGTGCTTCTCACAGAGCTTCAGCTTCTTTCCGTTGGGAATGCATTTGGCGCAGTCGTGAAGCAGCCCGGCAAGCTGGGCTTTCTGGATATCGTATTCATAGCGCATGGCAAGGGCTGCACAGGTATACATCACGCCCAGGGTATGCTGATAACGCCCTTCATCCATCTCATGCTTCAATTTTTTCTGATAAGCTTTCATATCATAATTTTTCATACGAATGCCTCATTTCCTGTGGTTTTCGCAATATAAATTTTGTTCCCGGATATAGGCTTCCACGGCTTCCGGCACGTAGTAGCGGATGCTTTTGCCTTTCTGCACCCGTTCCCGGAGCATATTGGAGGAAATGTCAATGTTCGGTGTCTCCAGGGGCTCGATCACGGCGCCGAACTCTTCTTTTAAACGTTCTATATGGCCCCGAAGCTCCTGAATCTCCATGCGGTCTCTTGCAGCCGCCAGTATCCGGCAGCACTTGCAGATCCGGCCTGGCTCCATCCAGGTGTGGAAGTGAACCAGGGAGTCGGCTCCCAATATAAAATAGTAATCCGTATCCGGATGCTCCTGCACCAGGAACTCCAGTGTCTCATAGGTATAATGATAATCCTGGGGTGTTTTTTCAAAATCTGACACTTTCAAATGCTCGTTGTCACCGGAGGCCAGCTCTGCCATGCGGGTGCGCTGTGCCATGGATGCATGAACCTGGCCGGGCTTGTGGGGAGGATTGCCGTTTGGCATAATCAGAACATAATCAAGCCGGAAGGACTCGAAGGCTGTCTCTGCCAGGATCAGATGGCCTGTGTGAATGGGATCAAAGGTTCCTCCCAGGATTCCTACTTTTTTTCGCTTTTCCCCTTTACCGGGGCAGTTCAATCCGTTTTTTGTCATCCTTGCCCTCTTTGTAGAGTACGATTTTTTTTCCGATTACCTGTACTACCTGGGAATGGGTACGCTCTGCAATTGTATCTGCGATTGTTCTGGGATCGTCGGCGCAGTTTTGCAGGACGCTTACTTTGATCAGCTCTCTGGCGGTCAGCGCCTCTAGGATGGCTGCTGTCAGCTCTGGCGTTACGGAGGATTTTCCGATCTGGAAAATGGGATCCATGGTCATGGCCAGGCTTTTTAGATAGGCCCTTTGTTTGCTTGTCATCTGTAGAATCTCCTTTTGTGCTGGATGTGATTTCCTTGGCTAGCGGAAGTATTCGAAAGCTAAGCCGTACATTTTTACGGTGTCGCCTTCCTGAATTCCGGCTGCTTCTAGTTCTTTCAGGATGCCTGTGTCTTTTAGGAAGTTTTGGAAGAATACGAAGCCTTTTTCGGAGTCTAAGTTTGTGTAGCCTAGCATCTTCTCAATTTTGGGGCCTTCTACAATGAATACACCCTCTTCTTCATCGGATTTTTCTACCGTGTAAGGAAGCTGTTCGTCTATGCGCATTTCTTCCGGGAAGAATTCCTGCTCAAATACGATGGGCTCCTGGCTGGCGCTGTTAAGAAGCTCTCTGGTATGATAGAGAAGCTCTTTTAGGCCTGTCCCGGCGGCAGCTGAGATGGGGAGTACACGGATACCTTTTGGTTCGAACTCTTCTTTCAGCCGGTCAATGGGGCTTTTTTCGCCGCCTTCGTATATGGCGTCTATTTTGTTGGCGGCTATTACCTGGGGCCTGGCGGCTATTTCTTCGCTGTAGGCGGCCAGTTCCTGGTTGATGGCGTACACGTCGGCTACGGGATCCCGGCCTTCTGTGGATGCGGCGTCTACCAGATGGATGATGACCCGGGTCCGTTCGATGTGGCGCAGGAATTCGTGGCCTAAGCCTACGCCCTGGGAGGCGCCTTCAATCAGGCCTGGGATATCGGCTATGACAAAACCGCCGCCCTCCAGATCCACGACACCCAGATTGGGATTCAGGGTGGTAAAATGGTAATTGGCGATCTTGGGCTGAGCGTTGGTGACACGAGACAGGAGGGTGGACTTTCCCACATTGGGGAAGCCTACCAGGCCTACGTCTGCAATTACCTTCAGTTCCAGAAGGATTTCCAGCTCCTGGGGCGGCTGGCCAGGTCTTGCATATTTGGGGACCTGCATGGTGGAAGTGGCAAAGTGCTGGTTGCCCGCTCCTCCAAGGCCTCCTTTCAGTATCACCTGACGCCGGTTGCTGCCGGACATGTCGGCTATGACTTTCCCACTTTCTGCGTCTTTGACTACGGTTCCTTCGGGAACCTTTAATATGATATCACCGCCGTTTTTTCCGTGGCAGCGTCGTTTTCCGCCTTCTTCTCCGTCTCCGGCCTTGAATTTCCGCTTATGACGGTAATCGTAGAGGGTGTTGAGTCCCTCGTCTACCTCAAAAATCACATCGCCGCCCTTGCCGCCGTCTCCGCCGTCTGGGCCGCCGTTGGGAACGTAGAGCTCCCGGCGGAAGCTTACATGGCCGTCTCCGCCTTTGCCGGAGCGGATCCATATTTTCGCTCTGTCTGCAAACATGAAAATACCTTTCTGATTTAAAAGAGGCTTCAAATCTATCGACTTGAAGCCTCATCCGACTTATTCTGCGTTACTGGGCACGAAGTGAACAGTAACTATTCTGCTGCTACCGGAACGATAGAAACCTGTTTCTTATCTCTTCCTTTTCTTTCAAACCGGACAATCCCGTCTGTCAGTGCAAACAGGGTATCGTCTCCTCCGCGGCCTACATTCACTCCCGGATGAATCTTGGTTCCGCGCTGCCGGTAAAGAATGTTGCCGGCCTTTACAAACTGTCCGTCTGCTCTCTTTGCGCCAAGACGCTTTGACTCGGAATCTCTGCCGTTCTTGGTAGAACCTACACCTTTTTTATGTGCAAACAACTGAAGGTTCATCTGTAACATGGTCTTACACCTCCTTGAAGATCAATCTGATATATTGCTTTCCATAGTTATTCTGTACGTCTGTTAAGCCTAGAACCATGGAATCCATCAGAAGCGCCGCCTGTGAAGACAGGGGAGCTTCAAACTGGCAGGTGAGAAATCCGTTTTTCTCCTCCGCCACAAGTCTGTCTCCGGTAAACCGCTCAATGGAATTTACCGTGTTCACCGTCAGAGCGCTGGCTGCGGCACAGATGATATCAAAGCCCTCCTGGGCGTAGCCTGCATGTCCCTCTACGGAAAATCGCTGATACTGACCGGAATTCTTATATATGGTAACTGTAATCATAACGACTTATACCGCTGCTTCTGTCTCAGCTTCTTCAACAGCCTTCTTTGCCCGCGGCTTTCTCACAGAGATCTTCTCGATCTTAACTTCTGTGTACTGCTGTCTGTGGCCGTTCTTCTTGTGATATCCGCTTTTTCTCTTGTACTTGTAAACGATGACTTTCTTGCCTTTTCCGTCACCGACTACAGATGCGGTAACAGTTGCTCCAGCCACGGTGGGGGTTCCAACTGTCAAGGTGTCTCCGCCCACTGCGAGAACCTGATCAAACTTATACTTTGAACCAGCCTCCGCGCCGAGCTTTTCCACTCTGATAACATCGCCCTCGGATACTTTGTACTGTTTACCACCTGTTGCAATAATTGCGTACATATGGCACCTCCTATTATCATTACTCGCCAGCTTCGGTGACATGCATTTTCTTTAAAAAAGCACATACTTTTACCCCACTGTGCGGCATCCTTAACAGATTAGCATGTGGGCTTGAAATTGTCAAGCATTATTTTTCCGGCTTTTGCCTGTTCTTTCAAAGTTTTCCGCACCTTTTTCCGGGTGATCTCCACAAGGCCTAAGGGCGTCATGTCAACCAGGACGGTTTTTACCGGATCCTTTAAAAGCTCCTGCTCCAAAAGCTCCATCAGCGCCTTCTTGTCTGCCTCCTCCTCCATATCAATGAAGTCCACCACAATGATCCCGGACAGATTCCGAAGACGAAGCTGGCGGGCAGTCTCTCTGGCTGCCTCCAGATTGATGCGCAGGAAGGTTTCCCGGGACTTTCCACGGCCGTCGTACTTTCCCGTATTCACGTCAATGACCGTCAGGGCTTCCGTTGGCTGAATGATAAGGTAGGCCCCGGATTTCAGCCACACCCGTTCCTGTAAGGCTGCTTTTAAGGAAGAAGCAACTTTGTAGAGCCGGTTTAAGTCAGGGCTTTCCTCCGTATAAAAACGAAGCTTTCCCCGATCTTCCGGCTGATATGTCAAAAGATACTCGGAGAGGGTCTCGTAAATCTCAAGATCGTCCGTTATAATCCGGGAAAGCGATTCTTTTTTCAGACTGCGGATCCCAGCGGCATAAGCCGGAGGCTCCCGGTAAACTCTGGAAAAGCAGCTCTGATGCTTTCCGGCGGTCAGAACCTTGCGGCAAATACTGCTTAAACGCTCAAATTCTTCCCGAAGAAGTTCTTCCGGCGCCTGGGCTGCATTGGTCCGCACTATGACGCCGAATTCCCCGGTCAGAAAAGGCTCTGCAATGACCCGAAGCCGCTCCTTTTCCTCTTTGGAAAGCTTTGACGAAAGCCCCAGCTTTTTTTCCCCCGTAGTCAGCACCAGGTATTTTCCCGGAAAATTCAGATTGCAGGTAACGGCCGGGGCCTTGGTTTTTACTGCTTCCCGGTTTACCTGCACCAAAAGCTCGTCTCCCGGGGACAGCCTGCTCCCTGTTTTCTCCTTGATGTAAAGAGGCTCTTCCTGTTCCCTAAGGGAATAATAACAGAGGATCCCACCTTCAATTTCGATAAAGGCGGCTTCAATATTTTTCACAATATTCTTCACTTTTCCGATGTAAATGCTGCCAAGAAGCTCTGTCTCTTCCGGACAGAAGCAGGACAGCTCCACAGCCTTCCCATCCTCATAATAGGCTGACACAATCAGCTCCTGCTCCTCTTGCCTTTGTCTCGTAATGATAAATGTTCCGTTCTGTTCCATATCCATGCTCCCAAAAATCAAAATAGAATTCAAGCCTGGCCTAAGGGAAGCTCTTCCCCAAGAGACTCCAGGGATACCAGCTTGCGCTGCTCTTCTGTCCCTGTGTTTCCATAGAGCTCCAGCCTGTGTACCAGAAACGCAAATTCCGGGAACGAAAGGCCGGCCCAGGCAGCAAATGCTTCCATTACCAGCTCCGGCTTCAGATTCCGGGCGCTTCCGGCTGCCGTCTGCATAAAGATGCAGTCCTCACGCCGTTCTATCCGGTAGATCAGAGGGCGGATGTCCACTTCCCGTTCCCCTTTTTTTGATTTTTTTATTACTTGGACTGATTCCAGGCTGCAGAACCGGTCAAAGTCCTCCTGCCATCCCTCCGCCGGGGCGCAGCCTTCCCGGAACCGTACCTCATAGTCGGCAGCTGCCGTAAGAGCCATGGCGTTGGAGGCTTTCCCGTCGGCGATTTTCCGGAAGGAGACAACCTCAATTCCTTCCGCCATCACGGAATTCAGACGCTGCAGGGCATCCTTTGAGGAGCAGGCCTCTCTCACTTCAATATCCAGATATTCTCCGCTGCTGGTAAGCCCTACGCCAAGAGGCGATGCAAAGGACATAATCATGTGGGGGCTAAAGCCCTCGGAATAACAGATATCGATTCCGGCCCTGCGGATAGCTTTCTGAAAATAGCGCATCACGTCCAGATGGCCGATAAATTTCATAACTCCGAATTTTCGGAATTTAATCCGGATTTTCATAACGTTCAGATCCTCGTTTTCTTATAATTCGTTTCTTTATCGTATCTTAGGTGCAGTGCCGGGAATGAATTTTTAACTGCGCTCTAGGCAGACACCGCTTTGATACCGTCCCGCGCCGCATCCCTGGCACTGCATGCGGCAGTTAGGCGTAACCTGCTCTTCCCTTGCCTTCTTCCACTCCCGGTAAAGGAACTTCTTTGTAACACCGCTGTCAATAAAGTCCCAGGGGAAGACCTCCTCCGGCTTCCTCTCCCTTGTGGTGTAGAAGGAAAGATCCGTCCCGGTCTCGGTAAAAGCCTCCATCCACCGCTCATTGTGAAAGCTTTCCGTCCAGGAATCAAAGAGACAGCCCTTCTCATAGGCCTTAAGAAGCAGGCTTGAAAGCCTTCGATCGCCCCTTGCAAACACTCCTTCCAGCACCGTCACATCTGCCTCGTGCCAGTTATACTTGATGCTTTTCCGGTTTAACTGGTCTTTAATCTCCATATTCACCCTATGGGCCCTATCCAGAAATTCCTCCCGTGTGCACATCCTGGCCCACTGGAAGGGCGTAAAGGGCTTTGGTACAAAGAAAGAGGTGCTGACGGTAATCTGGCACTTTCCGTTCCTCTGATCCTTTGGGATCTCGTAATAACGCTTTGCAATCTTTTCGGCCAGCCATGCAATGCTCTTCTGATCTTCCTCCGTCTCGGTGGGAAGTCCCAGCATAAAGTAGAGCTTCACCTTATTCCAGCCGCCTTCAAAGGCCGCGCCTGCGCCCTCCAGAATCACTTCCTCCGTAAGACCTTTGTTAATCACGTCCCGAAGCCGCTGAGAGCCTGCCTCCGGCGCAAAGGTAAGGCTGCTTTTGCGGATATCCTGTACCTTGCTCATCACATCCAGGGAAAAGGCGTCAATCCGCAGGGAAGGCAGGGAAATATTGACCCCCTCTGCGCCGAAGCTCTCCAGCAAAAATGTCACCAGCTCCGGAAGCCTTGAATAGTCGCTGGAGCTTAGGGAGCTTAAGGAGATCTCCTCGTGGCCGGTAGCTTTCAGCATCTTCTTGGCGGACTCCTTCAGCATTTCCAAATCCCGTTCCCTTGTGGGCCGGTAGAGCATTCCGGCCTGACAGAAACGGCAGCCCCGGATGCAGCCTCTTTGAATCTCCAGCACCACCCGGTCCTGGGTTACCTTAATGAAGGGAACCAGAGGTTTTTCCGGGTAAAAGGTATGGGTCAGATCGGTTACGGCCTGCCGCTGTACCTTGGAAGGCGTCAAGGGACTTTCCGGCTCCATGGAAGCAATGGTTCCGTCAGAATGGTATGTCACTGTATAAAGCGACGGTACATAGATGCCTGGAATCTGTGAAGCCTTCAAGAGAAATTCTTTCCGGCTTCCTCCCGCCTTCTTATGCTCCTTGTATACATCAATCAAAGCATAATAAGAGGTCTCGCCCTCGCCGATGTAAAAAAGATCGAAGAAATCCGCCAGGGGCTCGGGATTGCAGGCACAGGGGCCTCCTCCGATTACAATGGGATCCTCCTCCCCCCGCTCCCTGGCAAAGAGGGGAATGCCGCTCAGATCCAGAATCTGCAGCACATTGGTATAGCACATTTCATACTGGAGGGTAATCCCCAGAAAATCAAAGCTCTTCACTGGATCCTGGGATTCCAGGGCAAAAAGGGGGATCTTCTTCTCACGCATTACCTGATCCAGATCTACCCAGGGCGAGTAGACGCGTTCGCACCATACATCCTCCCTCTGATTAAACATATCGTAGAGAATCTGGATTCCCAGATGGGACATGCCGATCTCATAGACATCCGGGAAGCACATGCAGAAACGCACGTCGATCCGGGACTTGTCCTTCTGCACGGCATTGATCTCATTTCCCAGATAACGGGCCGGTTTTTCTATTTTCAATAATATGGTATCGTCAAGAGCCAGTTTTTTCATATATCTTCATCCTTCATCATTCCTTTGAAAAAGGCTGCTGCAAACGCCTGTGAACTTTTGCAGCAGCCTCTTACTTTATTCAGTATATAAGCTTTGTTAAAAAAAGTCAATCCTGCGGACAAAACATGCGTAACGGTTACTTATTTTCGATATATTTGCAAATAGGGAAATAAACGATGATTAAATTTGAAAATGAAAATGCCGATAGAATAGTATAGGAGAAGGAAAGAAATGAATAACAAAGAACGCCTGCCATACATAGAAAAATACTTAGTTCCAAATTATCTTTCGATTAGTTAAAAAATATTTTGCCCTAGAATACGGATATGCCGGGTCATCGATTGAATTGAGCAGCAAAAGACATTTAATTTTTGCCGGATATAAAATAGGATTGGAATCTATGGAGGCCAAATGAATCTACTTTTTTTGTGCAGTCAAAATAAGAGGCGCAGTTTAACGGCTGAAAAAATCTTTGACGGGCAGAACGGACATATGGCACGCTCTGCAGGGACAGAGAAAAATGCCAGAATAAAAGTTACACCAGGGATTCTTGGTCAGGAACGATTAATTCAAAAGAAAATGTACGTTCTTTTCTGTTATTCATAACAAATAATCTGACTTCGGAAAAATTAAAATAGTCAAATAGCATTTGCTTATAATCATGTGAATGGTGCTCAGTGTATCCAAGTTGAAAGTTTTTATCTAATCTGTTTTGATTCCATGTGATAATATCATCAAAAGAATCATTTTCAAATCCCCAATAACCACTTTTAAACACAAGCCCGGAATGGATCAGGGTTTTACAAAAGGAGTCAATAGCATCTCGGCCTTTATTCAGTTCAAACGTTATTGAAAAATATGCTGGCATGATAGTTCTCACAATACATATTATGTTTTTCGTAACACCTCTTAGAGCAAATGGTGAGTTAGATTCTTTATCATTTCTTTCATGAAAAGCTATATATTCCATAAACCTTTCCATCCTCCTACGGTACTTAGCTAAAGAAATCAAACTCCTCCACCGCAAAAGCGATGTCAATCTGGAAGGGCTCACGCTGCGGCATCTGCAATCCCTGTTCGTCTGCAATGACCAGATAGCTTCTGTTGAATTTTGGACTCACTGAATCCAAAATTGTATTTAGTGCTTTAGAGATTTCCGCAAAATTCTGTTGTATAGGAATCTATATCACCATTGAATATTCATAACTATTATCATACATAAATTCTGGTGCACAATCAATATTCCCATCATCCCAAGTAACCACACCATGATCTATAACAGGATTTTTAAATACATCCTCTTTTTTTAAAGGTTCAAATACTTCTCCTTGTAAAATTGTTGCATCAAACAGCCGTTTTTCACCTGTCGAAAATGATACAAGCATAATCATATCATCTAATACTTTTACACTAGATATTTCTATACTTGCGGCAGGCTCTCCACCATAAACAAAACCATTCATAATATACATTTTCTGCCTCCTAATTTAAATCGCTGCGCGATAGCACGAAAGTGTAAAATCGCTTCGACGCACCGGTAATGAGAAAAACCTTTATTCGAAAAGACACTCTTAAAAGTTCCTATCGTGCATCTCCTCGACTTTACCGTCCAGCAGAAACTATTTTAATGAATACTTGATATTTCTTAGCTGGACTATTTCAACGGTTCTATTTTAGAAAATGGCTTTTCTCTTACTGCATTATTCCATGCCATATACAATTCATCCTCATGTAATGCCATCCACCCAGATATCATTCTATATTGCTTTAATGGTAACTTACCCTCTAACATTTCACCATCAAGAGCTACAGATGCTTCATATTCACCATAATAAACATGAACATGTGGTTTGTGATGCTTTTCGTTATCTTTAAATATCATTTTTATTACAATACCATAGAAACGGCTTATTTCAGGCATTTTTGTTACCTCCTGTATTTATTATATTATATGAAAAATTTTGCTCTTTTTCAAGTCAAACTTAAAACATCCGCCCCAGCGCATGCGGTTGCCAGGAGACAAGCCTTCCCTTTTATAAGGTGGCTGAAATATTAAATGTATCTCGACAGGCAGTCTCAAGATGGGAAACGGGAGATGCGAGCCCGTCAATAGACAATTTAAAATGTCTGAGCATCTTATATAAAGTGTCAATAGATTATTTGGTTAATGATAACGAGGAGGATTTCCGTGAGGATCACAATGTTCAGGTAAAAAGTGACTGTGAAGAAAAGAAGGGACTTGCATCAAATCCCAGATTAATGTTCAAATTAGGGTTGTTTTTTGTATTTCTTATGGTGCTGATTGTAATAGGAAACATATTTAACATTCCTATACAAATGTTTATTATATGCGAGTAGCTTTTGATATTTGCCTGTATTGCCTGGGCAATACGGGCAATAAAAAGAAGGGGACGCAAGGCAGACTGCCAATAACTTAATATTCATTGTACCAGTGCAAGGGGGCACACTGTATGGATAAAAAAATTAGAATTGTTTACTATGTAACAGACGGAATAACAATTGGTGCAAGTTCTGCTTTGGCATGGTATCTGCACTACACATTTTTAATAAATTATTACATAGAAATTCCATCTATTCTTTTTTGTTCTCTTTTAACGTGCTTGATTTTTATACATTTATTGTTGTATAAACTCTATCACCTATATGATTTAAAGCCGGCTTCCTCCGGTAAAACGGAGACTTTGTCTATTTGTAAGGCCAATTTAATGAGTATCTGTATTATGATATTCATTAAAGTTTTGAGCAGGCAGAACCCTTATATGTTTTTTATATCCTATACTTTTTTTGCTTTATTTTTTGCAATAAATATGTGTACAGCCATCATTATAAGGAAATGTGTGCACAGGCTGAGATTCTCCGTATAAAAAAGTACTGACTGTAGACAAAGAATTGAATTTTAAATAACTTTAAAAGCGGCCTCACCATTGATTGATGAGGCTGCTTTTTTACAATTCACCCAGGAACAAGACCCGTCAGGGCAGCGCCACCCGGTCGGGAACCAGGTTAGGTATCCCCACATGCCAGAAGGCAAAGAGGGACAGCAGACAGGTGCAGACCAGAATCCACCGGATCACCTTGTCCTTTTCCGGCTCCTTCGTCCTTGCCGCCAGATAGGAAATAAAGAACAGCACCGGCAGAAGATAACGTCCCTGGGGCTGGAAGTCGATAAACCAGGAGTTAAATACAACCAGGGCGTACTGCAGGAAGCAGCAGAAAGCCGCCGCCCCGTATTCCTGCCACTTCTGCCGATCCTTCATCTTTACAAAACACCAGGTAATCCATCCAAGAAGACCCAGGTACAACATCCCCATAACAAGATAATACCAGTCCCTTTCCCCAAAGGTGTAGGTTCCAAAGAAGCCTGCAAAGGTCCGGAACAGATTCGTGTGAAAATCATACTGTGTCAGAAGCTGTCCCAGGGTAATGCCCTTTCCGAAAAAGCTCATGGAATAGGCCTGTTCTATAGGAGGCGTGGAGGGCTTATAGCCATATTCCGCCCGCAGCTCTGTCACCTCAATCACAACCCCAAGTTTGTTAAAGCCATAGTAGGGATAATCCGTGATAAGATACCTCACCACAAAGATTCCCAGGGTCAGTCCCGCAAGAATCAGATACTTGCGAAGCAAAAGCCCCCTCTCCTGCTTTTCCTGATGCAGAAGGCGTATCAAAAGAATCAGGAATAAAAAGACCAGGATAGGATAAAAGGATGCTTTTGCCCAAAAAAGATGCACAAACAAGATGCTTAAAAGCCCGTAATACAGCAGATGCCGTCTGCGATAGGGTTCCCTCAGCAGGCGGTTCAGCATACTATGATCCTCTAAAAGCTCATACAGGCTTAGAAAGCCTGCAAAAAAATCCAGGGCGTCCGAGGTAGAATAGCTAAAAATATACCATACCTGCGGGGTCAGTAAAAGGATCAGCAAAAAGGAATAGTGCTTACGAATATTTTTAAGCACAATTCCTGTCATAACAGAAAAGAGAATCAGGCTGAACAGCCGCATCTGAACGGCCGGATCTGCAAAAAACTGTCCTATCTTGCCGGCATAAAAGTAAAAAAGATTCCACTCAAAATGCCGGGAAGTCCCATACACAGGAAAGCTGTCTGTAATGATATCGCTTCGGATGTCCGGCGGCATAAAATGGGTGAAATAATAATTAACCGCCGCCTTCACATCATACTCATCCGGGTTCAGCCAGAAGGGACTCCGAAGCCCCGTGTAAACACACATAAGAACCGCGCCCAAAAGCCCGGCTGCAAAGAGAAAGCCTGTCCACCGCTGGAGGCCGGAAGCATCCCGAAACTCCCGGTACAGCCAGCGGCACAATAAAATCAGAAGCGCCCAGACACCTAAGGACGCTAGAAAGCCCATAAAAAATACCGGAAACCGGAACTGCCGGTACAAGGAACAGAAGCTTTCCTTGGGAAGCAGCTGGGGATCCTCTCCCGTAACGGCAAAGGTAAAGCCGGTCTCGTCCGTAAACTGCACATGCTCATTTCCCGTAAAGCACTCCCGAAGCTCCTCCCCGGTAAGATCTATGGTCAGAAATCCGTTCTGGCGGACGGTCAGCCGTTCCACTGTCAGCGTTCCCTCGGTGTAAGACTGATCCAAGGGATCGATCCGCTTCAGGGAACAGTGAGTTCCGTAACGGACATCCAGAAAAGAGATCCGTGCCGTGCCGCTGTTCACCACCCGGCTTCTGGCGTCGGAAGGACGGACATGCTGCCTGGGGCCTGCATATACGGTTGTGATTACCTCGCCCCTGGGATCTTCTGCGAATTCCAATGCTACAGTCGTGTACACAGGTGTAACTATCATACAGGACAGAAACCAGAAAACAATTGCTCCCAGCACGAAAATCCGATATTTTTTTCCAAGGCTGCTCCATCTTCTATTCATAAATCTTTTCTTATGCTCCTCAAAATATAACTCGTAAAAGTCTTTCGTTTACGGTGACAGGGCTTCCTCCCCTTCCCCGGATACCCAGATATTGTCAAGGGCTTTGCCAAGGGTTTCTGCAAGATCCAGATCTTCCGTCAGATCCTTTCTGACCTCCGTACAGATACGGGCGCTGTCCACTTCATAAACGGATGCCTTTGTATAATCCAGAATCACATAACAGAGAAAGAGACAGAGGCAGATGTAAAACCGGATACGGAAAAAGCTTACCGGTTCCTCCGTCTCGGCCGTCTGGTGTCCCTGCTGTGCCAGCAGCATCTGTCGGTACTGCCCTCCTGCTTTTTGTGCCTTTGCCATAAGATCTCCTCCCTTTTGGAAGCTTATGTTACGTTTCACTCTGATAAACGAATCAGAATTGTAACCTTTGTATGATCTTATGAAAGCCGGGACAAAAATATGAACGTCCCTGTTACGCTGTCCTATGCTGCCTGGAAACCGCCCTCGTCCTGTTCCATTCCAGAGCGCAGAACATAGCCAGAAACAGAAAGCCGTAGTTCATAAACACACTGGTACGCTCCACGGAGATCCAAACCGTAGGGGACATTCCCATACTAGCCTTGGAAATAACGGCGCTTGCCAGAAGCACAATCATATCCAGGCATTTTTCCGTGGATCCCCAGATAAGATAGAGGGTATAAACCACGCAAAAGCAACAGACGGTATAAATCAGCATCAGAAGCCTTGCCTTGTTTGGAAGGGAGCCCTGATACCACACCACAGGCTGATCAAATTCAAAAATATTCACAATATAGTGAACCAGCTCTATATTACAGTAAGGGGCAATCCCTTTGAGCGCCAGAAGACCTGCATTGGAGGCCAGGGGAAGCCCTGCAATCACAAGTTCCAGAGGCCGCCGCTTCCTGGATGCCGCCGTCAAAAACAACACTCCGGTGAGCAGCACATAAGTCCAGTTCATTTCCTTGTACAGGGTCAGAAGAACGCCGTACCATCCCAGAAGCCCTTTCTGAAGCAGATGAAAGCCGGCATAGCCCGGAAACCACATATCCGCGCTGAAATCACTTCGTATGGCATTGCCCGGACAGGTGAGAATCCCGTACAGCGACACAAGGGTAAAGACCAGCAGCAGATATACATACCAGGAGGCCTTGCGCTTCAAAACCAGATCCCGAAGCGCCATATAGAGGGCCATGGTCAGAACCAGCAGGCAGATCTGCTCATGGTTGATGGAAAACACAGCCGCCGGTACAGCCGCCCCATAAGCCCATTTTCTTCCCCTGCTTTTTTCCGGAAAGGTAAAGGGTAAGAAGGCTATGAGAAGGGCTGCCAGGGACCACCAGTAATTGATGGTAGTCGTGATCCATCCTGCCGAGGACAGTTCCCGGAAATCATAGGAAAGCAGCAAAAGCAGCAGAAATACAGCCAGAGGCGCAGAGACGGAATGCTCAGCCTCCCGGTAAAAGAGAAACCGCACCACAAGAACTGCAATAAGCATGGATACCAGAATATCCAGAACCACCCACACTCCGGAGGGCAGCTGCACAACCAGAAGCAGAAGCCCCTCAATGATGCTCCGGGAAGACCAGTCATTCCAGCGATCCAAAAGAATTGTCAGAATCCCGTCTTCAGCCAGGCAGGCCTGGTAATAGGAATCATCCCCCTCTCCAAGCTGCAGCCAGAAGAGATGGAATGCAATCACCAGGATGCCGTAGATGAGAAGTACACATTGTATTTTTCTATCCTTAAATGGTGCCATCCCGTATCCTTTCCCACTCACATGTCTCAAAGTTCATTCCGGTCTGCCCGGCCAAAGCCTGCAAGCCTACCGGTTCGCAAGCTCTCTGATAACATCCTCCCAGGTAACGCCCCTCTCCACCATAAGCACCATGGCGTGATAGAGAAGATCCGACAGTTCATACTTGATTTCCTCGGGATTGGGATTCTTAGCTGCAATGATAAGCTCCGCCGATTCCTCGCCAATCTTTTTGAGTATCTTGTCAATTCCCTTATCAAAGAGGTAGTTTGTATAAGAGCCCTCCTTGGGATGGGCCTTCCGATCCCCGATAATCCCGTATACATGCTCAAACACTTTCAAGGGATTGGTGTTCTGATATTCCGTCTTTGCAATCTCATGGAAAAAGCAGGAATGGTTTCCCGTGTGGCAGGCCGCCCCTGTCTGGGACACTTTAGCCAGAATGGTATCACAGTCGCAGTCCACCCGAAGCTCCTTCACATACTGATAATGGCCGCTGGTCTCCCCTTTCAGCCAAAGGCTCTGACGGCTGCGGCTGAAATACGTCATTTTCCCCGTCTCGATGGTCTTATGGAAGGCTTCTTCATTCATGTAAGCTGCCATCAGAACCTCGTCTGTCCGGTAATCCTGGACTACAACGGGAACTAAGCCGTCCGGGCCCAGCTTGAACTCGGGCCATTCCATATTGCAGTTCAGGGGACGGAGCTGTTCTTTGAAAGGCTTTAACTCTTCCATGGAAATCAGCTCGCTTACGTACTCCTCTGCCAGCGCGGCAGGGGCGCTCACCACATCGGAGCTGTCCACGGAGGCGGCGATTTTCTCTTTTCCGAAGCGCGTTGAAACCTCTTTTGTGAGATCAATGTTGCTCTGCTTGGCGTAATTTAAAATCACCTTTGAGCATCCGGCATAGAGAAACTTCTTTACATCCTCCGTCCGCTCAATATGCCCCCCGGCCTTTACCGGAACCTCCGCCGCCCGGCAGATTTCCTTGAGCATGCCGATGGATGCCTCATGTTCCGCCTCGGTATCTGAGCAGTCAAAGACAAGGATCTCCTCTGCTCCGTTGTCGCTGTAATACCTTGCAAGAACCGCCGGATCCTGCTCCTCTTCCCCTGTCTTTTTATTCAGATAGATTACTGCACGATTCTTTTCCATCATTCTACAAACTTCCTTTCGTTGATAACACGTCTGCAATTCTCGGATCCAGTGCAACTGCCATATCCAGAGCCTTTGCACATGCCTTGAACATTCCTTCGATCATATGGTGGCTGTTCTCTCCGGAGAGCAGCTTAAAGTGGAGATTCATACCTGCGCTGTAAGAAAGGGCGTAGAAAAACTCCCGGACCATCTGGGTATCCATGTCCCCCACCCGTTCTGTGGGAAATGCTGCATCGGATACATAGTAAGGCCTGCCTGACAGATCCAGCGAGCACAGCACCAGAGCTTCGTCCATAGGAAGGATGCAGCTTCCAAAACGCACCATGCCCTTCTTGTCTCCTACGGCCTCCCGGATGGCCTGCCCCAGCACAATTCCCGTATCCTCAATGGTATGATGGCAGTCCACCTCCAGATCGCCCTTTACATGGCAGGTAAGATCAAAAAGCCCGTGGCGAGCAAAACCCTTCAGCATATGGTCAAAAAATCCTACCCCCGTAGCAATGTCGCCGCTGCCCGAGCCGTCCAGGCAGAGGGTTAGAGATATCTGGGTTTCTTTTGTATTTCTGGTAAGGGATGCGGTTCGCTTCATGGCAGTTCACTCCTTTTCCTCTTCAAAGCGCACGGCTATGGAATTGGCATGGGCCGTAAGCCCCTCTGCCTGTGCAAAACGGACAATATCTTTCTGCACAGCCGACAGCGCCTCTCTGGAATAATAGACAAGGCTGGATTTTTTAATAAAGTCGTCCACACCAAGGGGGGAGAAAAACTTCGCCGTTCCGTTGGTGGGCAGCACATGGTTAGGCCCTGCAAAATAATCCCCCAGGGGCTCGCTTGCGTATTCTCCGATGAAAATAGCGCCTGCATTGCGTATCTTTGTCATAACCTGGAAGGGATCCTTTGTGACAATCTCCAGATGCTCCGAGGCAATGGCGTTTGCCGTGTCGATGGCTTCCTCCATGGTGTCCGCCACCAGAATCCACCCATAGTTTTCCAAGGATTTTATCAAAATATCCTTCCTGGAAAGCCGGGTCAAAAAAGCATCCGCCTCTGCCGACACCTCTTGGGCCAGCGTGGGGCTTGTGGTCACCAGAATAGCGGAGGCCATCTCGTCATGCTCAGCCTGGGACAACAGATCCGCCGCCACAAAACGGGGATTGGCCGTCTCGTCGGCAAGCACCAGAATCTCGCTGGGGCCGGCGATGGAATCAATGCTCACAAAGCCGTAGACTGCTTTTTTTGCCAGGGCCACATAGATATTCCCAGGGCCTACGATCTTGTCTACCTTTGGAATGCTTTCCGTCCCGTAAGCCAGGGCGCCGATGGCCTGGGCTCCTCCTGTCTTGTAGATCTCGTCCACACCGGCCTCATGGGCGGCTACCAGCGTGTTCGCACTGATTTTTCCGTCCTTTCCAGGGGGCGTGGTCATAATGATCCGCTCTACTCCGGCAGTCTTGGCCGGAACAATGTTCATCAGTACAGAGGAAGGATAGACGGCTTTTCCGCCGGGCACATACACGCCCACAAGGGCCAGCGGGGTGATCTTCTGCCCCAGCAGGGTTCCGTCCGGCTGGCTGTCAAACCAGCTGGTGCGCTTCTGCTTCTCGTGGAAGCTTCTGATATTCGCCAGGGCTTTGCGGATGACCGCAAGGAGCTCCGGATCTATCTGGGCATAGGCCTCCTCGATCTCCTCCTTTGTCACACGCAGGGTATCCTTTGTAATGGTTACGCCGTCAAAACGCTCCGTAAAGGAAAAAAGCGCCTCGTCTCCCTTTTCCTTTACCTCCTTAAGAATGGCGTTTACCTGCTCGGTGTAAGCCTCATAGTGATTGGGGCTGCGTTTTATAAGCTCGTCCAGCAGATTTTTCCGGCTGTCTGCATTCAATGCTGTGATTCTCATTTATGTCCTCCCAAGTAAATATTTAAAATAACGGTTAAAAATCCAGATAATCGGAAGCTCCGCCGCACAGGTCACAGCCGCAATACTGATATAAAGAACCAGATCCGTCATAGGAATAAGCTTCCGGACAAAAAACATTCCCAATGATACATAGTATAGCACGAACATGCCCGTATGTGTACACATAATGATCAAAGAATTCCGTCCAAGATAGGAAACAGCCCTGCTCACCGGCGCCGCTCTCAGCAGATTCAAAAGGCCTGCACAGGAACAGGCGGCCGCCCCATAGTGGAGGGGCGAGAGAATCAGATAATGTAGATCCATAACCGGAAGCTGCCCGGATAAGAAGATTCCCATTCCCAGAAACAAAAGGCCGGATAAACACAGCATTGATTTTTTCTCTGCACCGCTGCTTATTTTCCCGTACAGATGCCCCAGCCAGAAAAAGGGCTGTACAATCAGCGCCCGCAAAAATACAATCAGAATATCCATGACTGCATACCAGCCAAAGGTTCCTTCCGTAACCGGGTATTCCGTCACATGAAGCACAGAGGCCATAAGAAGCCCAAAGCCAGACAGCAGGAAAATATAGAAGCCCAGCCGCAATTGTCCATACCGCCTGCCTCTTTGAGAGCGGCACAACAGGGAAAAGAGGAGGCCGGAAAGGAAGTAAGCCGGAAGAAACCACAGGGTATAAAGCCCGTAGCCGGTCAGGCTTTCTATAAGCTCCTTGATAAGCTCCCTTCCGGTGATCCGCTCCGGCTGTACAAAATATTCAAAGGTGCGCATGGTGAGCATGATCACGGAAAAGGAGACATAAGGAACCAGGATTCCTTTTGCTCTCCTTATCCACTGCTCCCCCAAGGAAACAGGGGAAGCTTCTTTTACATAGGCCAGGACGCCGCCCGCCACAAAAAATAAGGGCATATGGAAGGAAGCAATCCACCGTTTTATATCCGGATCCAGATACTCAATGTGGCCGAGAATCACCAGAAAAATTCCCACGCCCTTTGCCATATCCAGATAATAGAGTCTTTTGTTCGGCATACAATCTCCCTCTTTAAAACGATGCCTGTCTGCGCCTGTTACCTGTTCCGGCTGCCAAAAGCGGCTACAGAACAGCCTGAAGCTCCCGTATGAGTCCGGTAATCCGCTCATGCTCAAGCTTCATGCTCACCTGGTTCACCACCATCCGGGCGGAAAGGGGCATAATCTCCTCCAGAACCTCCAGGCCGTTTTCCCGAAGGGTGGAACCTGTCTCCACAATATCTACAATCACTTCCGAAAGCCCCACTAAGGGAGCCAGCTCAATAGAGCCGTTCAGCTTGATGATCTCCACCGTCTGATGCTTCCGGTTATAAAAATAATCTTTGGCAATATCCGGATACTTGGTAGCCACCCGGATCTGCTCCTGGTGGTTCAGCTTTTCCCTGGCTCCGGCCGGGCCGCAGACGCACATCCGGCATTTTCCAAAGCCCAGATCCAGCACCTCATACATCTTCCGGCCTTCCTCTGCCAGAGTATCCTTTCCCACCACGCCGATATCGGCGGCTCCGTACTCTACATAGGTAGGCACATCCGGCCCCTTTGCCAGGAAAAACTTAAGCTTCTGCTCGTGGTTTACAAAGATCAGCTTCCGGCTGCTGGGATCCTTCATTTCCTCGCAGGTGATTCCCGCCTGCTCCAAAAGCTCCAGCGTTTTCTTTGCAAGCCGTCCCTTGGTAAGAGCTATGGTCAGATACCGCTCCTTTTGGGAAACCGGATCCTTGTCCACTCTCTCGCTTCTTTCCACGGCGCGCATAAGCTGATCGATGACAATGGCAAAGCCCACTGCCGGAAGCTCCCGTCCAAAATGGGACAAAAGAGTATCATAACGTCCTCCCTTCACAATAGGCTCCCCATATCCGTAGGAATAGGCCTGGAAAATAATTCCCGTATAATAATTGTACTTGCTCAGCATTCCTAAGTCAAAGCTTACATAATTCTCCAGAGATAATTCCTTTAAGCCCTCGTAAATCTGTTTCAGCCGATCTAAGGCCTCCCGGGCTTCCTCGTTGCCTGTCAGGGACTTGGCTCTTTCGATTACCTCCGGGCCGCCGGAAAGAGTCGTCATCTCCAGAAAAAGGCTGCGAAGCTCATTGGGCAGCTCCCACTCCGAGAGCAGTTCCTCTGCGCCAAACCTGTTTTTATCGGAAATCAGCCGGCGCAGCCGCTTCTGCGTCTCACTGTCAATGCCGGCCTCCTTTAAAAGGCTTTTAAAAAACATAACCTGGCCGATGCTGACCTGGAACCGGGAAAGTCTGGCCTCCTTTAAAGATTTGATGAGAAGGGAAAGCATCTCCACGTCTGCTTTTACGCTTCCGTCCCCCATCAGCTCCGCTCCTAACTGGGTGCTCTCCTTTAGGCGTCCCAGATACTTGTCATAATTGATAAAGGTATTCCCCATATAACAGAGGCGTATGGGCGTCTCATGGTGGAAATACTTTGCTGCCGCCCGGGCAATGGAAGGGGTAATATCCGGGCGCAGCACCAGGGTGCTGCCCTCGCGATCGAAAAACTTATAGAGCTCCCGGGAAGGAACCGTTCCCACCTCTCTGGAAAATACGTCAAAAAATTCAAGGGTCGGGGTCTCGATGCCCTGATACCCCTCTTTCGCCAGCATCTGGTAGAGCTGCTGCTGAAGCTCAAACTTCTGTATAAATTCACTTCCGTAAATATCCCGGACGCCTTCCGGGGTATGTAAAATCTGTTCCTGGTTCTTCATTCTGCTTTAACCTTTCTCTGGTAATCCATACCGGAAACCTGTATACGTATTTTAGACGGAAACGTCCGGTCTGCGTCCCCTGCGGCGCTTTACCCTGCTAATTCAACAAAGTAACAGGTGCTATTATAAAGCATTTACTCCATGCTGTCAATTACCTTTTGAATGCCGTCAAGATAAGGAACCAGATATCCCCCGTGAGGCGTGAGAACGTATCTTGGATCAAGCTCCTCATGGCGGAAGCTTTTGCGCCCTCCATTCCTGGCCCTGTCCCAAAACCAGCGCATCTTTTCATAGGTAAGGAAATACAGTTCATTCCGATGGGAAAACAAAAGGATGAGAAAGGCAATTCCCTCCTGTTTTTCAAAATCCTCCATAAATTTTACCTGATGCTCATGAATATTCTGGAGGGGAAAGGTATCGCTGTCGCATTCCTTGGCGTCAAAGCACACAGGAAGTCCCTGGACAGCTCCGATATAATCCACGGTACTTTTCTGCTCAAAATAAGCCAGTGTAATATGCCGGTGCTCTTTGTCGATCTTAATCGGAGTGATGGGGGTGGGCACCTTCTGAATCAGTGCAAGCCCCTGCTCCCGGTATTTTTCATTGGTCCGGTTTACAAGCTCTTCTAATGTGGAGCCTCTAAGCCCTCTGGAATTCCAGGTTGCCATCGTTCTTTTTGCCTTTCTAAGCTACAATATATGTATTAAGAATCCTGTGGCCAGCACGGTAAGCACGGCCGCATACGTCAGATCCAGCCATAAGATTTTTTCAATGGAGCAGATATAGATAAGCGCCACAAAAGGAGCCGCTATTACTTTCCATAGCTGGCTTGCCTTGGGATTCTTAATGATACGGCTTATCATAACCTTTGCGTCCCCTCTGCTTGGAAAGGCATGCATCAGAATGGAGAACCCCAGCCATCCGGCCAGCAGTATTAAAGGATTATTATACTCCCGAAAGACCATAAGGTCAATGGATATGGGAAGAAGAATCGACATTCCAAGTACGCTGTTTATAAAAAACGGGCCCATACAGGTGAGAAATACCTTCCAGGAGCAATCTGTGGATTCGTGAACCACATATCCATTGGGATTACTTAATTGGAAATATTTTACTTTATAGACCTTAAGGCCGCAAAATATACAGAATATCTGATGCGCCAGCTCGTGAACGACTACTCCCGGAAAGGTTATCAGTGAAATCAGAATTCCCAGTTCCAGAGAACAGCAGCATTGAGCATCCATGGTATCGCCCCCTTCCCCTTTGCCTTGCTCATTGCCTGTGAATATTATTTCAAATTATAAACCAATTCTGCAACAAATGCAATTAACAGGAAGCAGCGGAAGGGAACAAAAATCGACAAAAAAGGACTGCCGTTCCAAACAGTCCTTTATCTGTTTCAACGAATTGGTTTTTAAGCTATGTTCCCTCCAGAATTTTTTCAAAAACCGACGGCAGGGGCGCTTCATACTGCTGATTGGAGAGCTGTTCCAAGGGGCCGGTAAGCGCCGGAAATTCCAGCCGGAAGGCATGCAGAAGCTGATGCTCCAGACCAAAATGCGCCCGGAAATAGCGGTTTACCTCCGGATTTCCATACTTGGCGTCGCCGATCAAAGGATGGCCGATACCTGCCAGATGCGCCCGAATCTGATGGGAGCGCCCCGTAATCAGCTGAACCTCCAGATAGGTATATGCTCTTCCTCCCTCCTGAAAGGTTTTAAGAGGCAGATACTCAGTGCAGATATACAGGCTTCCCTTCTCTTCTTTTTCAAAAAGAGCCGCCTGATTCGTTTTCTCATTCTTTTTCAGCCAGCCCTCTATCCGCTTCTGCTGTTTCAAAGAGCCGGCTGCAATGCATCGGTAAAATTTGCACAGCCGGTGCTCACGGATCAGTTCATTCATTGCCTGGAGGCCGGGAAGGGTCTTTCCGGCTGCGACCAGGCCGCTGGTATTCCGATCCAGGCGGCTGCAGATGCCCGGACGAAAGCTTCGCAGCTCCTCCTGGCTGATCTGGCCGGATTCCAGCAGATAACCTGTCATCTGCTCCACCAGGGAAATATCCTCCGGCTTTGCTTTCTGGGACAGAAGGCCCGCCGGTTTGTTTAAAATAAGAATATGGGAATCCTCATGGATAATGGAAAAGCCAGGCCTGGAGTTCTGCTTCTCGTTGGTATATATACGTAAGGTTGTGAAGCTTTCAATGGTCTCCTTCGAGAGAAACAGGCGGATTTCGTCGCCTGCTTTCAAACGCTCGCTGCCTTCTGCCTTTCTTTTGTTTAAGGTTATATTTTTCTTTCGCAGCATTTTATAGAAAAAGCTTTTAGGCGCTTTATCCATATATTTGGACAGAAATTTATCCAGGCGCTGATCTGCTTCGTTTTGTTTGATAATAATAACTTTCATAAACGCTTCCTGTGCTTTTCGCTTTAATTATCTTAGAACTCTTTCAAACGGAATCTGTATATCGGATAAATTCAAAAAAACATGCTGTTTGTTGTGCTTGTTCTTTTCTACGACATATTAACATAAAACTTTTGAATATTCAATTCATTTAAACCCTCTCTTAAATACCGCCTCCTGGAAGTCATTACTATTCGCTCCCGTGACCAGTAACTGACAGTCGTACTGCCAAATCCGAAAAAAGTATTGTATAGTTATGGCATAAAAATGACGGTTTTCTGATAGAATAGCTTAAGTTACAGTGTTAAAATGCCGATAGCCTGTTATACGAGTACTTTTCATTTAGTAAATCTAATAGAAAAGCAAATGGAAAAGAGGTGAGGCGCTTGCGTATCCAGCATAATGTGACAGCTTTGAATGTTCACAGAAATTTGATGGGAAATAACAGCTCGGTAGCAAAGAATCTGGAAAAACTCAGTTCCGGATACAAAATCAACCGTGCTGGAGATGATGCGGCAGGCCTTGCCATTTCTGAAAAAATGCGGGCGCAGATCACCGGGCTTAAACAGGCCACGCAGAATGCTGAGGACGGTATCTCCCTGGTTCAGACAGTGGAAGGCGCCACCACGGAAATCCATGCCATTCTCAACCGCATGATGGAGCTCTCCGTTCAGTCTGCAAACGGTTCCTATTCGTCTCAAGAGCGTTTTATGATGAATCAGGAAATCGAACAGCTGAAAACGGAGATTTCAAGAATTGGAGACGCCACAACCTTTAACAGCATCCAGCTCTTCCCCGGCCACAGCTCTATGGGAACAAAAGAAGCTTCCACTACCACTTACAATCTTACAGTGGATCTAAAAAACCGCACCTGCCAAGTGGCTTGTACGGACAGCTCTGCAGCCGTCTCTCCCGGAAGCCTAAGCAAAGCTGCAAGAGCCAACGATCAGTTGACGGAAAAAATTGCCAAAGAATATTTTCCCAATGCCATAAGTCAGATTTTAAATGCCTTTCCTACATTGAATACAGCGATTGGAACCGACACCATCGGCATGGAGCTCCATATCAGCCGTATAGACGGCAAGGGCGGAATGCTTGCCTATGCGCAGTTTTCTTTTTACGCAACCGGTAAGGCCGGCAATATGCTGATCAAGCTGGACTCCTCTGATTTTTCGGATGCCTCTCTTTCGGGGCCGGACGCCGTTGTACTGGAGTCTACCATTGCCCATGAGCTTATGCATTCAGTTATGCAGTACACCATGACAGATCAGATGAGCGGCCGGAACGGAGCAGAAAAATTCCCCGAATGGTTTTCGGAAGGAACCGCACAGCTCTCCGGGGGCGGCTTCCCCACCAACTGGAACGACGAACTGGTTCAAATTGGAAAATCTATTACCAGCGCCAACGATACCTCCCAGGATGCTGCAATCGCCAATTATCTGCGGAAATATTCCGTAGCAGGGAGACCCTACGGGCACGGTTATCTGGCAAGCGCCTATATCGGCCATCTGGCAAGCGGCGGCGGCGCTGCAGTGAGCGGAGCCAAAATTGCGGCCGGAATGGATAAGATTTTTGACGAGATTATAAACAACAACGCCGGGTTATACGGCGCTATATCCCAGCATACCGGCGGAAAAATCCACGACGGAGGCAGCCTGGAGCAATTGTTCCGACAATCCGATGCGGATCTTGTAGAATTTGTCAGAAAGCTTATCTATGAATCCAAAAGCGGATCCGGTTCTGTCATAACAAACAGTTTAGGCGATCTCTCCATGATTGGCAGCGGTGCAGTGGGAAATCAGCCCTTTTACATTACAGATATAGCCACCAAGCCTACAGGCACAGGTATTGCCAGCACTGACGGCATTGAATTGATGGTAGGAGAACGCAACAAAGAAGAAAACATCATCCGCGTAGAGCTTTATCAGATGAGCCCGGACGCCCTGGGACTTATGGATACGGATATCTTGGAACAGGACAATGCCCGTAACGCCATCGACGACATAAACAGCGCAATTGATCAAGTCAGCTCTGTGCGGAGCTATTACGGCGCTCTTCAAAATCGGCTGGAGCACACAGTCTCCAATCTAAACTGTACCGTGGAAAATCTGACCGCATCCGAATCACGGATTCGAGACATGGATATGGCGAAGGCCATGATGGAATATGTACGCAACTCCATTCTGGTTCAGAGCAGCCAGGCCATGCTGGCACAGGCAAATCAGCAGCCCTCCTCGGTTCTGCAGCTGCTTGGAGCTTAAGGAGAGTAGAAAAACATGGGCAAATTAAGGAAACACCCTTCGGGTATACCTATATGCCCAAAAAACATGGGCAAATTAAGGAAACACCCTTCGGGTATACCTATATGCCCAAAAAGCATGGGCAAATTAAGGAAAGGAAAACATTATGGGTAGGGTTAACCGGTTTATATGTCCTTCCTGCAAAATGACCTGGCAGATTCAGCTGGGCCACGGATTCCGTCACGCACGGCTGGAAAACGTGCTGGATGCATTTCCGGCAGACATTCAGGAGAAAATTCTTGCAGATACAAAAGGGGAAGCCTTTCCTTCTTTTGAATTTCAATACAAGGCTGCCGTATGCCCCAAGTGCCGGCAGGTACTCTCCGTCCCTGTGATTCATCTTCACCAAAGCGGAAACACCTACGCTCCTGCCTGTCCGGACTGCGGAATTTCCGTGCAGATTAAAGAGGAAGAAGAAACGCTCATCTGCCCTGTCTGTGGGGAAAGCCCTCTTTTTTCCGAAGATGCCGGCAGATGGGATTAAAGCTGCCTGCAAAATTTTTAACCCCTTATTGATCTTTTAATTTCTATGTATACTGCATTTTGTAAATACAGGAGCTTTGGACGTTACGCCTAAAGCTCCCTTTTCATATGCATAAGACTATAAAATATAATTGAAAAGCCATATAAAATAAGCTATATTAAAAATAATCATCAAATATGACAGCTACCTGTCGCATTTCATGTGTTATAGTGAAATCACAGCATAAGGAGCGGCCGCCATGCAGATAGAACGTCTGGTACAGATGGTATTTTATATCGTCAGCCACGGGCATGTAACAGCAAAAGAATTATCCGATTATTTTCATGTATCCACAAGAACAATCTATCGGGATATCAACACCTTGAGCATCGCCGGAATCCCTATCTTATCTACAAAGGGAACCGGCGGCGGAATCTCCCTCATAGAAGGATACACCATTGACAAATCTCTTCTGTCCAAAGAGGAACAGCAAAGCATTTATCAAGGCCTGCAGATTCTGCAGGCAGCAAAATACCCCACAGCAGAAATGGCCCTGAGCAAGATCAGCGCTATTTTCCGAAATGCTATGGAATCCAGATGGCTTGACATTGACTTTACCTATTGGGGAAGCGGCGAAAAAGAAAAAATAAAAATTTCCGAGCTGCAGTATGCCATCCTCAACAAACATGTCATCACCTTTGTATACCGCAATACAGATCTGAAAAAGTCAGAAAGAACCGTTGAACCACTGCGATTGATGTTCAAATCACACGCCTGGTACATTGTAGGATATTGCCGGTACAAGCAGGAAATCAGAACCTTCCGCCTGTCCAGAATCAAACAGCTCCAGGTTATGCCAGAGCTATTTGAGCGAGAGCTTCCAAAAGACGACACACACTCATCCGAGTGCACAGAAGAATCTTCTTCCCCACTCTTTAAACTAAAATTCTCGCCCCAAATTGCCCACCGGCTGTACGATGAATTTCAAGAAGAACAGGTCTCATTCCAAGAAGATGGAAGCTACTATGTCACCATACCATACGAGCTGAATCACTGGACTCTTCACTATCTCCTATCCTTTGGAGAATATGTAGAAATTCTCGAACCCGAAGAAGCCCGTATTATGCTGAAAGAAAAAGCAGCCAAGATCGTGAACCTCTATCCTTAGCGTATCGTCATTTCACCGCTTCACCAGAAGCCAAGGCTGCCAACTCAAAACAAAACAATTTCAAAAAGGAGAAAACAACATGGAAAAATGGTTATACGTCATGACAATCAAAAAAGGAAAAACCTTTAACAAAGTCACAAAAGCCGTAATCACCAGACACGTAGAAAACCTCAGAAAACTAGACAACGAAGGAAAACTCGAGCTCTGCGGCCCCTTCAAAGGATATCCCGGAGTCGCAGGCATGGTAATATTTAAAACCGCATCCTACGAAGAAGCCGAAGAGCTCTGCAAACAAGAACCACTCGTATCAGAAGGATTTGCAACCTACACCCTTGCATCCTTACAAGTAGCCAACAAGGAAAACAATTATTTACTTTAACGCCACACCTCTCCCCCACCCCCAAAAACCAGGAGCATCCGCAGCAGCAGAAGGCCTGTGGGTTTTCCAATATCAGGTGTCCGGCTGTTCACGAACACTTTGTCTGATATGGACAGACATTACCAAAAACCACAAGCTATAAACCCATAGCAAAGTAATGTCTGTACAGAGCAGACAAAGTGTACGCGAACCGTCCGAACACCGATATGGAAAACCCACAGGCCTTCTGCTGCTGCGGATGCTCCGTCCCCCTAAACTTAATACCCCGAAGCCGCCTCATTCCTCACAATCTTCACAATCCGGCTCGTCCCAAGGCGATCCGCCCCAAGCTCCAGGAATCTCTCTGCATCCTCCATAGAAGAAATCCCCCCGGCAGCTTTCATCCGCACACCAGGCCCGATATTCTCCGAAAACAGCTTAATATCCTCAAAAGTAGCCCCAGCCTTAGAAAATCCCGTAGAAGTCTTAATAAAATCCGCCCCAGCCTTCGTAACCGCATGACAAAGGGCAATCTTCTCCTCATCCGTCAAAAGACAAGTCTCAATAATCACCTTCAGAATCCTCTCACCACAAGCCTCTTTCAGCGTCCGGATCTCATCCTCAATGGCATCAAACTTCCCTTCCTTGGCCCAGCCGATATTAATCACCATATCGATCTCATCCGCGCCGTTTAAAAGGGCATCCTTCGTCTCAAACTCCTTAGCGGCCGTAGTCATATATCCGTTCGGAAACCCAATCACCGTACAAACCGCCATCTTATCCTGCACATACTCCTTCACCTGCTTTACAAAGCTTGGCGGAATACAAACCGACGCAGTTTTGTAAGCAATGGCATCGTCACAAATCTGCTGAATCTCTGCCCAGGTAGCCGTCTGTGTCAGCAGCGTATGATCCACATGTCCCAAAATCTCTTTTGCTTCCATCTTAAACCTCCTATTTAAAGTCGCTGCGCGACAGCACTAAAGGGTAAAGCTGCTTCGACACACCGGTAATGAGAGGAACTTTTATTCGAAAAAGCGCTCATAAAAGTTCCTCTCGTGCGCCTTTGCAGCTTTACCGTCCAGCAGAAATGTTTTCTAATAAATACTTGACATTTCTTAGCTGGACTATTCCAGTTCTATTAATAAACTAAGCCAACTCCAAAGCAATCTCCATCATCTTCCCAAAGCCGACCTGCCGTTCCTCGGCGCTTAAAGCCTCGCCTGTATAAATATGATCTGAGATCGTCAACAGACAGAGCGCCTTCTTCCCGGCCTTCGCCGCATTCATATAGAGAGCCGCCGCTTCCATCTCCACCGCAAGCACACCCATGCTCCTCCACAGATCATTGGCATCGCTCTTGGCATTGTAAAATACGTCAGAAGACAGCACATTTCCCACAACCACATGGGTTCCCTGCTTCTCTGCCACGGCAATGGCTTTGCTCATAAGTCCATAGTCCGCCGTAGGAGCAAAGGTTCCCGGAAGGCCGAACTGATAAGCATAATTGGAATCCGTACAGGCTCCCATGCCTACTACCACGTCCATCACCTTCACATGATCCTGCAGGGCCCCCGCCGAACCGATGCGGATAATATTCTCCACATCATAAAAGTTGAACAGCTCATAAGAATAAATTCCAATGGAGGGCATTCCCATCCCGGCCCCCATGACGGAAATTTCCTTTCCATGATACGTTCCCGTATAACCGAACATATTGCGGACAGTCGTCACCAGTCTTGGATTCTCCAGATAAGTCTCCGCAATATACTTTGCCCTCAAAGGATCTCCCGGCATCAGAACCGTCTTGGCGAAATCTCCTTCTTTTCCCCCGTTGTGGGGAGTTGGTATCTTAGACATATTCTACTCTCCTCTCTCAACATTTATTATTTTTAATGAAATACTTTTTCAACAACCTTGTAAAAAACTGAATCACCGGCCCTACAGCCAATGCGGTAACTACCGTGACGACTCCAAGCCTGCCGCCCAGAAGCGTTCCCAGGATCACCATAGTCAGATCAAATCCAATCTTTACATAACGGTACTCCTTTTTCAAAACATCACGCAGCACCAGAACTACCCCGGTAAAGGGATCCACGCCAATGTCCACCGTAATATAGATGGCCACGCCCAGGGATAAGAGCACACATCCCAGCACACTGAAGACAACCCTCACCCAGATATCCTCCGAAGCTCCATGCAGGCCATAGAGGAAATTCCCCAAATCCACACAAAAGCCATAGGGAAGCAGGTACACAAAGGTGCCGACGCTCACATAACGCCTCCCCACAAAGAAGAGGAACACCAGAAGCACAATATTTACCGCATTGGACGCCATGCCAAGCTGGGCCTGGTTCATGCCGCTGATACTGCGGATTCCGTCATAAACGATCCCCACAGGATCGTTTCCGAATCCGGCACAATTATTAAAAGCAACCCCCACACCCACCAAAAGAACCCCGAAGGCTGCGGCGAGAATGCTTTTTCCTGTAATCTTACGCTTTTCCATGAGACACCTGTTATTTCGACTTTACGAAAATCTTTCCGTTTGCCGCAGGTGTATGAGCCTTTCCGACAAAGAGTACCAAAGCCAGAATGGTCACAATATAAGGAATCATGGAAATCAAGTTGGGCGAAACCGTATTGCTCTGTCCGGCCAGGGTCTTGATGCCGCTGCACAGGCCAAAGAGCAGACAGGCCTTTGTCGCTCCTCCCGGAGAGAACTTTCCGAAAATAACTGCCGCAATGGCGATAAAGCCCTGTCCCACGATTACGCTGGGGCGGAACTGGTTGATAGTTGCCAATGTCACAAAGGCTCCGCCGAGACCGGCCATGAAACCAGAGAGGATCACACAAGTATAGCGGACCTTGTATACGTCAATGCCAAGAGACTCACAGGCCTCCGGGTGCTCTCCCACTGCCCTCAGGTGTGCGCCGAACTTTGTCTTATAGAACACAAACCAGCAAACAAGGGCCAGGAGAAATACCAGGTACGCCACCGAGTACACATTCAGCACATTGCTCCAGAAGGATCCGGCCGGGAATACGCCCTGGAACAGCTTGGGTAGCTTGCAGCTGGGATCCATAGCCGGCGTATCCGAGGAGTTGTTGTACATAGCCTTACATAAGAATACCGCAAGGCCGGGCCCAAGGAAATTGATAGCCGTCCCGGCAATGGTCTGATCTGCATGAAAAGAAATACACGCCACTGCATGAATCAGCCCGAACAATGCCCCGGCCAGACCGGCGCATAAGAATGCAATCCAGCCGTTTCCCGTCGTCAGTCCCATAACAGCCCCCGTAAAGGCCCCAATGGTCATCATTCCTTCGATTCCGATATTGACAACGCCGCTGCGCTCGGAAAAGCAGGAGCCCAGAGCCGCCAGCAGAAGAGGCGGTGTGGCAATCAAGGTTGCGTTGATAAGTAACCCAAGATCTTTAATAATCACATCCATTCTACTTTCCCTCCTTTTTTCCGAAACGGGCAAACAGTACCCGGAATATCTGGGAAATAGCGATAAACAAAATGACGCATCCCATGATAATGTCTACAACTTCTGAGGGCGCCTTCACGATACTGAGCTTGGAGCCGCCGTATTTCATGGCGCCATAAAACAGTCCGGAAAAGATGCAGCCGATGGGACTGGAAGAACCAATCAGCGCAACCGTAATTCCCTCAAAGCCAAAGCCCTCCTGTCCGGCAAACTGGCTTAAACGCCCGGACATACCAAGAATCTGCACAGCGCCTCCAAGACCGGCCAGGGCGCCGGAGATGCCAAGAGCCGTCAATACAGACCGGTCTGCATTGATTCCGGCATACAGGGCTCCGTTGCTGTTGAAGCCAACGGCCTTTAATTTATATCCCAGAGTGGTTTTTTCTATAATCACCCAGATAATCACAGCCGCCAATATGGCCATAACAATGCCCCAGTTGGCTGCACTGCAGTCGAATGCCTTGCGAAGCCCCTCCGGGAAGAGAAGCCTTGCGGAGTCAAGCACATCCTTGGAAGCCTCGCCGCCGCCCTCTTTGTGGATGACTGCCAGGTTTACCACATAGTTGGACAGATAAAAGGCAATCCAGTTAAACATAATAAAGGAAAGAACCTCATGGATTCCCCGTTTTACTTTTAAAATTCCCACGATCAAAGACCAGATCATTCCGGCTGCCGCCGCTGCAATGATGCAGAGGGGAACGTGAATCACTGCCGGAAGATCCACCAGAATTCCAAGGCTGCAGGCTGTCAGGGCTCCCACTACAAACTGTCCCTCTGCGCCGATGTTAAATACGCCGGTACGGAAGGAAAAAGCCACGCTGAGGCCTGTAAAAATCAAGGGACTGGCGTAGATCAAGGTCCAGAACAGATATTTCGGTTTTCCGAAGATACTGTTGAACAGCTTTCCGTAAGCTACCGCTGGGCTGATTCCTGCAATCAGCAGGAAAACGGCTCCGATCACAAAGCCGGCCCCAATGGCAATCAAGGTATAGAATACATTACTTTCCAGGATACTCTTCTTCTTATTCATGCTTCTTACCTCCCGCCATCATAAATCCAAGCTCCTTCTCGTCCGCATCCGTCCCGTGAACGCTTCCCGTGATCTGTCCGTCAAAGATAACCTCAATCCGGTCAGACAGGCTCATAATCTCGTCCAGCTCAAAGGAGACCAGAAGAACCGCCCTGTTCTTATTCCGCTGCTCCACCAGGTATTTATGTACAAACTCAATGGCCCCCACGTCAAGGCCTCTGGTGGGGTTCACTGCGATCAAAAGCTCCTTGTCATTGGTCACCTCTCTGGCGATAATAACCTTCTGCTGATTTCCTCCCGACAGCGTCCCGGCCGGAGCGCCCTCGCAGCCTCTGGGCCTTACGTCGAATTTCTCAATCAGCTCCAAGGCATGATCCCGTACTGCCTTCCGGTTCAGGATATGCTTCTTTGCAAAGGGCTCCTCCTCAAAATGCTGCAGAATCAGATTATCCTCATTGGAGAATTCCAGAATGAGCCCATGCTTCTGACGGTCCGCCGGAATGCTGGAAATACCGCTGTCAAAGGTTTCCTTCGGCGTTTTGTTAAATACATCCTTTCCAAGAAGGGACGCTTCGCCGCTGTCTGCCTTTCGAAGGCCTGTCAGCACCTCCACAAGCTCTGTCTGTCCGTTGCCGTCCACGCCTGCAAGACCTACAATCTCCCCTCTCCGCACAGTCAGATTGAGGCCTTTTAGGATCTCCACATCCCGGTAATCCTTTGCATGGAGATTTTTTACCTCCAGAACGACCTCGCCGGGTGTCATTTCTTTTTTGTCCACCTTGAAGTTTACATCCCGGCCTACCATCATGGCAGCCAGCTCGTTTTCATTGACCTCGTCTACCTTCACGGTGCGGATGTATTTTCCCTGGCGGATGATGGTGCAGGTGTCGGAGCAGGCGGTGATCTCCTTGAGCTTATGGGTGATCAAAATCACGCTCTTGCCGTCTGCCGTCAGATTTTCGATGATCTCCATCAGTCCCTCAATCTCCTGAGGCGTGAGGGAAGCCGTAGGCTCGTCCAGGATCAGAGTGTCCGCCCCACGGTAAAGAACCTTCAGAATCTCTACTCTCTGCTGCATTCCAACGGAGATGTCCTCCACCTTTGCGTCCGGATCCACCTTCATCCCGTACCGCTCAGAGAGCTCCAGAACCTTCTCCTTTGCCGTGTTGTGATCAACGACAAGTCCCTTTACAGGCTCTACGCCAAGAATGATGTTGTCCGCAACGGTAAACGGCGGAATCAGCATAAAGTGCTGGTGCACCATTCCGATTCCGATGTCAATGGCATCCTTGGGACTTGAAAAATGGACTTCCTTTTCATTGATAAAGATCTGTCCGCTTGTGGGCTTGTAAAGTCCACAGAGTACATTCATCATCGTACTCTTGCCTGCGCCATTTTCTCCTAAAATGGCATGTACCTCTCCTTTGTGCACGGTGAGATTGATGTGGTCGTTGGCTGTGAAATCGCCGAACTTTTTCACGATGTCCTTCATCTGGATGACAACCTTGCTCTCATCCATATGGCTCACTTTTCCCACTCCCTCTACCTCCTTTAAATAATAATAATGTCTTGAAATCCGCAGCTTCTTAAGATATCCGCCATTTTCTCCAGGTATTTTGGATCCGGTACCCGGCAGTCGGCATATTCCCTGCGCACGCCCATGGGTCTGTAGGCAATCACCTTGATGCGGAATGGATTGACAGCCAGACAGGGGGCAAGAAATTCTCCCGTTCTGCGTATACTGCGCTCCGTGTCGTAAAGATCGGGAGCGATTACAGTTCTTACTTCATATAGTTTTTTATGCTCGGCAAGCCAGAGCGCATTGGAAAGCACCGTCTCATTGGAAGCCCCTGTAAGGGCCCGGTGCTCTTCATTGTCAAAGGCTTTGATATCCAGCATAACCCCGTCCGTCACTTCCATCAGATGGGGATAGCTGCAAAAGGGGATGGTTCCGTTGCTGTCAATCAAGGTGGTAAGGCCATCCTTCTTTGCCAGGCAGAACAGTTCCGTAAGAAAATCCGGATGCAGCATGCACTCGCCGCCGGATACGGAAATTCCCCGGATAAAGGGAAGCTGGCTCTTTACCCGTTCGTATGTCTCCTGGGGCGTCAGCTCTTCTGTCCTGGGAGAGCTGTCATGGGGACAGATATGGATGCAGGTGTCGCACTGGACACATGCCGAAGGGTTGAACTGAACCTTCCCTTCTTCTATGGAAAGCGCACCTGCCGGACATTGCTCCACGCAGAGGCCGCACTGCCTGCACATGCCTCGTGTCTCCGGGTTGTGGCAGTATCTGCAGTCAATGTTGCAGCCTTGAAGAAAGATAGCCGTGCGGTTTCCGGGGCCGTCTACGCTGCTGAAGGGGATAATCCGATTGATTACTGCTTTCATTTTTTGCTGTCTCCTTTGTTCTTTCTCTGTCTGCGCCTTATCCGGTTTTTAAGCAGTCCCCGGCTGAATCGGGCGGCGCCGGCTTACTCGAATGTATATAGCTTATCCTCCAGCAGCTCCCGGATCATCTCATACTGCTTTTCGGAAATGCGGATCTTCCAGCCCTCTCTTGTAATGCAGCCCTTTTCCTCCAGTCCCTTTAAGGTACGGGTTACGGTGCGCTCCGAGATGCCGGCTGTCTCCATAAAATCCTTTCTGCTCATATACAAAAGACAGCTTCCGCCCCTGGCGTAATTCTGATACATTTTATAAAGGACAAGATAAATCCGCTCCACCCCCTGGAGCAGCACATAGAGACGTTCCTTTCTGGCCTGCTCAAGGAGGTAATGGCCTACCTTTTTGCACTCCATACGGTAGGCGCAGAAGTCGTGCTCAAACCACTTCCGGAAGGCTTCCCGGCTTGTCTTTAGAAACAGACAGTCCATAGTGGCTGCCAGGGTGGTCTGGTAGACGTCCATCTCAAACATCAGCTCCATGACCCCGAATACCTCCACAGGGGCAAACCGGATAAAACCGTAGGTCATATCCTTTACCCGGTGCTCCTCTGCCACTACATTTCCCTTTAAAAGAATGTAAATGTCCTTTGCCGGATCTCCCTCTGTGATAAAGGTTTTATTTCCGGGCAGGCGAAGAACCTGAAAGGCCTCCATCAGCCAGAAAGGAGCGCCTGCAAAGTAAGTCTCCAGATAAAGTCTGTCTTGCTTGTTCAGTTGTCGGATCAGATTAAGGGCCTCGCTCATAAGAGAATCACCTGTCATGTAAAAATCCGTGTTTGATGGTCTCAAAATGCCCTGTGAAGCATGGCCTTACTGCAGCTTCTCAAGAAGGGACGTTCCGACGGTTCCTTCGGGCATGGCAATTCCGAAATTGTCGGCTACCGTCGCTCCGATGGCGCCGAAGGTATCTGTCTCCGGAAGGGCGCCGTGTCCTTCCATGGAGGGGGAATAAGCCAGGAAGGGAACCTTTTCCCTGGTGTGATCCGTTCCAGTGTAGGTGGGATCGTTGCCGTGATCTGCCGTGATGATCAGAAGATCGTCCTCCTTTAACAGTTCAAGAAGCACCCCGAGGTTCTTGTCAAATTTCTCGATTTCCCGGGCATAGCCTTTGGGATCTCTCCGGTGCCCCCATAAGGCGTCAAAGTCTACCAGGTTTACAAAGCATAAGCCGTGGAATTCTTCTTTTGCCACGTCGATGGTCTGCTCCATGCCGTGAACGGAGCTCTTGGACTTTAAGGCTCTGGTGATGCCCTCCCCGTCAAAGATATCTTTGATCTTTCCGATGGAGATTACATCCAGTCCTGCGTCCTTTAAGGCATCCAGAGCTGTCTTTCCAAATGGCTTTAGGGCGTAGTCGTGGCGGTTGCTGGTCCGCTTGAATTCACCGCGCTTTTTTCCTATATAGGGCCTTGCTATGATGCGGCCTACCTTCCACTCGTCCTTCATGGTGATTTCCCTGGCGATCTCGCAGCAGCGGTAAAGCTCCTGTAGATCAAAGGTTTCCTCATTGCCGCAGATCTGCAGTACGGAGTCTGCGGAGGTGTAGACGATCATATGGCCGGTGGCGATTTCTTCTTCTGCAAGCTCTTCCAGTATCTCGGTTCCGCTGGCGCTCTTATTGCCGATGATTTTGTGTCCCGTCCGTTTTTCCAGCTCTTCGATCAGCTCCGGCGGAAAACCGGTTTCCGTAAAGGTCTTGAAGGGCTGCTTTCCCTCTAAGCCCATAATCTCCCAGTGGCCGGTCATGGTGTCCTTGCTGCGGCTCTTTTCGTTCATTTTGGTATAGTAGGCCAGGGGCTTTTCTACCGGAGGCACCTGCTTTAAATTGCACAGATTGGCAATGCCGAGCCTTCTTAGGTTGGGAATGTCGAAGGTTTCCACGGACTCGGAGATATGCTCCAGGGTGTTTACGCCTGTGTCTTTGTATTCTTTGGAATCTGTCATTTCTCCCACGCCTAAGGAATCTATTACAACTACAAATACACGCTTACATTTCTGCATGATTTATTTTTCCTTTCCCATATCTTCTTTGATTAGCTTCCGCAGAGCTTCTACTGCCGTGCGGATGGCCATGTCGGTGTCATGAACCACAGGATTTTCCAATCCTTCTTTTTCACGCTCCTGATTGGCTACTACCAGAAAGATGGATCCGACCCGGACATGGAGGCTGCTTGCCACGATGAAAAGGGCGGCCGATTCCATCTCGGAAGCCAGGCAGCCCAGGCGCTTCCAGGCTTCCCATTTGTTCAGAAGCTCGTAGCTTACGGGCATGGTTTCCGGGGAATGCTGTCCGTAGAAGGCGTCCTTGCACTGTACGACGCCAGCGTGGCAGCCGGTTTCCATCTCTTTTGCCGCAGCCATCAGTGCGTTTACAATATGGATGTCGGCTACGGCCGGGAATTCGATGGGGGCGTATTCTTTGCTGGTTCCTTCCATGCGGATGGCTCCGGTTGCTATGACGAGATCGCCGCTTTTAACGTCTAACTGCATTCCGCCGCAGGTGCCTACGCGGATGAAGGTGTGGGCGCCTGATTTTACCAGCTCTTCCATGGCGATGGATGCGGAGGGGCCGCCGATTCCTGTGGAGGTGACGCTGACTTTTACGCCTTCCAGATAACCGGTGTAGGTGACGTATTCGCGGCTGTCGGCCATTAGCTTTGCGTCGTCGAAGTATTTTGCGATTTTGGCGCAGCGCTTGGGATCTCCGGGAAGGATGACGTATTTTCCGATGTCTCCTTCGCCGACCTGGATGTGGTATTGCTTGGTTGCATCTTCTGAATAATTCATGGGGGCCTCCGTTTCTTGTATGATGTGTTTCTTGGATTTTTGTTCGTCATTTTTTGGATTTTTTTTGAACTGTTTATATTATTTATATCATATTTTCACAAATTAAAAAAGGACATTTGGCAAATTTGAGAAAAAAATTCATAATGAGGGGGGGGACGGGAAGTCACAGAGGAAGGCGGCAGGAGGGTCCATATCAGTGATCGCGCGGTTCTCGTACACACTGTCTGCTATTGTCGGACAGGGGGGATGTTTTGGGATGTTTTTGGGGATGGACTGTCCGCCTATAGCAGACAGTGTGTGCGCGAACAGGCGAACACTTGATATTGGACCCTCCTGCCGCCTTCCTCTGTGACTTCCCTGGCTTTGGGGGTGGTAGGTGGGGGTGGTTCTTTTTTTGGGGGGAGTGTTTTTTTGGATATAAAGTATCCGCCGTCGGTGAGGGGACGGCGGATAGTGGATTTAATTATATGGGTTAGCGGATTTTTCGTTCTAGGATGTGGCCGTTTTTGGAGGCGCCTAGGCCTAGGCCGGTGGTGTTTTGGAGGACGGCTAGGCCGCTGTCTAGTTTTTCCATTTCGGAACGTTTTACTAGGTAGCCGGTTACGCGGATTACGTCGCTGTCGCTGGAGTAGAAGGACAGGTAGCGTAGATCCTGCCGGAAGGCTCCTTTGATGATGTCTAGGACGAATTCTGGGTTTTTATGTACGGTTAGGTCGATTGGGAAGATGTCGCCGGTTCCGGATGGGAAGTATTTGTGGAAGCGGTTTAGTACTTTTAGGTGGTCTATCAGCTCCTTGGGTTCTTCTCCGATGGGGATCCGGGTTCCGGGGGTTACGTGTTCGTCCTCTGCCAGGCCTACCTGGGCGTGGAGGAGGTAATGGCCTCCGGTTACTTCGCAGTAGGGGGCTTCGTGGCTGCTGTTGAACTGGTCGATGATGTTCATAATCTCTACGCCCAGATCGTTGGCGGCTTCGCTGTGGCCGAAGCGTCCCTCTTTTCCTTCTTTTTCCATGAGGATGTTTACGCATTCCGCCAGGCCTACCAGGCCGAACATGGCGGTGAAGCGGTCTCTTGCTACAAAGCCTTCTTTTACCAGGAAATGGTTTTCAAAGAAGCCGCTCTCTTCTACCTCGAAGCGGACGCGGGCATCCATGTACCTTGCCATAATGTCAAGGACGTAGGGAAGCTCATGCTCTTTGAAGTCCTGAATGTTTTTGGCGCGCTTGGCGATGTTGCCCAGGATGAGGCGGCAGAGGGTATAGGCGCCTCCGCCTAAGGGCAGGCCGTTGTAGCAGCTTGCGATGACGTATTTTTCGGTGAGCTCGCTCTTAAACATGGCGTGGTTGGCGAAGCTGGGCTTTGCGCTGTGCAGGGCACATTCGATGGCTTTCAGTGCAAATGCGTCGTCTGTTACGCCTTCTTCGTATTTCATAGTCAGGTTGGGTACGGCATGTTCCAACTCGGTCTCTACTTCCAGAAGAAGTCTTCCTGCCTTTGTGGCCTTGGGGCCTATGTTGGCGTGGGAGAAGGAGTCCAGGACCGTGCGGTCAATGTGAATCATAAACATGCGGAGAAGCTTCTTGGCCTGGGCCTCGTCTACGGTGTCTATGAAGGGCTCTAAAAGCTCGTCGAGCTGTCCCACGTATACGGGGTAATTGGTGACGCTTGGCACATGCTTGTAGAATATGAGCAGGCTGTTCAGGGCCTCGTAGAGATCCGCAGGGGCGGAAAGCTGAAGAAACTCGCAGCCCTCTTTCATAAATTTTGCGTAGTCCGGCGCTATGTAACGGGGGCGCACCGGGGCGTGGCCTTCGCACAGATCGCAGATGCATTGTTTGTCGATGCCTGTATTCAGAAGCTCATCCAGGCCTTCTGGCAGATCCAGTACTTCCATTAAGGAATCCGCCTGGTTTGCAAGGTTGGTCAGCTTCTGCTCATGGGTCAGTACGGGGCTTTCGATAATCTCCAGTATCTTTTCCCTCGTTTTGTTTACCCGTTCCATGGAAATGTCTCTCATAGATAGAATCCTCCTATTTAAAGTCGCTGTGCGACAGCACTAAAGGGTAAAGCTGCTTCGCCACACCGGTAATGAGAGAAACTTTTATTCGAAAAAGCGCTCATAAAAGTTCCTCTCGTGCGCCTTTGCAGCTTTACCGTCCAGCAGAAATTTTTTCTAATAAATACTTGACATTTCTTAGCTGGACTATTCCAGTTCCGTAATATCCATCCAAGTACACTGGTATGAAATTTTTATGTATTATTTATACCACAGAAGGGCCCTGTATGCAAAGGCCAGATGGCACTTTTGATAAGAATATTTCACATAATAACGGGAGCTTCTCTAGTGCATTATGAGGCTCCGCCTTGCGTGCTGAAGGTAAGGCGGCAAAGCGCCGGGACGCTCTGTTCTTGGAACAGACGCAGCCCCGGCGCTTTCGCATTATGTAGCTTTTCACTTTTTCAAGCTTTTGTACAGGAATTTAGTCTAACTCGTATACGTCGCCGTGAGCAGCCTCGAACTCGGCCTGGGTAGACGGTACGGTTACTTCGCCGCTGATGATCTTAGCCTTAACTTCCTCTACTGCCTTGATAACGTCGTCGGTCAGAAGATCCTGTGTCGGTGCAATGTCTACGCCGCCTGCAGCAAGATCGTAGGTGTGAACGCCGCCTTCAAGAGTTCCGTTGATAAGAGCCTGTACGGAATCAAATACTGCGTTGTCTACTCTCTTCATTGCAGAGGTGATGATGGTCTCCGGTGCAAGATGCGCCTGGTCGCTGTCTACGCCGATTGCGTATACGCCGTCAGCCTCGGAACAAGCCTCAATGACACCCTGTCCGGTTGCGCCTGCAGCGTGGAAGATGATATCTGCGCCGTCGGTGATGCACTTGTTAGCGCTGCTCTTTCCAGTTGCCGGATCTGCGAAGGAGTTGGCATTGATCTGCTGAATCTTTACATCGGGATTGGCATCCAGTGCGCCTGCGCAGTAGCCGTATCCGAAGAGGTTCATGTTCTCATTTGCCATACCAAGAACGAAACCGATGTTGTTGGTCTGTGTCATAAGGCCGGCTACATAACCAACCAGGTAGGAAGCCTGCTCCTGCTTGAACATCAGACAGCTTACATTGTCAAGCTCGATGGTAGCGTCGTCAATGATTGCAAACTTCACATCGGGATTCGCTTCTGCTGCGGTTCTGGTAGCGTCTGCAAGCATATAGCCTACGCAGATGATGAGATCGCACTCTTCGTCGATAAAGGTCTCGATGTTGGGAACGTAATCTGCATCTGTTGCGGACTCAAGGTAGCTTGCTTCTACGCCGAGCTCATCCATGGCTCTCTGAAGGCCTGCCCATGAGGACTGGTTGAAAGAACCGTCGTTTACGCCGCCTACGTCTGTGATAAGGCCGATCTTAAAGTCAGCGCCGTTGCCTGCCGGAGCTTCTGCCTCCGCGTCTGCTTCTTCTCCTTCTGCCGGAGCTTCTGCGTCATCGCCTGTCTGCTCGCTGCTTTCAGCAGGAGCTTCTGTCTCTGCGTCCGAAGAGCCTCCCCCACATGCTGTCATGGCAGCTGCCATAGCAGCGGTCAATAGAAGTGCCAGAATTTTCTTTTTCATATGTTTCTCTCCTTTTTCTTTTTTGGCTTTCGCCGGAGTCTGTTCCAACCTGCAAGCTCTGCCGTCCGGCATAACGGCAGAATCGCTGTTGCACATGTGGACAATCTCCTATGCCCTATCTTAACATCTTTCGAAAGAAAAAGGAAGCCGGAAATTTTTTTTGTTTTTTGTCTATCTATCGTAAAAAATTGTACATTTTATCTGTAAATTCCGTCATTCTGACTCCCGAAGCCTTTCAACTACGCTCTGACGCTCCACGGTCCGGTAAGCCAGCGCCGGAATCAGCGTGCCGAGAACCAGGAATACCAGAAGCATTCCAAGGATGGGGCTCCAGATCCATTTTGCCGTAAAAAACCACAAAATATGCTCTAACTGCCCAAGCACCAGGCTCTGCATCAGAAGGCTTAAGATCAGCGACAGAAGGATGGCGGATATCCCGTAGGCGCAGCCTTCCAGCATCAGCATTTCCTTCAGCTGCCGCCCGGTCATGCCGATGCTCTGAAGCATGGCCATCTCCCTGCGCCTGGCGCGGATTCCCGTTACAATGGCGTTAATGAAGTTTAAGACGCCTACCAAAGCCACAACCAGGCTGGCTGCCGATCCAATCAGAAGAAACATCTGACGGAAGGATTGAAACTGGCTGCTGAACCCCTTTTTGGATTCAAAATCCAGATCCGAGTCTACATTTTCTATATATTTTTCCAGAAATTCCTCCATCTGATCCTCCATGCCTTCCTCCATATTCACAAGGCAGCTCATACGGGAAGCTTTTTCTCCCGCTTCTTTTTTCAAGTTCTCCGAGGCAAACGCAAAATTCGCACCGCCAAATCTCCGAACGGTCAGAGGCCCCGGCAGAATGGCTGTAGCGCCGATGGTATAGGTTTTCTCATGGCTTTTGTAAATGACAAGCTCTGCATCCATGTCATCGCCAATGTATTCATACTCATCCGCAAAGGTAAAGGTTACTTCATCTCCCACGGAATAAGGCGCTCTTTCAAGGTATGGATTTCCGTAATCGTCCTGATGAACAAGCTGGATGATTACATTTCCTTTTTTTAATTCCTCATAATCCACTTCCCCGTCGACAAACTTCAGATATTGGAAGGGCATCTCGTCCAATCCATAGATACCCACAGAAGGGTTGGTAAGATCCTCATCCTTAAGCGCCTGGAATTCATCGCCCAGGAACTGAAGCTGCATGGGATCCAGGAACCGCAGGTACTGGGCTTTTGTCATGGGGGCTGTGGTATTTCCCGTATCATAGTAAATCAATCCGGATTCCTTAATTCCCTCTACGCTGCTGACAGAGGCAATGAACCCATCCTTTAGCTCCTGATTTTCGCTTCCGAACCGATTCTTAAAAACATCTTTGTGGCCTGCCAAATAGTCGGCTGTCACGAATTTTGCAACGAATTTATCCATATCAAAGCCTGCGGAAAATGCGCTTACACCGTAGAGCAGCACCACGCTCAAGGACAGAGAAAGGATGACGAGAACCGTCTTTTTCCTGTTTCTTCCCAGGTTGGCCAGGGCCATCTGAAATACCTTGGGGCCTGGCGTGTCTTTTTTACGCTTTTGCTTCCTGCCGGAAGCCCTTTCCGTATAGCGCACCGCCTCTATAGGAGACACAGCCCCGGCTATCCGGCCGGGCTTGTGGCAGCTTAGAAGAACCGTCAGCAGGGAAAACAGGGCCGCCCCAAAGAAAATCCATGGGTTCAGGGTCTGATAAACCTGCTGTTGCGACATATTTTTTATAACAATAGCCGAGATCCGGTTTCCAGCCAGGTAACCGGCAAGAAGTCCCAGGGGAAGCCCCAGGATACACAGCTTTAAGGCCTGAAGCCTTATCATGGCGCGGATCTGCCGTCTGGTTGTACCGATGGTTTTCAAAAGTCCGTAGAAACGGATGTCGGTTGACACGGAGATCTGAAAGATGTTGTAAATAATCAGATACCCGGTCAATACAATCATCAAGGTAAGAAATGCAACAGCCGCAATGCCTAAGAGCTCGTCTCCCTGACTGCTGTGGGTGCTTAGGTAAGCCCAGTTGACGCCGGTATGCAGATAATTTTCAGCCCCGGCATCTTCGATCTGATAACCATGATCTTCCGCAATTGTTTTCAGATTTTCACGAATATTTCTGCTGTCGGCAAAGCAGATATCCAAGTTCCATTTGCCTGCGCCCATAGAAATCATCCGATTGTCCGGCGTATATTCCGAGAGCATTTCGTCTACAAATTCCTCAGACAGCCACATCTCACTGACTATGGCGGCGCTGTCCTTTTCCCAGAAACCGCTTAGGGTGAAGGTTTCTTCTCTGGTTTCTCCGTGAAAGACAAAGGGTACGGTGATCTGCTCTCCGATTCTATGGGGAACGCCCAGCTGATCCAGAACCCAGGTATCGGCCGCAAGCTCACGGGCTGTCTTTGGGAGGCTGCCGGTTGTAGGGCTGCAAAAGAACATATCGGCGCCTATCTCGTCTATATAGCGGACTTCTACGCGGTTTTTTTCAAAAACCCCCTCCTCTAAGGCGGTCAATACTTTGTTTGTACCGTATTTTTCGATCAAGGGATGGTTTTTCAAGGCTTCTTTTTGTTCTTCTGTCAAATCCTTAAAGCCGCCGTGGGCGTAGCCTCCTACCTGGCGCATGGTGGACTGTTCGGCGGAATATTTGACGGAAACAGCCGTGGTAAAAAGGGCGCTGAATAAGAGGGTGGTTAAAATGACGGCTATCACTGCCATGATGTTCCGCAACCGGTTGGCCGAAAAGCTCCGGCTGGCAAGACGGCGGATGGTTTTCTGATTTCTTACGCGCAGCATGTTACTCACCGTCCTTTACAATGCGGCCGTCCTCGATGCGGATGATGCGGTCGGCAGTCTGGGCGATCTCCTCGTTGTGGGTGATCATAACGATTGTCTGATGAAAGCGTTCGCTTGTTACCTTCAACAGACTCATTACGTCCTGGCTGGTCCGGGAGTCCAGGTTGCCGGTGGGCTCGTCGGCCAGGATGATTGCCGGCTTTCCTGCCAGGGCCCGGGCAATGGCTACTCTCTGCTGCTGGCCGCCGGAAAGGCTGCCTGGAAGGTTTTGGAGCTTTTCTTCCAGTCCTAAGAGGGCGATGATTTTCTGGATGTATTTTTCATCAGGGCGGCCGCCGTCAAGCTCGATGGGAAGCAGGATGTTTTCCTTGACGTTCAGAACCGGAATCAGGTTATAGCTTTGGAATATGAAGCCGATTTTTCTCCGGCGGAAAATGGTGAGGGCTTCTTCTTTTAAGGAGAAAATGTCTTTTTTATCTACAAAGACTTTTCCTTCTGTGGGGCGGTCCAGGCCGCCGAGCATGTGGAGCAGGGTGGATTTTCCGCTGCCGGAGGTGCCGACGATGGCGGTGAAGGTGCCGTTCTCAATCTTTAGGTTTACGCCGTCTAGGGCTTTTACGGTGTTTTCGCCGGAATTGTAGTATTTTTTTAAGTCTCTTGTTTCCAGGATGGTCATGGGATAAGTCCTCCGTTTCTTTTATGGTTAAGCGGTATAGGCGGCCCGGGACGCAGGGTGTAAAAGGCGGTTCGATCCTTGGCTGCGCGCGCGGGGCGGCCTGGGGCTTTATGAAAAGAGTATAACATGGGGGGCTTTCTCTGTTCTTTCAGGAATATAACGGAGGTGTAAGATTTGTAATTTTATTTTGGCGAGACGGACGGGAGAAGGGCAGGATGGGGTGATTTGGGCTGGGGCGGGTTGTTGGGGCTGACAGTATTTTTTTGAAGCTAGTTTTTGTATTGGTTTGTCAGGGTTTGGAGGTTGGATTGGATTTCTTTTTTATTTACGCTTTGGATGGTAATGGTGCGCTGTAGGGTGCGGGGGGCTTGGGTAGTTCTGGTTATGCCGGTTTCGGTGTGGTCGTAGTAGATGAGGGTATTGTATCCGTTGAGGGTGTAGCGGTCTGTGGCGGTGAGTTCTGTTAATTCTTTATTGTTTTTTAGGGTGGCGCCGCAGGCCTCAAAGTCTTGGTTATAGGTGATGGTGTAGCAGGTGTTTTGGTTGTGGTCTTCTTTTTTGATGGAGGTTATGGCTTTGGGGTTGATATTTGGCAGGGCTGTGTAGGGTTCGTTAATCCAGAATTCGGGTTCGTCCTGGTTTTCTGCCCATAGTTCGGCCCATTCGTTTTCGGAGATCCAACGGCCTTCATGGGCCATTTCCCAAGAGAACGGATCTTGGGATTTGCGGTGGTATTCGCGATAGATGGTTTCGTCGTTTCCTGGATTTAAGATCTGGTTGTAAAGTTCTCCGTCGCTTGCAAGGCAATGGACGTGGAATAGGTCATAAAGGCTGTCCTCTTCGTATATGGGTTTTTCTGGCTGGGTATCGGTTTTCAAGGTATAGTCCATTTGGTAGTTTGACAGGGCGTAGTAATTGTTGATTCCGTGCTCTACTTCTTGTACCATGCGTTGTTCTTCTTCTGTGAGGAAGGACAGGTTTACTTGCTCTGCTCTGGCGGAAAAGGCGAATATGTCCAGGGAAATAAAATACAGGGCTAAGAGCGTTCCGCAGACTGCCGGGATCCAGGATTCGCTTTTTTGTCCTTTTTCTTCCATGGTTTCGTCCATAAGCCAGGCATAGTGTAAATACGCCAGGTGGCACAGTCCCCAGTATAGGATAAGGCCGGCGGCAAGCATAATCCAGGGAAGCGGATGGCTGGCTCCGTAAACGGCCCAAAATAGAAGCCAGGCAATAACGCCGTTCTCAAGGCCAACCAGGATATAGGAAGTCTTTCCCTTGCTGCGGTCATAGAATTCCTGATTTCCAAAATAGCAGCTATATAAAAAACGTCCGCTTTCTATAATCGTAACAATCTGAAATACCATGATATTCGGCAGAAGATTGAGGCCTGTGTCTTCGCCCGTATAAGCCCTTGACAAAGAGACGATACTCGGCCACAAAACGGCAAACATAATAAGCAGCTGTATCAAAGTCTTATATGACCAGTAATAGTTTTTCCACTCAATCTGCTCCATCCGTTCGTCCGCCGTGATATCCTCCGGATTCTGAAGCACATTCCATAAGAACCATTCCTTTTTCATCGCTCTCTCCTATTCCAGTTCCGTAATATCCTTCACAATACACGGGTATGAAATCAATTTCCAGCCACAAAAGCATGTGTCTGTAAATTGATTTGTGCATGGTGAAGGATATTACTGTTCTTCCAATTCCGTAATATCCTTCCAAAAAATCTCATCCAAAGTTTTCCCCAAAACATGGCAGATGCTCAGGCAAAGATTCAAAGTAGGATTATAATCTCCCCGTTCAATCATATTAATCGTCTGCCGAGACACACCAACCAGCTTCGCCAAATCCTCCTGAGAATAATCAAGCTCCGCCCTCGCCGCCTTCAGCTTCAGATTCTTAGCCACAGCCTGCCACCTCCAATCCACAAAACACAGCTCGCTTCCCCCCCAGCAGTCTGCCTCAACAAACGCCAAGCTTCCACCACGTCCACTTCCCAGCAACCCACTTACCCTCTTATCTTTTCTAAACTCATCTTATCACCTACACGACATTTTGTCAAATATAATTGACACGAGAAATCCAAAACGGACACTCTAGGTTACTATTCACTCCGTGCCCAGTAACACGCTTCATCTGATAAGAATTGTAAAGTATTGATGTGGATTGTTTAAAACTATGGGGTTGTTGCTCCTTTTTGGTTTCTGCCATATTCTCTGCTTTACATAAAAACAGAGCGCATAGACTGGTTTCTATACGCTTTGATGCTGTGTTATATTCCTTATTCAGTTGTGATTGTGGTAATGGTTGTTTTGACAAACTGGAATTTGTTTAATTGTTCAGCGCTGTTATTTTACCACAACCGCATACACAATTCCATTAAATTTTACTTAATCTCTCTTTACCCTATTCTTTGCAATCATCATCTGTCTTGCCCGTTCTCTCTGCTCGGTACTGACTGCCCTCAGTTTACGGCAGCCGATAAAAGACTTCGGAAAGGAATAGGTCTTAGATACCTCGTCCTGCCCTGTCAGCTTGTTCCACAAACTCATTCAGCTTGAGCGTTGTCATTTCCTCTGCGTTGCTGTACCTCTCAGCCAATTATAAGAAACGTGCGGCAGATTTGCGGTCATTTTCATACTGTGCCTGTTCCGTTCTGTAACCGTCCAGTTCGCTCTGCATCCGAAGCCAGATTTTGCTATTCCTGTTATATCCATTTCAATCGCCTCTCTGTTTTGCCGGAAAGTAAGCATCTATGAACACAATTCTGCTAAAAGTGACTTGTACCTTTACAAGGGATGCCTTTAAGCACTTTCTCTGCTCAAGGTAATTATGAGACTGCTGCAAAACCTCCACAGCACCATGCTCCCGTTTCAGCTATTCCACAACCTCCTCCAGTGTATGGGGATTGGTGGTAATCTGCTTTTTTTATCCTATTCCTTCTTATTTTGAGGAAATAATTCTGTATGCGTGTTCTAAGCTTTACCTTACCGCCTTTTCCGGCAATAAAAATACTTGTCGGCCCGTCCGCCCCACCTATAATGGATACGCTGCTTGCAACCTTGTCCATACCTACATCTCCCTGCGGAAACGTCAGACCACCGCATATGGCGATCTACCATATGCGGCGGTTACTTTTGTGTATCCTTTATCTCAGCAGCGCCATACTCCCTGTCAACTTGTTTACTTTCTTTTTCGCACCGCAGATGGCAACCCCATAATAATTCAGTTCCGTTTCGGAAACATCCTTCATCTTTTCAATAAACTCATCATAGGTCTTGCACCCCTGCGCAAGGTCTGAAAAATCCACCACCGTTAAGTCCGAAAACTCCGGCTCATACAGCTTTTCACGGACAGACTTGATCACCTCCACATTGCCCTTTAAGATCGGCACCGGAAATTCAATGATCCCCAAATGCCCGTTACCCGTCCTGTCATACACATCTGTGCCTACAACTTCCGGCATCTGCTTCCCCAGCGTGATGCCCATAATAGCCGCCGTGTTCACTATGATACCAAGCGGCAGGTTCTCGTCAATCACCATGACACATTTTTCATTCTGTAAATCCATCCTTCAATCCTCCTGATTTTTTTGATAACAGCGGTAGAGATAAGCCCTGCAAACCGCAGGATGTCCTCCAAGCCTATATCTGACAGGTTCCCGTCCAGCAGGAATAAAAGCCCTTGACACTTTACCCCGGTGACCGTCTCTCCCGCCATGACATATTCCGTCCCACTGTTCCCACTTTTTATGAACAGCCTCTCTGGCATTTTCCCTTTCAAGCAAAGTTCTTCGGTATCCGTTGTTAAATTCCATTCGCTGACCACGCCGCATTTTTCCAGCCCATACCCATTGTCCGTAAGGATGGAACTCAGATCCTTACTTCTTTCTTCATGTGGATTACCTTCTTGTCAAGAGCCATTTTACCTCTTATTTTTTTCTGCGTCTTGTAAAATATCTTCATTTTTCAGATTGATCGGTTTTATTTCTCGTGGTGATGATCTGATTTTTTCAAGTGATTTCTGTAAAAATTAACCGCCGCATATGGAATAAAACCATAGCGGCGGTCTGGATATGTCCTCTTATATCCTCTGCCAGAGCAGCATACTGTCCTGAAATTCAGCCGACAATTTTTCTGTATCTTTCAGCCACGAAAGGCAGGACCGCACCGTGCTCCCCACCAACACATACTGCTCAAAATTCATGGCAAGTCCATAGCCTTTGAATACTTCCTGCAAAATCCGCTCAAAACACATTGGTTCTTCACAGATTGATAGAATCCTCTCTGCAATGCTCTGCACCTTATCCCTATTGTAACGGACAAGCTCCTTCACATCAGCAGAGGCATCCGCATGGGCGGGGACAAACATGGCCGCCTCCATCTGCTCCACCTTATCCAGCGTCTCCAGATAAGCACCTACGTCATAAATGAAGGAAACCGCATATTTATCCAATATCTCCCTACTGCTGATACAGTCCGCAAGGAACACCACATTGTCCGGCATACGGAACCCCACCATGTCAAAGAAATGCCCCGGCATGGGAATCACCTCAATCTCCTTCGGGAAACTTTCATCTGAAAAATCCGTCACATCGCTTTCCTGCGCCATCAGGAACTTATGCCGCAAATCCTTACACGGATAACCACCGTAAAGGAAGGACGGCTCCAAGAGCGGGTATTTTGTAAAAGCCGCCTCTATGCCGCCGGAATACACCTTACAGCCCGTCTGCCCCTGCAGGTATCTGTTCCCACCGATATGGTCTGCGTTGGAATGGGTATTCAGGATTGCCGCCAGATGCCATCCGTTCTTATCCAGTATCTGCCGAATCTTCCGCCCCACATCTTTGTCATTTCCGCTGTCAACCAGATAAACATTATCCTTGTCTGCCACATAGACACCTATCTTCGCCGGACAGTTTATGTAATAGCATTTCTCACTGACTTGAACCAATTCATACATTTTTCGTTGCCTCCTTTAATTGTTCGGATAAAATATCACATTATAAGCAGCGCAGGCTTTATCTGAAGCATTGTGGTATGCGTGGGAAACATCCGCCCCAAACCGTATGGACTGTTTTTCCTGCAGCACTACTTTCTTCCTGCCTATTACCATTTTCAATGTCCCATGCACCATAAAAACATATTCCTCCACACCCGCCACATGAGGAAGCGATTCGTGCTGCACCCCTGCGTCAAACTCAATATAGAAAGCCTCCACATTCCTTATCGGGTCAAAGGGAAACAGTGGGTAAGCCCGCATCCCTCCGTTTTCCTCTGTAATCACATTCTCCCCGTCAAGCCCGGCAGCCATGTATTCCGCTTCTTCCTGTTTGCAGAAAAAGGACAATGGAATTTTCAGCCCTGTTGAAATCTTCCATAATATGTTGATGGTGGGTGAGGACTGCCCACGCTCGATCTGTCCCAACATGGGCTTGCTCACGCCAGTCAGTTCCGCAGCATCATCCAGCGTGAGCTGCCTTGTATTCCGGATTTCTTTCAGCCGCTCCCCTATCTTTAATGAAACCTGCTCCATGCTTCCCTCCCTAAATATGTTTTGTTAAATAAAATATATTATAACATATTCACAGCTAAAACAAAAGAAAAATATGTTGAACCGCAAGGCAGCACCGATTTCACACGTTCATCGGCTCTGCATCTAAAGTGTCTGGCTCTGTGAGGACTGTTATCTGTAAATTCTTTACATCACTCAAGGCTTCCTGCTTGTATTTCGGACAGTAAAGAGGATAGTTTTTTAAAACCGTATCTTCTCTGATTCTGTCACGGGTTTTGCCGCCGCAAACAGGGCAGCGTATCCATTCAGTTCTTTTCATTATTGTCCAATTCTGCTATTTCTTTCTGCTTTTCCATGCTTTATAAATCAAGTTTGCAATAGGAAGCAGAATACAGATCATTACAAACCATTCTGGAAAATGCGGCATATCCTTTATCCCCCTTTCTCTAATGGATTTGCATAAGTACAGCTATCAGTACGCTGCCTATGCCAATTAAAAATCCCATGATGATTCGTTTCGCAGAATAACTGTATATTCTCTCTGGTTGGTTTCGGTCATAACGAACGGTAATCGGTGTTCCTATTTTGGATGTTAAAGGTACTTGTATGCGATTTTTAGATACAATGTTTCTGTCATTAACCCGATAGGAAATCTCTGCCAATTTTGTATTACGCCACTTTTCATTCATCGGATTTGTTGATTTTATGGAAACAATCGTTCCATTCGTTTTCGTTGTCTTTCCATGTTTTGCGAGAAAAAGAATACAGTTGAATAAGGCAAAGGAAAACGATACACCCGCTATTATATACAAGACTATTACATCACGTTCCATATGAAAACCTCCTATGTCAAATCACTTTTTTCAAAAAACCGAATTGACAGAATGGCTGATATTGAAAAGGCGGCAAGACTGATGATAATGCTTAAAATTGCTATCGTTGTTGTTGAGATACTGTCTAAATAGCTAAATCTTACTGCATTTTCTGGTTTAAACAGAAAGGCAAATAAAACAGGGGATGCCATAATAATTATGACAAATACAAATTTTGTCTTTTCGTATCCCAATTTATACAAAGCAGGAAAATAAAAAGATAATGGTATCGTGATTACCAAAAAAGTGATAGCCGCCATTCTTATATCAAATGTTCCTAATTTCGGGAAAATGATTGTGTCAATCCCAAAAACCAAACAGCAGGCCGCATAAATAATCAGACAAAAACAGTATTTTGAAAGCACAATCATTTTTCGGGGATAGGGCAATGCACAAAGCAGGGTAGTTACCTTTGGATACTGGTATTCTTTTAAAGAAACATACTGGGTCAACATGAAAATGCTAAAAATAACAGTGAGCGTAAATCCCATTGCCCCCGCCACTTCTGGCATCCGCCAAAGCATAATGGGCGGAATCAGAAATGACACGATAAGCATGATGCCTACATATTTCTTTACAATCAGAAATTCTTTTTTCACTAAGCTAATTAACATCTTTTTTTCTCCTTTCCACATTCGCAAGCATGATGTCCTCTATTGTGGGTCTTTCTGTAAGAACATCCTGCATATGCTCCATAACATCAGAACCCTGTTTTGTGATTCCCGTAAAGCCGAAAGCACTTTCCTCAATGTTCAAAAAATATTTTCTTGTATCCGTATTCAGTTTTTCAGTGCTTCCCTTTATGATTCGGCAGCTGTCAAGCAACTGGTCTTTTTCCTCTTGAAAAACAATCTCACCGCCATCAATCATAATCAGCATATCTGCAATCTTTTCCAAATCGGAAGTAATATGTGTAGAAAAAAATACGCCCTTTCCACCTTTGCCCATATAGTCCTTTAATATATTTAAAAGCCAGCTTCGGACTAATGGGTCAAGACCACTTGTTGGCTCGTCCATGATAAGCAGTTCCGCTTTATGGGAGAGTGCCAGAGCTAAAGCGTATTTCATCCGCATTCCTTTTGACAGGGTATTGATTTTCTGTTTCGGATTCAATGAAAACTGTTCCATGTAATCTATAAAGTCCTGTTCGCACCAATTCCTGTAAGCAGGGGCAATTACATTTTTCATTTCTGAAAGCGTTAGTTCATCATAAAAACATCCTTCATCAAACACAATGCCAATGCGGTCTTTTATTTTACTTTCATTCCCATCCATGTCCATGCCAAAAAACTTTATATTTCCAGACACCTTGTTTGTAAGCCCTAAGATGCTTCGGAGAGTAGTAGTTTTTCCCGCTCCGTTGATTCCGACAAATCCCGTGATACAGCCGTCTGGCAAATAAAAGAAGATGTCTTTTAAGGCAAAATCACCATACCTTTTATTTAATCCAGATACTTCTAAAATGTTATCCATTCAGTTTTCCTCCTACTCGTATAAAATGTCCATCATGGCATTTAATTCATCTTTACTAATGCCCAAAGATTTCGCCGTCTGAATCATATCAAGCATTTTTTTCTCCACAAGCCGCCGCTTGGAATCCCGCAATAATTCAATGTTGCTTGTAGAAACAAAAGTGCCGATACCGACTTGGCTTGTTACAAATCCCTCTTGTTCCAACTCATCATAGACTCTTCGTATTGTTAAGACGCTGACCTTTAAATCATTTGCAAAGGCACGAATAGACGGAAGTGCATCACCCTCTACTAATTCTCCTTTTAAGATTGCGTCTTTTATCTGGTCTTTGATTTGTTGGTAAAGGGGGGCTTCCGATGTGTTCGATATTACAATCTTCAAATATCCTGCCTCCTTTAATGTGATGTTAACACATGCACATTATATACATACAGCACTTACATGTCAATATTATTTCTCTTTTTTCTAAAAAATACCTATATGTCTTCCAAAAAAAACGACAGAGCCTTTACACTCTGCCGCTTTGTCTGCCTATGCGAAAGTGATTTCTTCGTTCACAATCTCCCTCGCACAAGCTCTTATGCTGTTGAACCGTCCTAATCACCAACCCCCACTTCAAGTGGGGGTTTGAAAAACGCCCCCAAGGGCTCTGTTACTGCTCGCCTGAAAGGCGGGTATCGCAAGCTTATACTACTTGCCTCCGCTAAAAAGCGGCTCCCTCACTTTCTTCTTTTTGGGACTCTTCTGACTGATCCCGGATATATTTTTTTATGGCATCCTCTGTTACATTTCCTACCGTTGCTACATAATACCCTCTTGCCCAAAATGCTTTATTCCATTTGCTTTGTTGCTCCGGATGCCTGTCATATATCAT
>CAJTFE010000007.1 GCA_910575725.1 Clostridia bacterium | reverse complement strand
ATGGTAAGGTGTTTACAATACTCATAAAGGGCTCCTTTTGTTGGTATTATTTGAGATTAGACACCTTAATTTTATCACAAGTGGATGCTCTTTTTTCATTCACTTGACAGGTGAAAAGCAATATTCAGTTAAAATACAGCAACTATGTGGCTTTCAGACACTTTCACGGCTGTGCCGTGAATAATCTAGGTTTATAAATTAGTTCAAAAAAACGGCAGCTTTGATTTTCACAAAGCCACCGTTCCATAGGCATCCACAAGCAACTCTACTCTGCAACAGCTTTTTCTTTTACCGCCATGTGGCGATGATGTCGTGCGGCAAACATTCTTCAAAATATCAATTGTTAATTACCTTGATTTTATAAACTGTTGGATAGTAAAAAGGTGTTTCTTCAACAAAGGAATCTTTCAAAATAACTTCAACGGTATTTCCCGGCTGTAAATCTTCAATTTCTATCTCTTTTCCGTCCATCCCAACTAACTCTGTTTCTTCGCTTATATGAAGAGAATTGAGGGGATTAGAATAGATTTCTGTTGTACGTTCAACGATTAAACGAATTTCTCCATCCGGCTGTATAATGGTTTCTTGAATGACAGCTTCAAAAGATTTTTTTGACCATTTTGGCGATTGGGTAACAACCACCAAAACAGCAACAACTATGACTAAAATAGCCATAACTGCAATCATCAGTTTTTTCTTTTTCATCCTTAACCTCCTTTACGCTGAAACTTGATGTTTTTTGAAACCAAGTCTGGAAAGCGGTATGAACACCGCGGTTAATATCGTGTACACGATTGCTCTTACGGCAAGTGCATCCATAACGAAACCGCCAAATTGATAGGAAATATATTTACTGATTTCGGGCATAGTTGCACGATAGGGCAGTAAGAACAATATTAAGTTATATAATCCGGTTGTTCCATTGGGCGTTAAGAACATGGGGATAAAAAGTACAGGTACAAGCACAATCAATACTACATATGGACTTTTCATATTTGCAGAGAGAACCAGTGTCAGCCCGATCATTGCAAACAAAATCAGGTAGATTACTCCCAAATTGATAAGAACAGCCTGCATAAATGTAAACGGATAAGGTATTGTCGTCCCTGCAATCTGCAAGGGAAGATTCCACCCATCCATGCCAAAGGCTGCAAGCGGCAATCCACAGGCAATTAAGACATGAAGCGTAAACGCAATCAGACCAAAAAGGAATGAGGATATGATTTTTGCTGTTATCAGCTTTGTTTTTCCATATTTGCCCGCCAAAATAACTGCATCCGTCCCCGTCTGGTACTCCCCGGAAAAAACAGGGGCAATCACAATACAAACACAAAGCAACGCAAACATGAAAAGTTCAAAGCTGCTAATAATGATTTCCCATCCTCCGTAATAGCCATATTGTAAGGGTGTATCTACTTTACTGTTCATATTGCTCCAATATGTCTTTTGGGCATCAGATAATTTGCGAGACGGCATATTTAACAATGCTTCAATTTTTTCTTCCCTTGTCTGATAAAAACCTGCTCCGTTTGTCATATCCAAATCCGGCAATTTTTCCAAACCCGTGTTTTCACCCGGCGCATCATAATTTGCGGCTATTGTATTCAAGAGCTTCTCACGCGGAGCAACAAAGTTCCAATAGGCATCACCGATTAAAAACTTTTCATTCCCGTTGTATCCTACATTATCCGGATTTTCAAAAAGATTTTGGTATTCACGAATCATTTCTGCAATATATTCTTCTGTCAAAGGTACTGCCAAATCTGAATATTGCCCTTTAGCATAAGCAATACCCTCACTTCCTTTTATAACCCCCTCCTGATTATATGTTTGATATTGCAAGATTGGCAGACCAAAAAGAAATGCTGTCAGCAAAAGGCTTACCGCCATTACAATAAGCGTTGATTTTTTACGCAAGATTTTTAAAAACTCATACTTAATCAATGTTTTCATCTTCTTCGCCCCTTTCAAACTGTGTATCTTCGCCAAAATGATACAAAAACAAATCCTCCAAACTTGGTTCAACAGTATATGCGTCTGCCGTGGGTGCAGCTTCAGCAACAATCCGCAAACGCACCATATTGTTTTCGTGGTGCAGATTAACAACAGAAAATGTTCTGCTGTATTCTGCTGCTTTTCGATTATCGGCTAAAAACTCCCAAACTTTCCCACGAATACTGTCTGTTACCGTATCCATAGGCTCCTGCAGCAAAAACTGTCCCTTTTTCATCATCAGAATAGTATCCGCAATGTAGGAAACGTCCGAAACGATATGTGTAGACAAAATGACTATTTTCTCTTTTGCAAAATCTGAAATAAGGTTACGAAAACGTACCCGTTCTTTTGGATCAAGTCCTGCGGTAGGTTCATCCAATATCAGGATAGACGGGTTATTTAGTTCAGCCTGTGCAATTCCTAAACGCTGCTTCATACCGCCGGAATATGACTTGACTTTTTTATCCGCTGCTTCTGTCAGGTTTACCATGTGTAAAAGTTCCTCTGTGCGGGATTTTACTTTTCTTTTATCAATTCCTTTTACAGCCGCCATGTACCGCATAAACTCCCTTGCGGTAAAGTCAGGGTAAAAGCCAAAATCCTGCGGCATATAACCCAACTGGGCGTAATAGCGTTCTCCCAAATCCTCTATCGTTTTTCCATTCAGCCGGATATAGCCGGAAGTCGGCTTTAGAACGCCGCAAATCATCCGCATTAAAGTTGACTTGCCTGCCCCGTTCGCCCCTAATAAGCCATACACCCCCGGAGAGAGGGTAGCAGTCACATCATTAACAGCACGTTTCTCCCCATACTGCTTGCATAAGTGTTGTAATTGCAGTTCCATAGGAACCCTCCTAATCATTTTATTTAGACTCAAAAAAAATGGTCTATGCTGTAAAGCATAAACCATCTATCTTAGGCGTGGCTTTTCTGTATCTTAAGTTGACCTTAAGTTTGGGAATCAAGAGTAATGATAAATTCTGTTCCGATGTCTGGACTGCTCTTGACGCTGATATTTCCACCATGAAGCACTACAATCTGTTTTGCAATAGCAAGACCAAGACCACTTCCCTCCGGCTTCTCTCTGGTATTTGTTCCTCTGTAATATCGGTTGAATAATTTGGCTTGCTCTGCTTCATCCATCCCACTCCCATTATCACAAATGGAAATGAAAACAACACTTGCCGCACTTTTACCAATAGATATTTTTATCTTTGTGTCGGGCGGATTGTGTATCAGAGCGTTAATGATAATATTTTGAATTGCACGCCGGAGCAAATCAGGGTCAAGGAAAGCGATAAGTTCTTGTCCGTCACTCTCAAACTCTATAATGCGCTTAGAAAATGCAGGGTCATTTATAATATCAATTACCACTTCTTTGACATACCTTGTGATAAGTACCTCCTGCGGATGATAGGGCACTACGCCGGAATCAATCTGGTATGTCAGTTTCAGGTCATTTAACAATTTTTCCACATGGGAAACATTCTTTAAAATTATCTTCCCATATTCCTGTGCTGTTTCCACTCCGGCTATTTGGTTATCAGCAAGCAGTTCCGCATAACCTTTTACCGGGGAAAGTGGTGTTTTCAAATCATGGGTAATATTTGCAATCCATTCTGTGCGTGCGTTCTCCGTTTCTTCTTTTATCTTGTCGCTTTGTCTGATTTCCATATCCATTTTATTCAGTGCTGCGAAAATGTCACGAAACATGCCCTTTTCTTTTAATGGAATGTAGGCACGTTGTGATACGTTTCGGATACCCCCTGTTATGTTTGATAATTTTCTTGAAATCCAACAAACATATCCGAAAACCAAAACGGCAAAGATGAATAAGGCTGAAAGAACGATTTTTTTCACAACAGGCAGTAACCGGGTAAATCTTTCACCATTATAATACAGCATATATTTTCCTATTGCATAGGGAAAACCTATGATATAGCTGCAAGTTTCTGTTGAATCTTCTAAACAGCTTACAAAAACAGTATTTTCATTCTCATAAGCACTTGTACCAAAAGCAAGCAGCGTAGAAGCGGGATAGCTTGTGGGATAACTTTCCGGCTTGTTATAAGAAAAAATCTCCTGCCCGGATTCATCAATTACTTGAATCCATAATCCATATTCATCCAAACGGTCAAGCCCTATTTTTTCTACTTCCAAGTTTTCATCTTCGTAATCCATCCAAACAGAAAAATTATCTGTAAACATCTGCGCCCATGAAGCGATACTTAGCCCCTCCGGCTCCGGAATGGAAAATATATAATAAAACAAACCGATTGTAATAGATGCCATCATCAGAACAAAAATGGAAAAGACAGCAAATGAACATAAGAACGGATTGAATTTCTGTTTACTTTTCATAAGGGTTCACCAGTTTATAGCCTAAACCTTTCATTGTTATGATATATTCGGGGATAGCAGGATTATCCTCTATCTTTTCACGCAGGTGCCGGATATGCACCATGATTGTATTGTCACATCCAAAACTGTCTTCACCCCAAATAGTTTCATACAGACGTTCCCTACTGATAACACGTCCTATATTTTCTGCCATATAATTCAAAATTTCAAACTCACGGGCAGTCAATTCAATTTCTTTTTCGCCTTTCGTCACCCGGCAGCCTTGCGTATCAATCATCAACTGTCCTATTTTCATAGACTGATTTTTCATTGGAGTATTCTTATATTCTGCTCGCCGCAACTGTGCCTTTACCCTGTATGCTACTTCTTTGGGACTAAAAGGTTTTGTTACATAATCGTCACCGCCTACTGCCAAGCCAAGCAGTTTATCCAATTCATCATTTTTTGACGATAGGAACAGAATAGGACAATGGGAAAACTGTCTGATCCGCTTACACACTTCATACCCATCAATTCCCGGAAGCATAATATCTAAAATAATAATATCCAGCTGGTTCTGTTCGCAGATGTTTACAGCGGTAATCCCATTATCAATTTTGATGATATGATAGAATCCCTCTATGTTAAGTGCTTTTTCAAGTAAATTTAAAATATCTGGCTCATCATCAACAATCATTATCCTATATTCATTCATGAAATGTTTTCCTCCTGCAATTTACTGCCTTTCTTATTTCTTAATCGACCATCAGCAGGCTTTTCAGCATCTTTTGGTATTAGCCACATACGGCTGAACTTTGCCACACCGGGAATGCGGTTTTCTTCGCATAGTTTCTGTACTCGTCTTTCCGAAATGCCCCATTTCTTTGCCGCTTCTGGGGCAGAAATAAACTCTAACATTCTCATTCATCCTTTCTCAAACTCTAATCGTCTATAATTATATGCGTCCAACCGAATAATTTCAAGCTTTTAAAACCAGCATCATGGGAAAATTCAAAAGTTTAAATTTTTCCACAATGCCGACTACGGCGGAATCTAGCTCATTCATTCTATCTTTTTATCTAAAAACGCAAATAAGAAAAGCCCTGCATTATACAGAGCCTTTCTACGCTTTGATTGTTCACTAACTACTGTTCCATTTTTCACCGAAACAATATTACAGATATATCTCTGCCGCTTTAGAAAAATTAGCTTTTCTTACGATAAGTTCCGACTGTTTTTCTTTTGACAGGCTTTCAAATATACCTTTGTAGCCTTTCTCCAACAGTGGAGTACCTTTTGCCAGTAAATACAGCTTTGTATTCAGCCATTCCTCCCACAAGTCTTCAAATAATGCCACGCTGTCCGTAAAGGTTATTGCATCCTCAAAGCCATGTGGCGGCTTGTAATATTTCAACTCGACAAAACCGTACCTGCCCACGTCAAGCACCACGATATTCTCCAATTCGTACAGCTCTGCAAACGCATCAACCACCTTTTGACATTTTGCACGTTCTTCCTCTGTGATATAAACTTGTTTTTTCATACCGCTTTACCTCGTTTCTTATAAAATTTTACCACATTCATTTTATAAGAACCACTCGCACACCAGCTTCTTATTCCATTTGTTTTAGCAAAACCCACTTTACTAACAATTCACTTCCCGAAACAAGTGCAATTTTCTTCTCCAATTACAAATATAAATGTGGCAAGCAAAAGCATAGGATAATAAATAAAAATATTATTTGACATCCAATGTCCATTTGTCATATGGTACGGAAGCCATTTATGTTCATACATCCACTTAGGGAAATTCCCAAGTGCCTCCTCAAACAAATGAAATGGCATATATATAGCAAGTGTGATAATAACAAAAGTTAACAATTTCATATTCATCTTCCTTTCATCAGCGTTTCCCTAAATGGAACATATTACTTGGGGTCAGTTTCCTCGTTGAGGGGCTTATAGTTGCTGTCCATGTAGTTCTTTTTCCCAAAGGGAACATAATTTTCATCCAACAAAATCAAGTTTCCGTTTCCCAAATCAGGGAACTGCCGCGCAACCTCCTTGAGCACTTCCCATTCATCTTTTGCATTTTCTTTGTTGTCTTCCTCCACCTGTCTTAGCGCTTCTTGAATAGACTGCTGATCTGCCGTTCCCCAATAAAGAGGATGGGGCTGGAAGGAAGAATGGTAATCGCCGCCCTCATAGCAGAAAAAACAGGAGCAGGGGATTTTTTCAAATAGAATTTTTTGCGCCCCGTCAAGCTCCTTTACCTCCAGACAGCAGCACCCATTTACGGTTGCCGCGCCATCCCGCGCGGTCATGTTTGCGATTGCCATGATAGTAAGGGGTTCCGTTTTCACGATCATGCCGGGAACCAAAAGCCCCTCCTCGTACATTTCCCGTAAATATTCGTCAGAAAATTTTCCGACAGCCCGCCATAGGAAAAACAATGCAAGAAGGAAACAGATAACGGCGGGAACCCAGCTTTTAAACATAGAAATTCCTGCCATGCACAGGAAGCATACGCAGATTATCGCGGAGCTTCTCCGCTTTTTAACGACGGCTTTTATTATTTCATCTTTCTGCCGTATCCGGCTCACATCTGCGTGGATGCCGGATTTTACACTTGCCTCAAATTGTGAATAATCGACCATTTTTTCCTCCGTTTCTTACGTTTCTGTAGATTGCTGATATTTTTTATAGATATATTCAGTAAAAATCCGATACCTTGTTCCCATTCTGAAACAGCCGCACAATAGTCCATCTTTAAAAGCTTTACTATCGAGATATAGTCCCCACATAAAAGAAACCTCCGTTTGCCTCTTTGTCAATCACTTTTTTGATCCAAACCTTTTAATAAATAAAAATATCAATTCATTTTGTGGACTGCAAGTTTAATTGTTACACAAGCTCCACCAGAAGCAATATTTGAAAGTTCTAAACTTCCGCCGTGTTTCTGGCTAAGGACACGGCTTGTAGCCAATCCCAGGCCCATATGCTCTCCCGTTTTATCCTCAGAATAAAGAAAAGTGTTCTTTTTACGGAGCATTGCCCTTGAAAAGCCTTTGCCATCGTCTGATATGGTTATCATAAGCATATCATCTGTAAGGGAGTACCCGAAATTCACCTTGCTTTTGGCATATCGAACGGCATTGGAAAAAATATTCTCGACAATACGGTAAAAAATCTGCTCGTCTAATTTTACCTGACATTCGGATATGGCAGAATGGTATGCAATCTCCAGGCTGCGCTGTTTGGCAAAAAACGAAAAACTTTCCGTAGCTCTTCTTAAAAAGTCCGGTAACTGAACTACGGAATACTTTGTTTCCGTTTCTTCAATCGCATTCAGGTCACGGATATAATCTGTATAATGTTCAAGCCGTTTTGCCGTTACCGCAAGGTTAGACAGTGTATGCCGTAATTCTTCGTCATTCAGATTTCCATCTGCCAGACATTGCTGCATATATTCCACATATCCCTCAACAATCGCAATGGGATTTCTAAGGTCATGTGCCACTGACGCCTGCAGGATTCTGCGCTGCTCAATCATGTTCCATAGCTGACGGTTGTTATCATAGAGCGCCTGCCGCATTTCTTCAAAAGCGGTGCAGAGCCTTCCTAATTCATCATTCCTGTTATAATCAACCGTAAAATCAAGGTCTTGCTCCCGGATATGTTTTGTCGCATCGGCAAGAACCTGAATGGGCGGCGACAGTTCTTTCCTGTAAAACCACCATGCGCACAGCATGATACCTGTAATGGAATAGACAAAAGGAAACAACACCATAGAAATGCCTGCCATTCTGTATACGAACTTTTGCTTTGGGCGAAGCGCCGCAAAGCCGGACTCGATTTTCTCTATTATGAATTCCGTATTCTCCAAAGTTACATCCACTCCGGTGGGAACGAGCATACCCACCTGGGCAGGTTCGTCAAGGATAACCCTCTGCCCTCCCTCTAATGCCCTCCCGTCCGCTGTGACCGTCCGGATATTCAGCCAGACTTCCTGAGAATCGGGAAGTATCACTTTTTGTATACGGTAGCATCCATAAATCGTCAGGACAGATGCCGCAAAAACAAGAAACATTGTAGCAGCTACCGCACAGATAAAAGCTCTTTTCATTGATCCGGGTTTCCTCATTTTTTCCATCTGTACCCCATCCCCCAGACTGTTTCGATATATTCCCTGCCCGTAGCTTCCTTCAGTTTATTCCTGATCTTTCGGATATGCTCTTTTATGACTCCGCTGTCTCCTTCGGCATTCAGCCCCCACACGGCTTCATAGATCCGCTCCCTGTCGAATATCTGATTGGCGTTACGCATCAGAAACTCCACAATGTCAAACTCACGGTTTGACAGGTTCAGCGGCTTTTCCCCATAAAAACAAGTACGTTCCGCAAGATTTACGATCAAGCCCTGGGAAGAAACGATTTTAGGCGTACACTTGCTTCGTTCATCCCTCCGCAGGTGAGCCGCCACTCTTGCAGTCAACTCTTTCAGGCTGAACGGCTTGGTTATGTAATCATCACCGCCAGCCTGCAGGCCGTTTATTTTGTCCTGTTCCGTAATCCGGGCTGTCAGAAACAAAATGGGGCAGACGACATTCTGGCGGATCATTTTACATAGCTCCAGTCCGTCTATTTCCGGCATATTGATGTCAAGCAGAATCAAATCCGGATAGACATTCAGCATGGATATTGTCTGCTGTGCATTTTCCGCTACAAAAGCCTCATATCCACACTTCCGTAAGTGACTTGACAATAACTCTGTCAGCATTTTTTCATCATCAACAATGAGTATTTTGTATGCCATAATAACCTCTCTCAGAATATGATACTGCAAATAAGTCAAAAAGTGGTCAATTTTCTGTTCATCAACTATACTGTTTTCCTTTTCGATATTCTCACTTACCCCTGCTGATATTTTTTAATTAATAACAACGGTCTTTGATCCATTGTCTACATTTTTCTTATTTTCCATGATATCTTCCTTTGCCTACATTCTATGATATTTCGCAACATACCGATATATATTAAGCACTTTTTTCCTGACTACGGCAAAGGAGCGTCAGTTTTGCCTCACTCCACCACCATCAAAAAAGAAAAACCATTCTCTCCTTCTCTTCTCCAAAAAAGAGAAGAAGAGGATCTTGAAAGTATAATCTATCAAGATCCTCGTTTTGATTCATTTCTATTGAGTTCTGTGTTCCGTCTCAGCGAAAATTAAATTTTGCGAAATTGGAAAAATTGTTCTGCAAAATCACTAACACTCATTTACTTACGTGAGTTGAGAGCCGCCTGCGCCGCCGCAAGGCGAGCAATGGGCACACGGAACGGGGAACAGCTCACATAGCTTAAACCTGTCTTATGGCAGAATTCAATAGAAGAAGGATCTCCGCCATGCTCGCCGCAGATACCAAGCTTGATATCCGGTCTGACAGCCCGGCCTTCCTCAACAGCCATCTTCACCAGCTTGCCCACACCGTTCTGATCCAGTCTTGCAAAAGGATCCGACTCATAAATCTTGGACTTGTAGTAGGAATCCAGGAACTTGCCAGCGTCGTCACGTGAAAAGCCGAAGGTCATCTGGGTGAGGTCATTGGTGCCAAAGGAGAAGAACTCAGCTTCCTCTGCAATCTCTCCTGCCAGAAGAGCCGCACGGGGAATCTCAATCATAGTTCCGATGCGATACTGAATATCGGAATTTCTCTCTTTCTTCACTCGCTCTGCGATCTTCACAACCATCTCTTTTACAAACTTCAGCTCCTTCTGATCGCCAATCAGAGGAATCATAATCTCCGGAACAATATCGTAGCCCTTCTCTTCCTTTACCTCAATAGCGGCTTCCATAACCGCACGGGTCTGCATTCTTGCAATCTCCGGATAGGTAACGGCCAGACGGCAGCCGCGGTGTCCCATCATGGGGTTGAACTCACGGAGCTCCTCGCATCTTGCCTCAACCTCTTCCACGGTCATATGCATATCCTTAGCCAGAGCCTCGATATCAGCCGGGTCGGTAGGAACAAACTCATGGAGAGGCGGATCCAGGTAACGAACCGTCATAGGCTTGCCCTCAAGAGCCTCATACATGGCCTTGAAATCGCCCTTCTGATAAGGAATCAGCTCCCAGAGAGCTTCCTCTCTCATCTCCTCTGTATCGGAGAGAATCATTTTGCGGATCTTCGGAATACGCTCCGGCTCGAAGAACATATGCTCGGTACGGCAAAGGCCGATGCCCTCTGCTCCAAGCTTGATCGCATTCTTGGTATCTGCCGGAGTATCTGCGTTTGTACGCACGCCCAGGGTGCGGAACTCGTCTGCCCAGGCCATAATACGTCCGAAATTGCCGCTTACAGACGCTTCTATCGTCTTAATATCTCCAAGATAAATCTTTCCGGTAGAGCCGTCCAGGGAGATGTAATCGCCCTCTACAATGTGATGTCCGCCCAGATCAAAGTACTTGGCTTCCTCATCAATCTTAATCTCGCCGCAGCCGGATACACAGGCTGTTCCCATACCGCGGGCTACAACTGCCGCATGGCTTGTCATGCCGCCGCGCACCGTCAGAATTCCTTCTGCCGCATGCATACCCTCGATGTCCTCCGGAGAGGTCTCCAGGCGTACCATGATGACACGCTCACCCTTGCCGCGGGCCTTCTTCGCATCCTCTGCAGTAAAGTATACCTTGCCTGCCGCTGCTCCCGGAGATGCAGGAAGCGCCTCTCCAATCACTTCGCCGGCCTTCAGTGCATCCGGATCAAAGGTGGGATGCAGAAGCTGATCCAAGGACTTAGCCTCGATACGAAGCACAGCCTCCTCCGGTGTAATCTTGCCCTCGTCTACCAGATCGCAGGCAATCTGAATGGCTGCGGGAGCCGTTCTCTTTCCGTTTCTTGTCTGAAGGAAGTACAGCTTGCCTTCCTGGATGGTGAACTCCATATCCTGCATATCCCGGTAGTGCTCTTCCAGGCGGTTCGCAATCTCCATAAACTGCTTAAAGCACTCAGGCAGATCTTCCTCAAGCTTGGTGATAGGCTGGGGAGTACGGATACCTGCCACAACGTCCTCGCCCTGGGCATTGATCAGGTACTCGCCGAAGATACCCTTCTCGCCGGTAGCCGGATTCCTGGTAAATGCAACGCCGGTTCCGGAGGTGTCGCCCATGTTTCCGAATACCATGGCCTGTACGTTTACGGCAGTTCCCCAGTCGCCGGGAATGTCATTCATACGGCGGTATACAATGGCACGCTCGTTGTCCCAGGAACGGAATACGGCCTTTACGGCCTCCATAAGCTGCACTTTGGGCTCCTGCGGGAAGTCCTCGCCCATCTTTTCCTTATAAATGGCTTTGTATCTTGCAATAACCTCTTTCAAATCATCTGCTGTCAAATCGGTGTCATACTTGACGCCCTTTGACTCTTTGATCTCGTCCAGAATTCCCTCAAAGAAGGTCTTGCTCATCTCCATAACTACATCGGAGAACATCTGAATAAATCTGCGGTAGGAGTCATATGCGAATCTGGGATTGCCGGTTTTCTTTGCAAAGCCTTCTACTGCCTCGTCGTTCAGACCAAGGTTCAGAATCGTGTCCATCATACCAGGCATGGAAGCTCTTGCGCCGGAACGAACGGATACCAGAAGGGGATCTTCCGTGTCGCCGAAGGTCTTGCCCTGAAGCTCTTCCAGATGTGCAAGAGCAGTAAAGATCTGCTCCTTGATCTCATCGGAAATCTGCTTTCCATTGTTGTAGTAGTCGGTACATGCTTCTGTCGTAACAGTAAAGCCTTGGGGAATCGGCAGTCCCAAGCCTGTCATCTCTGCCAGATTCGCACCTTTTCCGCCCAGAAGGTTCCGCATCTCAGCATTGCCTTCCTTGAATAAATAAACCCATTTTGCCATTTATCTGTTTCCCTCCTAAAAAATAGTTTCACCGGTGCAGTTTTCGCATGGAGCTTGTCCTTTACATGGTTAAGGTTCAGGTAAACGCACCCACACGCAAAGACAGCGCCGGATATGTGGTCAACGACCAAACCCTGCGCACATAAATAGTGTAACACATTTGTAAAAATTGTCAAGGCGTTTTTAGCATATTTTGACAATAAAATCGGGTGCAAAAGCACCCGATTTTGTTTATTTTTTAACATTTATTCTGATTCACATTTCTAAGTCTTATGATTTCTCCAACGCAAGCGTTCTGGTCGTAAGATCGCACACCTCAGCCGGCCCATAATACTGAATAGCTCCCGGAAATACATAAGCAGTCTCTGCCGCCCACTCATCTCTGTGAGCCTCAAAGTACTTGAAGGGCTTTCCATCCAGTTCCACAAGAGCCTTCTTGATAACCGGCTTATCCTCGCCGTGTCTTCTCTCAATGTTCATCATCTTGGTAATCGGCATACCGCCCGCAACCCACTCTTCCGCCGGCTTAGACAGGTTGGAAACCTTGGAAAGGTAACCATTGTAGCCATACTGGATCAGCATGAACGCATTGTAACCAAGAGAGTAGCAATAGTCGGCATCAAAATTAGACGGAAATGCGCATCTTCCCTCATAACCGAAGAAATGCGTCTGGACTGCATACTTACCCACATAAGTTCCGGCCGCTTTTCTTGCTTTCAGCTTATCGCCTACGAGAGCAGCAAACAGTTTCTCGGACTCAATCAGGGAAACCTGTACATTGCCGTGAGGATCTCTCTCAAGGAAAAGCTGCTGCTGAATCGCCTGCGGAAGAATCGCAAATACTTCCATGGACTCCTTGGAAAGGCCTTTCTCGATAAACGCATACTTCTCGCCCCAATTGGGAAGCGCATTAAAGGCATCTGCCTTGCTGCCTGCAAGAAGTTCGTTGATCTCGCTGATCAAAGCGGAGAACTCCGGAACGAATTCTACCACGCCCTCCGGAATCACGACAACGCCGAAGTTGTGGCCCTTCGCTGCTCTCTTCTCCACGGAATCCGCAATATAATCTGCAATCTCAGACAGGGACTGCTTCTTTTCTTTAACCTCCTCGGAGATCAGGCAGATATTCGGCTGGCACTCCAGCGCACACTCCAGCGCAACATGAGAAGCGCTCCGTCCCATAACCTTGATGAAATGCCAGTATTTCTTGGCAGAATTACAGTCTCTCTCAATGTTTCCAATCAATTCGCTGTAAGTCTTGGTTGCCGTATCAAAACCAAAGGAAATCTCAATGTCCTCGTTCTTTAAGTCGCCGTCGATGGTCTTCGGACACCCGATGACCTGTACGCCCGTGTTGTGCGCAGCCATGTACTCCGCAAGCACGCATGCATTGGTGTTCGAATCGTCGCCGCCGATGATAACAATGGCAGTAATGCCATGCTTCTTGCAAACCTCTACAGCAACCGCAAATTGCTCTTCGGTCTCCAGCTTGGTTCTTCCGGAGCCGATGATATCAAACCCTCCGGTATTTCTGTACTGATCAATGTAAGCATCATCAAAGACAATATACTGATCCTCAATCAGTCCGCTGGGACCTCCCTTGAAGCCAATCAGGACATTCTCTTTGTTGGTCGCCTTCAGCGCATCGTACAGGCCGCACACAACATTATGTCCGCCGGGCGCCTGTCCGCCGGAAAGAATCACGCCGACTACCTGCTTCTTAGCGGCAGAAGTATTCTGTCCCTTCTCAAAGGTAACCTCCGGTTTTCCGTAGGTATTCGGGAACAGCGCTTTGATTTTCTCCTGATCCGCTGCACTGGCCGTAGCGCTTCCCTCTTTAGCGGCAATCTCGGTAATGCCGTTTCTGAGCATTGCCGGAAGTTTCGGAACATATTCATATCTTGCTTTCTGAAGTGGTGAAAGATTCATAATCATACTCCTTTGTTATTTTTTTACAGAGCTTCAGACACTCTGATTCTAAACTATCACTATTTGGCAGTTTCGTCAACCTTTAGGCCGCCCGCCTTAATTGTTTGCAGCACCTTCTGATAGTCATTTATCTCTTTTTATATTTTCAAACTTTCAGCTTAAAACTGAAATTTATCGGCAAAATAAGCCTCTAACTCATCAATCTTCACACGAACCTGGGCCATGGAATCCCGATTGCGTACCGTCACGGCCCCATCCTCCTCAGACTCAAAGTCATAGGTAACGCAGAAGGGCGTTCCAATCTCATCCTGGCGGCGGTAGCGCTTTCCGATATTGCCCCGATCGTCAAACTCGCAGTTCCAGGTCTTGCACAGCTTCTGGTAAATCTTTTCCGCTCCCTCGTTCAGCTTCTTGGACAAAGGCAGCACGCCGATCTTCACAGGGGCCAGGGCCGGATGGAAATGCATCACGGTACGCATATCGCCGCCCTCAAGCTCCTCCTCGTCATAGGCTGCGCACAGGAAAGCCAGAACCACGCGGTCTGCGCCCAGGGAGGGCTCAATGACGTAAGGAATGTATTTTTCCTTTGTCTCATCGTCAAAGTAGGAGAGATCCGCCTTAGATACATTCTGATGCTGCGTCAAATCGTAATCGGTACGATCCGCAATGCCCCACAGCTCGCCCCAGCCAAAGGGGAACAGGAACTCAAGGTCTGTAGTAGCCTTGCTGTAGAAGCTCAGCTCTTCTTTCTCATGATCCCTTGCCCGAAGCTCGCCGTCCTTCATGCCAAGGGCCTTTAACCAGTCAATGCAGTACTGCTTCCAGTAAGCAAACCACTCAAGGTCTGTATCAGGCTTGCAGAAGAATTCCAGCTCCATCTGCTCAAACTCTCTGGTACGGAAGGTAAAGTTTCCGGGGGTAATCTCATTCCGGAAGGACTTTCCAATCTGGGCAATGCCGAAGGGAACCTTCTTTCTGGAGGTTCTCTGTACATTCTTAAAGTTTACGAAAATTCCCTGTGCCGTCTCCGGGCGCAGGTATACGGTATTCTTGGCATCCTCGGTAACGCCCTGGAAGGTCTTGAACATCAGGTTAAACTGGCGGATATCTGTAAAGTCGTGCTTTCCGCAGGAGGGGCAGGCAATTCCATGCTCGTCAATGTAAGCCTTCATCTCCTCCTGAGACCAGGCATCCACAGAGCCCTCTGCCGTGACATTGTTTTCCTTCATATAATCCTCAATCAACTGATCTGCGCGGAAACGGGCCTTGCAGCTCTTACAGTCCATCAGCGGATCGGAAAAGCTTCCCAGATGTCCGGAGGCTACCCAGGTCTGGGGATTCATAAGGATTGCACAGTCCACGCCTACGTTGTAGGGATTCTCCTGTACAAACTTCTGCCACCAGGCACGCTTTACATTGTTTTTCAGCTCCACGCCCAGGTTGCCGTAATCCCAGGTGTTGGCAAGGCCGCCGTAAATCTCAGAGCCAGGGTAGATAAACCCTCTCGCCTTTGCCAGGGCTGCAATTTTGTCCATTGTCTTTTCCATCACTCTATCTCCTTTTTACTTTAAGTTCCGTAATATTTCGCTTTTATTTATAGATAATACAGGCCTGCAGCGCCTCTTCGCTGACGACTGCCTCCTTCTTTCCTACAATCTCCACGCTCCCCGAAGGACTGACACACTGAATGTCTCCCGGCACCTGGACGGTAAGGGCCTCGCTGGTTATCAGTACCTTCAGGCTCTCCGCTTTGGGCAGCTGGCTTACATCCGTAAGAGCGCCGTCCGCCGCCATAAATTCTCCGGCCAGATCGTATCCGGCGTCCATGGCTTCCTTTATGGTTCCCACAAAAAGCGTGCCTCCGGAATAAGCCTTGTAGTAATCCTCATAATACCGGGCCTCCGTAAACTGCATCTGCATAACGGCAGAACCGTCCTCCACCTCCAGGCTTTTGAGGGTCAGGGGATCGGTGCCGAAATTCCGGTTGTAATCTCCTACCTCCTGTTCGATATCTGCCCGAAGTCCTTCCGCATCATAAAAATCCTTTCCAAACTCTTCTATGACGGTGTAGGTCACCACTCCCTTTTTATCTACGGAAATGGTATTCACCGACGGAATCTCCTCGGAGCAGCCTGTCAGAAGAAGAACGAGCGCCAAAAGGCACAGACTTATTAACTTTTTCATACGCTTTCCTCCTCATAATATGAAGATCCGATCCTGTTGTTCCCGCGCCGGAGCTTCATTCCATGATAGTATAGCGTCTTTTTCCTTTTTTTTCAACTCATTTCCTCCAGAATCTCCAGAGATTTGAATTTTCCTTCCATATATAGGTCTCTAAAACGGCGGAGCACAAAGCGAAGCTCTCCCAATACAGTCTCGGAAACTGTGAAAGTGTAAAGTTTTTCGGGAGGGGACGCCGTTACAAAGGACAGGGCATACCGGGCGGATTCACTGATCTCGAACTCATCGAATTCCACGGGACAATCGCCGTTGATGACCAGGGTTTTCAGCTCGAATATGTATCGGACCAGCTCATCCGGGATGTGCTTATTCAACAGGGCCCGAAGGGACTGATACAGAAGCTTCAGCATAGGGAGCTCGTCGTTTGCTTCCCGGGTGTAGTACTCTGCCAATTCGCAGAAGTAGAAGCCATAGCAGGCTCCTTCTACATCCGTTCCAAGATCAGAGAAGTAATTCAATACCTTTGCCTGCATAAGGTTGAAGGAGCTGCGGCCTTCATAGACAAAGAATTCGCCGAATACAAAGGAGCTGCACACAGCAAGAAGAGAGCTGTTCTGACGCCTGGCTCCCTTCGCAAATACTGTGATTTTTCCTCGTTCTTTTGTGAGCACGATCAGCCGCTTATCGTAATCATTGTACGGATATGCCGCCAGTACCATGCCGGTCACTGTGATTGTCTGTCCCATGTTCCATCTCTTTTCGGGCTGTGAGGCTTTCCGGTTCTCTCCGCTGGGCCCGGGTTCTTATCCTTCCTGTGGATTCCCGGTAGGATAGATAATCCTCCACTGCGCCTGTTTCTTCAAATTGCTCCCATGTCATTTTTATCGCCCCTGTTCTAGTTCTAAGTATACGTTACCCACTCGAAAGCGGATATTTGTTATGTGGTTTTTCGGTATACAAATAGAATCCCCATGAGAGGCTTTCTTATCCTGTTAAAAAAATACCAGATCTTTTTTTCTGAAATGCCTTGACAGGAAGTCATGCAGAGCTTTTGGCCGCGGCTTAAGCGCTTTGTGATAGTTATATTTCTATGTCATTTTTGTTGTAGCCGAAATTTTTGATGAGATAATCGCTGTCGCGCCAGTCTTTTTTTACTTTTACCCAGAGCTGCAGGTTTACTTTGTGCTCCAGCTGCTGCTCGATCTCATAGCGGGCTGCGCTTCCTATCTTTTTCAGCATGGCTCCCTGCTTTCCGATGATGATGCCCTTGTGGCTGTCTTTTTCACAGATGATGACAGCTTCTATGTCTGTTACCTTTCCGCCGGATCGGGTTTTCATGCTCTCGATGGATACGGCGATTCCGTGGGGAATCTCTTCGTCCAGACAGCGGAGGGCTTTTTCACGGATGAGCTCGGCTGCTATCTGGCGCATGGGCTGATCTGTTACGGTGTCCTCGTCAAAAAAGCTGGGGCCGTAGGGCAGGTATTTGAAGATCTGCTGTATCAGAACTTCTGTGTTGTCGCCTTTGAGGGCGGATACCGGCACGATTTCGTCAAAATCGTGTATCTTCCGATAAGTGTCGATAAAAGGCAGAAGCTCTTCCTTTTTTACCGTATCTGTTTTGTTAATGACAAGGATCACCGGTGTGTTCACTTTTTTCAGCCGTTCTGCGATATGCCGGTCGCCGGGACCGACGAAGTCTGAGGGCTCCACCAGCCAGAGTATGACATCTACCTCCCGGAGTGTGCGCTCTGCTACGCTGACCATGTATTCTCCCAGCTTGTTTTTTGCCTTGTGAATGCCGGGGGTGTCTACAAAGACGATCTGCCCCTCCTGGCTGGTGTACACGGTCTGTATCCGGTTCCGGGTTGTTTGTGGCTTGTGGGAGGTAATGGCGATTTTCTGGCCGATTAACTGGTTCATCAGTGTTGATTTTCCCACGTTTGGCCTGCCAATCAAAGTGACAAAGCCGGACTTATTATCTGCCTTCATATAAATTGTGCTCCTATTTTAAGTTCCCTAAAAGTACAATGGTTACCGCCCGTCAGTTGTCTGGCAAGCGGTAACCGCTTTTTCTTATGGTTCTTTTCTTATTTTAAAACTTCACTTGGGAATAATCAATATTTTCTTTCTTACTCTGCATCCGGTTCAGTATGTACAGAATAGACAGCAGCAGTGCAACGGATACAATCAGAGGCACCACCAGGCTTCCGCCCATGAGCCCCATCAGTATATGACCCGCGAAACAGCATACCAATACGGTTGACGCATAGTACATCTGGGAGGATACGTGATCCAGATGGTTGCAGCCGGCTCCTGTTGAAGAGAGTATCGTGGTGTCGGAAATGGGTGATACATGGTCTCCGTAAACGGCTCCGCCCAGCGTACAGCCGAAAATGGGCAGCAGCAGATGCTGTGTCTGAGGCGTGCCTGCAATGGCTGCTCCGATGGGAATCAGGATAGCCATCGTTCCCCAGGAGGTTCCTGTTGAAAATCCTAGGAATGCAGCTACAATCAGAATTACCGCCGGAAGCAGGAATACGGGGAATGAAGAATTGGAAATAGCGTTTCCTACCAGCTCGCCCGTGTTCAGATAATCGGAGCTGCACACGCCGCCGATGGTCCATGCCAGAATCAGAATGGTAAAGGCCGGAACCATGGATTTGATTCCCTCGGTTATGCCGCCCATAAAATCCACAAAGCTTAAAACCTTACGGGGAATATAGAGGATAAAGGTTACTACCAGTCCCAGGAAGCTTCCAAGCACCAGGGAGAAGGAGGAATCGCACTCGCCGAAGGAGGACAAGAAGGGCGTTCCCGAGAAGCCGCCTCCGGTATAAACCATGGCAAGCACCGTACATACAATCAGCGCAAGAATGGGAATTACCAAGTCATACACTTTTCCCTTCAGAGCCTTTTTGCTGCCGCCGCCGAAATCATCCGTCACTACATTTTCCGTGTGGGTAAAGAGATCGCCTTTTTCAATGGCGTTTTTCTCAAATTTCGCCATGGGGCCGTAATTGATCTTCGTCAGACACACAACCAGAATCATTATGATTGTTAAAATAGCGTAAAAATTATAGGGAATGGTCTTTACAAAGGTGGTCATTCCGTTCATTCCCGTAGCGTCTGACATATAGGAGGCCACGGAAGCGCCCCAGCTTGACACCGGAGCTATGATGCAGATAGGCGCGGCAGTGGCGTCCAGAAGATAGGCCAGCTTTGCCCGGGAGATGCGGTGCTTATCCGTCACGGGACGCATTACCGTTCCTACAGACAGGCAGTTAAAATAGTCGTCAATAAAAATCAGGCAGCCCAGGGCGCTTGTTGCAAGGGCGGCGCCTCTTCTTGTTGTCAGCTTTCTGGAAGCCCACTCTCCATAGGCTGCAGAGCCTCCGGCACGGGTCACAATGACTACCAGTGCTCCCAGAAGCCCCAGGAAAATCAAAATGTTCACATTGTCGCCGATCTTGCTTCCCATCAGCCCAAAGGCCGAGGTCACCATGCCCACCACATTGCCCTGGCTGTAAATCAGTGTTCCGGCCAGAATTCCGACGAGCAGGGAGGAAATAACCTCCTTCGTAATCAGCGCCAGGCCGATTGCAATAATCGGCGGCAGAATTGACAGTATCAGTTGTAAAGTATCCATTTACAAACTCCCTCCTTTGTCCTTCAGGGAACTGCGCAGAATAAGACAGCCCCTCTCATTATCTATCCTACCAGGGCCGAAAGCATGTATCCGGCCCATAGAGGCATTTGCTGCGCCTGCCGGTAAAACAGGCAGTCAGTACACTAGTGGAACAGATTCCGCACCGTCCCGAACAGAGTCTTCTGCTCCTCCAGCTTCGCTTCATTTCCAATCACGCAGAGATGATTCTGCGACAGCACTGCTTTCAGATAAGGCGCAAGGGCTCGGATGTCCTTACTTTCACAGGTAAGCACCTGATCTCTTTCGCGCTGTACGGTCTCCTCTTTTAGTCCCTGCAGCCAGGCGCTCATGGATCGTGCTCCCTTTGCGTTGGGATTCAAAGGCGTATCCAGATTGCTGACCGTGCCGATGATATATTTTGTCATATCACGCTCCGATACCTCAAACTGCTCCACATAATCTGCGCTTTCCTCAAAAATCTGATTGGTCTTATCCAGATTGGGATCGCGATAAGACATCATATACCCCGCTCCAGTCCGGGTATAATTGTTCATGCAGCCGTAAGCGCCGCCCTTCACCCGGACATTATTCCAGAGATAATCGTAACTCATAATGGTCCGCAGCACGGACAAGGCCCCTGTATAGGGAAGTCCGGCCTCCCCGAAGCTTCCGGCCCTTGCCACATACTGGATCTGGGAAGAGGTCTTTAAGCCTTCGTTTGTCCGGGCTGCCTTCAGGCTCCAATGCTCCTTCTCCACCGGCTCACGGTAAAGCTTTGTAAGAAGAGCCCCCACCTGTTTCTTTAAATCCTCCAGGCTCTTTTTCTCCGCCGTGTAGCTGACTGTCAGATTCTCCTTCCGGAACAGGCAGCGGGCCAGTTCCGAAAGGCCGCCGGCAATCTGCTCCCAGTCTTCAGAGAGCTTCTCCTGCACCCTCTCCATAAACTCATAGAAAGCCACGCCGCCCGTCTCGTCCGCAAAACAGGAGCTCTCCGAAAAATAAGACATAGCGCGCAGAGCTGCCATGGAATGGCCTGCCGTGGTAAATACCATCTGCAGCCTTGATCTTGTCTCCGCCGAGACCTCCGTAAGCCGCTTCCGGTCCCAAAGCTTCGAGGTCAGCAGCATCTCCTCTATCATGGAAAATGCCCTGGGAAGCTCTTCATAGAGCGCCTTACAGCGCACTTCAAACATGGCCGTATAGGTTCCCGGCTCCTTAAGGCTCTCGTAGGAATTGACCCCACAGGAAATCCCCCCTGTATGAAGGTTCAGCTCCGTGGCAAATTCACCGTAGGTATAATGCTCCGTGTCCACATTTCCAAGAACTGCCTTTAAAAGCCCCAGACAGGGCACCAGCTTCCTCGGAATCTCATTGGCCCGGAACATCAGATTCACATAACCGATTCCGTTGGTATACAGATCGTGGTGCACCACCTGTACATCTCCCAGTGAGTAAACCTCGTTCTGGAAAGAAAGGGCTTTCTTCCCGATATCCTCACGCTCCAGAAGCGGAATTTTCTCCAGGTCCTCCTGGGAGGAAGGCTCGCTCTGATACTCCTTCAAGTGTCTGGTAAATGCAATCAGTTCCGCAATCTGATTTTTGTCAAGACCATCCTTATATTCCCGGAGCCGCTTCTGAAGCTCCTCGTCCTGCCGGGCTGTCAGCCCCTTTTCGGGCCGTATGATAACAATAGAGGCATGGGGATTGTCAAGCAGGTACGTCCGTATCAGTCCCTCAAAATATCCCTTATCCGCCTGCTCCTTCAGAAAGGCAAAGGTCTCCACCGCCTCCAGATGAAGAAATACACTGTTTTCATCGTAGAGCCAGCTGTCAAAGGCCTGAAGACCATACATCAGCCCGGCCGGATAACTGCCGAAATCTGCCTCCCGGTAACGGAATTCAAAATAGTTGATTCCTGCCCTGAGAGCCTTCTCATCCAGCCCTTTTTCCAGCAGACTGCGGAGGGTATTCTCAATCACTTCCACAAAAGCACCCTTCTGCTCCTCATTGGCTTCCTTTGCTATGATAGAGAAAATAGGCTGCTTCACCCCATTATCATAGGAGCTCATAATGTCCCTGCCGATTCCGGCGTCTAAAAGAGCCTGCTTCAAGGGCGCTCCCGGCATGGAGAGGAGCACATACTCCAGCACCTGCATAGCAAGGTAGAGTTTTTTGTCCATGGTATCGCCCACGGATTTATTATAAGAAAGGTAGGTTTTGTCCTCGGTTCCCTCCTCTGCAGAGACGGAATACTCCCTTACTACCTCCCGTGTCTCTGTAAAGGGCTTCTGAGTACGCACTTCGGAATCCACGGGGAGACAATCATATCTGCTCAGATAGTTTTTGTCAAGCCAGTCGAGCTTTTCCGCCATGTCACAGTCACCGTAGAGGTAAATGTAGCTGTTGGACGGATGATAGTACCGGCTGTGGAAATCCAGAAATTCGCTGTACTTAAGGGTGGGAATAGCCTCCGGATCGCCGCCGGATTCATTGGCATAGGTGGTGTCCGGGTACAGGGAATTCAGAATCTCACGCTCCAGTACGCCCTCCGGGGAGGAAAACGCACCCTTCATCTCGTTGTACACCACGCCGTTCAAGGTCAAGGGAGCGTCCTCGGATTCCAGCTCATAATGCCAGCCCTCCTGTCGGAAGATCTCCTCCTTTTCGTAGATATTGGGGTAAAAAACCGCGTCCATATATACGTGGATCAGATTCTGGAAATCCCGTTCATTGCAGCTTGCCACGGGATAGACCGTCTTATCCGGGTAGGTCATGGCATTTAAAAAGGTATTCAGAGAACCCTTTGCCAGCTCCACAAAGGGATCTTTAACCGGGAATTCCTTGGAACCGCACAGAACCGAGTGTTCCAGAATGTGAGGCACGCCGGTGTCGTCCGGCGCCGGTGTCCGAAAACCGATGTAGAAGACCTTATTATTGTCCTCGTTGGAAAGGAGACAGACCTTTGCGCCTGTCTTTTTGTGCTTCAAATAGTAACCGGTGGATTTCAGCTCATTAATTGCTCTTTTTTCTATCAGTTGGTAGGCTTCTAATTGTTCTATTGTCATTTTTATACTCCTGGCTTTTTACTTTCATACACTACAGAGGCACCGCAACGATGCGCTCCTTATAATATTTGGTATAGTATACCACCTTTTTGCCTTATTTAAAAGAAAAAATTGATCTTTCTGTACTCTTTCTGTAATCAAATACCCCACAACAAGCTGACAGTGCAGCAAGCTGTGGGGTATTTATTATTTCCTCTGACCGAAAACCTCCTCCGCCTTCCTTTTCGCATAATTCATGCAAATCTGTTCATCCTCCGGAAGAATCCTCCCGTCACGGATGCAATTTCCAAGGCAGGCTGAAAACCTGTTTAAATAACCCTCTTTTGAACCATACAGCTTAAGGGCCCTCTCCTTTGTATAAAGCTCCACATATCCAAACAAGGTACAGGCAAATGCATAATCCGGCTTCATGGGAGTACTGACCGGATGGTATATGCATAAGGGTACTTCTACAAAAGGCAGCCGCAGTCCGCCCACTGCATTCCCTGTTTCATCGGTTACATTTCTCAATTCCGTATCTGTCTGTATCGGTTCTGCTTCAAACGGCTGTTTTCCTTCTCTTACCCACTCGTACAGCAGATGAAGCGCCGTATGAAACACCGTCTCATACGGAAAATCATTCGGAAGGATTTCTTTTCCCGGATATACAGGAACAATCCCGGCAGCAAATACATCCGTATCGTTCCGGTAGTAATCTGTCATTGTTGACTTCGCATCATGTGTAGCTCCCGGAATATCATAGATACAGTAATTCATATTCTCAGAAAAACATGTCTTCCCCCTTGCTTCTGTATTTCCCCACAACGCATTTTCGCTCTCTGTATGTACTTCCATAAAAGGTTCTCTCACCATCTTCAGTCTCCGCGGCGCCTTTTGTGCTGTCCGGCCATACCCCTGGTTTAAATCCGGAAGACAGGTACTTGCGCTTCCTGCCGAAAAGTAACCGTCAAAATAAGGTTGTTCCAACTGCCTCTCATAGGCGAAATCATTCACAAAACGAATCATATAAGCGCCAGACTGTGACCAGCCAGCAAGGTACTGATAATATGGAGCATAATTTCCAAGCAATTCATTTTCCGGGTTCCTGAGCAGCACAGCCAAATCCGTCAGCATATCCCAGAACAATCCGTCTTCTGTGTCTATAGAAGAGGCTCCCTCCATATTCCCCAGATCTTTTTCCGCAAGCGCATATTGCGGATTCTCCACCGGATTTTTCCAGCTCAACGCCTTGTAACGCTGATAATCAAATTTCAGCAGCGCCGGTATCACATTGGGTTTGCTTGTAATACCAATATATATATCTCCGTTTTGCATCATATGCCGCCAGGTCAGCGCCCAGCATCTGTCAAAATCAATGAAGCTGGTAGAGTTCAATATCTCAACCACCACATTGCCGCTAAAGCGTTCTTTTATCCGGGGTCTGCGGACAAGAATACGATTTACATATGGATTCTTTGGAAGCACAGTCACCTTCTTCCCATCCTTCCACCCATAGACATCAGCCAGTCCATGGATAAAAAACTCTTCTTCAATATACCCCTTTTCTTCAAAACTGCATTTTGTATATGCCTGGGCAAATGGGTGTGTATCCTTCGTAATCTCAATCTTTTCAATGTGTTGAATCATAGAATCATCTCCTCAGCCATGCGAATACCATTATGCTCTTTTCTTTTTCTGTATGGAATCAAATGCAACTGCGGCAGCCAGAATCATGCCTTTTGCCACCTGCTGCCAGTATTCGTTCACCCCTACAATCGTAAGGCCGTTTGATAAAACACCTATAATCAGCACGCCCGCGATAATATGGCGCACCTTTCCTTCGCCTCCGTTAATACTGATTCCGCCCACAACACAGGCTGTCAGAACATCCATTTCATAGCCGTCTCCCGCTTTCGGCTGTCCGGAATTCACCCGGGAGGTCATAATAATACCGCCCACCGCACTTAAAAATCCGCAAACCATATATGCCAGAATCTGAATTCTTTTTGTGTCAAGCCCACACAGCCTTGAAGCCTCCGCATTGCTGCCTACCGCATAAAAATGACGTCCGATATAGGTTTTTCCCAGAACAAAGGCAGATATCAGAAGAACCGCTGCCATAATAATAACCGGAACCGGAATCGGGCCCGCGTACCCCTGTCCAAACACTTTAAAGGATTCCGGCAGATGGTAGATGGATGCTCCGTCACAGACAATAAACCCCAGTCCGCGAAACGCAATCTGAGTTGCCAGAGTGCCGATCATGGGCGGCATACCGGTAGATGTAATCAGCGTGCCGTTAAGCAGCCCCATAAGCATACCAGTTAGAAGACCGATTATGATTGCTCCTCCCACAGGAAGGCTCAGATTCACTGCCGCCATGGAAGTCAGTACGCTCACTACAGATACAATTGAGCCCACACTTAAGTCGATACCGCCCGAGATAAGCACTACCGTCATTCCCACAGACACAATTGCCAGAATTGATATCTGACGGAGGATCGTTACAAAATTACTGAATTTGAAAAACTGGGAAGACAAGCAGGAAAACATAATAATTATCACTAGCAGAACCAGAAAAACCGCAGATTCCCTGACTACAGCCTTTGCGTTTATTTTCTTTGAAGCCTTTGTATTCATTTTTTATTTTTTCCTCCTGGTTTATTTCATAATATTCGACGCGCGTTCCATAATGAGCTCCTGGGAAAACTGCTCTTTCTCAATCTCGCCCTTCTGTTCCCCTTCATACAGAACAATAATTCTGTCCGACATTCCAATCAGTTCTTCCATCTCGGAGGAAATCATAATAATCGCCTTCCCTGCCTCTACCAGCCGGTTCATCAGAAAATAAATTTCCTGCTTTGCGCCTACGTCAATTCCTCTTGTAGGCTCATCAAAAATCAGCACTTCTGCATCACTGGCCAGCCATTTGCTAAGAACAACCTTCTGCTGATTGCCGCCGCTCAGATTTCCTGCCTTTTGTGAAAAAGAGGGGGTTTTTATCCTCAAATCATCTTTCTGTTTCTTAAGGATTCCGTCCTCCCGTTTCCGATCCACAATACCAAGCTTTGAAATTCCTTTTACAATCGGAAGCGTGATGTTATCTCTTATGGAAAGGCTTAAGATAACGCCATGCTGCTTCCTGTCTTCCGGAACAAGGCAGATCCCGTTCTGCACAGCATCCCGGGGCGATCTTATTGTAATCTCTTTCCCTTTCATAATAATCGAACCGGATTCTATTGGATCCGCACCAAAAATCATTCTGGCCGTCTCAGTCCTGCCTGCCCCAACCAGTCCCGCCAGTCCTAAAATTTCTCCCCTTTTCAAGTCAAAGCTGATATTTTTTGCTCCTTTGCCCGTCAGATTCCGGACCTCTAATATCGTCTCTTTTTCACATTTTCTGCGTACCGGATAGGTTTCCGTAATTTCCCGGCCTACCATTTCACAGACCAGATCATGTCTGGATATTTCTTCAACCGGATTTGTGGAAATCCATTTTCCGTCCCGGAACACAGACAGACGGTCCGCAACCCGGTAAATTTCATCCATTCTGTGAGACACATAGACAATCGTAACACCCTCCTGTTTCAGCTTTTCAACCAATTCCAGCAGAATATCTACTTCATCGGAAGTAAGAGGCGCCGTGGGCTCGTCCATAATCAGAATCTTTACATTTTTTACGATGGATTTGGCAATCTCTACCATCTGCATATAAGCCACTGATAAATCCCGGACCAGGGTTTTCGGATTAATATCTATCTTCATCCTTTCAAATACTTCAGCCGCTCTTCTTTCCATCTGCCCGAAATCAGCCAGTATTTTTCCTCCCACGCGTTCCCCCATAAACATATTTTCGGCCACTGACAGATTCGGAATCAGATTAAATTCCTGGTAAATCACTTCAATACCAAGCTTTTTGGAAAGAGCCGGTGTCATATGCGTATAGCTCTCTCCCTCCACCACAATCTCACCCTCATCGGGTGTAATTGCACCTGATATTACTTTTATCATGGTCGATTTTCCCGCTCCGTTTTCTCCCATCAGGGCATGTACTTCACCTTTTTTCAACCCCAGCGACACCTGGTCCAGCGCAGTCACACCCGGATATCTTTTTGTTATCTTTTTCAGTTCCAGTACGTATTGTTCCACACCCGGATCTCCTTCCAAAGTCTGAGGCTGCCGCAAAACAGGAAAACCTTCTTTGCAGCAGCCTCTGATAATCTGTTATTTCAACTCATCCAAAAAGCTCTGTACATTATCAACTGTCACAGCCTCTAACGGGAAATAATTCGTCGTTGATTCCACAGTTTCACCATTTATCAGAGCGATTCCGTCTTTGATCATCTGTTTTCCCACATCCGTAAGATGAAGGGATACGGTTCCCCGGTGGATACTTCCCTCCGCTACGGCTTCCAGACCTTCCTGGGAGCCGTCACAAGCAAAGAGCCCCACATCATCTCCAACTCTGTTTTCTCCCTTAAATGCTTCATATGCGCCCAGCACCACCGAATCATTAATGCCGACAACGCCGTTCAGTTCCGGATATGCCTGCAGGAAATTCTCTGCAGCCTCCAGACCGTCAGTGGTAGATACGGCATCCGCTTCAATTACAATCTCACAATTGGGATTCTTTTCTTCCAGGGCGGCCTTAATTCCGTCAACCCGATCCAGAATAAAGTCATAAGAACTGGCATTCAAAAGGCCTATCTGGCATTTTCCATCCTCAAAAGCTCCCTTGGACCATTCTGCACACATCGTTCCTATCTGATATCCCAGCTCGTAATTGGATGCAAGATAAGAGGCACTGGCATTTTCCATCTCATTGTCAAAGGAGAGAATAATAATACCTTTGTCCAGAGCTTCCTGGTTGATGCTCTCTGTCACCGCCGCGTCGGAATTCTGCTCGATGATAACGTCACATCCGGAAGCGATAAAGTTTTCAATCGTATCAACCAGAACAGAAGAATCATTGCCCGTATCCTTCAGAATAAACTCCGCACCGTTTGCTTTTGCTTCCTCCTCCATTGCTTTTCCCATAGCTACATAAGAAGTATTTCCCAAATCCGCAAATACACAGCCGATTTTCATGCCGGTACTGTCCTGTGTATCCTGGCCGCTTTCTGTTTCAGCCTCTGTTTTGGCCGCCGGCTCCTCTGCCGGACTTTCATTTTTGCTTCCGCAGCCTCCCAGAACGCCAGTCATCACAGCAGTTATTAATAATGCTCCCAATAATTTCTTTTTCATGTTCTTTCCTCCTAGTTCCGTAATCTTACCGGTTATTTAATGGTAAAACCGCCATCTACTACTAAGTCTTCTCCAGTTATCATATTTGATTCGTCACAGGACAAAAACAATACTGCTGCCGCAATCTCATCTGTTTCCGCAAATCTGTGTGCCGGAATCGCGTTAATCATATCGATTTTCACCTGTCCCTGCCATGCCTTCTCTCCCATATATGTATTTACAACTGTCGGAGCCACGCCATTGACATTGATTCCAAATTCTGCCCACTCCAGAGCGCAGACCTTAATCATTCCCACCAGCGCTGCTTTTGACATAGTGTAACCCACATGCTTGTCAATCGCAATAAAGTCAGCCTGGGATGTAACACACACAATCTTTCCGCCTTTCCCCTGCTTAATCATCTGGTTTGCAACTGCCTGCGACATCCGGAACACACCTACGGCATTGATTGCAAGGTGCTTCTCAATGACGTCCACCCCGATGCATTCTGCACTTTCCAGCTCTACATACCCAGGCATATTCGCAAGAATATTGATTTCTCTAAAAGCCTCTGTAACAGCCGCCACTGTCTGATCAATATCACTTTGCTTCGTAACGTCGCATTTCAGCCCGATTGTTTTCACACCATAAGTCTCTGCGAGTCTGGCTGCTGCTTCTTTTACATTGTCTTTGCAGTCTGCAATAGCAATATTCGCTCCCTTTTTTGCATACATTTCTGCCGTGGCTCCCCCGATACCTCCGGCGCCGCCTACTACAATTGCCGACTTTCCGGACAGGTCGAAGCTCCCGTCCACTTTCCTGTATTCAATCATATTCCTCTCCTTTATTTATTTTTTGTTTAGCGATAATTTATATTATCACACAAATATTTAGTATTCAATATTAAATATTTACAAAATTCCCTTTATTTTTTTGTGCAAAACTCCTATTTTTCCTTTTTATTTCAAAAATGTATCACTATTTTTCACACCTTTCGTTGTTTATTCCATTATTTGGAATTTAGTGTTTAGTTAATTTAGTTTGACATCCCAGATAAATTGTTTATAATATTTAGTAAGATTAAAAATTTCGCGAATGACGAGGAACACACTTTCATGACCAACAAAGAAATTGCCAGAACACTCAATATATCTCCCACGGCGCTTTCATTTATTCTGAATAACAAACCCGGTGTATCGGAGCGGACACGCGCCACAGTTATTCAACAGATAAATGCCATGGGATACGGACATCTAATCAAATCTGCCGAAAAAACAGTCGAAGATCTGACCATTTGTTTCATTGTCTATTTAAGACATGGAAAAATACTGAATCAACATCCCTTTTTTCTGTTGTTAATGGAAAGCATCGAGTCCCATGCCCGCAAATACGGGTATAATATTATCCTTAGAACTATGGATTCCAAAGCCCCAATGCAGGAACAACTGGACTCTCTTATCAGAATGAATCCAAAAGGGATTTTAATTTTTGCCACAGAAATGCTTGAGGAGGATATGGCACAGTTCTCTTCTCTTCCCATCCCCTGTCTGGCCGTTGACAATGCCTTTCCCTACCTGAATATCAATACTGTTTCCATCAACAATCAGCTTGGGACCTTCCAGGCAGTTCAATATCTGGTTCAGCAGGGACATAAAAAAATCGGCTATTTAAAAAGCTCAGATTTTATCTGCAGCTTTGCCGAACGGGAACAGGGCTACCGGGAAGCCCTTGAGCATTTCCACCTGGATCTGAATCCGGAATATATTTACAGAATACGTTATTCCGAAGAAGGCAGCTTCCAGGATTTCACTGCTCTTCTACAGAAAAACATATCTCTGCCTTCCGCCCTTGTCTGTGATGACGATACAATCGCCATAGGCGCCATGCGTGCACTTACCCTTGCCGGGTATCGGATACCGGAAGATATCTCCATTGTCGGCTTCAATGATCGTCCAAATTCAGAGATCACCTCGCCTCCACTGACCTCTGTCAATGTTCCAAAGGTGTCTTTTGGTGTTTCCGCGGTAAATGGGATTCTTTCCATGATACAGGAAAAAGAAGCCGGCGTTTTCAGCCGTTCTGTAAAAACCCGGATCGGGACTCAGCTTGTAGTTCGAAATTCTGTAAAAAAAACAGGATAATCCTATACAAAAAGCTGTCATCCGGCTGTTACTACAGCCGGATGACAGCTTCTTTACTTTACAGCAGCAAATACCCTACAGATTCTCCTTGAAGAAGTTCTCAATTGCCTCTGCTGCAACATCCTCATCCTCACCGTCTACGGTTACGGTAAGCTCAACGCCTTTCTTAACACCCATGGACATCACTGCCATAATTCTCTTGGCATCTGCCTTCTTAGCGCCGCTATCCAGAGTAACTGCACTCTTATACTTGGCCGCTTCCTTTACCAGCAGTCCTGCGGGTCTTGCGTGAAGTCCTAATTCATCCTGTACCACATACTTAAACTCTTTCATTGTTCTGTCTCTCCTTTATGTTTATTCATATTTACAATTGTCCGGCGCGGCTGCGATACACTTCCGTCAGAACCAGAGCCAGCGGCCGGGCCTTATGAAGTATAAGGCTGATTACCGCTCCGTACAATTATTCACAGATTATCCTTCCCTTACTCCGCCTCACGAATCTTCTTACGCAGCTCCAGCGTAAATACGGGAGACACGGAAAGCTCGTCAATCCCCATCTGCAGGAAACGCCGTGTCAGTTTCATGTCAGCTCCCAACTCGCCGCAGATTCCGCACCACGCTCCATGCTCATGGGCACACTCGATGGTCCGCTGAATCATCCGCAGCACCGCCTCATGGTGGGGATCGTAAATATTATCCAAAGACTGGTTCTGACGGTCAATGGCCAGAGTATACTGGGTCAGATCGTTGGTTCCGATACTGAAGAAGTCTACCTCTGCCGCCAGCATATCCGCAATCATAACAGCCGCCGGTGTCTCAATCATAATACCAAGCTCCACATCGCCAAAAGGAATATCCTCCTTGGTAAGCTCTGTCTTTACTTCCTCCACAATCCCCTTAATCTTCTTTACCTCATCCACGGAGATAATCATAGGGAACATAATGGAAGCCGTGCCGTAAGCACTTGCCCGGAAAATAGCGCGAAGCTGGGTCTTAAATACCTCTGTCCGTTCCAGACAGATACGGATGGCACGAAAGCCCATAGCCGGGTTCTCTTCCTTGGGAATGTTAAAGTAATCCGCCTGCTTGTCGGCTCCGATATCCAGGGTACGGATAATCACCTTCTTGCCGTTCATCTTGGAAATTACATTCTTATATACGGTATACTGCTCTTCCTCCGTGGGATAGTCGTCTCTTCCCAGATACAGGAACTCGCTGCGGAACAGGCCGATGCCCTCAGAGTCGTTCTCCAAAACGGAATCCACGTCCTCCTCACTTCCGATGTTGGCATAAAGATGCACCACCTTGCCGCTCTTGGTGACAGTAGGCAGGCCCTTTAAGCTCTGGAGCAGGAGCTTTCTCTCCTCCTCGCGCTTCTTCTTCTCCTGCATTACGGCCAGGGTGACTTCGTCGGGCTCAATATGAATCTCTCCCGTAAAGCCGTCCACAACGCCCATCTTTCCGTTCAGCTCTGTATCCAAATCAATGTCTGTAGTTACGAGACAGGGAATGTTCATCATCCGGGCCAGAATCGCCGTGTGGGAATTGGCGGAACCCTTCTGGGTTACCAAGGCCAGAATCTTATCCTTTTCAAACTGTACGGTCTCACTGGGAGCCAGATCCTCCGCTAGTATAATCACCGGCTCCGGCATAGCCTCCGCACTTACCTGGGTGCCGCTTAAAATCGCAATCAGACGGCTGGAAATATCGTTAATATCCGCCGCACGTCCACGCATGTAATCATCGTCCATGCTTAAGAAAATAGCCGCGCACTGCTCGCCTGTCACAAACACTGCATACTCCGCATTGACCTTGTCCTGCTCGATCATGCCTGTAATGCCTTCTACGAAATCCAAATCCTCCAGCAGCATCTGGTGAGCCTCAAAGATCTCTGCTTCTGCCTCTCCCACGTCGCGCATGGTTTTCTCCTTCAGAAGTGCAAGCTGTCCGGCCGCCTTTTCCTTTGCCGCCATATAGCGCGCAATCTCTGCCTGAGGATCCTCAATAACCCTCTTCTCCACTACCTGCGTCGCCTTCTTATACACGAACAGCTTTCCGATTGCCACTCCGGCAAATACGCTCTTGCCTTGACGTGTTTCCATAGAATTCATACCTCCCTATTCCAGTTCAATATTCCGGTAAAGCTTCTTTACCTTTAGTATACCCTCAATATGCAGAAGCATATGCGCTCTTCTGCACAGTGAGGGTAACACTTGAATTGTAAATAGTATACTAGTTTTCACCATAAAAGTCAATGGTAATTGGGACTTATGTCCACTGTCACCCAGATTCCCCGGATTGAATTCGGAATATTGCAAAAAAGGAGCTTCTTAGCAGCAGCATTCTGCAAAAAGCTCCTTTTTCTTGCATTTTCCAGACCAAATCCAATCGGAACACAGCAGCGGAAGCTATCTCTTTACCTTGGACAGCGCTGCCGGATCTGCAATCACGGTTACATCCGGATGGAACTGAATGATGGAGGCGGGAACCTGCGGTGTTACCTCGCCGCAGAGGGCCGCAGCCGTAATGTCTGCCTTATCCTCACCGCTGATAATCATAAGGAGCTTTCTTGCACGCATAATCGTTCCGATTCCCATGGTGTAAGCCTGACGGGGCACATCATCTGCGGAAGCAAAGAAGCGCTTGTTTGCCTCGATGGTCATTTCCGTCAGATCCACACAGTGGGTATCGCCGTCAAAGAAACTGCCCGGCTCATTGAAACCGATATGTCCGTCATGTCCGATACCGAGAAGCTGAATATCCACACCGCCCAGGGAACGGATCAGTTCCTCATAGCGCCGGCCTTCCTTTTCCGGGTCCGGCTGTGTGCCGTCCGGCACATGGGTCCGTGAAGGATCGATGTTGATTCTGCTGTACAGATGCTTATTCATAAAATAATAGTAACTCTGATCGTTGCTGTGATCCAGTCCGCGGTACTCGTCCAGATTCACTGTAGCCGCCTTGGAAAAGTCCAAATCTCCGCTCTTGCACCACTCGGCCAGGCAGTCGTAGGTTCCGATGGGGGTGGAGCCTGTTGCCAGTCCCAGTACGCTCTCCGGCTTCAAGGTCACCTGCGCAGCCAGGATATGGGCCGCCTTTCTGCTCATGTCTGCATAGTCTTTCGCTTCGATAATTCTCATGTTTTCCTCCTTATTCCGGTTCCGTAATCTCTCCCTGATTTCCGGCTGGTATTTGATACCTTAAACGGTTAATTCTATCTTAACAAACCCCCTATTCTTTGTCAACGGATTCTGCTTCCTCTTCTGCCTGCGCCTCCTCTTCCAAGGTATCCGTTTCCTCTCCTGCTTCTGCCGTGCCGGCCTCAAGCTCTTCCAATTCCACGGTCATCTCCTCTGCATTCACATCCTCCTCGGAGACAATCTTCACCTGGCCGCTTTCCAGCTCCTGGATAGCCAGGGAAAGGGGCTTCTTTCCGTTGTCCGGCACCAGCGGCTGCTCTCCCGCAATAATCTGGCGAGCGCGCTTGGAGGTTGCCAGCACAATTGAATAGCGGCTGTTCACTACGGGAGTTTCTCCTTCCTCCACGCCGCTGTTTACTACCTTCATTAAATCTGTGTATGACGGATGTAACATACAATCACCCTATCCTTTCTATACATTCTGAATATTTTTTGTTTTCTTACTTGGAAAATGCTTTTAAGTCCTCGCGGATGGCTTCAATCCGCTCTGCCCCCCGGCATGTCCGGCTCCGCTCGCACTCTACAATCTGGTGCACATGCTCCACGCAGGCGTTCAGATCGTCGTTGATTACAAAATAATCGTAATCTTCGATTCCTTTCGCTTCCTCTACCGCCCTGGCAAGACGGCTCTCGATAACCTCCGGCTTTTCCGTTCCCCTGTCTGTCAGCCGCCGGCGAAGCTCCTGGGCGCTTGGAGGCGATACAAACAGAAGAACCGTATCCGGGAACCGCTCCTTTACCTTTCTGGCCCCCTGGATCTCGATCTCCAGAACCACGTCCCGGCCCCGCTCCAGCTGTTCCTCCACGTAAGCCTTTGGCGTTCCATAGTAGTTGCCCACATAGCAGGCATACTCAATCAGCTCTTCCCGGGCAATCATTCCTTCGAATTCTTCCCGGGTTTTAAAAAAGTATTCTCTTCCTTCCGCCTCGCCCTCTCTGGGGGCCCGGGTGGTGGCGGAGATGGAAAGCGCATAATTTTCATGCTGACGAAGGAGTTCTCTCATCAGCGTCCCTTTTCCGGCTCCGGAAAAACCGGATACCACCAGTAAGATTCCTTTTTTTCCCATATATCTCCCTCTACTCGATGTTCTGGATCTGCTCACGCACCTTCTCAATGCCTGTCTTAAGCTCAATAGCCCGGTTGGAAACCTCCAGGTCATTTGCTTTGGAGAGAATGGTATTGGCCTCCCGGTTCATCTCCTGTGCAATGAAATCCAGCTTGCGGCCCACGCTGTCCTTCTCGTTCAGGACAGCCCTTGTGTGCTCCATATGGCTTCTTAAGCGCACCAGCTCCTCATCCACGCAGATCTTGTCGGCAAAAATGGTAACCTCCGTGGCAAGACGGCTTTCCTCTATCTGTGCATCCTGCAGAAGCTCCTCTACCTTTTCCTTAAGCCTGCCGCGGTATTCCGCCACAATCTGGGGAGCGCGCTCCTCGATAAAGGCCACATGCTCCAGCATCTCGTCAAGCTTGGCTGTGAGATCGCGCTTAAGGTTCTCCCCTTCCTTCGACCGGGTCTCTACCATCTGCCTGCAGGCGCCCTCCAGCGCCTCTTTCAAAAGCTTCCACAGCTCTTCCTCGTCATCCCGGGTTTCTTCCATTACCAGGACTTCAGGGTAACGGGAAAGGGCGGCGGCGTCTATGGCGCTTTCCAGACAGAATTCCTCTGACATCTGCTTCAGATAGTTCAGATATTCTGCCGCAAGCTCCCGGTTATACCGGAGAACACCCTTTGTCTCGGAAAGATCTTCATAGGTGATGAAAAGATCTACCTTTCCCCGCTGGAGATAGGTCTTTAAAAGACTGCGGACAGCTGATTCGAAGAAGTTCAGCTTTTTTGGCATCTTGATGTTTACGTCCAGATACCTGTGATTTACGGATTTCATCTCTACCGTCATTTTCCGGTCGCCCTCGGATACCTCGCAGCGGCCGAAGCCTGTCATGCTTTTTACCATGGTGGTTTCTCTCCTGTATGATGGTCATTTGGGTTTTATTATAGTGGAAATGGGGGGGAGCGTCAAGGGTGTTGGGGATTTTTGTTTTGGGGGGACGGACGCCGGGCCGCGGCGAGATCCGGGCTCCGGCTTTTCCAATATCCTGTGTTCGGACGGTTCACGTACACGCTGCCTGCTCTGGACGGACATTTGGGAAGGTGTTTTTAGCTGGTGTTTTTGATAATGTCCGTCCATATCAGACAGGGTGTGCGTGAACAGCCGGACACTGGATATTGGAAAAGCCGGAGCCCGGATCTCGCCGCGGCCCGGCTGATTTTGGTAACGGATATGTTGTTGTAAAAGCGAGGTGATTAGAATTGGATGGGGGGTGTTTGGTCGGACAGGGGTTCCATCTGGTATTCTGGGAATTGGTCTAGGAGGGTTTCTAGGCATTGGCTGGTTTCGGTTATTACGTCGTGGGCGAGCATGATTACTTTTTTTCGGTCCAGGGTGCTGGTGACGGCGTTTTGGATGAGGGTTTCGGCTTTTGGGCTGGATACAGCGTCTTCCAGGCTTGCGTTCCAGTCGTAGTAGATGTAGCCGCGGTCTGTCATTTCCTGGGCTATCTGCTGGCAGACTTTTTTGTTGTGGGCGTTGATGCTGCCACCGGGAAAGCGGAAGATCTTTGCTTCTGTGCCGGTTGCGGCTTTGATGGCTTCCTGGGCTTTTTCGAAGTCGGCCAGGTAGCTGTCTACGCTGGCGTATAGGGCCTTGTAGTCGTGGCTGTAGCAGTGGATTCCTATGGTGTGGCCTTCCTGGAGGATTCTTCTTGCCATTTCCGGGTGCTTTTCTACATTTTCGCCTACCAGGAAGAAGGTGGCCTTGATGTTCCTGGCTTTCAGGATGTCCAGAACTCTGGCGGTGTTTTCCTCGGAGGGGCCGTCGTCGAAGGTCAGGTACATGGTTTTGGGATGCAGGTAGGCGTCTATGCCTTCTGCAATGCCTTTTGCAAGCTGCTCCTGATACTCTGGGCTTTCCAGCTTTTTCCGCTCGGCTTTGTTGGTGAGGAAGCCGGTTTCTATGAGGCAGGAGGGCATGGTGCACTCCCGGATTACGTAGAGCTCCTCGTTTTCTACCAGCTCCCGTGAAACGGCTCCTGTGCTCCGGACAGCGTATTTCTGGATGATACGGGAAAGGCGTTGGCTTTCTTCTCTCTGGTTCTGGCTGCTGTACCAGACCTCGATCCCCTCTGCGTCTGCTTCCTCGCTTGCGTTCTGATGGATGCTGATGTAGAGGTCGGCTCCTGTTTCGTTGGCTGCTTTTGCACGTTCCTCCAGGGTCAGCTCCTGGTCGCCGTTTCGGGTAAGGCGTACCCGATAGCCCATTTCCAAAAGCTCTTTCTGTATCTGGCATACGATGTGAAGATTGATTTCCTTTTCCTGTACACCGTTCCTGGAGCAGCCCTCGTCCTCTCCTCCGTGTCCGGGATCCAGGACGATGAGTGTTTCTCCCGGCTCTTTTTTCAGATCTCCCACGGGGATTCCGGATAGGGGCTCCTGCCGGTTGTCCGGAACCAGGAAGAGCTGTTCTTTCGCAACGCCTTCCCCTATGGCCGCCTGGGATGCCTGGCCGGAAGCGGTTTTTATCTGGCTTCGGTATTTTGCCATGGGGTTGACGGAAACAACCGTCATAACAACCGCCAGCAAGAAGATCATGATATTTTTCCCCGTTCTGCCTATGGATTTCTCCCTCCACTTTACATAATCACTGGATTTTCCGGCGTAATCTCCATACGGCCCCCACAGGTACAGACCAGATTTTTGCATTTGTACTGCCCCCTTTTATCCTGCTTTTACTCTCTATATACATCATATTCAGGGGCAACATCAAAACTTCATATTTTTGGCATCATTTTTGCATCTTTTTTCCATAGATAAGAAAAAGACTGTTGGGATACAGAAATGGCTGATGCTGTATTTCCCAATAGTCTTTTATATTATGTAAACTATGTTAATTTAATAAACCACTCATTAATGCCCTCATAAAACCCTATCGTAACCACCGTGCTGCGCTCCTCCATTCCTGGAAAACGGTACTTTACAAAATCAGGCGTAGTCTCCATCAGGGGATTGTCCGAATCATAAGCCTCCCTCCCCGTAAGTCCCAGATATCCGCCCCAGGCATCCATCATCTCTTCCGGGTTCATCTGCGGCCAAAGACTGTCTGTCCGAGCGTAAAAGCTGTAAATCTTCCCGGAATCCGCATCAATATAGGCGTCAATCAGCCGGTTGGCCTTGTCTGCGTTCTGATGGCTGGTGGAAAGGCTCACCCTCCAGACAGCCATGTTGTTCTGAGGCTCCAGCACGTCAATTGCCGAATAAAGCACGGCGTTGTAGGAGGAAGGATCTACCTCCTTCACACTCTTTGAGAGAACCCCAAGCTCCTTCAAGGCTTCAAGCTCCTGGTTGCATATGGAAAATATCTCCTCATCCGCAATTTCCTTTTCCGAGGGTCCCTGCCGGTTCGTCACAAAGGCATAGGAACCCATAAGCCCCTCATAGCTTCTGTCTGCATCGCTGGTGTCCGCCCTGGTCACGGCGCTCAGCTCGCTCTCCGGAAGCACCTGCCGGCTTAAGCACTCTGACAGCAGATACAGTTTTTCATTGCTGCTTAAGGTATAACGGTAGCCTTGATTGAGATTATCCATTTCCTCAAAGGTAATCTCATTCAAAGCCGAACGGTCTTTGTAACGGGCTATCTGCTCCGGCCCTAAGACGGCCGCAAGCAGAATCAGCGCCGTCAGTGCAATAACCGCCAGATTTCCCACCTTCTTTTGTTCCATCATCTTTTTGTCTCCTCACAAGTATGGCGCTGCGTCCTTTAGCGGACGCAGCCTGCTGCCTCACAGGGTTCTCTGATTCCGTATCCCTTCTACAGCTCCCCGGCGCCCTCTGTTCCTGTCCCGTAAGGAATCACAAAGGCAAAGGTGCTTCCCTCTCCCAGAGTACTGGTAATCTCCAGGCTGCTGCCGTGAAGCTTTAAAATCTCCGCGCAGAGGGCCAGCCCAAGACCCGCGCCGTTGTGGCTTCTGGAACGTGATTTGTCCACCATGTAGAATGCCTCCGTAATCCGCCGGCAGTCCTCGGGTGAGATGCCCACGCCCTCGTCCTTCACCCCAAAGAGGTACCCCTCCTTGCGCTTCTCGCCGAAAACCTCAATGGTGCTGCCCGGTTCTGATGCTTTACAGGCGTTGTCTGCCAGATTTAAAAGAACGGATTTCAACAGATCGGCCTCTCCATAGATACGGCCCGGCTCGTATCGAAACGCAAAGGGATGCTTCTGCTGTTCCTCATACATATCCTTCAGATAACGGAACAGCACCTCCACGTCCATCTCCTGAGGAATCAGCTCTCCCCTCTTGGTCACAATAATATCCAGAAGCCGCAGGGACATGGCCTCCAGCCGCTTCCCTTCTGTATATATATAGTTGGCCGAGAGAAAATGCTTCTCCTCATCCATCTTCCGGGAGCGCAATAGATCCGCATAGCCAATCACCGCCGTAAGAGGGGTTTTTAATTCGTGGGAAAATGCCGCGATAAAATCCTCTCTGGCCTGTACCTCTGCCTCCAATTCATGGATGTTTTCTTCCAGCACCCCGGCCATGTGGTTAAAGTCCCGGGTAAGCTGCCCCATCTCGTCCGTGCTCACCTGCTCCGCCCGGTAGCTGTAATCTCCGTCTGTCATTTTCCTGGCGGCTTTTGTCAAAAGGCGGATGGGCCTGGTAAGCCAGGTAGAGATAAAGAACATAACCACTGAGCTTATCACCAGAATGAGCAGCATCATATTCCGGTACACTAAGAAGCCCCTTGCGCGTTCCTCGTAAACCGATGTCACATCCCGCATGGTTTCCAGGTACAGGGTACGGTCAAGGGCCGTGATCTCGGCGCCTGTCTGAATATAATAATGCTCGTCCGGATGAATCACCTGATAGGCCCTTGTCTGCTGCTCAATGCTGGCCAGCAGCCTTGTATCCTCCACAAAGCCCTCGCTGGCATAGAGAATCTCACGGTTTTCATCGGAAAGCCGCAGCAGGCGTCCGGTGCCCTGGCCCCTTTTTTCCAGATTCGCCCCTATCTCTTTTACTGCGGAGTTCTGAAGCAGATCGTATTTGGCCGGGATATTGAGAGCCGCCGTCTCAAATGCAAACTGGAGAATATTATTCTCGTCCGCCGCCTGCTCCATTTCCCTCTCCATGGAAGTCTCGAACACATTATTCACAAAGAAATATCCGCCGATGCCCAATGCCGCAGCCATGGTAATGATACAGCTCAGCAATATTTTATAAGAAAATTTCACTATCAGGCCCTCCTATTAAAAGTCGCTGCGCGACAGCTCTAAAGGGTAAAGCTGCTTCGACACACCGGTAATGAGAGAAACTTTTATTCGAAAAAGCTCTCATAAAAGTTCCTCTCGTGCGCCTTTGCAGCTTTACCTTCCAGTTAAAAGTCGCTGCGCGACAGCTCTAAAGGGTAAAGCTGCTTCGACACACCGGTAATGAGAGAAACGCCCTGTCAGATCTCCAGCCGGTATCCCACCTTATAGACTGCTACCAGATTCTTCTCCCAGCCCATCTTCCGCCGAAGCCTCTGTACGTGAAGCTCCAAGGTACGGCTGTCCGCCAGGTACTCGTCCCCCCAGACCTTCTCATACAGCGTTTCTTTGAAAAGAGCTACATTCTTATTGCGGATAAAGAGCACCAGCAGGCCGTACTCCTTGTTGGTCAGCACCACAGGCCTGCCGCCCCTTGTGACCTTCCGGGCCTCCAGATCCACCGTCACGTCCCCGGCTGTCAGAGTCTGCTCCGTCTTGTGGAACCTGCGCAGCACCACCTCCACCCGGGCGGCCAGCTCCAGCACGTCGAAGGGCTTCACCAGATAGTCCTCCGCTCCAAGCTTTAAGCCCTTGATTTTATTCTTAACCTCTCCCCGGGCCGTAATAAAAATCACGGGAACCTTCAAAGGACGGATATATTCCATAATATCAAAGCCGTCCGCCCCGGGAAGCATAATATCCAGAAGAATCAGATCAAAGCTTTCCCGTTCAATCAAATCAATGGCCGCAAGGCCGTCCTGGACACTTTTGCACTGATAACCTGCCGCCGACAGGTTAATGTCTATCAAATCACAAATAGGCTTTTCGTCATCCACAATCAAAATCTTAATCATTCTTCTACCTGCCATCCCCAGTATTCCCGGATCTTCTGTATCATGTCCTCCATGGTATCCTCTTCCGTATACTGGTAATACTCCTCAAATCCCTTGTCTGTCTCAAAACCGCTTGTCCTCTGGTAATAAATAGAGCAGATATTCTCCACCACCTTCTCGCCGGACTCGTCCTCCCGGCTGTAACGGGCCAGAACCACCAGATCCTTCATGCCGTCCCCGTCCACGTCCCGTCCGTTGATTCCCTTTAAAGAATACAGCCCGTCGTAATCCAGCATAGGCTGAAGGCTCCACACGATCTCCCCCTGTCCATTTACCAGATAAATGAGAAAAAAATCATACCAGGCCATGCTGAACACTCCCGGCACCACCTTAAGGCTCCCCAGGCGCTCAAATTCTCTCGTATAGCATTGATCCTGGAAGACCGAAAATCCCTTCGAAGTAAGCTCATCCAAGGTGGTTGCCGTATACAAAAATTCCGTTGAGATTCCGTCCCTTGCATAAAAGAGAATCTGATTGGTGCTCTTGTTCATACTGAACCGGTTGATTTTATCGGAAATGCGCCAGTCCCGGTAGAGACTGCCGCTTCCCTGGAAAATCACGTCTCCCACCTTATAGGGAATCCCGGCGTAATCTCCTGAAGGATTCTCACAGCGGCTGATTAAAATAATATCCTTAAGCCCATCCCCGTTCACATCGGAAAAGGCAACTCCCGTCACATCCGCCACCGCCTGCAGAAGCTCTCCCGGAATCCGGTAATTGGCCTCCAGCTGGTTGTAGCGGTACACCACCTGCCCCTCATCATCCAGAAAAAACAAGGCCAGCCGCCGGCAGGCCCGGTCAACCGCCGGAACCATAGTCAGCTCCTCCGGACAAATGGATTCCAGCGTCACGGGAAATATCTGCTCCTCCATGACCTCATATCCGTTTTCCTCCAGATCTTCCATGCGCTCAATAGCAGCAAACCGCTCCTGGTACATGCGGTATTCCCTTCGAAGCTCTTCCTCCCCGTCCGCCGCTTTTCCCGTCAGCACAGGAAAAAACAGCAGCGCAGACAAAAGAGCAATTCCCAAAAATCCCCCTGCCCTTTCCCGGCTTCCTTTCCCTGCCTTTCCCTTCTCCATCTTCCGCCTCATGGCTGCTCCCATTCCTCCTCAGCCGGCCGCCAGGCCTGTCCGAACTTCACATCCTGAAACAGGGCCGCAAGCCCTGTGATCTGCTTCAGCCGCAGAATCTCATCCCGATCCATTCCCAGATGTCTGGAAATCCAGGCATCCGAACGTCCCAGATCATGAAGCTCCTTCACAATATTGCTCATCAAATCCACATCATGGCTTCCCCTTGCCCGGTTATGGCGGATGGTGCTGGCCATTCTCTGATCAATGGGCTTGTCAATCACTGACACAGGAAGCTTTCCGCCCTCCCTCTCATAGATATCCGGATAATCCAGCATCACCCGGTAGCGGTGAAAACCGTCTACAATGATGTACACATCCCTAGCCTTATCGTAATAACAGACAATCGGCATGGTGTAACCATCCTCCCGGATGCTGTCGTAAAGAAGCTTCATCTCCGGCGGCGCCACGGTGTTGGGATTGTAGGTATTCGGTTCAATTTTTCCAATAGGTACAGATATTACCTGGTAAACAGGACTTTTAAATTTCATATTACATTTCCTCTAAACTTTTATATTTACTGCGGATGATATCAATCTGCTTCTGCTGCTGGCGGCTGATTCCAAAGCCCATAAACCGGCAGGTATGATCGTTTTTCAAGATACAGTAGCACATCCGCTTCCAGCTGGGAATATCCTTGGTGGTTTTGATATCATCTGTGTGATCCGGAATCTTCCCGATAAATACAATCCGCGACTTCCGGTTTAAGGTATAATTGGAAACCCCGTTCCGCCGGATGTGGTAGCCGTGCTCCAAAAGCTCCTGGATGGTTTCCTCATCCAGTCCCCCTCCCGTCTCATGCCAGAATTTTATAGAAGTATTGAACTTTTTCACATAATTATTCCGAAGCCTGGCCGGCAGTGTGTCCAGAAGGAACTGGGTATAGGACTTCCAGGTATGTCCCTCGGGAAGCGTCACATTCCGATAGCCCATGGCCTTGGTTTTTCCGTAGATAGCCGCAAAGTTAGCTCCCTGAACCCGTCCCACCAGCTTCACCCAGATCTCCGGATCAATGACCCGGTAAAGATTGAGAGAGTCTTTCGAATAGTCATTAAAGGGAGAGGCCACGCGCATCTGGGATACCTTTAAGCCTGCCTTATAGTAAAGATCATACAAACGGTTGTAATCGTATGCAAACAGATAGTTGGCATGCCACACGTCCTCCAGGGCCCAGTCGTACATCGGGGAGGCGCACCACACATCCTTAAAGGTTCTGCTGATCCAGCATTCCCCGTGATAGCCGTATTTCTTATTTAAAAATCCGCTGTATCTCTGAAGGGACTCATTGGCCCTTGTTCCCAGAAGGCAGACGGTTTTCTTATCCTCATGGGCCATCCGGTACCATCTGCCGAACTGCTTGGCCAGATCCTCCTGGTGCATCCGGTAATGATACGTAGTCATGGGATTGTTTCCCATATGTATCACATAATCCCCCTTGGGAAGCCTGCGGACCCAGCTTTCTTCCTTTTTATCGTCCCAGGGATACCAGTACATCTCATAGCTTCCCACAGCCGTCCGGGTCGCCATGGGAAGGCACACCCAGTAAAGCTCCACCCCCGGCTCCTTTTTCAGACGCTCAAAAGTCCTTTTCACATATTCCGTAGTCACCGTATACTGTGCCTCAAAATCCTGGTGGAACACGCCGATGCGCTTTCCCGGAAAACATTCCGCCCGGTAATCCAAGACCAGATTCAGAAGCAGTCCGCTGTCTTTTCCTCCCGAAAAAGAGATGTAAATATTGTCAAATTCCTCAAAAATAAATTTCAGCCGTTTTCTGAGAGCTTCATACACATTCTGCTCCAAATACTCCCGTACCATCATGAATCTCCTCCTGGCTGCCTTATGTACGCTTGCATTTTATCTCATGGTATATACCTATCCCTTAAAATACGTTATTCCTGTATCCCTTCGGGACAGGCAGACATTGTCCGTTAACAAATAATTTATCACATTGATAGACTAAATTCAACCAGCGCAGAAAATATCCGGCTTAAAACCAAAAACTCCTTCTCCAAAAATACCCTTTTCCACACACAAAAAAGACCCTCCGCACCGAAATTTCCGGTTTTATCGAAGGGTCTTTGGCCGTCTTACCGGCCGGTACGCTGCTGCAAAATACTCTTATCCTGCTGCCTTTTATTCAATCTTACTGTACCCAAAAGTATTCACAATAGCGTCCACTCTCTGGTTATTCTTGCACATGGGGCAGTTATGGAACTCATAGGTATGGTAGTCCGGAATATCCTTCTGGGTAAAAATGGACTTTACCTCTATGGAACGCGCCTTATTCACCGCACTGAAGATGGCGTTGATTCCCTGGATGCGTCCGCCATAATACTCAATGCACTGCAAGTTCTGCTCCAGGGTCTTTCCTGTGGTAGCCGTAGCCAGAAGCAGCAGCACATTCTTATCCCGTATCATCATCTGCATATTATCCCGGAAAATAATCTGCCCGTCCGTATGGGACTCCGGACTTGCTATGTAAATGGTCTTATGCCGGTTCATGGACATAATTCCCGCATTGGTCAGCTCCTCCGCCAGGTAAGCCCCAATCACTGCGCAGCCCTCCACACAGACAATGGTATCCACCACCGTGTAATTGCAGTACTGCGCCAGAATCCGGGCCGCAGCCTGGGCCTCCTTCTGCCTTGTTTTCAGCATGGCCAGATCAATGTAGTAATTGATGTGGGAGTGGTTCGTTGCAAAATGTCCCGGAATTACCCGAAGAAGAACCTCCCTGTCCGCCTGTGCCGGAATCTTGTACATACGTGTTTCCATAAATCCTGCCTCCTTTCTTTGATTTGCACACGCTTTTTGTGCATAGAGGTATGCCTGCTAAGGTGTTTCCTTAATTTGCACATGCTTTTTGTGCATAAAGGTATCCATGTAAAAATTACGGCTCGTAGAACTTAAGCTCAAAGGAATTCTTAATAATCCTGCGTCCCTCGTCAATGCTCTTTACGGCTCCCACAGCTACAAACTGTACAATGCTGTTGCCAAGCACAGAGCCTTCCGTAGGCCCTGCCGCCACGCGCTTGCCCGTAGCCTTGGCCGTCAGTTCGCACAGAAGCTCATCCTGGATGCCTCCGCCCACCATATTGATGCAGGGGATATTTTTACCGGTAATCTCCTCCATACCTTCGATAGACTTCCGGTACTCCTCCGTCAAGCCATTGTAAATAGCCATCGCCATCTCCCCCAGTCCCTGGGGACATCCCTGGCCTTTTTCCTCACAGTAGGCCACAATCTCTTTCATCATATTCAAGGGTGCTGTAAATCTGGGATCCTTCGGGTCAATGATAAAGTCCTTCCGCTTTGCCTCCCGGGCTGCCTTGATGATATCCGGGAAGGATACCTCTGCTTCAAATTCGCACCAGTTTTTCCGCAGATTCTGCATAATCCACAGACCGTTGATATTCTTTAAAAACTGAATTTTCCCGTCAATACTTCCCTCATTGGTGTAATTGTATTTGTAAGAGGCCTCATTTAGAATCGGCTCATCCAGAACCATTCCCAGCAAAGACCAGGTACCGCAGCTTAAAAAGGCTGCGTCCTGGGATTCCATAGGAGCGCCTGCCACAGCAGAGGCCGTATCGTGGCTTCCCACTGCAATCACCTTCACACCGGAAAGCCCCGTCTCCTCCTCTACCTCAGGAAGCAGATCCCCGATGATCGTTCCCGGCATTACAATATCGCCGAACAGCTCCTTATTCAATCCAAGCTTCTCAATCAATTCAAAATCCCACTCCCTCTTTCTGGCATCCAGAAGCTGAGAGGTGCTGGCAAAGGTATACTCCGTATACATGATTCCCGTCAGGAAATACCCGAAAAGCTCCGGCATAAACAAAAGTCTTTTGGCGTGATCCAGAATCACCGGGCGCATCCCCTTCTCCGCATAAAGCTGGAAAATGGAATTAAAATACATAAATTCCAGTCCTGTCCGGTTGTAAAGCTCCTCCAGAGGAATGATCTTCCCAATCTCCTCCATCATCCCGTCTGTCCGGGAATCCCGGTAGTGAACCGGATTGCCGATCAGGTTGCCGTCCTTGTCAAAGAGACCGTAATCCACGCCCCAGGTATCCACCGCAAGGCTCTGAATCGGCACCTTCCTTGCAGCTGCCTTCTTAAGCCCCTGTTTCATCTCATGGTACAGGCGGAACAGATCCCAGTAAATATGGCCTCCGATTCGTATCTCGTTATTGGGAAAACGGTGCAGCTCCTCAAGCTCCATCTTTCCATCCTCAAGCTTACACAAAACCATTCTTCCGCTTGATGCTCCAAAGTCAAACGCCAGATTGTAAAAAACCTCTCCCATAGTAAAAATTCCTTTCCCTTTCTATATTTCCGCAAACTCTGCTCTCAGGTGCCGAGATACCCGCTCACGGATTCATTGCTCACTGCTGTTCTCTTTCCCCGGCCTCCGCCTGTCCCGAACCTTATTCCTCCGGTACCACCAGACGCACGCCGCGCTCTGCAAGAAAGGCTCTCCACTCCTTCGTCAGATCCCGGTCTGTTACCAGGATGTCCCCTTCCTTCATCTGCATGGTTTTTACAAAGGAAACATGCTCGAACTTGCTGCTGTCCACAGCCAGAACCGCCGTGTCCGCACAGGAGTACATAACATTTTTAATATCGCTGTCCAGCTCATTGGAATCAGTCAATCCGTTGCGGATATCGATTCCCTTGCAGGAAAGGACGGCTTTGTCTACGTGATAGCCGTTCAAAACCTTCTGGGCTGCATTTCCCACTAAGGAGAGGGAGGTTTCATTTAAGTTTCCCCCTGTGGAAATCACTTGTATCCCCTCATGACCCGCCAGCTCAATGAGCACCTCCACGGAATTGGTGATTACGGTCAGCTTGTTTTTATTCTTCAGTTCCTTGGCAATCATCAGAGTGGTGGAGGAAGCGTCAAGCATAATCCGGTCGCCCTCCTCAATAAGATCTGCAACCAGCTTTGCAATGATCTGTTTTTCGCTGCGGTTTGTCTTCTCCCGGATCCGAAGAGGCATGTCTACCTTGGTGTTCTGGTTAAGGACAGCGCCGCCATAAGTCTTTTTTACATAGCCTTCACTCTCCAGCTTCTCCAGATCCCGGCGGATGGTTTCGTCAGTCACATCATAACGTTTGCTGAGTTCCGATACGAGCACTCTCTGTTCCTTCTGCAAAATCGCCAGAATTTCATTTTTCCGTTCAATGGCCAGCATACCTGTCTCCATTTCTATTTCCATTTTCTTCTCTTTGTTTAGTTTAACACATTTCTTTTTGTTTTTATAGGTTTTTTTGTTGACATTTTGGTAAAAATTTTCTGAAATCGTTACTGCGCACTCTGTGACCAGTAACCTGAAATCAACATAAAAGAATAAGACTGCTGTAACGCATCTGCCCCGAAAAGGCAGAATTTTGGGTATCCGCATTACAACAGTCTTTTGTAATTTTGTAAAAATCTTTCTTTTGCGCCTCTTTTATTCTCCCAAAATCTCCTTGTAGTCCTCCGCTGTAAAGGGAATCTCCAGGATGCGGCAGGCATCTGTGATGCGCTCCGGACTGGAAGAGCCGTACAGCGGCACACAGGTAAAGGGCTGACAGAAGAAAAAGCCAAGGATCGCCTGGGTGAGGGAGCACCCGTATTTTTCACGCAGTTTTTTCATTCTGCGGGCAGCTTCCATATTTCCCGGCGTATAGTAGGGATTTTCCTTGAGTCCTTCCTCGCCCTTCTCCTCCAGGATATGGAAAAAGCCGCTGCAATTTCCCATATAGGGCATTGCCAGATTGTCTGCATTGTCTATATGATACTGAAATGCTTCGTCCTTTATGTAACCTAAGGTATCGTCGGCAAGGGGCTTCATATATTTCATCCCCAGATTCAAAAGGCTCTGATCCGCCGCAAATCCCCGGTATCCCATCCTGGCGCAGTAGGCGTCCGCCTCCTGCATCCGCTTAGCCGTCCAGTTGGAACAGCCGTAATAGCGGATCTTTCCGGCCTTCACAAATGCCTCCATGGTGTCAATCTCTTCCTCCACGGACTGCTCCTCATTGTCCCTGTGATAAAAATAGAGATCAATGTAATCCGTGCGAAGCTGCTTTAAGGAGCCGTCCAGGTCTTCCGCCATATCCTGACGGGTCAGGCGGCTCTCATGCAGATCCGGAACAGATCTTGTCATATCCGGGTGGCCTCCCTTGGTGATCAGCACAATCTCGCTGCGCTTTCCGCTTCTGGACAGCCAGTCGCCCACCACCCGTTCAGACCGGGCCTTCTCCCCGGGCACCCAGTCGGAATAGACATGGGCCGTGTCAATCACATTGCCCCCCTGTTCCAGATAAGATCCGAAAATCCGATCCGCCTCCGGCCCGTCCCATTTAAGACCTGCATCCACTGTGCCAAGGCCGATGGGAAACAGGGAGAGGTCTGTATTTGGTATTACAATTCTTTTTTCCATCCTTCTCTCCTATTCCAGTTCCGTAACATCCCTCAAAGCACACGGTTATGAAATCAATTTCCAGCCGCAAAAACATGCGTCTGTAAATCGATTTGTGCACTTTGAGGGATATTACTGTTTTAAGTTCCGCTTTTATAATACCTTCTCCAGCCAATCCGAGCCCGGCACATTGTTCATCTCGCAGAACTGCTCCCACACCAGGCCGAAGGGCATTGCCTTATGCTCCTCGCTGTATACAAGCCGGCGTACCAGGTCGTCTGCTTCCTCATATTCCTTCAGTTTATCCGTAGGCTCCAGCAATGCATACAGAAGCGCCTTTTTCACACTGCGGGCTCCAAGGGCCTGGGCCGCAATGCGGTTGATGGAACCGTCAAAATAATCGGTGCCGATATGTACCTTGTCAAAGGCATTCTGACGCTTAATCTCCAGCATCACTTCTTTTAGTTCGTCATCCAATACTACCACATGGTCACTGTCCCAGCGCACCGGACGGCTGACATGAAGCTGTACCTGACGGTCAAATACCAGGTAGCTGGAAAGCTTTGACGATACTGCTTCCGTAGGATGAAAATGCCCCATATCCATGCAGACAATGCAGTTGTTCCGTATAGCCGCATAGTTGGAATAAAACTCATGGGAGCCTACGGTATAGCTCTCCAAACCTAAGCCGAACAGCTTGCTCTCAAAGGAATCTACGCAGTATTTCCAGTCAATCTTCTCCTTTAAGATTTCATCCATGCTCTCCATTAAGAGCTCTCTGTGTTTCAGCTTATCAATGGTATAATCCTTATAGCCGTCGGGAATCCAGTGGTTGTTGACGCTGGTCTGTCCCAGCTCACGGCCAAAATATTCGCTGATTTTACGGCATCTCTTTCCATGCTCCACCCAGAATTCCCGGATCGCCGGATCATAGCTTGACAGCGTAAAATTGCTCTCTGCCTTGTCATGGCTGAAATAAGTAGGATTAAAGTCCAATCCCAGCTGATGCTCTTTTGCATACTCCACCCAAAAAGCAAAATTCTCCGGAGTAATCTCATCCCTGTCCACAAACTTCCCCAGATTATCCAGGTAAACCGCATGAAGCGCCAGCTTATTCTTTCCGGGCACCACGCTCAGCGCCTTGGTCAGATTTGTCATAAATTCTTCCTTTGTACGCGCCTTGCTTGGATCGCTTCCCGTTGCCTGTATGCCGCCGGAAAGGCCGCGATCCGGATTCTCGAATCCGCCAAGATCGTCAATCTGCCAGCAATGGATACTTACAGGGATTTCATTCAGCAGTCTCAATGCCTCATCCGTATCTACGCCTGCCCTGGCATATATCTCCCTTGCGGCTTTATAATTTTCTCCTGTTACTGTCATGCTGCATTTTCCTCCTTCTAATAGATTATCAAGCTTTAAAGCTGCCTTAACGAGCTTTCCTGCTTTTAGAATACCTGCTGCAATCGGGAAAGTCAAGAAAAGCAGAACAAAGAATTCGGTATTTGTATAAGTATTTCTTTTGAAGAAAAAAGCGGATATTCCTCCGCCGCTCTACGGCTTTGGGATATCCGCTTTTCTATTTTATCTAACTCTTTTCAAGTGTCTTACTCAGCCTTATACAGATCCCCGAGCTTTTTCAGATACTCATATCTTGCCTTGGCTGTTGCCGCTGCTTTGTCAAACAGCATTTCTGCTCTCTCCGGATTCGCCCGCTTCAGAGCATTGTAGCGAACCTCGCCGTCCAGGAACTCCTTGTAGTCGCCTGTGGGCTCCTTGCTGTCCAGAGTAAAGGCATCTTTGCCCTCTGCGGCTGCTGCCGGATTGAAGCGGAAGCAGTGCCAGTAACCAGCCTTAACTGCCAGTTCTTCCTCGGTCTGAGCCTTGCTCATGCCCTTCTTAATACCATGGTTGATACAGGGAGCGTAAGCAATGATAAGGGACGGTCCCGGATAAGCCTCTGCCTCTGCGATTGCCTTAACGCACTGGTTGTAGTCAGCGCCCATAGCAATCTGTGCCACGTATACATAGCCGTAGCTCATAGCGATGGAAGCCAGATCCTTCTTCTTCACATCCTTGCCGCCTGCTGCAAACTGTGCGATAGCGCCGGTAGGTGTCGCCTTGGAGGACTGTCCGCCTGTGTTGGAGTAAACCTCGGTATCGAATACCATTACATTTATATCCTGTCCGCTTGCCAGTACATGGTCTACGCCGCCGAAGCCGATATCGTATGCCCAGCCGTCTCCGCCGAAGATCCACTGAGACTTCTTAGCCAGGAAATCCTTATCTTTGAGAATCGCTTTGCCTTCCTCGCATCCGCATGCCTCTAAAGCTGCAGCCAGCTTATCGGCAGCTGCTCCGTTGGCTGCCCCTACATTGTAAGTGTCAAGCCACTCCTGTGCCGCTGCTTTCACATCATCACCGGCCTTAGCCATCAGAGCCTCTACCTTTGCCTTCAGGCCGTCTCTTACGGCGCGCTGTGCCAGGCTCATACCATAACCGAACTCTGCCGCATCCTCAAAGAGGGAATTGGACCATGCTGGACCCTGTCCCTTCTGATTTACGGTGTAAGGCGTGGAGGGTGAGGAGTTGCCCCAGATGGAGGAACATCCTGTTGCATTTGCAATATACATTCTGTCGCCGAAAAGCTGGGTGATCAGCTTCGCATAAGGCGTCTCGCCGCAGCCCGCACATGCTCCGGAGAACTCAAGAAGCGGCTTCTTGAACTGGCTGCCCTTTACGGTTGCCTCCTTGAACTTAGCAATCACATCTGCCTTCTCCGGCAGAGTTACGGCATAATCAAACAGCTTCTGGGACTCGATATTGGCTTCCATATTCTCCATGGCAAGCGCCTTGGCGCCCTTCTTGCCCGGGCAGACATTTGCACAGGAACCGCATCCTGTACAGTCAAGTGCGGAAATAGCCATTACAAACTTGTACTCCGGCATTCCGGTCATATCCAGCATCTTGGTGCCTTCCGGCGCTGCAGCCGCTTCCTCAGCGGTCATAGCGATAGGACGGATAACTGCATGGGGGCAGACATAGGAACATCTGTTACACTGGATACAGTTCTCCGGCTGCCATACAGGGATATCTACGGCGATGCCGCGCTTCTCGTAAGCAGAGGAGCCGCTGGGAGTGGTGCCGTCCACGTAATCCTTGAATGCGGATACGGGTAAGGAATTGCCCTCCTGTGCGTTTACCTTTGCCTGAATCTCATTTACAAAGCTCACAACGTCAGCTCTGCCGCCCTCTGCATGAGTGGTGGTTAAGCCTTCGTCTGCTGCGCTCTTCCAGCTTTCAGGAACTTCGATCTCTACGATCTGCTTTGCTCCTGCGTCAATGGCGTCATAGTTCATCTGAACGATGGCATCACCCTTACGGCCGTAGGTTGCCTTTGCAGCAGCCTTCATCAGATCAATGGCCTGCTCCTCGGGAATGATGTTAGCCAGCTTGAAGAATGCAGACTGCAGAACGGTGTTGATACGTCCGCCAAGTCCGATCTCCTTGCCGATCTTAATACCGTCAATCACATAGAACTTAATGCCGTGATTTGCAATAAAGCTCTTTACCTGTCCGGGCAGATGCTTCTCAATGCCTTCCATATCCCAGGGGCAGTTCAGAAGGAAGGTTCCTCCGTCTACCAGCTCCTGTACCATGTTGTACTTGCGTACATAGGACGGATTGTGGCAGGCTACAAAGTTTGCCTTGTGAATCAGATAAGTAGACTTAATGGGGCTCTTGCCAAAGCGCAGGTGAGACATGGTTACGCCGCCGGACTTCTTGGAGTCATAGTCAAAGTATGCCTGCGCGTACATATCTGTGTTGTCGCCGATGATCTTGATGGAATTCTTGTTCGCACCAACCGTACCGTCAGCGCCCAGACCCCAGAACTTGCAGTTGATGGTTCCTTCCGGAGTGGTTACCAGAGGAGCGCCCGGATCTAAGGAGAGGCCGGTTACATCATCTACGATGCCGATGGTGAACTTCTGCTTGTCTGCATTCTTGTAAACGGCAGCGATCTGTGCCGGCGTGGTATCCTTGGACCCAAGTCCGTAACGGCCGGTAAAGATAGGTGTATCATTGAACTTGGTGCCCTTCAGAGCAGCCACTACATCCAGGTACAGAGGCTCGCCAAGAGCGCCCGGCTCTTTTGTTCTGTCAAGAACAGTGATTCTCTTTACGCTGTCAGGAATGGCAGCAACCAGTGCCTCTGCGCTGAACGGACGATAGAGACGTACCTTTACAACGCCTGCCTTCTCGCCTGCTGCTGTCAGATAATCAATGGTCTCCTCAATGGTATCGCATACGGAACCCATTGCCACGATCACATGCTCTGCGTCTGCGGCTCCATAGTAGTTAAACAGCTTATAGTCTGTTCCAATCTTTGCATTTACCTTGTCCATGTACTCCTGTACGATAGCCGGAAGGGCATCGTAATAGGGGTTGCAGGCCTCTCTTGCCTGGAAGAAAATATCCGGGTTCTGAGCGGAACCTCTCTGGCAGGGATGATTGGGGTTCAGTGCGTTCTTACGGAAGGCGTCGATGGCGTCCATGTCAACCATATCCTTCAGATCCTCATAATCCCAGGTTTCAATCTTCTGAATCTCGTGAGAGGTCCGGAAACCGTCAAAGAAATTGATGAACGGAATCTTACCCTTAATTCCTGCACAGTGAGCAACGGGAGTCAAGTCCATAACCTCCTGTACGCTGGACTCACAGAGCATAGCCGCGCCGGTCTGGCGGCATGCATATACGTCGGAGTGATCTCCGAAAATGGATAATGCATGGCTTGCAAGAGCACGGGCAGATACATTGAATACGCCGGGAAGCTGCTCGCCGGCCACCTTGTAAAGGTTGGGGATCATCAGCAGCAGACCCTGGGAAGCCGTAAAGGTGGTGGTAAGCGCACCTGCTGCCAGAGAACCGTGCACGGCGCCTGCCGCACCTGCCTCGGACTGCATCTCCGTCACCTGTACAGTCTGTCCAAAGATATTGGTTCTTCCCTGTGTTGCCCATTCATCCGTCGCCTCTGCCATAACAGATGAAGGTGTGATCGGATAGATTGCAGCAACGTCAGAATATGCATAAGATACATGAGCCGCTGCATGATTACCATCCATGGTCTTCATTTTTCTAGCCATTTTGTCTTTTCCTCCTTAAATTGTTTCGCCCCGGTCAGTCTTTCCCAGGTGCGCATTGGGGGATACCTGCGAGTACCCCATATGTAAATTATTCTATCATATTGACTTGGAATTGTCCATTTCAATGTTGTATTTTTTGATGTACAAAATCGGCTTTTCTGTGGTTCTTCGGCCTGGCTGCGGCAAAGCACCGGAAAGTCTGTTCCACTGCGATCTGGATGAACTTTTACGACATCTTTATACATTCTCATACAATTGGTTCACTTTCCTTGATTTTGCAAAACCTCTCTGCTATACTCCCTCTTGTAACAGCTTCTAAATTATCTGGCAATTCGCCATGGTTCCCTTTTACACAGAGAGGAGATTTTTTGAAAGCGAACGATTATCAAATGCAGCAGCCTGCTTCAAGCTTTGGTCCTTTATTTCTCTGGATACAAGGCGCTGCAAAAAGCAAAGCCGAATGTATCCTGGAAACCTTGTCCGATCACGGAAAAGTTCCCCTTGGAATCCAGGAACAAATCTTACGCCAGACAAGTTTTTTCCAACTGGATCGCTGGTTCCTTTTAGCGCGCCAGGTACGGTCCGTTGAAGAATTTATCAACCGGATGTAACAGAATCCGCTTGTAAAAGCGGCCAAGAACCGCCGAAACAGCCGGCATTCTAAAAGCATTTAAGCCCTTTTCCTTCTGTCGGTTCCCCTTCATCTTATTTTCCATCCCTGCTGCCAGCAAGGCGGCTGGATGCTTCCTTCTAAACAAATTCTTTCAGGAAGAGCTTAAAAGGTTTTATACTGCCGGTCACGGAGTATCAAAGCAACACATGTTATTGTAATTGTAAAATTGTAAAAGGTTTTAAAAATGGACTGGTATTTTAAAAAAAAATCAATTATACTTAAAAGTACCTCTTCAAAAGATGCTGTTCGAATCATATTCCTTCCTAAAATTGGAGGAGAAAGGAGGATACCTTGTTAGATGCAAAAGATCTTTCGGCTATTGCCGAAATAGTCGAGAAAGCCGTCCAGAAATCTGAGGCCAGGATGGTTGGACTGATTCAAGAATCTGAGGCCCGCATGACCGGACTGATTCAAGAATCTGAGACCAGGATGGTCGGACTGATTCAAGAATCTGAGGCCCGCATGGTCGGACTGATTCAAGAATCTGAGGCCCGCATGACCGGACTGATTCAAGAATCCATCCAGGCTTCCGAGGCCCGTATGACCAAGCTGATTCAGACGTCCATCCAGGCTTCTGAAGACAGAATGACGAGACGCATGAAAAAAATGCTGTTCAAATCAGAGTCTATGCTTCTGGACGAGATGGAACGCTACGATAAAAAGAATGAAAAACGTTTTGATAAAATTGAGCGTGAGCTTAATGGATTAAAAGACATCTATCGTGTCACAAAAAACGAACAGGAGACCATCAGTATTCTGCTTCGTACAATGGACAATTTTGAAAAACGTCTCAATGCCCTGGAAGTAAAAACTGCTTAAGGGTAAAACAGACAGCCCTGGCATTGCAGAGCGCCGGTACTTCCGGAATTCTGCAATGCCAGGGCTGTTTTAAAGCTCTGACAAGGCTTATTCGTCCAGCGCTTCCTTTACCTTATCCATAAAGCGCTTCTTCCCCTTCCCTCCTTTTCCGGAAGGAGCAATGCCATTTACCGCATCGTCATAGGCCCGTAATGCTTCCTTGGCGTCCTTGCTCAAATCTGTCGGAACCTGTACTACTAAGGTTACATAATGATCGCCGCGCACATTTTTGTTCCGCAGCGACGGTACGCCTTTTCCCTTCAGACGAACACGGGTGTCCGTCTGGGTTCCGGCTTTTACATCGTACTCTACCTCGCCGTCCACGGTTTTGATCCGCACAGTGCCTCCAAGGGCCGCTGTCACAAAGCTGATAGGCGCCGTAGAATAGATATTCGTATCCTGTCTCTGGAAAATAGGATGCCTGCTTACGAGAACCTCCACCAGCAGATCGCCTCTGGGACCGCCATTCACTCCAGGCTCTCCCTTGCCCCGGATACGGATACTCTGACCATTGTCGATTCCGGCCGGCACAGTGACGGCAATCTTCTTCTTACTGGAAATATACCCGGTTCCGTAGCAGTCCGGACATTTTTCCTTAATTACCTTGCCGGTTCCGTTACAGTCGGGACAAGTACGCACATTCTGCACCATGCCGAAGAGAGACTGCTGGGTATACACCACCTGGCCCTTGCCTCCGCACTTTGTACAGGTGATAGGTGACGTTCCAGGCTTTGCGCCTGTTCCGTGGCACTTTCCGCACTCATCCTTTAAGGTCAGTTCAATTTCCTTATCACAGCCAAATACGGCTTCCTCAAAGGTCACGCGTACCTGTGCCCGAAGATTTGCCCCCTGCATGGGCCCGTTGTTGGCTCTCCTGCTGCGGCCGCCTCCAAAGAGATCGCCGAAAATATCCCCAAAGATATCTCCCATATCCGCACCTGTAAAATCGAAGCCGCCAAAGCCGCCTCCCCCGGCACCGCCCTCAAAGGCTGCATGGCCGAACTGATCGTACTGGCGGCGCTTATCCGGATCACTCAAGACCGCGTAAGCCTCGGATGCCTCCTTGAACTTTTTCTCCGCCTCCTGATCGCCGGGATTCATATCCGGATGATATTTTTTCGCCAGCTGGCGGTATGCTTTTTTAATCGCGGCGTCATCCGCATTTTTATCTATGCCTAAGACCTCATAGTAGTCTCTTTTCTGCTCTGCCATTCTTTTATCTTCCTCTTTATTCAAATACTCTTAGCTTTTACTCTCACGGGCAGCAGCCCAAGGGGACGTTTGACTTCATCTTTTTTCGCTGCCGGACATAATCATTTTAATACGGCCGAATTCCAAGGAAAGATGACTGCTTTTTCGTTCACTTTCCTTGGAATTCATTCTTATCGCTTTCTTACTTTACACCTCTCGGTAATCGCCGTCAACCACATCATCTGCCGGGCCTGCGCCTGCGCCCATATCCGGTCCCTGGCCTGCCTGGCCCTGTGCTGCCTGTGCCTGGGCATATACCTTCTCGAATACCTTCTGCGCCGCATTCATCAGCTTCTCCTTGCCGGATTTCAGTTCATCCAGCTCGGAATCGGAAAGCTCCTGCTGATCCTTGGTTCTCTCAATCACGGCTTTCAAAGAGGTAAGCTCTGCCTCTACGGCAGACTTGTCGGCGGCGTCTATCTGCTCGCCCACTTCCTCCAGGGCCTTCTCGGTCTGGAATACCATGGCGTCGGCGTCATTTCTTGCATCAATGCCCTCTTTGCGCTTCTTGTCCTGTGCCTCGAATTCCGCAGCTTCCTTCACGGCCTTCTCGATATCGCTGTCAGACATGTTGGAGCCTGCGGTGATGGTGATGTGCTGCTCCTTGCCGGTTCCCAGATCCTTTGCGGAAACATTCACAATACCGTTGGCGTCAATGTCAAAGGTAACCTCGATCTGGGGCATTCCCCGTCTTGCAGGCGGAATTCCGTCCAGCCGGAACTGCCCTAATGACTTGTTGTCTCTTGCAAACTGACGCTCGCCCTGCACCACGTTGATGTCCACGGCTGTCTGGTTGTCTGCCGCTGTGGAGAAAATCTGGCTCTTCTTGGTGGGAATCGTCGTATTCCGCTCGATAAGACGCGTTGCAATGCCTCCCTGGGTCTCGATGGACAGGGACAGGGGCGTAACGTCCAGAAGAAGAATATCGCCTGCACCTGCATCGCCTGCCAGCTTGCCGCCCTGAATGGAAGCGCCAAGGGCTACGCACTCGTCGGGATTCAATGATTTACTGGGCTCATGTCCGGTTAACTGTTTTACCTTATCCTGTACGGCAGGAACACGGGTGGAACCGCCTACCAGCAATACCTTGCCAAGCTCGGAGGCCGTAATGCCGGCATCCTTCAAGGCTGCCTGTACCGGGTTGGCAGTACGCTCTACCAGGTCATGGGTCAGCTCGTCGAATTTTGCTCTTGTAAGGTTCATATCAAAGTGCTTGGGCCCCTCGGAGGTAGCTGTGATAAAGGGAAGGTTGATGTTAGTGGTCGTTGCGCTTGACAGCTCCTTCTTTGCCTTCTCAGCCGCTTCCTTCAATCTCTGGAGGGCCATCTTGTCGCCGGAGAGATCCACGCCCTCGGTGCGCTTGAACTCTGCAAGCATATAGTCGGTAACCTTCTGGTCAAAATCATCGCCGCCCAGACGGTTGTCGCCTGCTGTTGCCAGTACCTCGATAACGCCGTCGCCAATCTCAATGATGGATACGTCGAAGGTACCGCCGCCCAAATCGTAAACCATGATTTTCTGCTCTTTTTCGTTGTCCAGGCCGTAAGCCAGTGCCGCAGCTGTCGGCTCGTTGATGATACGCTTTACGTCCAGGCCCGCAATCTTGCCTGCATCCTTGGTCGCCTGTCTCTGGGCGTCATTGAAGTAGGCCGGTACGGTGATAACGGCTTCCGTTACCTTTTCGCCTAAATAGTTCTCCGCGTCCGCTTTCAGCTTCTGGAGAATCATAGCGGAAATCTCCTGGGGAGAATATTTCTTGTCGTCAATGGCTACTCTGTGATCCGTTCCCATGTCTCTCTTGATGGAGGAAATGGTTTTTTCGGAGTTGGTAACGGCCTGACGCTTTGCCGGCTCGCCTACGAGACGCTCTCCTGTCTTTGTAAATGCTACTACGGACGGTGTGGTTCTTGCGCCTTCGGTGTTGGCGATTACCACCGGTTTGCCGCCCTCCATAACTGCTACACAGCTATTTGTTGTTCCTAAGTCGATTCCAATAATTTTGCTCATAATAGAGACCTCCTCATTTATTTTGATTGTAAGTTGTTGGTTTGATGATATATTTACTCCACGGTGCACTCAGAAAAGCTTTGCTTTTCCGAGTGCACAAGCTGTCGCATCAGTTTGCAACCTTCACCATGCTGTGCCGGATAACGGTTTCTTTGTAGGTATATCCCTTCTGGAATTCCTCGGCCACAATATTTTCCCCAAGTTCTTCATCCTCTATGTGCATCACTGCATTGTGAAGATTGGGATCAAACTCCTGTCCTGCCGCCTCAATGGGAGCCACGCCCAGGTCGGTCAATACGGTCATCAGCTGCTTGTAGATCTTATCCATTCCCTCTATGACGGGATTAGCTCTTTCTTCCTCGGGAACGGCTGCAAGTCCCCGCTCGAAATTGTCCACCACCGGAAGAATCTTCTCAATCACATCCCTGGCTCCTATCTCGTACATATGGGACTTTTCCTTCTCGGTGCGTTTGCGGAAGTTGTCAAACTCTGCCATCTGGCGCTTTACCCGGTCTTCAAGCTCCTCAATTTTCTCGTCCTTCGGGTCTTTCTTCTTTTTCTTCTTGCCAAGGAAGGATTTTTCTGACTTTTCCTTCGGCTCCTTGGACGCCTCAGACGACGGATCCTGTTCTTCCTCTGCTTTTGCTTCCGGCTCTTCCTGCACGGCCTCGTCTTGGGCTTCTGCCGCTTCTCTTTGAAGCTCTTCCTCCTGGATGGCTTCTTCCTGATTCATTTCCTTTTCCACGGGTCTTTACCCCTTTCTCTTCCTTTTATTCCTGCTTTCGGTTATATATCTCATCCAGCTGATCTGTGAGGGTCTTTAAGGTATCCACCACATTTTCATAATCCATGCGCTTCGGCCCTATGATTCCGATGGTGCCCCGAAGCCCGTCTCCCAGCTCGTAGGTGGCTGTCACCACGCTGCAGTCTTTCATGGCCTGTACGGGAAGCTCCTGGCCGATGTACACCTGGATATCCCTTTCCCCGCTTCCCTCCAAGGTCCGGTTCACCAGATCCGTCAGCTCCTGCTTTTCCTCAAAGGTGCTCAAAAGCTCGCTGGCTTTTCCGTTCTCGGACAGTTCCGGATAGCGGAAAATGTTGGTGGTTCCGGAGGTATATATCTCTACCTCCTCCTCTGAATGAATGACTTCTGCCACTGCGTCAATGACATCTGCCACCAGACCGCTGTGAATGCCTGCCTGCTCCTTCAGGTTCTTAATCATGGCCAGGTTGATTTCTTCAATGGCCAGTCCGTTGAGAACGCTGTTTAAAAGGATATTCAGCTTCAGCACTGTCTCCTGATCCAGTTCCTCGGTAACGGGAATGACTTTGTTGCGTACCAGATTTCCTTCCATCATTATGACGGTGAGAATCTGGGTGGAGCTTACTTTGGAAAGCTGAATAAATTTCAGCTTGTTCCGATGACAGGCAGGGGCCGATACCATGGTGGCGTAGTTGGTGTTGGCCGCCAGGACCTTCACCACTTGCTTCAGTACCCGTTCCATCTTATCGGTTCGTTCAATCATCAGTTCTTTCAGCTCTCTGACTTCCTGTTCCTTCTCTTTCATCATGCGATCCACATAAAGACGGTAGCCTTTGTCAGAAGGAATCCTTCCGGCTGAGGTATGAGGCTGCAGGATGTAGCCCATCTCCTCCAGGTCTGACATCTCGTTGCGGATGGTTGCGGAGCTTAGATTCAAATCGGAATATTTGGAAATGGTTCTGGAGCCTACGGGTTCTCCTGTTTCCATATAATTGCGGATGATTGCCTGCAGGATTTTTAATTTTCTCTCGTCCAGATCCAATTCGTCACCTCATTTTTATAGAGGATTTCCTTTTTTATTGGAAATACTCTTGTGTGTCTTTTTTCCTATTAGCACTCGGCCCTTTTGAGTGCTAACATTAAAATAGCACTATGGGTTGCGTTTGTCAAGCGAGTTTATGTTTTTTTTAGAAATTGGGGGAGGAGGCAGTTCATCCAGGAGGAGGCGGAGGGCCGGGGCACAGGCTTTTCCATATCTGTGTTCGGACGGTTCGCGTACACGCTGTCTGCTCTGGCCCTCCGCCTCCTCCTGGATGAACTGCTTGGGGACGGAAGTTTTTTGTCTTTTCGGATGTGTGTTTCTGCTGTATGCTGTTTGATGTGTCATGCCTGTTTCGGTATTTAATTGCTGATTCTGCTTTTGCTTGATGGATTTGCGCTGTGGGTACCCTCAGTGGACAAGGATACTGTTTTTTGTGTTTTTATTTTTATAATACTCTGATTGGCGGATGGCTTGTTTCTTTGTTATGCAGGTCTTTTGGCTTTCTGAATCTGATGCTTATTTTTAGCTTGATATGCATTTCACTTTCCTTATGCGACAGCAATGACATCTCCATCCACAAGGGCAGGCCCATTGGCGGTGAGAATATTTTTGCTGTTTCTTCTATGGTAAATGTTTTTAATTCGTATTTTCCTTTTAAAAATGCGGTTTTGTAATACAAATCCTTACTGGATAATCTCGACAATTCTTTTTCGCTTGTATCCGGATAAATATGTATATGATATTGTGTACAAGTTATATTATTTTTTTCTTTCAGTTCATTTATGGCTGCTTTCAGACTATTGCTTAACATTATCTTATAGTTCATTTATGGCTGCTTTCTCCTTTTCTGGGTTGTATGCTAATTATAAAGTATTTGCCTGATGCCTGCAATGGATGGCTGCTGGGAAGAACGTTTGGCCGGAATGCTTTGTTTAGAAATGTTTAGAATTATTTTAGAAATTAAGTATTGCATTTTTTGATAGAGAGTGATATATACTAGGTATAGACAAGTGAACAAGGCCCTGTATCACATGCATAAGTGTGTGGTATAGGGTCTTTTGCATTTTACGGAACCGGAACAGTAATATCCCTCACAGTGCACAAATCGATTTACAGACGCATGTTTTGCGGCTGGAAATGGATTTCATACCCATGTACCGGGAGGGATATTACGAAACTGGAATAGGAGGCAGATTATGAATATTAACAAATTTACGCAAAAATCCATACAGGCTGTGAATGATTTGGAAAAAACCGCTTATGAATATGGTAACCAGGAGCTGGAACAGGAGCATCTGCTTATGAGTCTTCTTAGACAGGAGGACAGTCTGATTTTGAAGCTGATCTCGAAGATGGAGATTCAGCCGGAGCATTTTGTGAACCGGGTGGAACAGGCTCTTAATAAGAGGGTGAAGGTTTCCGGCGGCCAGCCTTATGTGGGACAGTATTTAAATAAGGTACTCATTAGCGCTGAGGATGAGGCGAAGCAGATGGGGGATGAATATGTTTCTGTGGAGCATCTGTTTCTTGCCCTGCTTGACAGCCCGAGTCCCTCTGTTAAGGATATTTTCAAGGAATACGGTATTACAAAGGACCGTTTTCTTAAGGCACTCTCTACGGTTCGGGGCAATCAGCGTGTTACCAGTGATAATCCGGAGGCTACTTATGATACCTTGAATAAGTATGGCTCTGATTTGGTGGAACGTGCCCGGGAGCAGAAGCTTGACCCGGTGATTGGACGGGATGCGGAGATCCGCAATATTATCCGCATTCTCTCCAGAAAGACGAAAAATAATCCTGTCCTTATCGGGGAGCCTGGCGTGGGCAAGACGGCGGCCATTGAGGGACTGGCCCAGCGGATTGTCCGCGGAGATGTGCCGGAGGGGCTTAAGGATAAGAAGCTTTTTGCCCTGGACATGGGCGCGCTGGTGGCCGGCGCCAAGTACCGGGGAGAATTTGAGGAGCGTCTGAAAGCTGTATTGGATGAGGTTCGCAAGAGTGACGGACAGATTATTCTTTTTATTGACGAGCTGCATTTGATTGTAGGGGCAGGTAAGACGGACGGGGCTATGGATGCCGGCAATATGTTAAAGCCTATGCTTGCCAGAGGGGAGCTTCACTGTATCGGCGCTACAACCCTGGATGAATACCGGCAGTATATTGAGAAGGATGCGGCCCTGGAGCGTCGGTTCCAGCCGGTGATGGTGGATGAGCCTGCGGTGGAGGATACGATTTCTATCTTAAGAGGTCTGAAGGAGCGCTATGAGGTGTTCCACGGGGTTAAGATCACGGATGCAGCCCTAGTCTCTGCTGCCGTCCTCTCCAACCGGTATATTTCCGACCGTTTTCTGCCGGATAAGGCAATTGACCTGGTAGATGAAGCCTGTGCTCTGATTAAGACGGAGCTTGATTCCATGCCAGCGGAGCTTGACGAGCTGAGCCGGAAAATCATGCAGTTGGAGATTGAAGAGGCGGCTCTGAAAAAGGAGACGGATCGTCTGAGCCAGGAGCGTCTTGAGCATCTTCAAAGAGAGCTTGCGGAACTTCGGGATGAATTCAACGGGAAAAAGGCCCAGTGGGACAATGAAAAAACTTCGGTGGAGCGTCTCTCCAAACTGCGTGAGGAAATTGAGGATATTAATAAGCAGATTCAGACGGCGCAGCAGAACTACGATCTCAACAAGGCTGCCGAGCTGCAGTACGGCAAATTGCCGCAGCTGCAAAAGCAGCTGGAGCAGGAGGAGGAAGCGATTCATAAAAAGGATCTCTCCTTGGTTCACGAGTCTGTTACGGAGGATGAGATTGCCCGTATTATTTCCAGGTGGACGGGAATTCCTGTGGCTAAGCTGACGGAGAGCGAGCGGAATAAAACTCTGCACTTAGATGAAGAGCTTCACAAACGTGTGATTGGACAGGATGAGGGCGTGACCCTGGTTTCCGAGGCTATTATCCGCTCCAAAGCCGGTATTAAGGATCCGAGTAAGCCCATTGGCTCCTTCCTGTTTCTCGGGCCTACGGGCGTGGGAAAGACGGAGCTTGCCAAGGCTCTGGCCGCCAGTCTTTTTGACGATGAGCAGAATATGGTGCGGATTGATATGAGTGAATATATGGAGAAATACTCTGTCTCCCGTCTTATCGGAGCGCCTCCCGGATATGTGGGATATGAGGAGGGCGGCCAGCTTACGGAGGCGGTCCGCCGGAAGCCTTATTCTGTAGTGCTGTTTGACGAGATTGAGAAGGCTCATCCCGATGTGTTCAATGTCCTTCTGCAGGTATTGGACGACGGCCGGATTACGGACTCTCAGGGGCGCACGGTGGACTTTAAGAATACCATTCTTATTATGACTTCCAATATTGGTTCTGCTTATCTTCTGGAAGGGATTGATGAGGAGGGAAATATCCGGGAAGAGGCTCAGAAATTGGTGCTGAATGACTTAAGAGCTCATTTCCGGCCGGAATTTTTGAACCGGTTGGATGAGACCATTCTCTTTAAGCCTCTCAGTAAAAGTGATATTGCTTCTATTATTCATCTGCTTTTGGATGAGCTGAACGGGCGCCTGAAGGATCGGGAGCTGACCCTTACCCTTACGGAAAGAGCCAAGGCTTTTATTACGGAGCATGGGTACGATCCCGTATATGGGGCACGGCCTTTGAAGCGGTATATGCAAAAACATGTGGAGACACTGGCTGCGAAGCTTATCCTGGGCGGGGAGGCTGCTGCTGGAGATACGATTGTGATTGATACGGATGGGGAGGGATTGACTGCTTCTCTTCGTTCAGCTACTTGAATCCATCGTGAACCCATTTATAATTCTCTACTTTTTGACGACGAACAGTGTCCAAAAATCGGGTGTAGGAAATACTTTGTAATGAACTAATTTACGTTTGAGCCGGGGAGCCATGGCATAAACTATGACTCCCCGGCTCTATCATATATTAAAATTTTTGGAGATTTTATTAACTATAATAAAGTTCAATTATATGAATAACAAAGATTCACTCATTCAAAGAAGTAATTTACAATCTTATCGTAGCTGTCTAAGATTTCTTTATCTGGCACACCCATATACCTTGCCAACGCAACTGAACCGTCAAGTGCCTTTTTAATATCAGGGTCAAAGGCAGCTGTCAATAGTTCCATATATTCTGCAAAGCAATGGTTCAGTTGTTCAATGTATTGACCATACTCGGTTACCAGCTTTTCATCCAAATCCGTAAGTTCTTTAAGATACCTTTCAATAAGTTCTTTTTCCTTTGTGGAAAGACTTTCTTTACCAACCTGGTAAATCATCGTTCCGACAGTATTACCAATAACTGCACCAAGAACCGGAACTGGAATAAGGACTTGTCCGATAAACGAGGACAATGCACTGACCGATGCATCTAAGCAAAGGATTTCCGAGTTCTCAATGAATTGAACTTCATCAATAGTGCCATTTCTAAATAAATGTGCTTGCTCCGCAACGCCAAAGGCTGCTGTGGTAATTGCACTTGCAACACTTGCAGGGGTAGCAGTATAGTTTGTAAGTGTATAGATACTCGCACCGCGGACTCCGCCTTTAATAGTTCCCTTGCCCGAATCTTCAGCAATCTCCATCCAATCAGCTTGGTTAAAATCCTTAATTTTCTTGCCTGCTTTGTACTTGCGAACTACAGTCATCACAAATGTAGTCGCACCTTCAATCGCAGCGGCGGTAGTTGTTGCTTTCAATCCTTCGGCCAATGTAGGCCTGCTTTCTTGATAGGCAGTATCCCGTTGCTCTTGATCTGCTTCTTGCAAGTGTCCTTTTTCTCTGTCGAAAGCAGCTGCAATCGCATCTTGCTGTACATCACAATATTCAAGTATTGATGGTTCTAACTTGCTTGGATCAATACCATTTATCTCAAAGAAATCATGAACCTCTTTCCACTGGCGTAACGAAAACTCCCCTGTCGACGTCGGTAACTTATTTGCAACATCTGCAGGCATCGCAAGATAGGTCATTATCTTGTCATAGTGATCTTTCGGGATCTGGTATTTGTGACCTTCAGTAAGGTATTCCGGATAGCGGCGCAGATGCTCTGCTACTGCCCGTAATGACAAATGACCGCCCGCTTGGACAAATTTCTGCTGAATTACATCTGCTCCACGATGCAAATCATCCGGGCCGTTATCGTTAATCCAAACATAAATAGCAGACTTGGCAACAATCTGCTGACGTGCATTAGCTATACCACATTCAGCTATTTCTGCAATAAAGCCGTGCATCCCTTTGTCACCACCACGATTACGAAAAATAATGTCATGTCGAATGGCGGCAAATGCCGTTTCAATAGTCTCCATCGCAGTGGCAAAGTTAATATTCTGTTTTGACAATGCCTCAGCCAACCTGTCTAAACGCACTTGGTTCAGGTAATTTATCCACGCACCCACAGCTTGCTCTTGACCGCTTTTCACTACTTTTTCTGCGTTCATAATTTACACCTTTTACTGAATATTTTTTCCGAGAGACGCTGCAAGCGCCTTGGTGTTATTTACCAATGCCCCTAACTGAATTTGCTGCTCCTTTGGAATCGACATGAAATCTTTGCCGTAATCAGCAAGACAACGATTGTACTGTTGACTCAAATTATCGCGCAGGTCAGTAATCTCATCCAGTAGTTCCTGTATCTGTGCGGCAACTTTTTGTGCATTGGCAGTGTTATTTTTTACTGCTTCAATTTCTTCTTTCTTCTTTTTTCCCAGCTTTAATTTGTTTAAATTGAAAAGCACAATAGAAGAAAGAAGTGTCACACCCGCAATGCTCCAGCCAACCGGACCTGCTAATGCCAAGAAAGCGTGCCCAGCAGCCATGCCGCCTCCTCCAGCGGCCAATGCACCGCCTCCAAGCCAAGCAAGTGCGGCATTCGTGGCTGCTGCGCCAGATAATGCAGAGATTGCTGTTCCAGTAGATGCTGTTCCGAAAGTGGTAGCTACCCACATAGCCATTGTCGGCGCAACACTAACAATGGCCGCACCTGTGGCGACACCAGCTCCAGCACCTAATGCTGACTTTTTAGCCACATCGAGTTCTTCTTTCGCAATTTCACATACATCCAAAAAGGATTCACGATGGGTTCGAATTTCTACAATTTCCGTATCGAACGCTTTAGGACGGTTAGCAATACTATTAACCAAATCCTCGATATGTACAATCATATCAACAGCACGAGTACGCTCCCGATGAAGCGCAGTGCCATTATCGTTCATCATGGTATATGCATCGTTATATTGATCGACTGCCATGCGGAGTGCATCGTCCAGTTTTATTTTGGGCTCTGTCTCTTTCTTAGGCAGTTTTTCTTTCGTATCAGATTTTAGCCCTTTCCCTACTAGCTTGGATTGCTTTGCAACCTTTACAAAGCCGTCTTTTGTATCTTTTACCTTGCCAACCATATCGTCGGTGCCAGATCTTATTTTGTCCCATAACTCTGGAAAATCAGCCTTTTCCATATATACCTCCTCGTAAATCGACCTTATTGGAAACTCTTACTATTCGCTTAAATGCTTATTCCACTCTCCCAAAGTTTTTTGCTTAATGAGAATATAAGTAAAAGATTGCTTGAGCCTGTTAATAAAGCTGATGTAATCCGGCATAATTGACTGTCTTTCTGCAATCTCAACTTGTCCAATATATTTTCATATTTTACCCAAAATCCCTATAATAGCAACTGTGCTCTGACATAATCAACAGGAATGCCGCTCGGTACAATAGGCAAAACAGAACTACTGCGGAATCTCACTCACTCTCCACCTTTTCATAAAAATGGTATTGACACTGACATCAAAAGTGCATATATTGTACTTATCGAATAAGTACACACATTACAGGCGATACGCATAGAGAGGAGTGAATAAATGGAAATAATCATAAGCAACAGCAGTGATAAGCCTATTTATGAGCAAATATGTATGCAGGTCAAAAATCTGATTATGAACGGAACTTTATCTGCTGGTGAAGCGTTACCGTCCATGAGGGTATTAGCAAAAGACTTGCATATCAGCGTTATTACTGTTCAAAGGGCTTATGAAGATTTGACCCGTGACGGATTCATAGAAACTGTATCTGGAAAAGGGAGTTTTGTTGCAGCCCAAAACAAGGAGTTTATCCAAGAAGAACAGTTGCGTGTAGCAGAGGAATTGTTACAAAAGGTTGCGGAAATCGGCAGAGCACATGGAATCAGCTATGAACAAATGACAAATATTTTAAAGTTGTTTTACGAAGAATAAACAGGAGGCGAGGACATGGAAAAAAACAACATTTTAGTACGGGATTTATGCAAACAGTTTGACGAATTTTTGTTAGACCATGTTTCATTTCAAGTTCCGAAAGGCAGGATTGTCGGCTTTATTGGCGAAAACGGGGCAGGTAAGAGTACGGCAATTAACCTAATACTTGATGAATTAAAAAAAGATAATGGGCAAATACAGATTTTTGGCAGGGAACATACAAGTTCTTCTGTCAAGGAAGATATAGGCGTTGTCTTTGACGAGTGCAATTTCCATGATGTATTTAATGTGTCAGACATTGAAAAAATACTGTCCGGCGTATATAAGTCATGGGATAGCAGCCTTTACAGACAGTACCTAAAAAAATTTAAAATCCCCGAAAGAAAACAAATAGGCTCTTTTTCAAAGGGCATGAAAATGAAGCTATCCATTATCTGCGCTATGGCACATAAACCGAAGTTGTTGATTTTAGATGAAGCGACTACGGGACTTGACCCGGTTGTGCGTGATGAAATGTTAGATTTATTTTTAGAATTTATACAAGACGAGGAATGTTCTATTTTCTTTTCCTCTCACATCACGTCGGACATACAAAAGATTGCGGATTATGTAATCTTGATTCATCAAGGCAAAATTATTTTTGAGGAACAAAAAGATGACCTTGTTTATCATTTTGGGATAGTGAAGTGCGGGAGAGAAAAGTTTGCTTCCATTTCCCCGGATGATTATATTATCCACAGGGTTACAAATGTCAGTGTGGAGTGTCTTGTCCGTGACAAAGAAGCGATAAGGCGCAAATACAAAGATATTGTGGTTGATAATGCAACACTGGAAGATATTATGCTTTTTTACATCAAAGGAGGTGCAGTATGAAAGGTTTGGTTTACAAAGATATTATAATCTTCTTTAAGAGTATTGACAAAAAGCTGATTCTGATAGCAGTTGGCGCAATTATATTGCTCATGGTCAATACCGGAGTTTATGCGGGGCTGTTCGCATCTGTAATGCTTGCCATGACAATAGGTATGCAGAATATAATGAGTTTTGCAAGCGATGAAAAGGCAAGTTGGAAAAAATATCAGTTAGCAATGCCTGTAAATGCGGTTTCAGTAGTAACAAGCAAATATATTTCTGTTATTTGTACATTAGCAGTCAGCATTGTGGGAAGCATTATATTTAATCTTTTACCCAGTATTGCTTTTCAGAGTTTCAATGTTACTGTTTGGGGAGTGTCTGTTGCTACATCTCTGATTGTTCCGTTATTATGGACTGGAATCTGTCTGCCATTAACCTATTGGTTTGGTTTCCGTTCTGCGCAGACAATGGGGCTTATTACAGTTATTCCCATGTTCTATTTTGTTAAGTATTTTGAAGACGGGGCTGGATTTTCTGCTATGACAAGTTCCATACTCTCTTATGCTGTTGTGGCAGGGATTGCAGTAATTGTCCTCTTTATAGTTTCAATGGTAGTAAGCATGATAGGTTATAACAGAAAAAAATAAAAGCTGAAACCATGCGCCGCCCCGTGTGGGAGAAAGGGGGGTGTTTTCACATGGGGAATCCGAACCTTTTGCCCTATGAAAGTCTAAGAAGTCCTTTTGTTTTTTTATAAAAGGATATATAATAAAGCAATAGAAAAGTGAAAGTTGCAAAGGAAGTGGAATTGAAATGTGCATGGAATGTTATATTGATAAAAACAGAATAACACCATTATTAAAGCCATTGGATTGTTTAGCAAATCACACACAATACATTTGTGGAACTTGTGGGCGGTGTATTTGTATTGAACATGACCCCAAGCGTGGATTGCAACGGTGGAATTTCCCTTTTAAGTCGTTAGAAATTGCAAAAATGTATTTGCGTACTGCTGATTACAGTATGAAAAAGCCATGTGGCATTTATGAGATAAAAAGTGAAAATGACAGACTTTCATACAAAATCTTTGCGGACAGCGAGGCTATGCAATTATATCTAAAAAACAATAACGGAAAAACTTGTGAAACAATGAAGCCTATTTTCATTGTTGATGAATACAAAGAATACCCAAATACACAGGTAAGAAAATTAACGTTTGATGAAATACAGAAATATATGTCAGAGCGATAAATTCCCACTTATGGAATTGCAGTCAAAAACTGAATAACCGCCATTACATAAAATGGTATAACAAGACAGGAAATCAAGAAAAGGTTTCCTGTTTTTTTGCGTCCATTTTTGGCATTTTGAAAAATTGCCAGTATTATGCCGTGCAAAGGGGATAGAAAGAAATTTCCGCAAATCTCCGTCATTTTTGCTTTGCGTGGTGTTGTAGGTAGTAGGGGAGAAATACCGCCGCAGCTTTGACAAAATCCCCGCTTGCGGCACTAAAGGTATTGACGGAAGTCAGCACAGAGGAAGCCGCCACTTTTTAAGAGCAAGAATGTGACTGCCAGAGAAAACGCCAGGAAACGCTGGAAGCCACGGCAAACGCTGAAAAGTTTATGAAAGTAGTCCGCAAGTACACCAGCTTTGAGGAACTCACCCCTACCCTGTTGCGGGAGTTTGTGGAGAAAATCGTAATCCACGAATCGGAATCCCTTGACGGGAAACGCCGGGGGAAGCTCCGCAGACAGGAAATCGAAATCTATTACTCTTTTGTCGGCAAGGTAGAATTGCCCGACTAAAGCCCGACCTGTCTGGCAGTCAGCCGGACAGGGAACGGCAAAATTTTTTACACTTCTTTTACTTCTTTATCTCACATGAGCAAAAAAAGGCAGGGCTGTAACCTATTACAGTCACAGTCCTGCCATACATAAATATTTCACAGCGGCGCCAATACGGCATTTATAAATACTGCATAAAATAAGGAAATGAGAGCCGCTGATATATCTGTGCCAATACTTGATAGTCCAGAATCCAAATCCATACGATGCAAAACATTTACTCACCGCCATTCTCCGGCAGCCCAGAAACATTGATATTCCGCGTCACTTTGGCGTCATAAGTCTCCGCCTTAATAATCTCGGACAGGTCGATGCCTACGGTCTCCTTCATCGTCTCGAAAAGCTTTGTCATAACAGCCGGCACGTTTCCGGCCACATCGCCTACGCCCTTGTCCTCTCCGCCTCCGATAATGGTGATCTTGTCAATCTGGGCCAGAGGCTCGGCAATCTTTCCGGCAATATCCGGAAGCACGCCGATGAGCATTTCCGCCATAGCCGCTTTGTTGTACTTCTGATAAGCCTCGGCCTTCTTCTCCATGGCTTCTGCCTCTGCCATACCCTTCGCGCGGATGGCTTCCGCCTCCGCCGAACCTCTGGCCTGGATACCAGCTGCCTCCTGCTCCATGGAGTACTTATTCGCCTCTGCCTGAGCCTTCTTTGCCAAGGCATCCTGCTCGGCTTCATACTTCTTTGCCTCCGCCTGGGCCTTTTTCGCCAGGGCATCCTGCTCGGCTTCATACTTCTGGGCCATAGCGTCCTGCTCCGCCTCGTATTTCTTAGCTTCTGCGTCTCTCTGGCGCTTGGCCAGCGCCGCCGCTGCCGCCTGCTCTACGGCATAACGATCTGCATCCGCCTTTTTATTAATCTCCGCCTCCAAAGCCTGCTGCTTTACAAGAACCTCCTGCTTCCGAAGCTCCGCCTCGCGCTCGGCCTTTGCAATCTGAGCATTCACCGTAGCTGTCTGAATCACCTTTTCCTGTTCCTGCTCCTGGATCTTGTAGGCCGCGTCTGCCATGGCCTGCTTGGTGTCGGATACCTGCTGCAGCTCCGCCTTCTTGATGGCAAGCTCATTATTTTTCTCCGCTATCTCTGTCTCGGCCAGTACTCTGGCGTCGTTGGAGGCCTTATTCGCCTCCGCCTGGGCAATGGCTACATCTCTCTCTGCCTGTGCTCTGGCAATGGAAGCATCCTTCTTGATCTTTGCTGTATTATCGGCGCCCAGATCCTTGATAAGTCCGTTCTCATCCGTCACATTCTGAATGTTGCAGGACACCACCTCAATTCCAAGCTTCTTCATATCCTTAGACGCCTTCTCCATTACCTGGTCAGAGAAGGAATCCCGGTCGGTGTTGATCGACTTCAGGGTCAGCGTTCCGATAATTTCACGCATATTGCCTTGAAGGGAATCCTGCAGATCCCGGGTAATCTGCTCGGAATTTTTATTCAGAAAGTTTTTCGCTGCCAGACGGATGCCCTCTGTGGTTGGATCAATCCTCACCTTAGCCACTGCGTCTACATTTACATTGATAAAATCAGTCGTCGGCACCGACTGCTCCGTCTTGATGTCCACCGTCATCTGTCCCAGATACAGTTTATCCAGACGCTCCAGAAAAGGCACGCGGATCCCGGCCCGGCCAATGAGTATCTTAGGCTCCTTCTTAAGGCCGGAGATGATAAATGCCCTGTCCGGCGGAGCTTTTACGTATCCGACGGCTAGAATCATAATCAAAAGAATGATTAAAACAACAGGAATTAAGTATGTCAAAATATTCTGTGTAAGATCAAACATCGCTTTCCTCCGTATTTTTCTGAACTTGTTTGCCTCCCTGGAGCAGCCGGCAGGCCGCCCATCCGGTAATGCAGCCTATCAGCATCCCTCCCAGCACGTCGGTAGGATAATGAGCGCCTACATACAGCCTGGAAAAGGAAATCAGTCCTGCCGTTACCAGCGCTCCAATCCCAAACCGCCTTGGAAGGCATAAAAACATGACGCTTGCCACCGCAAAGCAGGCTCCTGCATGGCCTGAGGGAAAAGACAGATCCGAGGGCCGTTTTGTAATCAAAATCAGCTCCTCCAGAATATCATACGGCCGGATCCTGGCAACCAGATTTTTCAGAATCAGGTTCACCACCAGAAAATCAAGGCTCAATGACAGGGCTGCCGCCGCTCCGGTTCTCCGGTATTTTTTGATACACAAAAGGACAATGCAGACTAAGATAGCCAAAAAGCCTGCATCGCCCAAAGCTGTGACGAACTGCATCACCTTATCCAAAAGCGGATTACGGACACTCTCTTGTAAAAACAATAGAAAACGTTCTTCCCAACCCATCTACTGCTCCTAGATCTCCGTAAAGGTGTAGCGAACCAATGTGCCGGACAGATCCAGGTGATATACAACGGAGCCGTCATTCATGGTTTCTTTGTCAATATTTACTTTCTTGTCCTTATGTAAGCCCTGTACATAAGCATCCAGATCCGCAGTCTCAATCTCGCGAATCTCCGTATCGCGCATCTGATTTCCCGGACACTTGTTTAAGTTCTCGATGGTCATCTCATAAGCCTTCATACCCATTACCTCCCTGGTATCATCTGAAAATATCCTGCCGGGCCCCTTTTGCAATCAGGCTGCGGCAGAGTTCAAGGTTTCATGGTTCTATTTTACACCTATGAAAAGACGACGGCAAGGTTTTTTCTGATAATTCCGAAAAAATATTCTCGTTATTTGTCAAAATCTGTATCCCGGACAATTTTACCTGTTTTTGCTCTCGCCAAAAGCAGTTTTAGCCTTCATAAAAGATGCGTCTTTTTGTGACAGACCGCCTTTTTACAGCTCCGTAAAGGTATAGCGCTGCAGGATGCCGGAGGTGTTCACATGGTAAATGACGGTTCCGTCCGCTAAGTCCTCCCGCTCAAAGGTGAAGTCCTTGTCCTGGTGGCGGCTGGTTACGTAGGCTTCCAGATCCGCAATCTCTGTCTCCTCGATAAATACGTCCCGCATCTGATTGCCGGAGCATTGATTGAAAATTTCGTGTACTACTTCATATTCTTTCATATTGACTCCTATTCCAGTTCCATAATGCTGTTTTTCCAGTTCCGTAATGCTGTTTTTTAATCCACATCATCCAGCTGCCGCCGCAGGTAGCGCCCTACCACGGCGGAAAAATTCATAATATCCCGGATATAGGCGAAATCCCGTCCGAAGATCCGCCGTTCCGCCTGCAAGTCCTGCTCCTCCCCTGCGAATACGCCAAGGACGGAGATTCCGGCAGCCCGAATCTTCCGTACCTCCGAAGCCGTGTCCCTCACCGCATAATCGCCGGAATAAGGCATAGGGTTCCGGCTGCCGGGCCGGTTTACAATAATATCGTTGGGCCGCCCGTCGCTTAAGACGATTAACACCTTGTGCTCCTCCGGTCTTCCCATCAGACTGTCGGCTGCCGCCCGGACTGCCAGGCCGTCCCGGTTGTTGGAGGAAGCATAAAACTCAAAAATCCGCTGGTTGGCCTCCTTTGGGTCATCGTAATCCCGGTATCGCTGCATTACCGTGTAATCCCAGAAGGTGCAAAAGCCCATAACCTGGTGGGGAATCTCTACCATGCTCAAGGCCTCGCTGATAATGTACCCCTGCAGCGCCACCAGACTCTGCCTCCGTTTCTGGGAGCCGCTGGCGTCAATCAGCACATGCACTGCAAAGTCGGAGCTGTCTTTGCGAAGCTCACGCTCAAAGAGCTTTTTGTCCCGGCTCCGTCCTATCTTCCAAAGCTTTGCAGGCACAATCCTGCCAAACTCCGAGCGCAGAATCTCCCGTTCGCTGCGCGCCGTCAGCGCCCGGCGCAGGGTGTCGGAGAGCTGCTCAATATTTCTCCTGGATACGCGCATACAGTGGCCGTAAGCCTTCAGATTTTCTGACCTGGCCCGTCTTGCATACTCCGACTGGTAATTTTTCTTCACCATGCCGGAGAGAATACCTTCCGTAAAATAGAGGCTGCAGTCCGCGTGGGCTCCCCGGCAGAGGCTGCGGTTCACTCGTTCCTGTTCTGTTTTTGACAGATAGGAGCGGCCGTAATTCAGCTCAATATAGGAATACATTTTATCCGCCGCTTCCTGGTCAACCAGCACCCGTTTGGTACGAAGCCGCTTTTTCTCCTCCGCCTGGGCCTCCTGATCCTGAAACTGGGCTGCCGCATTGGTCACCTGGGACAGATAGCGGTCAAAATCCTCCTCGTATGCCTCTTCCTCCAGAAAATCCTTCCACCGAAACTCCCTCAGCTCCTCCATCGTCACGGAAAGAACCGCCTCCAGGGAGCCGTGGCGCTCCTCAAAATGCGGATCCTCCAGCCAGTTGTAGAGAGCGTCCACAGTCCGGATCACCGCCATGGTATCCCTGGTATCCCAAAGCTTTTCCAGCATATCTACCGCCTTCCGGATACGGCTCTGCATGGTTCTCGGCCCCAAAACCGCCTCCTGCATAAGGGAAAGCCGGATCTGCCCGATGAAGGACGCCGCAAGCCTGGTAAAGTCATATTCCATCAGCTCCTCAAAGGCCTTTTTCCGAATCTCCAGGATGCCCGGCCGTTCCTTACTGATTTTTTTGTAAACGGCGCTGTCCACACAGAGCTGCGCCAGGCTGGTCAAGGGCTGTTCCTCCGCGCCGCAGTACAGCTTTTTTACCAGATAAAGTCCGAAGGCATCCCGGTCAAAATATTTAGAAAACGCTCCCTGCTTAACGGCATCGTAGAGAGATACATAAACGGATTTTGAGTAAGATATGGTATCCAGCTTCAAGTTAAGGCCGTAATCTCCGCTGACCGTCCAGCAAAGGTTCCGAAGCCGGTTTTCAATTTCAAACTGTCCAATCTCAAATGCCTCTTCTTCCATGAATTCCTCCTAACCTGCTGCTCACTCCTGCCTGGTAACCCGTACCGGAAAGGGATTGATTCCCCGTACAGACCGCTAGAACACTTCCTCCCCTGTCCAATCCTCCGGTATCCGTGTCATCACAATATCCCCGATAATCTCTTTTTCAAAAATATCAAAGCTTTTATTGGTAATTCCCATGGTAACAGCTTTTCGGGGGGAAATGCCTGCCCGGATGGTCTTTAAAGCCCCGATCATTCCTCTCAGATCCATGGGCTTCGTGGAAATCTCGCTGTTTTGCGCCTTAAGCTGCAGATCCAGAAAGAGGCCGGCAAAATGCTTCAAACCCTCCTCCTTTGCGTCGGGAAAATTTTCCTTTAAAATCATCATCAAGGTTTCCTCTTCGAGAGGAGGCATGTCAATTACAAGAAAACGGGAAACCAGGGCCTCGTTCAGCTCCTTTGTCCCGGCATAGCCGTAATTCATGGTTCCAATAAACCGGACAGCCGGGTGGAGCTCTATCTTGTCATAACCCGGCACATCTATAATGCGGCGGTAGTCCAGGGTGGCGTGAAGCACGGAAACTGCGTCGTTTTTGGCCATGTTGATCTCGTCAAAGATTCCAAAGCCGCCGTTTACGGCACATTGATATACAGGCCCTTTTCGCAGGCGCACCTCATTGTCCGCAAAGGTGTCCGTTCCGATAAGGGAACTGCTGTCCGTATTCACATTAAAGGAAATATTGTAGGAGGGACGGCAGAAAATCCAGGCCAGGTTTTCTGCCAGAATGTTTTTCCCTGTAGCCTTGGAGCCGCTCAGCAGGAGATTTTCTCCCTGAAGGAGCGCGGCTATGGCCATCTCCAATATCTCTTTTCCGTAAAAGGGAATCGGCGGTTTTACAATCCGGTTCTTTACTTCCTTTGAAACCTCATACGACTTCCGGAATATTTCTACCTCCCGGATAAGGCTGGGCGATACCTGCTGCTCCTCTAAAAATTGTAATTCCTTCATCATGCTTCATTCCTCTGATTGATATGTGATCTGTGCTGCAGCGTCCGGACATAGGGCGCCAGTTCGTCAAAATGGCGTATTTCCTTGTATTTTCCGGCTGACTGCTTTATTTCTCCGGGAAGCTCTTTTCCCTTGGGGTTGTACCACACGCCATGCATTCCGCAGGCAGAGGCCCCCTGGGCATCCTTTTTAAAATTATCTCCCACAAAGACACATTCCTCCGGCCGGGCCTCCGCTTTTTTGATGCACAGCTCCATAAATACAGGATGGGGCTTTTCCACTCCGGCCTCCTGGCTTGTCACAATATGGCTGATGTAGGGGGCGAAGCCAAAGGCTGACAGCTTTTCATACTGCATCATGGCCGTCATATCCGTCCCGATTCCGATGCGGATGCCCATGGACTTCAATTCCTCCATGCAGGCAATGGCTCCCGGTTCCGGCCCGCTCACCTTGAGAAGGGTGTCCCAATAGACATGGTACATAGCCTGTACATGGGGGAACAGAGGCTTTTCCCATTTTTCCAGAAGATTCTGGAAACGGATACTCCGGCTGTGGATGGATGCATTGTCCTTTCCGAGGCGGTCTGTTATCTCCTGGTTCGTTTTCTTTACCATTTCCAGAAATTCTTCCGAATCCACCCCAAGCTGCTCCCTGGCATAACTGCAGAGAGCTTTCAGCCCCTCGCCGTGGCCCTTGTCATAGCTGTAAAGGGTATTGTCAATGTCGAAAATTACTTCCTTTATCATATGTCATCCTCCTATTCCAGTTCCGTAATATCCCTCCCAGTACACTGGTCCGAAATCCATTTCCAACCCCAAACCTATGTGTCTGGAAATGAATTTGTGCACTGGGAGGGATATTACTGTTTTAAAGTCGCTGCGCGACGGCACTAAAGGGCAAAGCTGCTTCGGCACACCGGTTATGAGAGAAACTTTTATTCGAAAAAGCACTCATAAAAGTTCCTCTCGTGCGCCTTTGCAGCTTTACCGTCCAGTTAAAAGTCGCTGCGCAATCGCACTAAGCCGGACTTACGGATCTATAAAAACTCCGCCAATGCATAGTTACTCACGTCTATCCCCAGATCCGTCAGCCACGCCCTGCCGTTTTCCCGTATCAGGAGGCCCTGCTGCTCAAGTCTTGGGAATACCTCTTGATAAGCTTCCGAAATCTCCTTTGTGAGCAGCACTCCCTCTGCCTTTCGAAGCCCCAGAAACATCGTCTCCTCCAGCTCTTCTTTTCGGGTAAGCCGCTGCTCCTCCTCATGGGAATAATCACCGGCCAGATACGCAGAAAGCTTCCTGTGATTCCGGCAGCGCACGCCTTCTGTCAGAGAGGATGCCCCAAGGCCCAGGCCTAAGTATTCCTTCCTCTCCCAGTAGCCGAGATTGTGACGGCAGGCAAAGCCCGGCCGGGCATAGTTGGAGATCTCATACCGCTCATAGCCTTCTGCCTTCAGCATATCCCTGGTGTCATAATACATCTGCCGCTCCGCATCCTCATCCGGCAGCAGGCATTCTTCCCCGGCCCCAGGGCCGAAGCGCTTATAGAACGGCGTTCCTTCTTCTATGATTAAGCTGTAGGCCGAGAGATGCTCCGGTTTTAAGGCCAGAACCTTTTTTAAGGTGCTCTGCCAGCTCTCCCTGGTCTGTCCGGGAAGGGCGGACATGAGATCTACGTTGAGATTCTCAAAGCCCATTTCACGGGCCAGGGAAAAGCTTTCCAGAAATTCCTCCCAGGTGTGAATCCGCCCGAGCATTTTCAGTTCCCCATTGTCTGCCGACTGAAGCCCCATGCTCAGACGGTTTACCCCCCATTGCCGGTAACAGGACAGCTTCTCCTTTGTCAGCGTGCCCGGATTACATTCGATGGTAATTTCTGCATCTGTTTCAATGGGAAAGCTGTCGTGTACTGCCTTAAGAAGCTGTGCTGTCTGCATTTCCGCCAAGATAGACGGGGTTCCGCCTCCTATGAAAACAGAAGTCACTTTTTTATTCTTTCCAAAGGCCTTCCGCTTATGAATCTCCCCTTTTAGGGCTTCCACATACCTGGCCCGCACTGCTTCGTCCGCCGGCGCTGACAGGAAGTCGCAGTAGGCGCATTTTTGTACGCAGAAAGGGATATGGATATAGAGCTCTAACTCCTTTTGCACACCCGATGGGCCGATGCGGTTTTCCTGCTCCCTATCCGCCCCTCCGGCACCTCTACTTATCATCCAGCTTCAGCACGCTCATAAACGCCTTCTGGGGAATCTCTACGTTTCCAATCTGGCGCATGCGCTTCTTGCCTTCCTTCTGTTTTTCCAGGAGCTTTTTCTTTCTGGTGATATCGCCGCCGTAGCACTTTGCCAAAACGTCTTTACGCATAGCCTTTACCGTTTCCCGGGCAATGATCTTGCTGCCTACCGCCGCCTGGATGGGTATCTCAAAAAGATGACGGGGAATCTCTTCTTTCAGCTTCTCGCACATCTTGCGGCCCCGTTCATAGGCTGTGCTGCTGTGAACAATAAAGGACAGAGCGTCCACCTCTTCCTTGTTAATCAGAATATCAAGCTTCACAAGCTCTGCCTGGACATATCCCTTCATATCGTAGTCAAAGGACGCATAGCCCCGGGAACGGGATTTCAGCGCGTCGAAGAAATCATAGATGATCTCATTCAAAGGAAGATCGTATTTCAAAAGCGCCCGGGTCTCCTCCATATATTCCATGCCAAGATAAACGCCCCGGCGTTCCTGGCACAGCTCCATAATGGAGCCGATAAATTCTGTAGTCACCATGATCTCCGCGCTTACCATGGGCTCTTCCATATACTCTATTTCCGCCGGATCCGGAAGGTTGGAGGGATTGGTCAATTCGATTACTTCCCCGTTCGTCCGATGGACTTTGTAAATAACACCCGGCGCCGTGGTCACCAGATCAAGCCCGTACTCCCTTTCCAGGCGCTCCTGGATGATTTCCAGATGCAAAAGGCCCAGGAAACCGCAGCGGAATCCAAAGCCCAATGCAATGGAAGTCTCCGGTTCAAACTGGAGGGAAGCGTCATTGAGCTGCAGCTTTTCCAGGGCGTCCCGAAGATCCGGATACTTGGCTCCGTCCGCCGGGTACATGCCGCAGTATACCATGGGAAGAACCCTTTTATAGCCGGGCAGCGGTTCTGCGCAGGGATTCTCCCGGCTGGTTATAGTATCGCCCACACGGGTGTCTTTTACATTTTTAATGCTTGCAGTGAGATAGCCGACCATGCCGGCAGACAGCTCCCCGCAGGGAATAAACTGTCCGGCGCCGAAGTAGCCGACCTCCACTACGTCCGCCTCCGCCCCTGTGGCCATCATGCGGATCGGCGTTCCTCTTTTTACGGTTCCCTCCTTGATCCGGCAGAATACAATGACACCCTTATAAGAATCGTACACGGAATCAAATATAAGAGCCTTCAAGGGCGCCCCGGCATCTCCTGCAGGCGCAGGAATCCGATTGACGATTGCCTCCAGCACGTTCTCCACATTCTGCCCGGTCTTGGCGGAAATCTGGGGGGCGTCCTGGGCTTCGATGCCGATTACATCTTCAATCTCGTCAATGACCCTCTGGGGTTCCGCACTGGGCAGATCGATTTTGTTAATCACTGGCAGTACGTCCAGATCGTGATCCAGGGCCAGATACACATTTGCCAGGGTCTGGGCCTCAATGCCCTGGGCGGCATCTACTACCAGAATGGCCCCGTCACAGGCTGCCAGGCTTCTGGATACCTCATAGTTAAAGTCCACATGTCCCGGCGTGTCAATCAGGTTGAAAATATATTCCTCTCCGTTTTCCGCCTTGTATACCGTTCGCACAGTCTGGGCCTTGATGGTGATGCCCCGTTCCCGCTCCAAATCCATATTGTCCAACACCTGGGCCTGCATTTCCCGGCTGGTTAAAAGCCCCGTCATCTCTATGATCCGGTCCGCCAGGGTGGACTTGCCGTGATCAATGTGGGCGATAATGCAAAAATTTCTGATTTTACTCTGGTCCATGGATGCCATTAAATATTCCTCCGTATTTTTATTCCAACAGGCAGCCGGGAAAGCGTTACCGATCACGAAAGTGAACAGGAAAGCCAAAGACTTTGCAGCATGCCTGCATGGACATTTGACAAATGCCGCTTTTCCGATATAAAATGCCCCCGGCTGACAGGGTCCTTTCTATATCCTTGCCAATCGAGGGTAGTATAGCATAAACAGGAAGAAATGTAAATTTCTTTTCAAAGCAGGCTTTCTGCGGTAGCCGTGTCTGTCACCAGAACATTCACGTACTTTCCAAGCATCGCGGCGCGGATTGCTTCGGACTTTTCCGGCAGGCCCGCAACTCCAATCCGGACCGGGATTTTCATATAATGTTCCAATTCCACTGCAATGATGCGTTCTCTGCTGGTGTTCTCTACCTGCGCTCCATTCTGATCGAAAATGTGAGTGCTCACTTCCCCTGCCACTCTCTGGCCTTCTTTTAAACGAATGTTTTTGTGAATGTCTACCCCTACAAATGCATAATGCGGATCAATGCTGTCGTGGGAGCCGATGCCGACTACGGCAATATTGCAGGATTGGATTACTTGGTAGGTATCTTGAAACGCAGGCTCCTTCTGCAGGGAGGCTTTCAGCCCCGCATCGCTTACAATAATCGGCGCAAACAGCATCACTGCCTTCGCACCCAGCCGGTTTGAAATATTATGAACAATCTCGTCAGCCGCCGTATTCTGGGGGTCCTGATTTCTGCTGCCAATCATCTGTACCACCGTAACATTCTTCCTGTGTACTACCGGCATCTGTGCCGCCATGGCAGCCAGAGTGCTTCCCCTGGTAAATCCAACCACATCCCCGTCCCTTAATATCGTAGCCAGATACTCTCCGGCCGCATTTCCAAGATCTAAAAAAATGTCTGTCTCATTTACATTATCCACAATACGGATGTCCAATAAGCCGTACTTTTCTTTTAGTCCGCTCTCCAGCTCCAGCAGTCTTGACTTGCTGTTGGCATTAATCGTAATCTGAACAATTCCGTATTCTATACAGGCGCTTAAGATCCTGTTCACTCTCTGGCGGGACATATTCATCCGCTTTGCAATCTGTTCCTGGGTACTCCCTTCCTTATAATAATAATAGGCAACACGTGTATATTCTGAAATTTGTGCATCTGTCAGCTGATTGATGTTCATCTTTTTATCTCCCGGAAAATATTTACTACTACACATTTTAAACGAAAAACGGGAATTTGCAAGTACTCCTCAGCAAATTCCCATTCTCTTCCTTATTTTGAAAGCCTGTTTTTAAAGCAATACACTCACCCGGAATTTTCCTGGAACCGCTGCCTCCGCAAACGCCTCCTGAATCCGGTCCAATGGATATCTGTTCTTTTCAATCAGAGCCGAAACACGGACAACTCCCTGATTCAGCATATCTGCCGCAGTACAGAAATCAGCCAGATCCGCTCCAAATGTACCAATCAGTTCCAGCCGGCGATAATGAATCACATTGGAATCTATCGACAGCTCCGGTGCCGGATAAGCCGCCCCGAAATACAGGATACGGCCATCCAGTTTTTTTACCAGTTCAAAGGCCTGCCTGTTCACCGCCGTCGCCGCCACCGCCAATATAACTGCATCGGCTCCTTTTCCGTCTGTGAGACGCTTCACCTCTTCCACCGGATCTGTCACATTGCCGTCAATAACCTCAAACCCCATTTCCCTTGCTGTCTTTATTTTATTCTCCATCAGCTCTGACACAATTACACGGCATCCAAGCGCCCGGGCTGCCTGGGCATTCAACAATCCCATAGTGCCTGCCCCTACCACCACAACGGTTTCAAGGGGCTGTACCCGAAGCTTAGAAAGCCCTTTCACAACAGCAGCCAGAGGCTCCATAAAAGCCGCCTCACCAGGTTCCAGATCCTTTCTCATTTTAATCAGCGCCCGGGCCGGACGTACCGCATAATCCGCATAGGCAAACATTCCCCGGTAGCCGTCCCCGCTTACCTTTTTGGGTCCAATCTCATTGTTGCTGCATCCGGTCCCCCGTTTGCACCCGTCGCAGATTCCACAGGTCACATAGGCTAAGGCAACTCTGTCACCCGGCTTTAAATCCTTTACATCCTCGCCTGTCTCAACCACAATTCCGGAGCTTTCATGGCCGCTTGCCATGGGATAGCCCCGTCCTTCCCTCTGTCCCAGCCATTGCTGATAATCTGTAGTACAGATATTGCATGCCTCCTGCTTTACCAGCACATCCTCCGGGCCTACGGGTGGCAGAGCCCGCTCCCGGACTTCCGCATGTCCTTTTTCTGTCAATACCCCAAAACGCATTTTCTTAACTTCCATTTCAATCACCTATTCCCTTCATTTTCTACGCCTTTCCAGCCGATCCAAACAGCTTGATATAATGCTCTAGCTTTCTCTGGTACACCTCTGCGCCGACCATGGGGGCAACATAGTAATTTTTTTTCTTACCGGAGAACATTTCCAGTGCCGCTGATATATCCGGCTCTTCACTGCTTTCTCCTCTCATATACAAGGCCATTGCTTCCCCGGCCGGGTTTGCCATATCTGTAAACAAATTGATCTTTTGAATTCCGCAGGCAATACATTTCTTCAGATTCTCGTCTCCGGTTCCGGAACCTCCGTGCAGAACCAGGGGCACCGTTACAAGGGAAGCAATCTCCTTCAAAAGCTCAAACTCCAGTTTCGGCGTTCCTTTATAAACACCATGGGATGTTCCCACTGCCACTGCCAGCGCATCCACACCCGTCTCCTCCACAAAACGCCGGGCCTCTTCTTTGTGGGTCAGGCCGCTGTCACGCGTCTTGTCATATTCTGTACCGGTTCCCACATGTCCCAGCTCTGCCTCCACGGAAACACCCATAGCATGAGCTATGCGCACAACCTCCCGGACCTCCCGGACATTTTCTTCAAAAGGAAGCTTTGAACGGTCAATCATAACCGATGTATATCCGCTGCGCAGAGCCCGCATAATTTCTTCAAAGGAGCTGCCGTGATCCAGATGAAGAGTTACAACTGCATCCGGATATTTTCGGGCATAGAATTTTACGTTCTCCCCTGTTTCCTCCATATTTGTTGTCCCAAGACAGGACACAATAAGCGGCGCTTTCAGATTCTCTGCTGCCTTAAAGCACGCCATAACAGAACTGCTGCTGTAGGCATCCGGCGCTGCCACTCCATAGCCTTCACGTTTTGCTTTTCCCAGAATTTCGTTCAATGTAGTCAGCATAATGTATGTATCATCCTTTCGCTATATCAATAAATCGTTTTGCCCGTTCCGGATCAACTTCATTCCAGAGAATCCCATCCTTCTTTACAAAGGTTCCGACCACCATGCCATCCGAAATACGTAAGGCTTCTTTCAGATTATCCGGCGTCACGCCGCTTGCAATCATTACCGGCTTATCCCGGAAACGATTTTTTATCTGCTCTACCTCTGAAAAATCCGGAGCCAGTCCCGCATGCTGGCCGGGCAACAGTACGCCTGCCGGGTCCAGTACACTGAAGGCTGTATCCGCCATATCCGACTGGCTTCTGGTATCCAGAGAGGTTCCTCCATGGGCATCACAGTAGCAATAAATATTCACATTCTCTGCGCCAATATTTCTGCGGAACCGCATAAGCTCTCCGGGGCGATACTCTGTCAGACCGCACATATCTGCATATACTCCGCTGATATAAGCACGGATAAAGCCGGCATCAATGGCTTTGGCAATGGCAATGGCCGCATAAGGATCTACCAGAACGCCGCAGCCATAAGGAATCTGTACTGTGTCCAGAGTCTGTGATACAATCCGTGTGTAGGAAGCTATGATTTCCGGTCCCACCTTGCTTAAATAAGGTCTGTCCCCTTCATTGGCAAATACAATTGCGTCAAAGCCCGCTTCCTGCAATGCCTTAATTTCCCGTTTTGCCCGTTCTACCTGCTCTTTAAAGCTGACGGATGCGTCATAGTGGGGTGTTCCCGGCAATGCTGTAAGGTGAACACAGCCGATAACCGGCTTATCTGTTTTAAAAATAGAACGATGCTTTTCCATTAAATTCATTCCAATTCCTCCTATTCCAGTTCCGTGATATTCCAGTTCTTATCTCTCAAATCTGCTTTTTGCATCGTCCGGCAAAAGCTGCATATTTACCTTCCAGCCCAGGTTCTGCAGCTTTTCCAGCATTCCTTTCTCCTCGTCGCTCAAATAAGCATATTTCGTATACTTTTTCCGACCGGGAGCTGTAGCTACGTTTCCTACGATCAATTCATCCGGCACAATCTTTTCTTCCAGAGCCTTTAAGGCTTCAGCCGGACCTTTAAACAAAACAATCGTCCGTCCGGTATCCGCATCCTTTGCCATCTCGTGAAATTTTGCAGTGTCCACCACTTCTACGCGAAGCTGCGGTGCGGCAAGCCGGTAAATCAGTATCATAAACTCATCCTGTGCCGCAGTATCATCTACAATCACAACTGTTTTTGCACCCGTTCTTCCCTGCCATGCAGTCATAATCTGCCCATGAATCAAACGCTCGTCAATCCGATACAGTACTACTTCCATGTTCCTTTACCACCCCAATCTGTTTGTGAAATTACTTCCTGTTGTCCGCATAAATAAAGCATTGCTCTTTTAACCTGAGTTCTTAAGCTCTTCCATCAAATCATGGATACCTTCACGTCCGGCCCGAAGCGCCATTTCCTTTAATTCTGAACAGGACATATCCTCCGCAAAGGGAAGAATCTCCAGCAGCATAGGCAGATTCAGCCCTGTCAGAATCTCAATCTGCTTTCCTGCCGTCCGCACTTCCCGACACAGCGCTGCCGCAGAATTAAACGGGGTTCCGCCAAATAAATCTGCCAGAATTAAAAGTTCGGTCTCTTCACTCTCTATGACTGCTGCTCTTAATTCATTTTTAAATTTTTCCAGATCAACGCCCAGCCCCAGTACTGTCAGCCCACTGCGTTCTGCAATAAACATTCCGGCTGTTTCATAAAAGCTTTCGGCAAGTCCCCCATGTGTAACCACGATTACCTTTCCCATCTTTCCTTCACCTCCTAACTATTACATTTGTAATAGTATATAACTTATGTAACATATACAGTTTACGACTATCCTCGAATCCTGTCAATACAATTTCAGATCCCAAGCTCATTTTCTACATTTTTACAGAAAATCATTCTTGTTTTTTATGCATTATTACCAAATCTCTATCTTCTATTATCCGTTTTGCTTCTTTTCTGGCAAAAAAAGTGAGAGGCTTTTAACCTCTCACCCAATAACTGTTAAAATATAAATGCACTTTTTACCAGCTCCAGACACTTCCGGGTTCCCACTCGCCAAAGGCTATCCGTGCCGCTCCCAGAAGCGCTGCCCGGTTTCCACACTCTGCCCTGACAAGGGGAATCCTCCTGGTGTGAACATTCCCCAGGGCTTCATAGGTCTTTAACAGCGCCTCCCACCAATACTCTGCCGTATCGGACAGACCGCCTCCTATGAGAATCATTTCCGGATCAAAGAGATTTCCGCAGTTTACCGCACACTCCGCCAGATCCTCCACAAATCCCTCCAGCACCCGGACGGCATTCGTATCGCCTTGTCTGTAAAGCTCAAAAAATTCATAGCCGGATGTAATCTGGGATTCCGGGCAGCGCTCCCGGTAGATGCTCCAAAGAGCCGTGCCCGAAATATACTGCTCCACGCATCCTTGCTGCCCACACAGGCACTTGCGGCCTCCCCGGTGCAAGATGGCGTGTCCTATCTCGCCGGTTCCTCCCCGGACGCCGCCAATCATCCTTCCATCACTGTAATATCCTCCCCCCACACCGGTTCCCAGGATAATTCCGAAGATATTCCTGCATCCCTTTGCCGCCCCAAGCCACTGCTCTCCGAGAACGGCAGCCCTGCAGTCGTTGGTGATCCGCACGGGAAGCCCGAAAGCCTCCTCCATCCGGGCTTTGATTTCCAGTCCGATATAATTGCGGTAGATATCTACCGCATACAAAACCGTGCCCTTCTCTTCATCCAGCCTGCCTCCGGCGCCGATACCAATAGCGGTAATTGAATATTCTTCCTGTAGGGTTTTCACCAGATCCATGTAAGTGCGCAGGATAAATCCGCCGTCTCTCTCCGTATTGGGAACACGGATCTCCTTTAAAATCTTTCCGGAATCATCCACCGCCGCCCCCACTATCTTTGTTCCGCCTGTGTCAATTGCCGCCGCTATCGACATACTTGATACCTCCTATTCCAGTCTTATTCCAGTTCCGTAATATCCCTCCCAATACACGGGTATAAAATCAATTTCCAGCCACAAAAGCATGTGTCTGTAAATCGATTTGTGTACTGTGAGGGATATTACTGTTTTTATTCCAGTTCCGTAATATCCTTCTCAATGTACGGGTATGAAGGGGCTGTCCTATAGATAGGCTTGAATATTATCCACAATCTTCTTTGTAATAATCTGAGGTCTTGTAATTCCAGCTCCGATCACCACATTGTGCGCACCTGCCTTAAATGCTTCCGCAGCCAGTGTATCGTCCCAGTATCTTCCCTCTGCCACTACCGGAATCTTCACCTGTTCCACCAGTTCTCTTACCAGCTGTATATCCGGGGCCTGTAACTCGATGATACGGTTATCTTCGTGGTTCTTTGTATACTCTGTATATCCGGCCAGTGTAGTAGATACCAAATCGCAGCCAAGCTCCACAGCCGCCAGTCCCTCTTCCAGGGTGGACACGTCGCCCATAAGCAGAACATCGGGGAATTCTTTCCGGACTGCCGTAAGAAGCTCCTCCGTAGTCTTTCCCTCTGGCTTTGGCAGCTTTGTGGCGTCTATGGCTATAATCTCCGCCCCCGTCATGTATACGTTTTCTACGTCCCTAAGCGTAGGGGTGATATAGCTCCAATATCCGGGATATACGTGCTTGACAATGCCAATCACCGGTATTTTTACCATCTGCTTGCAGGCCAGAATATCGGCAATCCCGTTGACACGGACGCCTACTGCCCCTCCCATCTGTGCCGCATATGCAAACCGCCCCATAATCGAGCTGTCTCTCATAGGCTCCTCCGATGTAGCCTGACAAGATACGACCAGTCCCTTTTTCAATTCCTCTATTTTCATATTCTTACTCCTTTCGATTCCAGTTCCGTAATATTCAAACCGCCTTCTGCGCTCTTTTCTGGCTCAGCTTGTCGTAGCTGATTGCCAGGAGCAGAACCACGCCCTTCACCACCCGCTGGTAATAATCAGATATATTCATAATTGTCATTCCATTTAAAAGCACCCCGATCAGCAGAAGCCCGATCAAAACATTTACAATCTTTCCTTCTCCTCCGCTGGTGCTGACGCCGCCTAAAACTACAGCCGTGATAATATCCATCTCGTACCCCTCGCCGGCCTTAGGCTGTCCGCTGTTTACCCGGCTTAGGAGCACAACGCCCGCCAGGGCTGAGAAGGCGCCGCACATTCCGTATACGCCGTACATGACCTGGCGCACCCGGATGCCGCTGAGTCTTGAGGCCTCCTTGTTGCTGCCGACACCGTATATGTACCGGCCAAAAGCCATTTTCTCCAGAATAAACCACCCAACGGCAACACAAACCGCCATCAGAATCACCGGCACGGGAATCGGCCCCAAGTAACCCTGTCCTATGATATTAAAACTTTTGGGCAGTCCGTATACCGGAAGGCCCCCTGTCATAATATAGGTTGCGCCGCGCAGAATCGTCTGTACTGCAAGTGTGGCAATCATAGGCGGCAGCTCTATCTCATAGACAAAAAATCCGTTGCAGATGCCGATTGCCAGTCCAAGGAGCAGTACCAGAAGCACAGCCAGCACCGGGGGAAGCCCCATTCCCATAAAGAGCGCACATCCTACGGAGGCCACTCCCATAATCGCTCCTACGCTGATATCAATTCCTCCGGTGATAATTACCATCGTCATTCCTACTGCGGCAATTCCGTTCACCGCAACCTGCCGCAGCACATTAAACAGATTGGTAGATGTCAGAAATCCGTCTGAGGCAACGGAAAAAAATGCCATCAGAACAACAAGCGCAATCCATATAGCGAATTTTGACATCCCATGTGTTTTTAGTTTCTTTCCTTTCTTTGTGTCACTCACTCTCACTTACCCCTTTCCAATGGAAGCGTTTACCCGTTTATTCACAGAATCTGCCGCTGTTTATGGGAAACTGTACTAATCTGTTGCCAGGGTAAGGATACCCTCCTGGGTCACTTCCTCCTTTGACAGCTCGCCCATGATTTTTCCGCTGCGCATAACGAGAACCCGATCACTCATTCCGATCAGCTCCGGCATCTCAGATGAAATCATAATAATTGCCTTCCCTTCCTGCGCAAGCTTCCGCATAAGCTGGTAGATCTCCGCTTTTGCTCCCACGTCAATCCCCCGGGTAGGCTCGTCAAAAATCAGCACCTTGGAATTGGTTGCCAGCCATTTTGCAAGCACCACCTTCTGCTGATTGCCGCCAGACAGAGTTCCGGCTGTCTGCTCCTGAGACCAGGCCTTTATATTCATAGCGTCCATATATTCCCGGGCCAGTTTCTTTTCCTTTGTATGTTCAATCACTCCCATGCGGCAGACGCTTCTCATGCTGGCATAAACTGTGTTAAAGGCAATGCTCTTATTAAGAAGCAGGCCCTGATTCTTCCGGTCCTCCGTTATCAGACCGATGCCATAGCGTATCGCGTCCTGGGGACAGCTTATCTTAAGCTCTTGATTGTTTAGGAACACCTTTCCTTCCTTTATGGGATCCGCACCAAAAATTGCCCGGGCAAGCTCTGTTCTTCCTGCCCCCACCAGACCGGCCAGTCCCAGGATCTCCCCGGCTCTCACGTCAAAGCTGCAGTCCCTTACCCGGTTATTGGTAATTTCTTTTGCAGAAAATACAATCTCGCCGAGCTCTTCCGTTCTCTTGGGATAATCCTGTCCCAGCTCCCGTCCCACCATATGACGGATAAGTCCCTGTTTGTCTATCTCCTCTATAGGCAGAGTGACAATATGCTTTCCGTCCCGAAGGATACACACCCGGTCAGAGAGCTGAAATACCTCCTCCAGACGGTGGGAAATATAGAGAATGGCAACGCCCTTTTTCTGAAGCTTCCCTATGATTTCGAACATTTTGTCAATCTCATTGTTGGTAAGAGGAGCAGTAGGCTCGTCCATAATGAGAAATTTAATATCCTCCGAAACCGCCTTTGCTATCTCTACAATCTGCTGTTCCGCAATAGACAGGCTGGAAACCTTTGCCCGGGGATCTATCTCCACCCCCAGCTCGGCAATCAGCTCCTCACAGCTTTTCTGCATCGCCTGCTTGTCAAGAATCAGCCCTTTCTTCAATTCCTTTCCAAAGAAAATATTTTCTGTTACCGTAAGCTGGGGCATGAGATTCAGCTCCTGGTAGATCACCCCGATCCCAAGCTGCTTGGACAGCACTGGCGTATTGTGCTCAATGCGCTTTCCCTCAAACCAGAATTCTCCCGAGGTTGGTTCATGTGCCCCTGTGATCACCTTGATCAGCGTTGATTTTCCAGCGCCGTTTTCTCCCACCAGCGTGAGGATTTCTCCCCGGTCAATCTCCAGGGACACGTCCGCAAGCGCGGTGACGCCGGAAAACTTTTTTGTTATATTTTTTAATTCGAGCAGTTTTTCTGCCATCTTTCCACCCACTTATTTTATAAATGCGGGCTGCCCCGAAACATTCAAGACAGCCCTTTCCCCATAGGAACCTTCCTCTAAAATGACTGCTGCGGTTCCTGTTTCTTATTCATACCCTCCGGGTACCCCATTAACGCATGCCCCTTCGGGGCTGGCGGACTTAGTCCGTTAAGGTATACCCTTCGGGTACCCCATTAATGCATGCCCCTTCGGGGCTGGCGGACTTAGTCCGTTAAGGTATAGTCACCGATATTGGATGCGTTCACAACCTTCATGGGAATTACAATGGTATCTTCAATGGGGCCGCTCTCTTTCACCTCAAGAAGCGTGTCTACAAACAGCTTGCCTGTCTCATAAGGCTGAATATCCACGGTTGCCCGGAAGATTCCGCCCTCATTGATCTTATTAAGGGCTTCCGAAATAGCATCCAGTCCGCCGATGAATACTCGGTCGCTTTCCTTGCCGGCCGCCATCATAGCCTCATAGGCGCCCAGTGCGCCTGCGTCATTTACACAGGCAACTACTTCTACGTCCGGATTGGCCTGGAGAATATTTTCCATATTGGCCATGCCCTTCTCTGTACTGTTGGCGCTCTGTCTTGCCACGATCTCTGCATCAGGAGCTACGCTTAAGATCCCCTCTTCGATTCCATTTCCCCTGTCAATGATGGACTCAAGCTCCGGATAGTCAAAAATTGCCACCTTTGCCTTGCCGTCCAGATTTTCTTTGATCCATTTTCCGGCTTCCTCGCCGATTGCAAATCCATAATCATATTCCGGCACTGTCACAAATGCCTGGCTGCCCTCCACAAGCTGGTTTCCGGAGATAACCGGGATTCCCGCCTCAATGGCTGCCGCTACGGAAGGCTCTAAGGCTGTCTGATCGATAGGGCTGACAATAATGCCGTCGATGCCCTCTGCCGTCAGATTCTCAAAAGCGGTAATCTGATTGGCAACATCCGCCCTGCCGTCCAGAATATTTACTTCTATGCCAAGCTCTTCACATCTGTCTTTCACACCGTTTGCCACATCTACAAAATAAGTATTAGTCAAATCCTGGCAGGTGTAGGCGATTTTCAGCTTCTTTTCACCCTCGGGAGCAGCCTCTCCTTCCGGCTGTTCCTCACCGCCGCCCTCCTCTGCCGCCGGTTCCGGCTCTTCAGGCGCTTGTACATCCTCCTTAGAACCGCAGGCTGTAAAAACTAAAATAGTACATAATAACAATGCCAGCAATAAACTTTTTCTCTTCATACTTTCTCCTTCTCGCAAAATACGTATTGGATCAAGTACTTTTCCCTTCAAAAGACCGCACCTTTCCGAATGACTGCAGACCGGCCCTCTACTTCAATTCTATGGTATAGCGATACTGCTGGCCTTTGTAATAACGGTAGTTAAACTCAATGAGCCTGTCATTACTGTAGGTTAACCGGCATACCTTCAATGCCGCCGTCCCCGTTTCCATATTCAAAAGCCCGGCATCTTCCTCCATAAGCGGTTCTGCAAAAAAGGATTCCGTCGCGCGATCCGGCGTGATTCCTTTTCCTCTTAGTACTTGATACAATGAATTGTTCTCCAATTCCTCAAATGTAATACGCTCACAGACAGAAAGGGGTATGTAGGAATGATCGAGGGCAATAACGCTGTCATCCGCCATACGCAGACGCTGGACGAAAGTTACGGACGCTCCCTCCTCAATCCCCAGCGCCTCGCTTACCAGCTCGTCCGCCGGAATCACCTTAAGCTCAATGATCTTGGAAGAGGGTTCCAGCCCCTGTTTTTTGACCTCCTCAGTAAATGAGTAAAAGTTGGATAATGTGTGATCAATCTTTCTGCCCTGAACAAAGCTTCCTCTGCCTGGCAGGCGGTACAGATACCCCTCCCTCACCATCTCGTCCAGTGCGCGCTTGGCAGTGATCCGGCTCACGTCATACATCTCACACAGCTCATTTTCCGAATAAATACGATCCCCCGGCTTCAAATCTCCGGATTTGATCATGCCCTTCAGCATCTCTTTCAGCTGAAAATACATTGGAATTGGACTTGTCTTGTCAATCATATCAATCACCTTTTCTATTATATTAGTATAACGGTATATTGATATATCAATATATTATCTTAATTACTGTCTGATGTCAATAGATTTTTGAAAAATTGTAATATTGATATATCAATCAACTAACTTTATCATATCATAGAATTCTTTTGTGTATCAAGCATTTTCTGCTTCTAAATATTTTGCACAAAAAAACTGCCGGGAAAGCGGCTGTTGGGAAATATGACATCAGAAAAGTCTGATACTGTATTTCCCAACAGCCGCTTTCCCGGCAGCGCCTTCCCTATTTTCTATTTCTCCTGATTCTTTCCAAGGAGCACCGTCACAACCTGTTCCTGATACTCCCCTTCTGCAGCCATACTCACAGTAAGCTTCACCTGCTCGCCTGTTTTGTAGTAAGAAAGCTGCTCCTTCAGCTCCGCAAGGGTACCCACGCTGCTTCCGTCGAACCTTGTGATAATGTCCCCTTTCTTAAGTCCTGCCGCAGCTGCTCCGGAACCCTCCTCCACAGAAGTTATATAAACGCCTTTTGGCATATCATAGGCATCGGACACATCCGAAGTCACATCCTGGCCGGTGATTCCCAGAAAGCCCTGCTCGCCCTCCGGTGCTTTCTCCTCCCGGATGGTACGGTTCATCAGCCCCTCGATAATATCCACCACATCGTCCACCGGAATGGCATAGCCCATGCCCTCCACATTCGTATCGGAATATTTGGCGGAATTGATGCCCACAAGCTGGCCGTCCATGTTCAGAAGAGCTCCGCCGCTGTTGCCCGGGTTGATGGCTGCATCTGTCTGAATCAATGTGTTTGTATTATTTTCAATAATCACCTCCCGGTTGAGGGCGCTTACAATTCCTGTCGTCACAGACTGGCCGTAGCCAAGGGCATTGCCGATAGCAACTACCTGCTCTCCTACCTGGAGTTCAGAGGATTTTCCAAGCTCTATGACACGAATCGCTCCCTTTGTTTTATCGGAAAGCTCCTCCATTTTTACCGACAGGACTGCCAGATCCCTGCCTGTGTCAGAGCCTTTGCGCTTCGCTTCCGCTATCTCTCCGTCCACAAAGCCGACGCTGATTTCATCTGCACCGTTCACCACATGGTGATTGGTCACAAGAAGAAGCTCCGTATCTGTCTGGCCGATGATGATTCCTGTTCCTCTGCTTTCACTCTCAAAGGCCTGGGACTGGCCGAACAGGCGCATTTCCTGTACGCTCTTGTTGGTGATAGAGACGACCGAAGGCATAGCCTGGCTGGCAATAGCGGAGATATCCTTTGTTCCGCCTGTAAAGCTGCCTGTGTTCACTCCGCCTTCTATGTTCTGGCCCAAGGTCTGATTAAGCTGAACGCCTTCTGCAGCCTCTGCCTGCGCTTCTTTTCCTGTCCATTGTTCTATGAGCAAGTTGCTTCCTTGAAATGATGCACTGGCTGTTACACCGAATGCCATGGCTAAAGCGATCGTTTTGATTCCTTTTTTCATTTATTAGTCCTCCTATTTCAGTTCCGGCTAAAGTTTTTTATTTGTGATGCATTTGTTTTACTATGCTTATTGTAAGAAAAAAATATGGTGCAATTGTGGAGCTTCTATGGAAAATCTGTGAGCTTCCTGTGTTTTTTCTGTGTCTTGCCGCATATTTCAGTTTTTTTTGCGCAGACTAAAAAAGAAAAAACCAAGAATCCAATTGATTTTATACCCGTGTACCGGCAGGCACTTACGGAACTTTAAATAGTCCAGCTAAGAAATGTCAAGTATTTATTAGAAAAAATTCTGCTGGACGGTAAAGCTGCAAAGGCGCACGAGAGGAACTTTTATGAGTGCTTTTTCGAATAAAAGTTTCTCTCATTACCGGTGTGTCGAAGCAGCTTTACCCTTTCGTGCTGTCGCGCAGCGACTTAGAATAGGAGAACTGTAATGAAAGAAAACCTTAGAAAAAGCAATCAAGAAATCATCGAAGGCTACGACTACCTGGGAAATTCCTGCTCTGCCATGGATTGTACCGGTCTGATTCCAAGCGCACCTGCAACGGAAGCAGAACGGGAATCCTATGAGGAGGTCTATCACTATCAGCCCAAAGCAGCGCCAAAACAATAGCCTGCAAAAAAGCAAAGAGGCTGCCGGGAAATATAACATCTGGCTTTTCTGATCTCAGACAGAATTACACAAACTGGCTGAACACAGAATGCAGAATTGGCTGATGTTATATTCCCGGCAGCCTATTATTCTATCATTTCTTATTCTTCCTCTTCGCCTTCCGGCTCCGGCTCAGGCGCCTCACCGCCGCCTCCCGTCACCTCGTCAAAGAGAATCTTTATATCCTTATACCGCCCTTCGTCCGTATCCTGCATCACGGCAGCCACATAGCGTCGTCCTCCTGCCTCCAAAGCGCCTACCAGGCACTTGGTTTCATCCAGGCTGCCCGTTTTCAGGCCCACAGCCCCTTCATAATAATAAGTATCCCCGGGCCGCACAAGCTGATTGCTGTTCTGATACGTAATATCGGCATTTTCAAAAAGAGCGCGGAAGGACTTGCCCTTCACAATCTCCATAATGGTCTCATTTTCCATACAGGCTTTTGCAATCCGCACCATGTCCCTGGCCGTGGTATACTGGTTTTCCGCCTGATCCCCGTCCGGCCTCACAAAGTTGGAATCCTCCAGTTCCAATTCGGCTGCGCATTCATTCATTGCACCCATAAAAGCCTCTACCGCCTCTTCTGTGGACGCATTCTCATTCCCCAGAATCTTATGTCCTGTATAATTGGCCAGAGAATAGGCGGCGTCATTGCCCGAGGGAATCAGCATAGCTCCCAGAAATGTGCGGACGCTTCCCCTCATTCCCACCTTCAGGCTTGCCGTGGAAGCTCCCTGGCTGATGAGGCTGATCTCCTCGCCTGCCGTGAGAACTTCATCTGTTCCGCAGTATTTCAGCACCGTCAGAGCCGTAAGAAGCTTGGTCGTACTTGCCGGAACCACCCGTTCCGTACCATTCTTTTCATAGAGAATCATATCATCATCCAAGGAAAAGAGACAAGCTGCCCCGGCTTCCAGGGAAAGATCCGGCATCTGCTCCGAGACTTTCAGCTTCTTCGCCTCCTCCTCCGCAATCCGCGCCGCCTCGGCTTCCTTTGCAGCCTTACGCTCCTCCTCCTGCTTCTTTTCAAGCTCTGCCTGGGCCGCCTTTTCCTCCTTTACACGCTGAACCTCTATCCCGGTCCCCTTTCCCACAACTGCCACAAGAAGGAGAATCACCAGGAATTCCAATTCCTTTTTTACAACAAAGGGCACGTCTCTCCTTCGGGAACGCTTTACCGTCCCCATGCGCTCAATCTCCCGGAAATAAATCCTTACGATTCCAAAGAGAAAATACCCCAGGAAAATCCCCGCCAGACTTAAAAGAAATTCATCCAGGCTGGCCGTGGCCCCTGTGAGAAAAATCTGGAACACTTCTATACAAAGAGATACTCCTCCACACAGAAAAAGCACCTTAAAAAACTGCTGGTAACGCCGGAATAAAACGGGGATTAAAAAACCGAAGGGAATAAACTTTAAAACAGCTCCAAAAAGAGCTCCAATGCCCTGGGTCTTTACCAGATCAATGCTTCCCTTTACCGGAATCAAAGAGATTGTTTTCCAGTCCGGCTTGAGAGAAAATCCAAGGGCAGGCGACACAGAGGAAGCAAATAAGGCAAGAAATAAAAATGCAAGCAAGACGAACCCCGCTTCGTGCAGAATAGGTACACGCATCTCTCCTTTATAATACAAAAGCCAGATAACAGCCCGAAAAACCAGATAAACCAAAAGGCCAACCAACAGGTAGGATCCGGTGCTCATTACATAATCCGACAAAAAATCCCCTCCTTCCCATTCCAGTTCCGCAATACGTTCTATCTTCCGCTTAGGAAATATTTCTGTTCAAATTATAACACGGAATGACGAAAAATGACATTTTAAATCATTAATTTTTTGTAAATAAAATCGGAATCCGGCAGGCCGGGCGCAGCAGGCCCTCTGGCTTTTCCATATCTGTGTTCGGACGGTTCTCGTACATTCTGTCTGCTCTTGCCGGACAAAAAGTCCGTCAATATCAGACAGCCTGTACGCGAACAGCCGGACACCGGATATGGGAAAAGCCAGAGGGCCTGCTGCGCCCGGCCTGCCGGATTCCGATTTTATCCGTTCGTCCTGCGAAGCTTTCTGCGGATACGCTGGAGGGCATTGTCAATGGATTTCGGTTCCTTGTTCAGACGCTGCGCAATCTCCGTATAGCTCTGTCCGCTTAAGTACGCCTTCAGAATCTCCTGCTCTAAAGGCGTTGCCACCTTAAGGATCTCCGCCTGGAGGCTCTCGATATTTTCCTGATCGATGAGAAGCTCCTCGGGACTTTTCCCTTTCAGCCCTTCCGTCTGCTCCCCAAGCTCGGGAGAAAGCTCCACATAGGAATTCAAGGGGGCATGCTTTAAGCGGCCTGCCGCCTGGATGGCGCTGTAGAGCTGACGGGAAATGCATAAAACTGCAAATGCCTCAAAGGAGTCGGACTTTTCCGGCCGGTAATCCCGGATGGCTTTAAACAGTCCCAGCATCCCCTCCTGGATCAGATCATCGCTGTCTCCTCCCATGAGATACAAAGGCCTGGCCTGATTGCGGACTCTGCGCTTATAGCGTTCAATCAGAATGTCCATACAGGCAGTTTCTCCTTCGTTGATTTTTTCTATGAGCTCTTCATCCGTAAGCCGTTCCCTTTTTTCCATGCCTCATTCTCCATACCCGGCATATCTGCCGCCCACATAGTCCATGACACGTTCACGCAATACCGCAGTTTTTCCGATTCCCAGGCCTCAGCCCTCCTTCATCCGCTGCCTTACAATCTCATAAGCCAGTACGCCTGCTGCCACGGAAGCGTTCAGAGAATCAATATCCCCATGCATGGGAATAGACGCCGTAAAATCACACTTTTCCTGCACAAGGCGGCTTACGCCGTCCCCTTCATTTCCGATCACCAGTCCTATGGGGCCCGTAAGATTCAGACGGTACATGCTCTCTCCCCCCATCTGGGCGCAGACAAACCACAGTCCTTCCTTCTTTAGATCTTCAATCACGGCAGCCAGATTTGTCACCTTGGCAACCGGCGTGTAATTCAAAGCCCCGGCAGAGGCTCTTAAAACCGCAGCTGTCAGACCGCAGGCACGCCGCTTGGGAATAATCACTCCATGAGCTCCCGCCAGATTGGCCGTCCGGATAATGGCTCCCAGATTGTGGGGATCCTCAATATTATCCAGAAGGAAAATGAAAGGATCCTCGCCTTTTTCCCTGGCCGCTGCCAGAATATCCTCCACCTCTGCGTAAGCATAGGCCGCTGCAAAGGCAATCACACCCTGGTGGTGTCCTGTCTCCGACATCTGATCCAGACGTTCCTTTTTTACATAGCTGATAACTGCATCCTGCTTCCGGGCCTCCCGTTTGATGGTATTTACAATACCGTCCTGGCACCCGTCCTGCACAAACAGCTTGTCTATGGTTTTTCCGGAGCGAAATGCCTCTAAGACTGCATTTCTCCCCTCTATGGTCAGTTCTTCGTACCGCACGCTTCTTCCTCCAGTCCCAGTTTTACCAATTCAAGCAGACGCTCCGTCTGTCCCGAAAGATACAGATACCCCATCAAAGCCTCAAAGCCCGTAGCTCTCCGGTAATCAGATACGGAGGCGTGCTTCGCCATGGTGGCCGTATTGGCATTGCGGCCCCGGCGGAAGATCTGCTGTTCCTCCTGGGTAAGCTGCTCCTTGATCCGTCCCGTCATGGCCGACTGGGCCGCCGCATTCACCAGGCTGCTCGCCTTTTTGTGCAGGGTGGACGCATGAGCATTCCCATGCCCCACCAGAAGGGAGCGTATCACCAGTTCATAGATCCCGTCCCCGATGTAGGCCAGTACCAGAGGCGAATAGCTTCGGATATCCACATCCTTAAGGGCAAATGCCTCTCGGATCTCTTCCATCAGATTCGTTACGCCCTTTTCCATTTTACACCCTCGCGCGTATCTTCCAGCACAATGCCTTTTTCCAGAAGAAGGGCCCGGATCTCATCGGCACGGGCAAAATTCTTCGCCTTCCTGGCCGCCTGGCGTTCCTCGATCAGAACCTCGATATCCGCATCCAGAAGCTCTGCCTTTTTCTCCACAACCAGCCCCAGAATGTCACAGAGCGTCTTTAAGCGCTCAAGGCATTTCTCCAGGTAATCCTTTGTATTCTCTCCGCTTGTGTGGGTATTGAGATATTTCACCAGCTCAAATACGGCGGCAATGGCGTCGGCCGTATTGAAATCATCGTCCATGGCCTCGTCAAACTTTTTCACATATTCCTCGGAAGCCTCATAGTGGGCAGTCTCGCTCTCCGTCATGGAGCCCTCCGGCGCGCCGCCAAGAAGATGCTTCAGATTCTCCGCCGCCGTCACAATCCGCTCCAGGCTGTTCTTCGAGGACTCCATCTGCTCTGCGCTGAAATTCAAGGGGCTGCGGTAATGGGCGCTCAGCATAAAGAAGCGCAGTACCTGGAGATCGTACTTTTCACTAATCTCCCGGACGGTGAAAAAGTTCCCCAGAGACTTCGACATTTTCCGATTGTCAATATTTAAGAAGGCATTGTGCATCCAGTATCTGGAAAACTCCTTGCCGTTGCAGGCTTCACTCTGGGCAATCTCATTTTCATGATGGGGAAATACCAGATCCTCGCCGCCTGCATGAATGTCAATCTGCTCGCCCAGATATTTTTTAGACATCACGGAGCACTCAATATGCCAGCCCGGACGCCCCTCGCTCCAAGGAGATTCCCAGGCCGGTTCTCCCTCCTTTTTCGGCTTCCAGAGAACAAAATCCAAAGGATCCTCCTTTTCATCCTCCCCGGACACCAAAAGGGAACGGTTTCCGCTGCGCAGATCATCCAGATTCTTGTGGGAAAGCTTTCCATACTCCGCAAACTTCCGGGTACGGAAATAAACGGTTCCGTTTACCGCATAAGCATAGCCCTTGTCAATCAGCTTCTGTATCATCTCCAGCATGCCGCCGATCTCCTGGGTCGCCAGAGGATGGGTAGTGGCAGGCTTTACATTCATCATCTCCATATCCTTCTTGCACTCGGCAATGTAACGCTGGGAGATCTCCTGGGCAGACACGCCCTCCTCAATCGCTTTTTTGATAATTTTGTCGTCCACATCCGTGAAGTTGGACACATAATTCACCTCATAGCCCTTATGCTCCATATAGCGGCGGACGGTGTCAAAAACAATCATCGGCCTTGCATTTCCGATATGGATAAAATTGTACACGGTGGGGCCGCATACATACATTTTCACCTTTCCTTCCTCCAGGGGAATAAAAGGCTCTTTTTTCTTCGTTATGGTATTATAGACTTTCATTCTGCTTCTCCTTCTCTGCTTTTTCTTTGTCCTTTTTCTCTTTCTTTTTCCTCAGCTCCGCCAATTCTGCATGGAGCCGCTCATTTTCCCGGCGAAGCTCTGTGAGACTGTCCATAACCGGATCCGGAAGATCCACCTGGTTCATATCGCTTCTCGGCACCTTCACATCGTCCCGTTTCACAATGCGGCCCGGAACACCCACCACCGTACAGTTGGGCGGCACCTCCTTGAGCACCACAGAGCCCGCTCCGATCTTAGAATTCTCCCCGATGGTAAAAGACCCAAGAATCTTAGCTCCGGCGCTCACCATCACATTGTCCTTCAAGGTTGGATGGCGCTTGCCCTTCTCCTTGCCTGTTCCTCCCAACGTCACCCCTTGATAAAGGGTCACATTGTCGCCGATAATCGTAGTCTCCCCAATGATCACCCCGGAGCCATGGTCGATAAACAGCCCCTTGCCAATCTTAGCTCCCGGATGAATCTCGATGCCCGTCTTCCGCACCGTCCTCTGCGACAGCCATCTGGCAAGAAAAAAATGCCCCTTCTCATACCACTTATGCGCCAGTCTGTAACTTAAGATAGCACGAAAGCTGGGGTATAGCAAGACCTCCATGGGACTTTTAATAGCAGGGTCCCGTTCTGTAATCACTTGAAATTCTTCCCTAATATAACGAATCATACCCATATATTTTCCCTCCTCAATCTGACCGGGCCATTCCAGCCGCCATTTCCGTTTTCCAAAAGCAGCCGGAAAAAAACGGACTATCTCGCCTCCAAGAGACGAAATAATCCGCGGTTCCACTCTTCTAAAAGGGCCTATGCCCTTCCACTCATCTGCTTAACGCGCGTCACGTACCCGGCTGATGCTTCCGTGCCGCAAATGCGCCAGCACACCTCCCACTCACCGGATCAGCTCCCGGATGCACTTCATCCATCCCTCCACAAAAGCTGCTTTCAGCCGACGACAGCTTCTCTCTGCTGCTTTGGATATGAACTACTTTTCCGTTCTCTGCCTTTTCTTATTCCAGTTCCGTAATATCCCTCAAAGTACACAGGTATGAAATCAATTTCCAGCCGCATAAAAATGCGTCTGTAAATCGATTTGTGCACTTTGAGGGATATTACTGTTTCCAGTTCCGTAATATCCCTTACAGCACACTGATCTGAAATCAATTTCCAGCCACAAAAACATGTGTCTGTAAATCGATTTGTGCGCTGTGAGGAATATTACTGTTTCCAGTTCCGTAATATCCCTTACAGACCATCTATGCTTTAGAATATGCAAAATCAAAAGATTTGTCAAGCATTTCCTAAAACACGAATAAACCAGCACTAATCAATACCAGTTATAATCAGACTTCAGCAGGCCAGTATTTTTCCAGATACTCCTCCGCTTCTTCCAGAGAAATAGAAAAATTCTGAATCAACCGGGAACAAGTCTCCTCTCTTGTACAAGCATATTCCCTGCAAAATTTAACCAACGCCTTAATCCCCTGCTCCATACCTTCCTTCCGGCCTTCTTCCAGCCCCTTCTGCAGATTATAATTCATAAGATAAGTATGATCCCGGATAGCCTTCTCCCTGGCCTCATACTCCAGGCGCTTCGAGTCATCCGCACTGATTTCCGTCAGCCGTTCATAGGCTCTCTCAATATAAGAACTTCCTTCCGCCGCCATCTCAAACTCCTCCTTCTTTTCCGCTCTGAGAAAGCTGCCCCACTTTAACAGCTCCGTCCGTGGTTATTCACACCCCTCAAGCTTCGGCAGCTCCAGAATATGGATCTCCAGCTTATCCATATACATTCTCCTTCTGGTATCCTCCATCAGCTCTTTAAAACAGAAATCCACCTTAGGCTTCATCAAAAACATCTCTTCTTTACTCAATACCGCGTTCTCCTTTCTTTTACAAACCCTATTCGGAAGAAAGGCAGAACCAGCAGTAAATCCACTTTCATTATAAAAGATTTCCCCATCCGGCACAACATCTTTCTTCCAGCCAATTCATTTGTTACTGTTCACTCTGTGACCATTAACACGCTTCGCCAGATCACAAGGAATCCACCAAGCAAAGCTTTGTCCCCCTTATGATAACTGATGCACAGAAATCGCAAAAAGACGCGATTTCGCGCTGAAAAACTCGGGATTTCCGCACAAAATGTGCGGAAACACCCCACGGAACAGCGGCGAATGAACAGTAACATTCATTTTCATCTTCGGGATTATTCCGACAGAAACGTCTGAAACCATCAAGAATCCTTCGACAGGACCATTATATCCCAATTATTTCCAAAATCAAGTCAAATACTACAAAACAATCCATATACTATCCCCCCACACAAACAACCCCCTCATAAAATCAGCCAAAAACCTGCGCCCCTCCAACTACCAGTTCAGCCAGTCTGCGGCGGAATCTGTCCTTGGGCTTTTCCAATATCAAGTGTCCGGCTGTTCACGTACAGGCTGTCTGATATTGGCGGACTAACGTCCAACCCCTCAACAGGCGCAGCCTATCAAAGCCCCAAACGTTAGTCCGCCAAGAGCAGACAGCCTGTACGTGAACCGTCCGAACACAGATATGGAAAAGCCCAAGGGCAGATTCCGCCGCAGACTGGCTGAACGTCCGCCTTATAACGAGTAAAACGCCTTCACCGCCCGAACCAGGCTCCCTTGATCCTCCGTCCCCATCAGTTCCCTGCTAGAATGCATCGCCAGCAGCGGCACTCCCACATCCACCGTCTTAACCGGAAAAAACGCAGAAGCAATAGACCCCAGCGTCCCCCCGCTGGTTCCGTCCGACCGATTCACAAACTTCTGATAAGGAATCCCTTCCGCCTCACAAATCTGCTGCACCACCGCCACAGCCTCACAGTCCGTAGCATAAGCCTGTCCGCTGGCCTCCTTAATACAAATTCCCTTTCCCAAAATATCCTTATTTGTCGGATCATTCTTATCCGCCTTATTCGGATGAAACCCATGCCCCACATCCACCGACAAAAGCATACTCTCCGAAAAGCTCTCAAAAAACTTCTCCCTCCCTCTCCCATAGGACAAGAGAATCCGCTCCAGAACCGCCGGCAAAAGCACCGAACCGGCCCCCTGCTTCGTGCGGCTTCCAATCTCCTCATGGTCAAAAAAAGCCCCCACATTAAAGCCATTTTCCCTTTCCCCGGAAATCAGGCCGCTTACCACCGCCTGCACCGAAGTCAGATTGTCAAGCCTGGGAGCGGAGATGAATTCCTCCGAAAGCCCCAGAAGAGCCCCGGTATCCGTATTATAAAGCCCAAGCTCATACTCCAGAATATCCTCCGGATCCACCTTAAGCTCCCCAGCCAGATGCTTCAGGAAAAACTTCTCGTCTTTCTCCTCGCCTTCCAGCCCCAGGACAGGCAGCATGTCCGTCTGCTTATTCAGCTCCACGCCCTTATTCACATCCCTGTTAATGTGAATAGCCAGATTGGGAATCGTCAGAAAGGGCTTCCGGAAATCTACAAGACGCACCTCCGGGTGAAAAATGTCATCCTTTCGCAGCACCACCCTTCCGGCCGCAGACAAAGGCCTGTCAAGCCAGGTATTCAAAATAGCGCCTCCGTACACCTCCACATTCAGCTGCCGGTAGCCGTCCTTAACAATCTCCGGACATGGCTTCACACGAAGCCCCGGAAAGTCCGTATGAGCCGCCGCAATCCGGAAAGAATCCCCAAACTGCAGCCTCTTTCCGACCGTAAAGGCAATCAGGCTGGAGTCATTATGCACCACATAATACCTGCCTCCATTGTCAAGGCTCCAATCATGCCTCATAGACAGCTTTGTAAAGCCAGCCTTCACAAGCTGCCGCTCCACACTGGCCGTCACATGAAAAGGCGACGTCCCCTCCTCCACAAGCTGGAGCAATTCCTTTGCATATGTATTTGTTTTCATCTTCTATACCCTGCCTTTCTTCTTTATTCCTGCAAGCAGCAAGCCAGTTACTGTTCACTCCGTGACCAGTAATGCGAGCCAAACAGTTTCACAATTTCACTCCCTGCCCCGATTGCATTTCTCCTTATTTCCATGTATACTGAAAACACTACCGTCCAATGCCGGAAAAGCATAAAACCCATGCCGGTCCAGCCTTGGCACTGACAGCACCCAGGAGGTACTCTATGATTTCACTGCAGATCGAGGACATCAAGTCCTTTATGAACAAGCTTCTTCTTAAGCCTGATTTTGACGCCTTCCTCTTAGTAGAAGGCACCGTCACCACCTGCAATACCTTTCATATAGACGGAGAGATAAAGCCCGGCTATTACACAAAGGAAGAGGAGGAGGCTCTCGGCCTTTTGGGCCGCCGTTTTTCCCGCTGGCAGGAGCTCCGCCCCTTTTGCCTGGATCTGATAAAGGGAAAACGCACCCCGCTTAACTTCCGCTTTACCTTCAAGCTCTCCGGTGAAAATACCGAAAAGCTTCTGGAACAAACCGGCAGCGCCTTTTCCCCACAGGACATAAGCGGCCTGTTTCTCAATGTCCGCTACGACTCCTCCGGCCTTTTTTGCACCACTGCCACAGCCTTAACCCTTTTCACCATGGACAAATCCCTGGAGCATTCCTGGGATCAGATGATTCAGAAGTTTCTGCTCCGTCAGGAGGTATCTTTTACCCTTCTGTAGGATTCTGCTCTGGTTCTTCCAGCACAAAATGAAGCACATCGTCCTCCAAAAAGGTATTGAGGTTATATAAAAACAAAATATCCGTAAATTCCTGCTCCTCCATAAGCGTATTCAGATCCCCATAGTAATACCGGGGATCCACCAGCACAATCTCCCGGAAGGAAGCAGTCAGAAACGGCACAAAACAGTTGGCATAGGAATCCTTCAGAAGGAGAAGGCTCCTGTCGCTCTCTGCCATGGTGCGTATCTTTACCACAGGGTGGTTCCCGTCCAGAAACACGCCGTATTTGTCGCGGCTCTCCAGCTTCTTAGAGGCATACAGGGAGGGGGATTTTTTCTGCTCCTCCACATAGGTCACCACAAGCTGCTCCTCTGCCTTAGGCCAGTATATGGAAATGGTATCCGAAGGCACCTGGTAGCCGCTTCTGGAAGCAAGCGTCCCCTGGAACCGGTTTGTCACAGGATAAGCCGTCATTTCCGCAATCTGTCCAAGCCCCATCACCTTTTGGGCCTCTTCAAAAGCATACCAGGCCCCCAGCGTCGTCCAGTGGTGATCCGTCCGGTAATACAGATATTCCCCTCGGTGCTCCCGAAGCGTCTTATAAACCGGAATTTCCCGGACTGTTCCGTTGAGATACCCGCTGATCTCACTTAGCTGCTCCGCCTGGTTCTCCACCGGAGCAAAGGCCGGCAGTCCCTCCGGATTCACCCCGGCCGCCCCCGGAACCAAAAGCAGATACATACTTGTCCCGGAATACCTGCCTGCAAAGGACTGTATGGCGTCCAGATTGATCCACACCTGCTCCTTAAGCTTGGCCGGCTTCTCATAAAGCTGCTCATCCTTTCCCAGGTATACACCCCCGGATTCGTTTTTCCCAAGAAAACGGTCTGCGCCGGAGCGGAATTTGATCCAGGAATCACGGGCAAAAAACTGATCCGTCTGATATTTTTCATAGTTGCTCATAAACTTCCCGTCCATAATTCCTGCAATACGCAGGACGGGCCGCTGCTCCAGATAACGGTTCTCCGCCTCGGAAAATACCCGGTCCTCGCAGAGCAGGTTCAGCGCTCCAAAGGAGATTAAACACAGCAAAAACAGCAGGCCCAGCCAGGAATAGGCAGAAAACTCTTTTTTCCCTCTTCTTCGTCTCAACTTCGTATTTCAGCTCCTCAAAATCGAAAATATAAAAATGGATTGTAGGTATCATGAATCAGGTAGGCAACCGCCGTCAGAAAAATTCCCATATGAACCGCAATCAAAAGCGGTGTCAGCCTGCCGGGACGCTCCATATACCCCCTGGATATCCGCGAAGCCGCAGGCACCGAAAAAATCCAGGAAAACCAGAACAGCACCAGGCTGGTGAGCAGATAATACATGCCTGCGTCGTCTGTAATACTGGCTGCCCCCGCTCCAAACATAGTCCCAAGGTATCCGAAGGCCCCTTTCAGGGTAGGACTGAAAAAGAACACCCACCCCACAACTACAAGCAGCATGGCATACATGGTTCCCAGAATGGGAATGCTCTCTGTCTTTCGCCTGAGCAGGTATTTTTCCACAATCAGAAGGACTCCGTAATAAAGCCCCCACACTACAAAGTTCCAGCTGGCCCCATGCCAGAGTCCCGTCAGCGCCCATACAATCAAAAGATTGAAAATGTGGCGGAGCACGCCGGTACGGTTGCCGCCCAAGGGAATATAGACGTATTCCCGGAACCAGGAGCCCAGGGAAATATGCCACCTGCGCCAGAACTGCGTGATGCTGCGCGCACAGTAGGGATAGGCGAAATTCTCTTTCAGCTCAAAGCCGAACATCTTCCCCAGCCCAATGGCCATATCGGAATATCCGCTGAAATCATAATATATCTGAAAGGTATAGGCCAGAGCGCCCACCCAGGCCGAGAGCACCGACAGGGAGGGCAGCGCAGTCACCGCCTCGTGAACCGCCCCCAGATTGTTGGCCAGCAGCACCTTTTTTGCCAGCCCCCAGATAAAATACTGGACGCCCTGGCCAAACTTATCCATAGATTCTTCCCGGTCTTTCAGCTGGGCGTCAATGTCCGCATACTGGACAATGGGCCCCGCCACCAGCTGGGGAAACATAGAAATATACAGCCCGAAAGAAAGAATATTTCTCTGGCGCTGCGCCTTTCCCCTGTATACGTCTATCAGATAGGAAAGGGACTGAAAGGTGTAAAATGACAGTCCGATGGGAAGAGGCAGGGATAGCTGCGGAAGCTGCCGCCCCGTCACTGCCCCGATATTCTCCGCCGCAAATCCATAGTATTTAAAAAATCCCAGCATCAAAAGATTTACCAGGACGCCAAAAAACAGACTGACGCCAGCCTTTTTGCCCTTTGCTTTTTTCCTGGCAATGTCAATCCCGATAACATAGTTAAATAAAATGCTGTACAGCATCAAAAAAAGATATACAGGCTCTCCCCAGGCATAGAAAAAGAGACTTGCCAGAAGCAGAATCCCGTTGCGCATCCGGTGAGGCGCCAGGTAGTACAGCGCAATCGTCACCGGAAGAAATGTACAGACAAAAAATACACTGCTGAAAACCACGACTTATTACCTTTCCTTAAGGTTTTTTCTGTTATTCATACAAGCCCTTTACGAATCCGGATTTGGCCGCCTCTGCATTTTCCGAAATTACAAAAAGCAGATAGGGATCTGACTCCCAAAGCACATACCCTTCAATAAGCTTTAGCTGCTCCGGCCCGTAACCCTCAAAATTATTCTTCTGTGTTTCTACCCGCTTCTCTATGGCCTGGCGGATCTGGGATACCTGTCCCTCCTCTGCCGCTTCCACTAGAAGCAGCTCCTCCACATCCATGTTGTCCTGGGCTGTATAGAGAACCCAGTGCTTCAGCTCTCCGGCATTTAACCCGTAGAGCCTCCGAAGAAGCTGCTCGTCCCCCTGCCGCATACAGGACAGATTCAGTTCCGTCTCCACATGTGCTTCCAACGTGCCAAAGTCCGGGTTCCACGCGCTTCCCCGTATAAGGCCTGCCAGCATCACAACCAGCAGGCCAGCCAGCAAAACCTTGGCCAGCTTTAGTAAAATATCCCATCTGTTCATTATAGTCCTGCCGTTTCTTCCATCCGATTGAGCCACAGGGGATAAAACTGTGATTTCAGATGTATGGCATCCTTCTGATACCATTCCTCTCTGCCCTCTAGCAGATCGCTGCTGTCAATAAAGGTAAGGCCCAGCTCCCCGCACATCTGCTGCAAAGCCTCGTTGAATTCGTCCACATATCCCAGTTCCGCCTTTTTCTCCACTGCTTCCGGCAGAATGGGAAGAATCCCGTTGATATAGATGGGAAGCTCCGGAAACACTTCCCGTATCTCCTGAATCCGCTCCCGGTAGTATCGGACGAACCGTCCGCTGTCTCCCTGGCAGTACTCCAGATCGTTAAGCCCTATGGACAGAAAAAGCTGTGTGGGCTGCAGATCCAGGGCCTTTTGTATCTCCCCGCCTGCCGCGTCCGCCCGCAATCCCTTTTCTGCTATAACGCAGTCTGCTTCCAGAAATTCATAATCCAGAAATCCCTCTGCCACAGAATCGCCTACAATGACAGCAGAACCAAGCCTGCGGCGCAGGCTCTGCTTGTCCATTGGTTTCTCCTCTGTCTCTTCTGCCGCCGTCTCCTTAAGCTGTTCTGCGGCTTTCTCCTGATCCCTCTTTAGAAGGGCCTGTTCAATTGCTCCCACATCGGAGCGCTCCTGTGCCCGAATCCATTCCACCGCCGGAAAGTCCTCACTGCCCGGGGATCTGCTCTGCTGCAGATTTAATATATATCCTGCTAAAAGGGCCACTGCCAAAAGCAGATACAGAGCACCTTTCCTACTCTGCTTCACCCTGTTCCTCCTATTCTAAGACGCTGCGCGACAGCACGAAAGGGTAAAGCTGCTTCGACACACCGGTCCCTGTAGTTCTTCATGTTTTTACCATTTTATATCTTAACACCTACTTTTACGCAAATCCAGTGGATTTCTATTAATTTTTTTTAAATTTATCAACCCTTTCTTTCATATCCCTGTTTCTCCCAAATTTAGAAAATTTTTAGAAAGTTTATAGAAATTTGTTAGCACTCGCATCGAAAGAGTGCTAATTTTCTATTGACTTTTTATTTCCGCCATATTACAATATGTGTCAGAATATGAAAACACATACAAAGGAGTGAACATTTATGGCTGAAATGCATGGAAGCCTTTCCATTAACAGCGAAAATATTTTTCCAATTATCAAAAAGTGGCTCTATTCCGACCACGACATTTTTTTCCGGGAGCTTATCTCCAACGGCTGCGACGCTATTACCAAGCTGAAAAAGCTCGATCTCATGGGTGAGTATACTTATCCCGAGGATTTCAAGAACACGGTCCGGGTGGTAGTGAATCCGGAGGAAAAAACGCTGAAATTCATTGACACGGGCCTTGGCATGACTGCGGACGAGGTACAGGAGTACATCAACCAGATCGCTTTCTCCGGCGCCACAGATTTTCTGGAGAAATATAAGGACAAGACCAATGAGGATCAGATTATCGGACACTTTGGGCTTGGCTTCTACTCTGCCTTTATGGTGGCGGACGAGGTTCACATTGACACTCTCTCCTACCAGAAGGATGCCAAGCCGGTGCATTGGGAGTGCGACGGCGGCACGGAATATCAGATGTCCGAGGGAAGCCGCACAGAAGTCGGTACGGAGATCACCCTGTTCTTAAATGAGGACAGCCTGGAATTTGCCAATGAGTACCGGGCCCGGGAGGTTATTAACAAATACTGCTCCTTTATGCCGGTAGAGATTTTCCTGGAGAAGGCAAATGCCGAGCAGGAGTACGAGACCATCGACGAGGCGGATTTGAAGGATGACGACGTAGTGGTGGAGCGCATCCACGAGGAAGCCAAAACCGAGGAAGTGGAAAACGAGGATGGTACAAAGGAAACGAAGGAAATCTCTCCGGCCAGAGACCGTGTGAAGATCAATAAGCGCCCTGTTTCCCTCAGCGATACGTCTCCCCTTTGGACGAAGCACCCCAATGAGTGCACGAAGGAGGAGTATCTGGAGTTCTACCGGAAGGTATTTATGGACTACAAGGAGCCTCTGTTCTGGATTCATCTGAACATGGACTATCCGTTTAACTTAAAGGGAATTCTGTACTTCCCCAAGATCAACACAGAGTACGATTCCATTGAAGGCACCATTAAGCTGTACAACAACCAGGTATTTATCGCAGATAACATTAAGGAAGTGATCCCGGAATTTCTGATGCTCCTGAAGGGCGTCATTGACTGTCCGGATCTGCCCCTCAACGTTTCCAGAAGCGCCCTGCAGAACGACGGCTTTGTGAAGAAGATTTCCGATTACATCACCAAGAAGGTGGCCGACAAGCTTACGGGAATGTGCAAGACCGAACGGGAGGATTATGAAAAGTACTGGGACGACATCAATCCCTTTATCAAATTCGGCTGCTTAAAGGATGACAAGTTCTGCGAGAAGATGATGGATTATCTGCTCTTTAAGGATCTGGACGGCAAGTATCAGACCATCAAGGATCTGGTTCCCGAAGAGGAAGCGCCGGAGGTTGACGTGGTGGAGAATCCCGACGAGGCCGGGGAGGACAATGCTGAGGAGAAGGAGCCGGAAAAGACAACCATCTTCTATGTGACCGACGAGGTACAGCAGAGCCAGTACATCAATCTCTTCAAGGAAGAGGGCAAGAATGCCGTTATCTTGAAACACAATATTGATTCTCCCTTTATCTCTCATCTGGAGATGAAGAATGAGCATGTGAAGTTCCAGCGGATTGACGCAGATCTGACGGAGGATTTTGTGGAGACTGTCTCCGAGGAGGAATTGAAGGAAACGGCTGACTCCCTTACTGAGATTTTCCGCAAGGCTCTGAACAATGAAAAATTGGATGTAAAGGTGGAGAAGATCAAGAATGAGAGCATTTCCTCTATGATCACGCTCTCCGAGGAAAGCCGCCGGATGCAGGAAATGATGAAGATGTACAATATGTACGGCATGGATCCGAATATGTTCGGAGGCGCAGGCGAGACTCTGGTGCTCAATGCCAATAACCAGCTGGTACAGTACATTCTGAATCACAGCGATTCTGAGCATGTGAACCTGTTCTGTGAGCAGCTTTACGACCTGGCTCTTATCAGCCATAAGCCCCTGGCTCCGGAGGCTATGACGAAGTTCATTGCACGGAGTAATGAGATTATGATGCTGCTTGCAAAGTAAAAAAATATTCTGCCTGTCCATTTTGAACCATTATGGGCAGGCAGAAATCATTTACTGATTTTAATAGGCAAATTTTTTTACAAATTCTTCCTCAAAAAAATTCTCTGTATAAACATAGGCATCCTTAAAGAGGTAATCTTTCAGTCTCCGCATAAACGGGGGCGTATAGTTTTGCTTCAATAATGCTTGATTTTTAACCTGATTATATATTTTAGGATTCTCCTCACCGCTGCATACTAATATGTAATGCACATGTTCCTTTGCAAACCTTATCGGATTATTTATATCAAAGATACCGCATTTCTCATTCTTCTCTGATAATGTATAGAACATATCCATTATCATATACCAATTGGCATATGCTTTTTTTATAATATTATCTTTTACAGCCTGCTTGCCAGCTTTTATGACACAATCCTTAAATTCTATCAGATACCATTCATTTTCTTTATTAATTAAAAATGCATCCACTGTGTTAATGGGATTCTCTCGCGGATCCTTAACACCTTTTACTGCTTTATAGCCCTGTTTCGCCAGAATATCCATGGAAACTACTGTTAAATTCCTATCTCCGTTATAGAGATATCAGCATACTTTTCCATCGTTATTCAAGGAGGCCTCGTGAAGCGTTAAATCGCAGGATATGGATATATCACATTCCGATAAATACTTCTTCACAGCATCTTTAAATACTTCAAAATTCGTCATCTTCCTCTGAGCTCATTTCATATCTGATTTTATCAAGCAGCATACTAGGTGTCACCAACCGCCTGTATATTTTATCCAACGAATCTGTAACATCTTCAAAAACAGCAAGTCCCTGGTCAATACCAGACAGATAAAATCTGCATTTTGAAAAAAGACCATATTTTTTTGAATACAGTTCAACAGCTTCCAGAAAATCCCTGCTGTGAGTAGTTACTACAATGCTTAAATCAAATTTCTTTTGCAAAAGCACAATAAGTTCTGCATACACGAGCTGCCATTCCGGATGAAGGTGAATCTCCGGTTCATCCAGAATCAGAATGTCTTTTTCCTTTAAAATACCTTTTTCCAGCAACATTTTTAATAGAACAAAGGACTTCAAACCTGCTGAAAGATTTTCAAAATGGACAGGCTCATTAAACTGTTCTGATTTTAATCCCCATTGACCATTTTGATTTAAAATCTGTCCTTTTGTAACACGCTCCAGAACATCATAAATCTCTTTTAAGCTTTCTTTTGCACGAACTGCATCAAAAATTCCTGTCATAATATCATCTTTCGTTTCTGTTAAACGGCCTGACAGCTGTCCGTGCAGACTCTGAATAAAATAACTTGGGAAAGGATCCGTCAGATTATCTAAAACAAAGGGATCATCAATCAAAAAAGCTTCATGTAAAATATAATACTCTGCTTTCCAATCCATACATTGATTTTCCTGAAACCATATCTCTAAATCTTTATCTTTAATTGTCAAACAAACCTTTGCATTCTCTTCCGGTTCTTTGAGACATTGTATCTGCTCGTCAAATAACAGATTAAAAAAGCGTTCTATTAATTCCTTCGCCACTTTATGATCATCATTCATTTTTCTTGATGCAATTCTTTCATAGGAATTCTCTATTAATTCCCCGATATCATTTTCCGATAATTGTATCTTATACTTTTCACATACTTTTTGCACCACTTCCCGATATAATGCTTTATTAAAGCGCGCTCTATCTATTTCTATCAAAAAATCACTCATCTCATTACTGACTTTTCCCACAATAGACTGCCTGCGCCCTCCCAAAAAATGCGGAAAAGCTATGGCGTCTTTGTTACTGTCTATACTATACGCCACTACATTTCCCACATATTCCCCACATATGATCCGCAGTTCTTCTCTTCTGCGCTCCTCAATCTTTGAATCTATTTGATATAAAGAATTGAATGTGGAATAAAGTACCTTTCCAACGGTACTTTTCCCTGTATTATTCTCTCCTGCAATAACCGTTATTCCGTCTATTACAATATCAGCATGCTTTACTTTCGCAAAATTATCAATTTTTAATCTCATAGATCCTTCCTTCTTGTTCTGTCCAAAATCAATCCTTTATTGTATTCCTTATTCTATCCTACTTTTTCCAAAAAAACAATGTAAATTGGCAAAATGTCTTTTTCTGTTGCTCCGTTTTATTACTTTTCTTATTTATTAGATTTTCCAAAATACTGCATATTCAAAGACCTTGCAGCCGTCAAATGGACACGGCGGCACAAAGTGAGCCCTCCAAGCGAAGGGATGGATCGGGCCACGTCCGCCTGGCTCACTGTCCGTGGGAATAAAACAAAGCCGGGAAGCTTCTTTCGTTCTTAACTTCACTCCCCGGCATTCAAAAGAAATCAAATTGTCCTGCTCTTCTCTACAGCTTCGCCATCTTCTTATATAAAGGCAGCATGCAGTGATAAGCCTCGTCAAATACAGGCATCAGTTTCTCGTAGTCCTCCCGGTGCTCCTTCACCGGCTTAACAGTTTTCTCAAACTTTAAGAAACGCTTCACTTCCTGGAAGCTGTCAAAGACGCCCACGCCCACGCCTGCAATCACGGCCGCGCCGATGGCTGTGGCTTCCTCCACGCAGTCAGGCATAGAAAATTCTACGTTCAGCACATCTGACAGAATCTGGGCTACCACATCTCCCTTGGCTCCTCCTCCCGTGAGACACATGGTTTCTATCTTGGCCTGCTTTCGGTAGGCTTTCAGAATCAGCTCCATATTCATGGCGATTCCCTCTATAACGGCCCGTACATAATCTTTCTTATCGTGCTCAGGCTTGATTCCCAAAAAGGCTCCGCTGGTATCCGGATTCCAGCGCGGGCTGCGCTCACCCAGGAGGTAGGGCAGGAAAATAAGGTTTTTGGCTCCTGCAGGTGATTTCTCTATCATCTTGTTCAGCTCATCATAAGGGGCTCCGCCGCATAAGGCCCGGCGGATATAGGAGTAAGAGCTTCCTGCCGCCTGCATGGCGCCGCAGGGCATATATTTTCCGGGAATCACGTGGGCGAAGCAGAACAGGGTCTGATCTTCGTCAATAAACGGATCTGTAGTGGTTCCGCCGATCCAGGCAGAGGTTCCGAAAGTAAGGTAGAATTCTCCGTCCTTGATACATGCAGCGCCTACTGCCGAGCAGGGGCCGTCCCCGCCGCCGCAGACAACGGGAGTTCCCGCTGGAAGGCCGATCTCGCCCGCCACGCGATCCTCGATATAGCCTGCTATGTCCGTGGATTTTTTCAGTTTGGGAAGCTTGTCTTTATCGATGCCGGCTGCCTTTAAAATCTCCTCGGACCACTCTAGTTTCCGCAGATCCAGGGCGTTGGTTCCGGATGCATCGGAGTAATCGGTGACGAATTTTCCGGTGGCCCGGGAAATGATGTAGTCTTTGGCCTGAAGCATCTTGTAGGTTTTGTCATATACGTCGGGCTCGTGCTTTTTCAGCCACATAAGCTTTTCAATGCTGTAGCTTGGGCTAACCCGATGGCCGGTGATCTCATACATCCGCCTGGCGCCGATCTTCTTTTCCAGGTGCTCTGCTTCTTCTACGGCTCTCTGGTCGGCCCAGATGATGGCGTCGCGCAGAGGGATGCCGTTTTTGTCTACTGCCAGGCAGCCCTGCATCTGGGCGCTGAAGGACATGGCGGCTACCTTAGAGGGATCCTCACCCTCCAGCACGGCCTTGGTGGCGTCGCATACGGCATCCCACCAGTTTTCCGGATCCTGCTCCGCGTAATTTCCATTAAAAAAATGAACGTCGTAGGGGACGGTATAGCTTCGTATCTGCCGCCCCTTTGTAGTAAATAAGGTTGCTTTATCTCCAGATGTTCCCAGGTCATGGGCAATAAGCAGTTGTTCCATGCTGTTTTTCTCCTTTCCTTGATCTGCTCGTTTTTTTGAGCATATAGGTATACCCGTAGGGTGTTTCCTTAGTTTGCTCATCTTTTTGAGCATACAGGTATACCCACAGGGTGTTTCCTTGAGCTGCTCGTTTTTTTTGAGCATATAGGCATATCTTGATTATACTACCTGTCCGGAGAATCGGCAACAGTATGGAGACGAATCAATGGCCGGCCTTTTTATTATTTCCGGCGAAAGCACCTGTCGCAGACTTGGAATTGGGCTCCGAGAGGCAGCAGCTTTCCGCAGTAACGACACCTTGCAATGTAATCGGTTTTTCCCTTGGTGAGGTATTTCATAATCATCATTTCGGTGCGGTTCCGCTCTTCGTTCAGCCAGTCTTCTTCGATGACCTTCTGCATCCGGTGGGAGAACTGATAGTAAAGGTCAAGCTGCTTGTAGTAAGTCTCATACTGCTGGATGCCTTTTCGCCTGCCGTACTCCAGCCTGGGACGCTCTAAGGATACGTCTGCCGTATAGTTTTTGCAGTAGGACAGCCAGAGGGACACGACTTTCCGATCCTTGATGTCGATAGGGCAGGTGATCATCCGGTAGAGGATGCGCTTGTCCTCAAAGCCCTCTATCTGATCCCGGCATTTTTTTGCCTGTTCGTAGAGGGTCAGGGCTTCGTCAATGTTTTCCTTCACGAAGGGGGCGGACGGTGTTACGGAATGCCAGATTTTGAGGATCTCGTCCAAGGGGCCCTCGATATCCAGGAGAAGCTGGGGGAAGCCCAGGTTGACTTCCTCGATAGGCTGCTCCTTGGCCTCGTAGTGTTCACGGATGAATTCCAGCTCTTCCTCTCCCATGGCATTTACATAGCCGCAGTTGTAGATGCCGAACCGCCCCGCCCTGCCTGCTATCTGACGTACCTCTGAAACTGTCAAGAGGCGTCTTCCCACGCCGTCGAATTTTTCGGCCTGAAGAAATACGATTCTGCGGACAGGGAGATTCAGGCCCATGCCGATGGCGTCTGTGGCCACTACGACTCTTGTCTTTCCTTTGTTGAAAAGATGCATCTGGCGGCGGCGGATTTCCGGGGGAAGGCTGCCGTAGATAACGCTGGCGTCTATGCCCTGTTCCTCCAGACGCCCAGCCACATCCAAGACGGATTTTTTGGAAAATACAATGAGAGCATCCCCAGGCTTTACGTCCTCCGGGAAGGCAAAAGGCTTGTCTTCACAGAGCAGAGCTGTCTTCCGCTCGTAACGCTCTATCTCGTAGTCATCGCCGCAGAGCTCAATCAAATGAATCATGGCCGGTTCTGCCGCCGGGCTCATGCAGATGTGGATCTCCTTTGCGCACAGCCCCAAGATGGCCTTTGTCCAGGAATGGCCCCGGTCCGTGTCTGCTACCAGCTGCGCCTCATCTATAACGGCGATGTCGTATTCTTCGTCAAAGTCTGCCATTTCTATGGTGGAGGCTGTGATCCGGCTGTTTTCTTCCTCAATGCATTCCTGGCCGGTAAGCATAGTACAGGGTACGCCGTAGGCATTGATCTGCTCGTAGACCTCCAGGGCCAGAAGGCGCAAGGGGCCTAAGTAAACGCCCTTTCCGGCTGTTTTCAGCCGCTCCAGGGAACGGAAGGTTTTTCCGCTGTTGGTGGGGCCGATGTGAAGGATGAAATGGCGCTGCATTCTGCGCACCTCGGGGAATTCCATTTCCGGCCGGGAAGGTACTAACTCCAGGATCTTATTTTTCACTTTGTATTGACGGAATTTTGCGTACAGGGTAAAGAGAGTCTCCTGGCAGAGGGCTCCAGGAAGCTTCCGCTTCAGGTAGGATAAGAATTCTCCGTCAAGACGTTCTTTCTGTTCTTTCAGCAAAAGTCCCAGATCCAGATCTACCAGCTTGGGAAGCAGCTCTATCTGGATGGTAAGGGTCAGTGCGTCTCTTTTTTTCCGATAGGCGTAAATAGCCATATTTTTAATCTGACGGTGGTAGTCTTCCAGATTCTGGATGGGTACACGGGAGGGCCTGGCCCTTCTCAATGCTTTCTGGAGATTTTTCATCCGGCTTGGGGCGTCGGTGTATCGGGGAATCTTTTTCTCTTTTTTTCTGCTTTCTTCCGTGTATTGTTCGATGTAGAATTGTATGAGTTTTTTTCGTTCTATCATGGCTGTCCTTTTTCTGTTTTTATATTACTGTTTACTCCTTCGTATCCGGTTCTCCCTGACAGATTCCGGTCACTTGGGCAAGAGGGAGCTGTGTTTTTTCGGAAACCTCTTCCAGAGACATTCCGGCTTCATAAAAACGCCGTGCCACAAAATCCATGGCCTCGCCCACTTCTATGACATGGCCGTCCGGATCATAGAGACGTACCACTCTCTGGCCCCAGGCGTGTTCCACAGGCTTTTGAAAATAACGCACCGGTTCCGGATAAGCATTGAGCTTTTCCAGGAAAGCGTCCAGATGGTTTTCTTCAAAGTATAGTTCCATATCGCCGTCTCCATAGACGGTTTCCTTTTGCACCAGACGCTCCCAGACGGATCTGTCCTGCAGTGCAAGACCCTCTGTCAAGACCACATTGCCGCCGAAATCAGCCAGGGTTCTAAGGCTGAAGAGGTCGTGGTAGAACCGCTTTGATTGCTCTATATCTTCTACTACAAGCAGTACATTTTTCAGTCTCATTCTTTCTCCTATTCCAGTTCCGTAATATCCCTCACAGCACACAGGTTTGAAATCAATTTCCAGCCACAAAAACATGCGTCTGTAAATCGATTTGTGCGCTTTGAGGGATATTACTGTTTTTTCCAGTTCCGTAATATCCCTCACAGCACACGGGTTTGAAATCAATTTCCAGCCACAAAAGCATGTGTCTGTAAATCGATTTGTGCGCTTTGAGGGATATTACTGTTTTTTATTCCAGTTCCGTAATATCCCTTTCTATTCTATAGAAACTGGCGCAGGATTGCAAGCAGAAACCTGGCTGCAGCAGAATCTGTGAACACTGCGAAGTCAAAATACCCCTCGGCAAGCTGACGGAGCGTCAAGCTTGCCGAGGGGTATTCACATCCATAGAATGCTTCCTCTTGGGACAGTTCCATGATTTTTCTCTTTTACATCAGCATATTAATCAAAAAGCTTCCCTGGCTCTCTTCTTCCTGTTCCTGCCCCTTTCCTGAAACCTCGCTCATACGCTCCTGGGCTTTCTGCAGCATAGCCCTTACTTTTCTCACTTCGTTTTCATCGCACATGTCGTTTGCAAGTCCGTTCTCACAGTCGGCAAGATCCTGCTTCAAAAGGCTTAACACCACTTGCACCTGGGCAGCTGTCTTTGCGGAAGCAAGCTGTCTGGAGCGCTTTTCCTGGTTAAAGGCTACTTTTCCGGAGGGCTTTTCTTCCTCCGGTACTTCGCTGCCGCCCGGCTGTTCCAGAGTGAGGCGATCTTCCTTTGGTTCTTTTGGTTCTTTTGCTTCCTTTGCTTCTTCCGGCTTTCTTGTGAGAATGGTTTCTATGGCCTTGCTTGAAAATATTTCGTCCAGCATGCCTTCCGGGATCTGCTCTCCTGCCTGCCAGCCGGGAACTTTTTCCCGAATTGCGGCAGTCACCGCTCCTGACAGCTCAAGATTAAGCTGCCCCAGGGTCCAGGCTGCGGAAAGCCGGTCTTCTCTGTCCAGGGTTTTGTAATACTCATTCAACCCCCGGGCATATGCCTCGTCCTCCCTCTCGTTTCCTCCGGACATGCCGTTGTACTTATAATACGATTTTTTTACTTCTTTCAATACATGTTCTTTCATGTCGTCTGACACATCAATGATTTTTTTGTAATCGTTCCTTCCGGTAATGCACATTCCCTCTACTCCGTAGGAATTTTTAAAATGTCCGGAGTACAAATCCTCAATGGTATTGCGGTAATATCCCATAGTTCCCCTCCTATTCCAGTTCCGTAATATCCCTCACAGTACACAGGTGTGAAATCAATTTCCAGCCACAAAAACATGCGTCTGTAAATTGATTTGTGCACTTTGAGGGATATTACTGTTTTTTATTCCAGTTCCGTAATATCCCTCACAGCACACGGGTATGAAATCATATAATTATATATCGGCAGAAATAGGGATTATTTTGGGTCTTTGGAATGAACGGGTATGTTTTATGGTATAAAAAAAATACTTTTGAAGCGCATCTTCCGAAGATATTTTTTAAACCATGCTTTCACGCTCTCCCATCGTCTCTTTGCCGCAGGTTCTTTCTGGCAGAGCGGCTCCTTGATATCTCTCTGTTCCTGCAGCTTACGAACTTCCTCTGTTCTTTCTTCACTTGGAACTGCTGCCGGATTCTTGTTCCTGCCGGATGCGCTGTCTTCACCTCTCAAGGTATGCTTTTCGGCATTCTCCGGACTGTAATCATAATTTCGTATCAAACCGAGCGCATATCCAAAGGTTACATCTGTACAGTTTGGATTCTGCACGTGAAATCCCCGGACGAATTGACGCCGCCCGTCCTGAATCACCCGGTAATTGTTATGTAACAGCTGCACATGTCCGTTCCTTGAAACAATCTGTATTTTCCAGGTATCTTCCTTGTAGCTGATAAGAAAACCGTTTCCGGATATCCGGGTTTTCATACCTCTCACAAGGAACATATTTCTTAACTGCTTTAAAGTGATACCGCATTGTTCAAAAATCTCTTTGTAACGTTCTGTATATTCCGGATCCTTCGCCCCTATCCGGAGATATGCCTCTGCTGCACATGCAGGACACTGCCGCATATTGGACAAGTAGGACTCCGAATATTGTAATTCTTCGTCCGAAATTTCCTTTACATATTGGCAATGCTTTTCGTGAAGGATCCTATCATTTTTCGAGTAGATAAATTTTACATTTTCATTGCTGAAAATCCGCTGCCTGTACAAAGAAAATACCTGCTTCTCCGGCTTTTGGCCGGCCGTCTCTGACGGCTGCTTCTTTTCCTCTGTTTTTACCTGGAAATCCGCTTCTGCAGGCTTATCCTTTTTTAATTCCCCCAGCAGCGCGTTAAAATCCTGACGCTCATAATTCCGCAGCCTTCTTGAACTTGTCTTTGGCATTGGCCCCCCTTTGTATCTATATGAGAAACATTACTATTTTCAGTTCTTCAGCTTGAGCATTACGGCCAGGGTGAAGACCCTGCCCTCTGCATTCCAGTCTACGGTTCCCTGATAGCTTTCGGCTACATGCTTCATATTGAGCATTCCAATCCCGTGAAGCTCCCTCTCCTCCTTATCCGTCATCGGAAATTCCATCCCTGGCTTTCTGATAAGGCTTCCGTCAAAGCTGTTTTCCACACGCAGAAAGAACAGGCTTCCCTTCTGAAAGGAAATCAGACGGATAAAGATCCCGGCCTCCGGTTCCCTGCTTTTCAGCTTCACACAGGCTGCAAATGCATTGTCCAGCGCATTTCCTAAGAGGATGCCCAGATCATAACTTTGGATTGACAAATGCTCAGGGAAGATAAGCCGCTCTGTATCCAGCTCCAGATCCGGCAGACGCTCCTGCGCCTCCTGGGATTTTTGATGAAGAAGGGCATCCACTACCTGGTTTCCCGTGAGAAACGGAATCTCCAGACGCTCCACGTTCTGTCCAAGAGCCGTCAGATATGCCTGCAGTTCTTCATTTTTCCCTGGTTCCTCCTGTCCGGTGAGGCTTGTTATCACCGCAAGGGTGTTCTTCATATCATGCCGGATGCTTTTCAAGCCCGAATGGATGCGTTCCTGCCCGCGCATATGTTCCTGCATATCCTCCACCTGCTTTTCCAGTATCATCCGGCTGTTTTTCTCCCTGCTTAAGCTTACCATTTTCTGAAAGGTGCGCACTCCCAGGAGAATGGACAGCAGCGATAAGAGAAGAACCAGCGGAAGCAGAAAGACAAGCAGCGGATACTTCTGATACAGAAGAACGGGAATGTCCTCTTCCACGGTAATCATAATCGCCCGAAGCAGCATGCACAGCGTAAAGCCGGTGAGGGCCGGTATCAGAATGAACAGCAGTTCTTCCCTCCCTGCCGAAGCATCCTTTTCCCTGTAATCTTTTACAATCCGTTTTAAAGCCAGGCCCATAATCGCCAGGACAAAGAGAGTGCGAAGTACCTGCAGGATTCCCACAGTCAGATTCAGCGCCTTTTCCCAGGCCGAAACGGAAAAGAGCATTCCTCTGCCTCCGCACCATTCCAAAAGGGCAAATGCAGCATCCGACGGCTTTTCCAGCAGAGTCACTGCCAGAAAGACACTGATATCCCGGACAGCCTGAAATGCTGCTGTCAGAAACAAAGTAATGCCTTTGAAGGCTTTATAAAAACACAGAACAAGGGCAGCCAGCAGCAACAGGGACAGGAGCTGCTTTCCAAGCATCAAAGCCGCTGTATATTCCGAAGGCCACAGGAAGTCCAGGACTTTCCGCATTACGGTGTAGGAAACTGCTGCATACAAGCCCGTATGGCGCAGCCTTCCTCTGGGCTCCAGAAAGCTTCCGAAAAAATACTGGAGAAAATACCCCTGTGCCAGCACAAGCAGCTGCTCCAAAAGCTGAAACAGAATCTCAATGGTTCTAGACACTGGACACGCCTCCGTTCTGCAGATACCACATGTAGGCTTTTACAAATTCTCCATGCTTCTTCCTGGTCAGATAAACCTCATCCCCCCCTGTCAGCGTAATTCTGTCCGGGCCGTATTCGGTGATATAAGCCATATTTACCAGATATCCTCTGTGACAGCGGTAAAAGCTGCCGCCCAGCCGTGCTTCCAGCTCGTTCATAGAGCCGTAGATCGTAAATGTCTCCTTTAAGGTGTGAATGTCTACCTTCTTTCCCCGGCTCTCGATGTAGAGAATATCGCTTTGAGCCACAGTCTTATTCCTGGCCCGGAGGAAAATCCGTTCTTTTCTTCCGGATCTGCGTCTTTCGGCTTCCGCTCCTGCCTGCTCCAATACCTGGATGAACTTTGTCTCTTCCAAAGGCTTTAGCAGGTAATGAAAGGCCGACACGTCAAAGGCTTCCAGCGCATATTCTTTTGCTCCTGTGACAAAAATCAGTACGGCGTCGGGCTGTACTTTCCGAAACTCCCTGGCCGCCTCCATGCCGGTCATTCCCTCCATCTGAATATCCAGATATACCAGATCGAAAGGCTTTCCTGCTGCCAGGAAAGATTGGCCGGAGGTGTAGACCGTAATCCTGCTGTCCGGCCGGGCCTTTTGGATTAAGTTTTTTATTTGTTCACAAATGACCGTCTCGTCATCTACAACTGCTATGTGCACACGCTTCACCTCATTCGGATTGCCGGCAGGATGCCTTGGCGGATAAGGCAGGCCGGTTTATGGGGACAATATAATTGTATATCGGCAAAGGCAGGGGATTGATTGGGATTTTGGAATGAAAAGGGGGTTCTTATGGAATAAACAGAATCAAGCTTCTACTTACTCTTATGCCCTCCCCCCAGCTTCTCCATCCGCATCTTATACTCCATCAGCCGCAGAAGATAATGAGGCATAGACCGCTTTCCGTGCTCCCAGTCCTGCATGGTACGGTAGGGGATCTCAAAATATTCCGCAAACTCCTTCCAGTTCATGCCAGAGGATTCCTTTAATTGAATCAGCCGCTCTCTGTCTTCCATTCCTGCAATTTCCCTTTTCCTTCCGTCCGCATCCACAGCTTTTTCCCTCCATCTATGCTTCTGTTTCCTGTCAACCGAAAAACGCAATGCGTCTATATTAGCCATTATACCAGCATAAACGTATTGCGTCAATCACATTTCTTCTATTAAAAGAATATACTCTTCCAGCGCCTTAAGCCCGTCAAGCGTTCCGGCACGATGCAAAACGCATTTCCCTCCCCAGAAACACCAGCGTAATTACCAGCGTCACTGCCTCTGTCACCGGAGCCGCCATCCACACGCCGGTCATTCCAAACAGCGCCGGCAAGGTAAATATACAGATGAGAAGAACCACAAGCCCCCGGGAAAGAGAGATAACCGCCGATTCCAGAGCCCTCCCTGTTGCCGTAAAGTAAAAAGAGGTAATCCCGTTGATCCCGGCGAAGAAAAAGGCACTTGTAAAAATCATCATTCCCGAGCATACCATTTCCTCAATCTTTTCATTTTGCACAAAGAGGCTGCCATACCACCCGGAAGCCGCCGACATTGCCAGAAATACCGCCGCCCCAGCCCAGAACACATAGCAGTTAGTTCTCTTCCGAAGTGCCCCGGCCAGTTCGTATTCTTTTGCGCCATAGGCAAAGCTGATAAGCGGACTGGCCCCCTGTCCAAAGCCCACCACCAGCATACTGAAGCCATAGGCCCCATATCCGGCAATGGTAAATGCCGTCACTCCGTCCACGCCTATTTTCCTCATAATCACAAAATTATAGGCAAACATGGCAAGCCCTGTGGACATTTCCCCAATAAATTCTGAGCTTCCGTTTAACATGCTCTTCACAAACAGCGGCCACGAAAAGCGGAAGGATCCCAAACGGTAAATACTGGCCCTTTTCCAAAAATACCAGAGAATGCACAAGAGAGAAGCCAGCGCAGCCAGAAGGGACGCCGCCGCGATTCCGCCAGCTCCCCAGGTTAGGCAGCCGGCAAAAAGATAGTCAAAAACAACATTCAGCAGGGCGTTTAGAACCGTTACCTTGAGAAAGTAACCGGGATTCCCCTCGCCCCGGATAAACATGCCGAAGGAGGAATTCACCACCATAACCGGAAGCTCCAGCAGCATAATCCAATAATATTCCCGAAAATACCGGCCCGCCTCTCCTTCCGCCCTCAAAAAAGACAGCATGGGCGTAAAGACTGACAGCATCACGCAGCTTAAGAGGAGGGAGGCTGCTATGGCAGCAGCAATCGTCTGACGAAACATATGATTGGAGGCTTCCTTTTGGCCTGCTCCAAGAGCCATTCCGGCCATAGCCACGCCGCCTATGGAAATCATCAGCCCTACGCCCAGATACAGATAGACAATGGGAAGGCCCAGGTTGACTGCTGCAATTCCCTCCTTTCCCACATAATTTCCCATGAAAAATCCGTCCGCTACGGTGATAAATGCGGTGAGCAGCATGGAGATAATGGCAGGGACGGAAAATTTCAGAATCATGCCTGCCTGGTTTTTCCGAATTTCTTCTAAGTTCATAATCTTCTAAGCTCCTTTCCTTTGTCTGCCTGTGCTTTGGGGACATACAGGTACGCCGCAGACAATCATACCGCCACCTCACAGAAGCAGCTGCACTTCTATCAAATGACGGTATCTATTATAAAAAGAAACTAAATTATAAACTTCTGAATTCTTGCCCTCTTCTTCCCGGCAGCATTTAACAGGCAAGGTATCTTTTCAGCAGACGGAGCCGGCAGGGAAGGGAGCTCTTCTCCTTACTTTATGGGAATGCAGATATCCAGTTCCATATACATGGTATCGCTGTCCACTCTATGGTAGACGTCAAACATACTTCTCTCTGCATCCAGTTTATAGGATGTCCGGGGCAGCCACACCAGGAAAATGGTCTGATAGGCGGCGTAAATGCATTTTGCATGGCCCTTAAAATGGTAAACCACACAAAAGCCGCCCTTCAGCAGCGCCGTATTTTCCAAAGGACAGTCCTTCTCCACGCTTATACAGATATCATAAAGACAGTTCCCGGGCGCTGTCACCGCCGGATCGTCATAGGTCCGCTCCAGCAGCTGTGTTTCCTCTGTAATATATGCCCTGTATTTTTCCAGGAACTCCTCCCAGGCCATACGAATTCCCTCATAGCTCCCGAACCGCCTTTCGTATATCACATGATAATCAGGCAGCGCTTCCCTGGTGATTTTGCTGTCACACTCCTCAAAGCTCTCCGCCTTCCATTCTTCCTGGTGAAAAAAGGGGTGCTTGACGGAATCATAGGAAATACTTCTGCGAAATGCGATGGGCGCCACCTGATAATGCTGCCTAAAAGCCGTACTGTAATTGGAGGAGCTGTAACCGTAATCTGCCCCAATCTCTGTAATGGGCCGCTCCTGCTCCACCTTCAGCCGAAAAGCGCTCTGTTCCAGTCTCACCCGTTTGATAAAGCCATGAACGCTCTCCCCGGTCTGTGCCTTAAACAGCCGGCAGAAATAATATTTTGAAAAATGGCAGTGGGCTGCAGTCTCCTCCAGGGTTACATCCTCAATATGCTGCAAAATATAGTCAATGGCCTGGTTGATACTTTCGTTGGTAATCATTTTTCCTCCGGTGTGCCGAAATCCCCTCACTGCTTTCCTGCGGAAAAAGCGCCGGCTTCTTTTATCCACCCCATCAGCTCATCGTCCACTTCATCTACCTGGGAAATCAGCATATGATGCGTCCAGCGGTTTGGATAAGGCTCCGTGGCCGCGTCAATCCGCGGTGATTCCTTCCGATATCCCAATCCAAAGGTTACGGTAATATAAATATCCGGCCGCTCTTTGGCCTTACGCGCCGGCAGGAAGGAGACGAAGGCGAAATTGTGCTTATTGGCAAAAGAAATCTGTGTTTTCTGCACCTTGATCTTCACGTCTGGGATCTCCGACCGGATCCGCTCCTCCAGAGCCTCGTACAAGGGCAGCGCTTCCGGGTGCTTGTCAAAAAAGAATAAAATGTCCTGGTTCATCCCTGGTTTCCTCCGTTTTTCTTAGACTGCCTTTCCAAGATACACTATTTATTCATATCCGATGATATCATGGCATTCCGAAGTATAATCTCATAGGCCAACTGGGCAGCCTGTGTATGTGTTCTTTTATAGCATAATACAAATGCTTATAAATTTCAAAATAATTATTTTAGTTTTCATTTTTTATTTTAAAAAAAGAAAAATCAGCCATAATTAGCTGATTTTTCCAAATGTATAGATGCTGTTTTACTCCGTTTCCGGATAGTCCCTGTCCTTCCAATACCACCATTTTAATTTTTTCGGATCAGGCTGTTCGTGCTCTGCGTAATAGACGGCGCAGCGGAATACGTAGAGGACGCATTTGTCATCCTGGAAGCCTTTTTTCAGACAATCCAGGTGGTACAGCTCCTCCGGATCTCTTCCCTTTAAATCCGCCACACACTGGATTCCAATATTGTTGAGGTGCTGTTCCATATTCGCGCCTATGCCTGGGATTCTTTGAAGATCTTTGACCTTCTCCCTTTCAAAAAGCTCCAGCTGCCCGGCCTTCAAGGACTTCACCTTCCGCTCTGTCACCATGTCCTCCGGCTGGATTCTTCCGCACAGCAGCGGCGCATTCACATCATACAGGGCCGCATTCCTGCCTACCTGTTCAATGCTTCCGTTGGCATAACAGTAGCGGCATCCGTTTTTGCAGGTGTCGTAGGTTCCCACCTCGATGCTCTCCAGGCAATTGCAGGCCTCTCTCTGATTCTTGTCCTTGCTTCCTGCTATTTTGCAGCCGATGAGTTTTTCTATCAATGCCTGGTCAATACAGCTTCCGGGCATCACGCCTGCCTTTTTCAGATCCGTATGCTCTGCGCAGGCTTCTATGGACATATGGTTTTTCCTGGAAATTGCTGCCAGTTCCTGGGCAAATGATATCATTTCTCCCCCGGATGGCATTTGAAGGGCCAATTCCTTCATTCTTCCTTTTGCTTTTGCATAGAGATCCACAAAGCTGATAACTGTTTTCTGTGTATATCCCTTCAAGCTTCCGGCGATTTCCTCAAATGCTTTCAGATGATATTCCGGTGTATACACGCTGTTGAACAGAATGGGATCGTACCGCCACACGACCCGGTCCGCCCCGATTTGATCCGAAAGTCTTTGAAATACACCGAGCATATGCTCACGCTTATGGGGGATTCCCGGCTCCAGGTCTTTTCCATAGCCTGTGAGCGTGAATTGGAAATAATAGGTATACTCCTTTAATTCCTCTAACCGTTCAAGCATATTTTCCGGATTCTTCGTCCAGAATACGATACAGTCCACTACATCAGGCGACAGGGAAATCCTGCTGATTTGATGGGGATTAAAAGGATTTCTTACGTACAGGAAGCCTTCCTTAATTCGATTGTAAAACCAGTCTGCGTAATAGTTGGGGATGTCTGTTCTTCTGCTGACGCTTAGTATCATTTCAGCCGCCTTTCCGCCTGTTTTCCTCGGTTTCTTTCGTCTTATCTTTTTCTTCAAAGGATTGATGAAGCGCCTTTATTACATATTGGTTTAACGTTATTTTTTGCTTTGCCGCCGCTAATGCAGCTTTTTTATGCAGTTCAGGAGGTATCCTGACATTAAAAGTTCCTTTGAATTCTTTATCCGGATTTTTGCCTATTTTCTCACACAGCTCCAAATAATTTTCAATGCTTTGTTCAAACATCTCTTTTAATTCCGTAACTGATGTTCCATGAAAATTCAAAGAGTCTGTGATGCCAAACACTTCTCCAACAAATATATTATCTTCCGCATCATATTCTATGGAAGCATGATATCCTTTATATTCCAGCATTGAATTCATTGTATCACCTCTTATCAGATTATCCTAATTCTCCTATGTCCTTTAAAAACCGTATAGTTTTTTCAATCTGGTATCTATATAGCTCATTTCCCGGATGTGGTTGATCAAACTGCAGAATCCTTTTTGTTCCTTTGTGGACAAACCCTATCCCAGAGCCTCTTCCACCTGAAAATTTTTCACAATCACATTTTCCCATAAGTAAATCTAATTCTCTGGTTGTAAAATTTTTAGGACTTGGTTTTCTGCATAGCTTTTCAAGCAGATCCTTCTTCTTAGGCATCTATCATTATCACCACCATCATCACCCTTTACGCAACTATTTTTCAGTTGCTTCATTTTACCACTATCTTTCTGCAATTTCAATCCTATTTTTATCTGGCAAACCATTCCTTCATCGTCCCCAGCACCTTCACCAGCTCTTCCTCGGAAATGATATAGGGAACCATGGCATAGAGGTATTTCAAGAAGGGCCTGCTGAATACGCCGCGCTCATAGGCAAACTGCTGATATCCGGCAAGCACAGCGGCATCCTTTACCTCTATGCAGACACAGCCGCCCATGATCCGGACTTCCTTAATCTGCTTGTGGGAAAATCCCATCATTTCCCGTCTGGTAATCTCTTCAATCCGCCGGATCTTCGCCATATAATCCTGGGTTTCAAAAAGCTCAATGGATTTGAGCGCCACGCTGCAGGCCAGGGCATTCCCCATAAAGGTCGGGCCGTGCATCAAAGCATGCTCCGGACTGTCGTCATAGAAGCCGCGAAAGACCTTTTCATTGGCAACGGTAACTGCATGGCCGATATATCCACCGGTCAGGGCTTTGCCAAGAACCAGAATGTCCGGCAGAACCAGATCGGCTGCGAAGCGGTTTCCAGTACGGCCGAAGCCGGTTGCAACCTCATCAAAAACCAGCAGGACATCGTACTTATCGCACAATTCTCTGGCGCGTTTCAGGAAGGAAACGTCATACATCCGCATTCCGCCAGCTCCCTGGAGGAGCGGTTCCACGATAAAGCAGTTCAGCCGTCTGCGGTATTTCTCAAATGCCTGCTCCAGAGCTTGAATTTCCGTTGGAATGTGCACAACGTATTTGCTGGGGCCGTAGGCATTGAGCACAAAATGATAATCCTCGTCGTCGCCGGCCTCCATGGTTTTGAAGGTATCGCCGTGATAAGCATGATTCAAGGCAAGAATCATGGTGCGCTGCTCGTCACCCCGGTTCATATAGAACTGAAGGGCCATTTTCAGAGCAACCTCTACTGCTACGCTGCCGGAATCGGAAAAGAAGGAATAGTCCAAATCCCCTGGCAGGAAATCCTTCAGCTTTTCCGCCAGCCTTTGTACCGGCTCATGGGTCAGTCCGCCCAGCATTACGTGGGAAAATTTTTCCGCCTGGGAAATGATTGCCCGGTTCAGCTCCGGGTGCTTGTAGCCATGGATGACGCTCCACCAGGAGGATACGGAATCTATCAGCTTCTGGTCTTCGGTGTATAGGTAAACGCCTTCGGCGTCTACGATTTTATAGGGGGCTTTCATGGTTTTCATCTGTTCGTATGGATACCAAATCATATTATTTCTCCTATTTAAAGTTCCGTAAGTGCCTTCCAGTACACAAGATATGAAATCAATTTCCAGCCGCCAAAAACATGCGTCTGTAAATCGATTTGTGCACTGGAAGGCACTTACTGTTTTAAAGTCGCTGTGCGACAGCACTAAAGGGGTAAAGCCGCTTCGACACACTGGTTATGAGAGAAACTTTTATTCGAAAAGGCCCTCATAAAAGTTCCTCTCGTGCGCCTTTGCGACTTTACCGTCTTATCTAAGTTCCGTATCGTATAACTTTTTCAAATCCTCCGCAGAAATGTCAAGCTCTGTGTCTCCCTCCTGTACACAGGCGATTACCCTGGCTCCGGTCAGATGCTCGCACATGTTCCGATTATCCTCCTGCATCACATCCCCCGGCTTAAAATGATTAAAAATAATCCCTTTCAAGGGAATGCCCTTTTCTTTCATATAAAATGCAGTCAGACCTACGCTGTTGATGGTACCCAGCCCGGCATCTGCGACAAGCAGGCAGCCTGCGCCGCAGGCCTTTATCACATCCGGCAGCCAGATTTCCTTTTCGTCAAAGCAAATGGGGCACAGAATTCCTCCGGAGCCTTCCAGTGTCACGTATTCATAGCGGCTGCAAGCCTTCCGAAAGCCCTCCAGCACCACCTCAAGCCGGACTGGATTGCCTTCTATCCTGGAAGCCAGGTGCGGCGAAACGGCTGTCTCATAGACGTAAGGGCACATTTCTTCCAGAGGCTGGTCAATTCCTGATACCTCTTTTACAAAGAGGGCGTCGCCGGGAATGAGGCTTTTGTCTGCTCTGCGCTCGTTTCCGCTCATGGCTGCCTTATAATAGCCGGCCCTGCTTCCGCTTTCTCTCAATTTTTTTACAATCAGACCGGAAACATAAGTCTTTCCAATGTCAGTCCCGGTTCCGATGATAAAGAGCACTTTACTCATTTCCATACCTCACTTCATAGCCCAGTTCCTTAAGAAGCTCCCTGTCTGTCTCCACCGTAATGCCGGCCGTGGTGAGCATATCACCGGAAATGGCTGCGTTTGCCCCGGATCTAAAGCAGCTCTTTCCCTTGTCTCCAAGAAGGCCCCGGCCTCCTGCAAGGCGGATGGAAGCATCCGGAAGTATGAACCGGTAAACTGCCGCAATCCGGCACATGTCCCATTCGCTAAGCCGCCTGTTATGTTCAAAAGGTGTGCCCGGAATGGGATTCAGCATATTGACCGGCACGCTTTTGACGCCAAGCTCCCTTAAGGTCAGCGCCATATCAATGCGATCCTCTACAGTCTCTCCAAGTCCCATAATGCCGCCGCTGCACACGGAAAGGCCCGCTGCCTGGGCCGCCCGGATAGCACAGATCTTCTCCTCAAAGGTGTGAGTGGTACACACATTTGGGAAATTCCGGCGTGAGGTTTCCAGATTATTGTGAACTCTTGATACCCCGGCTTCCTTTAATTTTCGATATTGTTCTTCATTCAGAAGGCCGAAGGAGACGCATACGCTGATGCCGGTTTCTCTTCGAATCTGCCGTATCGTATCGCACATCTGCTCCACTTCCCGGTCAGAGAGCCGCTTTCCGGAGGTGACGATGGAATAGCGGAGCACGCCCTGCTCATCGTTCTTTTTGGCCTGCGCCAGAATTTCTTCCGCGGAAAGCAGGGGATATTCCTCGGCCCCTGTATGATTGTGCGCAGACTGAGCACAGAAGCGGCAGTTCTCTGAGCAGCGTCCGCTTTTTCCGTTGATGATTGTGCAGAGATCAAATCCATTGGAGCAAAAATGAGCCCGGATTTCATCTGCCTTTTCGCACAGCTCCTTTATGGGCTGTGGGTAGAGCCAGAGGGCCTCTTCTCTGGTGATTTGTTTTCCTTGCAGCACTTCATTTCCTAATGTTGTGATATCCATCTGTTCCTCCTAGTCTTATTCCAGTTCCGTTGTATCCCTTTAATCTGCATCTTAAAAAAATTATATTTTTCCTTCCCTCACCAGCGGAATCATCCTCTTTCCCAGGATTGCTCCCACGATGCACAAAAGAATATCGCCGGGCACTGCAAGAAGGAAACAGTATAAAAACAGGGGCCAGATTCCAATGGGGGTGTTCAGATAGAAATTGCTGATTAGATAATAATACACCATTCCGAATAGGTATACAATTGCAAGGCCGGCAAAATTAGCGCCCAGAAGCAGCTTATATCCGGGCCTGTTTGAGCGGTTGGCAATGACTCCCGTAACAAAAGCCCCCACTGCAAATCCGATGATATAGCCAAAAGTCGGCTGAAAAATATAGCCGATTCCTCCGCCCTGGGTAAACACCGGAAGACCCACAAGGCCGAGAACAATATAGATGCATACGGCAAGCGCACCTCTTTTTCCGCCCAGCAGCAGACCGGCAAGCATGGTGAACAGGACTTGCAGGGTAAAAGGAACTACCGGAACCGGGATCTTGATAAAAGCGCCTACGGAAATCAGCGCTACAAACATAGCGCATAGGATCATGTTTTTTGTCTTTTCATTTCGCATACTGTGTCTCCTTTGACAGAAAATAAAGGCTGGTCCTGTGCAAAGAAGCCTCTTTTTCCTTTGTGGTCAATGTTTTTGGTTTACGGAGACAACTATAGCATGTTCGGGGGTGATAGTCAACCATTTATTGATATTGGTTGACTATTGCTTAATTGACTATTCATCTCCCTACAGCAAACTCTTTCACAAATTCCTGTTCGCCTGCCTGCATTCTAAATGTAAACTCCTCATAGTTTTCTGCATTAACAGGAATTTTCAATCCATGCTTCGTGACACTGACATCCTGCCTGGGCATTACATTTTTTTCATAAGTAGATCCCTTGTTCATCCAGAGCCTCAGATCTCCGGCTTCTTTTGCTTCTGGATAAAGATAGTAGCCCGATTTGGCATCGAATCTGAACATATAAGCCAGCATCTGCAGATAATCTCTGCTGCCAATATTCTCTACAGGCTTGTACTTGGCATCGGCAATTATCCTTGTTTTATCATCCTTACTGATAAAATCAGGATAAATCAGTCCATAGCTGCCGTCAAAGAGACGCTGCGCACCTTTGCCGCCCTTATTCATTGGATGATAAAAAGTCTCCGCAATAAGCAGGCTTACATATTCCTCCCATAACCATGCCCCGTCAAACAGAATTCCGTATATCTGCCGTGACCCCAAACCAATCTGATGTTTCCGGCGCTGAAGGATCAAGAGGCATAACCTCTGAAGGGCAAGATATTCCCGGAAATACGCATGCCGGACCGTATTCTTTTTATTCCAATCAACCATTTTCTGCCGATCATATGGCTCGTACCCCGGAGTGGCCTCTATAACAAGTTTTACCTCATCCTTTACCTTGATAAGAAGGTTTTTCCCATAGGGCTTCCTCTTTATAAACTCTATGGTGTGGCGCACCAGCTCCATCAGGGGATTGTCATAGGAGAATTCTCTCTGACTGTAGGCCGCATTCCCGATAAAAGGAGTATTTTTTTCAATATGCCTTGCAATGTCAACTGCTCCTTTTACATTTCCGTCATTGTAACTGCGGCGGATGTATCTTTTGTAAACCCCCTTCCGCATAGCTGTCTTAAGATAATGCGGGAACAGGAACAGCAGGAACTGAAACAGCCGGCTGTCCTGGCTGGCATCTGTCTCCAAATTCACAATATTAGGGAAATCCAGCACCCGGTCAAGGAGATACCAGAAAAAGTAATCCTCGCCCACTCCTCCAAAGCGGGATTCGATGATAAGCCGCTCATCGCCGCAGCCAAGGAATCCCATCACATTTCCGGAACGATAAGTGTCATTAATTCCCTGAAGAATCATCTGTTCCTGTGTGATATCCTCAGCAGCCTTGACCATCTCTGGGAACACAAATATGCCTTCTCGTTCCAGCCGCTCAAGCGTCTTGTCCGCAATCCTGCCTGTAAGAGTTCCAACATCGGAAAAAACAGCTTTTTTCAGCTGTGAATTATCCTTGATCCTGAGCACCTTCATCCGCATCACCTTCCATTGGCTTCTTGTAACCGTATGCTTTTGCAAATCTGTTCATAAGCCCTTCCTCATCGTACATTCCCTGAATGTACTCCTGCAGAAGCGGCTGCAGATAATCCGTCCAAAGCTGGTCAAAATCAAGGGTCTTAAGCTTCAAGAAATAGGAAGCGCCAATTTGGTAATTTTCATTCAGCTCCTCACAATTTGCGATTTCCTTATTAAGGGCAGCCATCCGCCTGATGGCTTCTGCTTCCAGTTCTTCATCTTCCAGGGACGCCAGCATCTCCAGACGCTCATCCGCCTTGAGCTCCACGAACCGGAACCGTCTGCGCATAGCAAAATCAAAGCTGTCTACAGAACGGTCAATATCATTCATGGTGCCAATGATATAGACATTCTCCGGAATATAAAATTTATCATCCGGATCGGAATGCAGGTTCGCATATTGAGTGGATATCTCACCGGATCTGCCGCGGTATCCCGGATCAACAGCAAAGAACAGCTCTCCGAAAATCTTTGAAATCTCACCGCGGTTGATTTCGTCGATGATGAAGATATATTTTTTCAATTCCTCCTGCTTTGCCTCTGCTTTTGAAACCGTGCCCTTTTTTGCCTTGATTGCTTTGTAAATGGAAAAGTAATAGGAATATGCCTGTGTTGCAAATGTCTTTCCAAAGAATGTTGTAATATCTTTTATTTTCTCAAACTTCTGTCCGGATTCAAGCATCTTCTTGATGTCATCGAGATTCAGGGCAAGCTTGTTAACAGTGGCATTTCCCGGAATGGAAATATTTATGTGCTTGTCATCTACGCTTGTAATGGTGAACTCATTTCCGTTAATGGTTTTAAAAGTATCCACGCCAAGCTCGACGTTTGAAAAGAATTCCGTCATTGATTCCTGGACAGACAGCTCTTTTTCTATGGTTTCCTTGGATTTCTGGGAATTTTCGTAGTTTTTTCTGGCACGTTCAGCAAACTTTTTAAAGATGCCGTCCTGCAGCTCAAAGCCCATAGTGCCGTCATCATTTACCTTTGGCCTCAGTCCTTCAACAAAGTCCGAATAGTCGTAGCTTGGGTGGAACTGTACAAACTCAACCTGCTTTTTCTGCTCATCCGTAAGAAGTATGTACTCATCAAAATAACCATTGCTTATAATGTCTGCCGCAATCTCTTTTGCAAGATATGACTTGCCTGTACCCGGCGCCCCTCGGAAAATCAAGTTCTTTGATTCTATCAGCATGGAGGAAAAGCGGTTCCTGTACCCTTTAAACTGCTGAACCAGCTCCTCCCGGGCAGAAGCCTCGCTCCTGGCAGCCTCTGTCTCTTTTTCATCTTTTTCACGGTAGTCCAGAATAAATTTATCTCCCGGCCCGCCGAAACGCTTCAGACATTCTTGAACAAAAATAATTGTGGAAAAAATGTTCCAGCAATAGATAACAAACTGACTGCCGTTATCATAGCCGTAAGTCAGATATTCTATCGTATTCCGATGCTTCTTGAACTCATCCACACTTGGATAGATGCCTCGTATGACATTGCTTTCCGGACTGTACCTGCAGACAGGGAAATCCGCCTTTTCTTCAACAGACAGATCTGCAATCTGCTTCTCAAATATCTGACAGGCAATGCGCGGCATCGTCTGATTTGAATTTCTTCTTTCTCCTTTGCTGTAAGAACGCCGGATCATCCCACCGTCTGCGTTCATAAAATATGCATCAAGAGGCTTATAGTTATCACCGAGACTTAAGTTGTCCATTGTGAAGCGCTCGTCCGTGGATTCTGCACTGTCAGCAGTAACAACCAGCCGGAACTTTTCCTGCTGCTTTGTTTCTATATGAAAGCCCTGGCTTTCCAAAAAATTCTTTGCTTCTATGGCGTTAAATCCCTCCGTTGAAATATCTGTACCGTTTGCAATATGGGCAGCCACAGCCGCCACATACTTCGGCGGATACTTTTTTCCATTCTCAGCTGCAAGCTCGTACTTCGTGCTCTGGTTGTGAGAAGGCACTCCGTTCTCATCGATATACTTTAAGGCATCGATAATATCCTGTTTTTTTATTTTGAAAATAGCCATGCTGCACCTCCTGCTCCGGCGTTTTGTTCTTATCGGCAATATTACAAAGACCTGTGCGTTTTCAAAATAATAATTTGTAATCTCCCTCGTTCTTTCATTATCATAAAATACCTTTTTCATTTATCCCCATTATAGCTTTCATGCTATATGGAATCAATATAATCCTTGCAAATTATATCATTCTTCAAAAGACAGCAACTGCCGAAAAAATCCTTTCTACTATTTTGTAGTTTTGACAAACACCATAAAATTTGTTACGCTTACAGCAGGCAATAAATTGACCATATTGCAATTCGACAAGGGAATTCTTAGATACCGAAGTTGATTTTGATGTCATTAAAAGAATTTCGGAAGACGGAAAAAGTACAGTCCGAACAATATAAACCCGATATAGACAAGCAAATACGCTTTGGGAGACGGAAATGATAATAAAAGAATTACAAGCAAAAAATGTGATAACAAAATCCAATCTGCCTGCATGTGATTTTTCAGTAAACCCTTATACGGGCTGCGCACATGCCTGTAAGTATTGCTACGCCTGCTTTATGAAGCGCTTTACAAACCACTCTGAAAAATGGGGCGAATTTGTAGATGTGAAGATTTGGCAGCCAATCAAGTCCCCGGACAAATATAATGGCAAGGAGCTGTTTATCAGCTCAGTAACAGACCCTTATCAGCCTATCGAGGAAAAATACGGCCGCACCCGTGCACTGCTTAAAGAACTGCAAGACAGCAGGGTAAAGCTTTCCATCGCCACAAAGTCCGATTTGATTTTGCGGGATTTAGATTTGATAAAAACATTTCCCGATGTCCGTGTCTCATGGTCAATCAACACGCTCGACGAAGCATTTAAGGACGATATGGACAAGGCGGTATCCATTGAGCGCCGACTGGCGGCAATGAAAGAATTTCATAAAGCAGGCGTTCGCACCACCTGTTTTATTTCTCCGATTTTTCCCGGCATTACTGATGTCAAGGCAATTATTGAACGGGCAAAGAATCAATGCAATCTGATATGGCTTGAAAATCTAAATCTCCGCGGAAGCTGCAAAGCCGTCATTATGGCTTATATCAAAGAGAAATACCCAGCTCTCCTGCCGCTGTATCAGGAAATCTACAATCAAAGCAGCCGCAGCTATTGGGAAGCTCTCGACGCAGCGCTAAAAGAGTACGCCGCCGAAATTGGTCTCGGCTATGTAAGAAATGATGATAGTATGAACCATCCCTTTAACGCTCCGCCTGTGATTGTCAATTATTTTTATCATAGCGAAATCAAAAAATCAGCACGAAAAGACGGTAAACATAATGCCTGAACTAAGGGCAATTTCAATAATCGGCTTTTGGGAAAACGCAAGAAGCTTTGCCGCTTCTGTAAGCTGCCGTCCTTTTGCGCAGCCGCAGATAGTCAAACCCACCGTGTGCCCCTGCATTTTTGCTCCCTTCTTTCCTCATTCCTGCCTCTGCTTTATGGGCACAAAGGTACACCCCTGTGGTGTCTCCTGTTTACCTGCTTACTCTTTTCTTAAATATCAATTTACCTTCTGAAAGAAACAAACCAATCAAGGTAAGTCCTATTCCAATCACAGCCATCCATGTGATTTCTTCCTTTAACACAATAACGGATGTGACAACGGTGATGACAGGGACGATATAGATATACACACTTGTCTTAACAGCTCCAAGCATCTTGACCGCATAATTCCAAGTAACAAAACAAAGGGCTGATGCGCCCAAGCCTAAATATATAAGGTTCAGAGCATACTCTGGCTCTGCAAACCTCTGCACATCCAAGCTGAAATCAAAAACAAAAAGGAACGGGAGCATAAAAAGTATTCCGTATGTAAATATCCTCCTTGTAGTTTGAATGATATTATATCCATAGCCGCTGATTTTTCGTGTAAGCAAGGAATAAACGGCCCATACGAATGCTGCAGCAATCGCTAAAACATCGCCAATAGGATTTAACTGCAAGGTCCCGCCGCTGAAACTGATAAGACATATTCCTGTCATGGCCGCTATAAAACCAACAAAAAAACCGGCTTTTAGTTTTTCTTCTGCCTTTAAAATTACATGAGATAAAACAGCAGTGAAAAACGGAGCAACAGAAATAATAACGCCGACATTAGAAGCCATCGTATAGGTTAATGCGATGTTCTCAAGCAGGTAATATAAGCATATTCCGCATAGTCCTGCCGCAGCGAATGTACGCTCCTGTTTTTTATCCTTTATTCTTAACCGTTTTGGATAAACGGCCGTCAGAACAAGCAGTCCAAGAAAAAATCTAAAAAACAGTATTTCTATCGGTGTAAAATCTTTAAGCAGTATTTTGGTGGATATGAAAGTCGTTCCCCAAATCACAATCGTAATCTGAGCTGCGATATGCCCAATGGTAGTTTTTTTATCCATGATTCTTACCGCCTTCCTTAAAAATGCGTCTGTATGCGGCAGGCGACAATCCGATAAACATATGAAAAAAATTTGAAAAATGGCTCTGGTCTGAAAAGCCTGTCTGTACAGCGGCGTCAGCCGGGGATACGCCTTTCTCCAACAGTTCCTTTGCTTTGCCTATCCGTATTATTTGAAGATACCTATACGGCGTAACTCCCTTTGACTTAGTAAACGCTCGGAGCAATGTAGATTTGCTAAGACCGCTGCATTTGCAGAGAGTTTCCAATGTGATATGCTCCGCAAAATGTTCTGACATAAATGTGCAGGCATTCTCTATTTCTTCACTGTACTCTGGAATACAGTTCCCGGAAGGCTGCCCGTATTGCTCGATAAGCAATGAAATAAGGAGCAGAAGCATCTCCTCTTTTTCAAACTCTTTTGAACCATCCATAATGCTCTGATGTAATGAATGGAGATAATGACTCAGCTCCTCATTTTTAATGACATTTTCCGAAAAACCAATGGGGACTCTTTGTCCTGTTATTTCCTCTGCTAATAACAGCATCGTTTCTTTTGGAATGTTCAAACCTCTGTAATCAAGCGTTCCGCCGTCACATTGCACACAACTGTGATTATCGCTGGGATTAAACAAAAGAATATTTCCCTGAGCTACTGTATATTCTTTATTCTTGCAGGACAAACAGCGTGTCCCTGCTTCTATAAAGCCAATCACATAGTAATCATGGAAATGATTCGGAAACGGCTGTGCGATTCCCTCAAAGCGATATGCTTCAAGCTGCAGATCGTCATCATAACAGACTGTCCGTACTTCTTTCTGCATGGCAGCACCTCCTCGTGCTTCATATTATATGCGGAATGTCTGCTGATTTCTTGTATGATATCTTCATTTTGAAAAAACATCCATAAAACACTTGACAACTTTATCCCCCAAGAGTATATTCAAGATAATCACATAGCAAATATTATGCTAGGGGAGCCTAATGCTGAGAAAGCGTGGCACATTGTACACGCTGACCCTCATTACTTGAACCGGTTAATACCGGCGTAAGGAAGCTGCTTTTCGTATCCCCTCCTGTGAAAATCACACAATCAAGGAGGATTTTTTATGTCACTTTTTGTAAACAAGGTAGTAGATGAGTGGGGAACCTCCTACTCCCTAACCGGCTTAGGCTACGGCGCCTTAATAGCCGCCATTCTGATTTTATTAATTCTTGCCTGCTATCTCACCGGAGAAAACAAACGCATCGAAACAAAGCCCTTAGTATTTGCCGCTGTCGCCATGGCCCTGGGAATGATCACATCCTTCCTAAAGCTCTTTGAAGCCCCCATGGGCGGCTCCGTAACCCTGTTCTCCATGCTGTTCATCTGCTGCATCGGCTACTGGTATGGCCTGCGCACCGGCCTCATCACCGGCTTCGCCTACGGCCTTTTACAGCTCATCTCCGACCCCTACATCATCAGCCTCCCCCAGATGATCACCGACTACCTGCTGGCCTTCGGCGCCCTCGGCCTCTCCGGCCTTTTCCACAACAAGAAAAACGGCCTCATCAAAGGCTACATAGCCGGTGTCCTGGGCCGCTACCTCTTCGCCTTCCTGTCCGGCCTCATCTTCTTCGCCTCCTACGCCGAAGGCACCGGAATGAGCGCCCCCCTATACTCCCTCGCCTACAACGGCAGCTACTTAGGCTGCGAAGCCGCCCTGACATTAGTCATCCTAGCCATCCCAGCCGTCAACAAAGCCTTCGTCCGCGTAAAACAAATGGCCCTAGCCTAAAAAAACCACCCAAACACCATACCCCCCCAAAGCCAGGCTGAGCCGCAAAAGGCCGGGATGCTTTTCCAATATCAGTGTCCGGCTATTCGCGCACAGACTGTCTGATATTGGCGGACAAACGCCCAAGAAAGTTCAACAGGCAAAGCCTGTCAAAACCACCAAGCGTTCGTCCGCCAAGAGCAGACAGACTGTACGCGAATCGTCCGAACACAGATATGGAAAAGCATCCCGGCCTTTTGCGGCTCAGCCGTCCCCCCACACACTACATACGCTCCGGTGCCTCAAACCCCAAGATCCCAATACAAGTCTCCAGCACCCGTTTCGTCAGCACCAAAACAGCCACCAGCTCACTTCGCACCTCAGCATTTTCCTCACCAAGAATCTTCGTCTCATGGTAAAACTTATTAAAAGCATTCGCCAGCTCATAAATATAAGCACAAATCTTATGAGGCGCCAGCTCCTCAAAAGCATTCAAGACCGCCCCGTTAAACCGGGCCAGCCGAAGCATCAGATTCTTCTGGGTCTCATTCCCAGGCATCCCGATCATTCCGGCCTCCGGATCAAATCCCATCTCCCGATACTTATTGAGAATCGACTTAATCCTCACAATCGTATACAAAATATAAGGCCCCGTATTCCCTTCAAAGGAAGTAAACCGCTCCACATCAAATACATAGTCCTTAGAAGCCTGGTTCGACAAATCCCCATACTTCACAGCAGAAAGCCCCACGATCTCAGCCGTCTTTCTGGCCTCATTCTCCGGAATCTCCGCCTCCGAATTCTCCACAATCTTCCGATACATCTCCTCATTGATATCAGAAAGAAGATGCTCCAGACGCATCACGCCGCCTTCCCGGGTCTTAAACGGCTTCCCGTCCTTCCCGTTCATAGTGCCAAAGCCCAGGAACTTAAGCCCCGTATCCGCCTCCACAAGCCCCGTCTTCCGGGCGCAGCGAAACACCTGGACAAAATGCATTTCCTGCCGCTTGTCCACTACATAAATCATCTCATCCGGCCGGTAAAGCTTCATCCGCTCCACAATCGTCGCCAAATCCGTGGTTGTATAGAGAGAAGCCCCGTCCGACTTCAAAATCATACAGGGCGGAACCTCCTTGGTATCCGTATCCTCCTTCACATCCACCACAAGAGCCCCCTCACTCTCATAGGCAAAGCCTTTGTCCTTCAGCATCTTGACCAGCCCGGGAATATAGGGCTGCGCATCCGATTCCCCTTTCCAAAGGTCAAACTCCACATTCAGATTGGCATAATTCTTCTTCAAATCCGCCACGGAAACATCTAAAATATGCTGCAGAACAGCCTGGTATCCCCGATGCCCGTGCTGAACCAGATAAGTAGCCTCCATAGCCTCATTCTTGTAATCCTCATCCTCCTTGGAGCGGGCGCTGGCCGTAGGATAAATCTCCTCCAGTTCCGAGATGGTAAAGGGCGCTTCTTCTGGATAATCCCCGGTAAAGCTCTCGTCAAAATAGGGAAGCTCCGGCTTTCTGCGCTTTAATTCCGTGATAATCAATCCCATCTGCAGGCCCCAGTCCCCCAGATGGATATCCCCGATCATCTCATGCCCCGCAAAACGTCCCAGACGCTTCACGCTCTCCCCGATAATGGCAGAGCGCAGATGCCCCACATGGAGGGGCTTGGCCACATTCGGGCCGCCGTAGTCAACAATAATCGTCCTGGGCTTATCTGCCTTATCACACCCCAGACGCTCATCCTTCTGCATCTTTCGAAGATATGTCTGTACAAAGGAAGAGCTTACCTTCAGATTGATAAAACCCGGATTCACTGCCAGGACTTCCTCAAAAACAGCGCTTTTCTGAAGCTCCTCTGCCACCTTCCCGGCAATCTGAATGGGCGCACAGCGATACTTCTTAGCCGCAGCCATACTTCCGTTACACTGATATTCACAGAGATCCGGCCGGTTGGAGAGGGTCACTTTTCCGTACTCCTCCTCATATCCAGAGGCCGCAAAGGCCTTCTGAACCTCCTCTGTGATCTGATCCAACAATTTTTTCATAACATTTTACCTCCTGATGTCTCAAGCAAATGTGCCTGCACCTTCCTTTGAGACACAAACTTTAGATTAAAAATCGTATTTTCAATCTTTTCACCCGATCAAAGCCTTTATCTCCTCCACGGTAGGCATCACCCGGAGGGCGCCCTTACGTGTGGTGATGATAGAAGCCGCCCCATTGGCAAAGGTCAGCATTTCCGCAAGATTCTCCTCGGTCAGATTTTCCAGGCCATGATCCAGAATAAAATTCAGCATACTTGCACAGAATGTATCGCCTGCCCCCGTTGTCTCGATGGTATTCTCCTGGACAAAGCCCGCCTTCTCCACACATACATGATCCCCGTAATAAGCCCAGCTGCCCTTCTTTCCCATGGTAATGCAGATAAGGGGAATATCAAAGCGGTTCCGCACTGCCTCCACGCCCCGATCCAGGCTTCTCTCTCCGGTGATAAACTCCAGCTCCTCCTCGGACATCTTCACGGCAGAGCATTTGGACAGGCCAAACCAGATCTGCTCCTTGGCATCCTGCAGATTGTTCCACAGCGGCGGCCTGAGATTCGGGTCAAAGGTCACCATTACCCCATGCTTTTCGGCATACTCCAGGGCCTTTCTTGTGGCGCTGCGCACCGGCTCATCCGTAAGGGACAGCGTACCGAAATGCAAAATCCTGCTCTGGGCAATCATATCCTCCTGAACCTCTTCCTCCTTGAGCATCATATCTGCCCCCGGCTTCCGGTAAAAGGAAAAATCACGGTCGCCGTCTGCAGCCGTGTGTACAAAAGCCAGCGTAGTATGCACCACTTTATCCAAAAGAAGGTTGTCTGTTCCGATACCAAGCTCCACTAAAGTGTTTCTTAAGGTTCTTCCAAACTGATCATCCCCCACTTTTCCAATAAAGCTTGTCTTTTTGCCAAGATTATTCAACATGGCAAGCACATTGCAGGGCGCGCCGCCGGGATTAGCCTCAAGCAGGGGATTTCCCTGGGAGCTCACTCCATTTTCCGTAAAATCAACCAGCAGTTCTCCAATCGCTGTAACGTCATATACCTTTTCCATTTCCCTCATCCTTTCCCCTTTACTTTCCGTCTAAAAGTCTCTATAATCAGATCAATTGCAACTATTATCATTATATGTAAAATATAAGGAAAAAGCAATTCTTTTTCTGCCAAAAACGGCAAGTGCCCAGTAAGCAGAACTGGAAACAGTAAGTGCCTTCCAGTGCACAAATCGATTTACAGACGCATGTTTTTGGCGGCTGGAAATTGATTTTATATCTCGTGTACTGGAAGGCGCTTACGGAACTGGAAATCAGTAATCTCTCTCTCAGTGCACAAATCAATTTACAGACACATGTTTTTGTGGCTGGAAATTGATTTCTTACTCGTGTACTGAGAGAGAGATTACGGAACTGGAATAGGAGAAACACTATGAAACTAATTTCTTGGAATGTGAACGGCCTGCGGGCCTGCGTAGGGAAAAATTTTATGGAGGATTTTAAGAAGCTGGATGCAGACATTTTCTGCCTCCAGGAGACCAAGCTGCAGGAGGGGCAGATTGCGCTTGATCTCCCCGGCTATCAGCAATACTGGAATTATGCAGAGAAAAAGGGCTACAGCGGTACGGCCGTATTTACCAAAACAGAGCCCCTGTCTGTGTCTTATGGAATCGGCGTGGAAGAACACGACCGCGAAGGCCGGGTCATCACCCTGGAATTTTCCGACTTCTACCTGGTAACCGTCTACACCCCCAATTCCCAGGACGGCCTCGCAAGGCTTGACTACCGAATGAAATGGGAGGATGATTTTCTCCGCTACATCAAGAATCTGGACGGAAAAAAGCCAGTAATCTACTGCGGCGATCTGAATGTAGCCCACAAGGAGATCGATCTGAAAAACCCGAAAACCAACCGGAAAAATGCAGGCTTCACCGATGAAGAACGGGCAAAAATGACCCATGTGCTGGAATCCGGCTTTGTGGACACCTTCCGGCACTTTTATCCGGATACGGAGGGCATCTACTCCTGGTGGTCCTACCGGTTCCGCGCCCGGGAAAAAAATGCCGGATGGCGGATTGATTACTTTATTGTGTCAGAACGGCTCACCCACCGCCTGGAGGATGCAAAAATCCACACGGACATTTTCGGTTCCGATCACTGTCCGGTAGAGCTTCTACTGAAGTAATGCTCTCGTTTTTCTTGACTTTTTGAGGAGGTTTATACAAATGAAGCGAACAGCACAAATCAGCGTAGTCGTTATCACGCTATCCGTTATTCTCCTGATGGGCATTGCTGCCGGAGAGGGTATTCTGAAGATTCTGGCCGGGCCGTCTCCGCTTTCGGACAACATGTCTTTTGAACAGGCGGAGGGCAGCTATCTGTCCTGCCAAGTTACCTATCCTGTAGCCTCTTACCCGGATGAGTACTATACCGGAGATCCCGGTCGTGTTAAACGGAAGGCCTATATTGTCTATGACGAAGGACGCCAGGCATTTTTTAAGATTATTGTGTCTAAGGAAGCCTCCAATGACCTTGACCGGCTTCTGCGGGCTGCAAATATGTCCGAGCAGACAAAGGAAGCCTGGGGCGATGACCTGGAATCCCAGTTAAAGCCCGTAACGGTATCTGGTTCCTTTACTCTGATCGAAAGCTCTGATGCAATAACGGCGCTTTCCGAGTCTTTGACAAACACGAATTTTAAGGGAACGGAAGCACAGCGCGCGGAGGCTCTGGCGCAATCCAGCTGGTATGTACTGGACTGTGGCTCTATCCGCGGGGTTTCCACCTGGGAATACCGTCTCTGCATGGTTGTAATCGGAATCAATCTGCTATTTTTGCTCATTGCCCTTATATGCCTGCTTCCTAAAAGAGCCGGTAAAGATTTTCTGTCGAAAAATCCGGGAAGTCCGGTTACTCTGTTTCTTAAGAAACAGCTTCCCTGGCTCTCAGACTGGTGCAAAAAGGGAGGCCTGCATCAGTTTCGTACAGCTTTTCTCATAATGTTCCTTATGGCGGCCGGCCTGACTGCCATTGGTTTCTACCTAAAATACACTGTTTTCTATATTATAATCGTCCATCTGTCTCTCGGGCTGCTCATTGGGCAGATCTTTGGCCTGCCTTTTTTACTTGGCATAGGCGTGACCTTTAACCCTGACCGGCTTCTAAAGTGTTACAGCAAGGCTTTTGAAAAGCTCTATCCCGTCCAGACGGAACGGGAAGCAATTGCACAGAATCTACTGGAAGCTGACGATTCCTGGGTAGTCCGGGAACAGGGTAAGGAGACCTGCGCCTGCGCCACTTTAGGCGAACGCTATTGGATCATTTTTCACGAATCCGGCCAAATTGTACTCGCAGACAGCAGCCGTGCAGAAAGAATGTACTCTAAAACCGAGATCATGCATTTTCGTACCGGTAAAGTACGCCATACTTACACCTCTCACACAGTTTATGTTTATTACCAGGGAGAAGAAGAGCAGACATCCGCCAGAAACGCCTTTGTTTTTAAATCAGAAGGAGCTGCCGGGCAGTTTATGAACCTGGCTCGGAAACGCTTGGGGGATCGCGCACAGACTGTTATACAAGAACTCCCAGAAAGTAAAATATCTTATAGTTAAATCTATCGAAACCGCTAAGGCTGCCGCAGTAAACAACGTTTCCACCACAACATAAAATCTTGTCAGCAGCAAAATATCCAGCCGCTACTCACGGCATCACCGGGAAGATCTGGAAAACAACAATATTTATGATTGTGTTTTCCAGAATCTTTCCAGATATTCCTTCGTAAGATCAGAGGTAAGGGAGAACTTCTCCATCAGCTTGGAAAAAGCAGCCTCTCTTAGCATAGCATTTTCCTGGCAGATTTCTATAAAAGCCTTGATTCCCTGTTCTATTCCTTCTTTCCGCCTTCCGCTTTGCCTTCTTTTCGTCCCTCTGCTGCCATCCGCTTACATGCTTTATCCTGCATTCAGCTTGAAGTTTTACCCAACTGTCCGCCCAGCCAGATAATTAATAAACTGCTGCGCCGTCCGCCCGGAGATTCCGCCATGGCTCAGTTCCCACTGATTAGCCTTGGCGCAAAGCTCCTGCTCAGACAAAGTAATCTCCGGATACCGCTTCGCCAATTCAGTGACAATCTTGAAATACTCCTTCTGCGAAGGCTTCGAGTAACAGATAGTCACACCAAACCGCGCCACCAGAGACAGCTTCTCCTGCATAGTATCAGACCGGTGCATCCCATTGTCCATCTCCATATCATCCCGATCCCCCCAGGTCTCCCGGATAATATGCCTCCGGTTAGAGGTAGCATAGATGAGCACATTATCCGGCTTCGTCTCCATCCCGCCCTCAATCACAGCCTTCAAAAACTTATATTCAACCTCAAATTCCTCAAAAGACAAATCATCCATATAAATAACAAACCGATAATTCCGATTCTTAATCTGCGCAATAATCGCCGACAAATCCTGGAACTGATGCTTATAAATCTCAATCATCCGAAGGCCCTTATCGTAATACTCATTCAAAATAGCCTTAATACTGGTAGATTTACCCGTACCGCTGTCCCCAAAAAGCAGCACATTATTCGCCGGCAGCCCCTTCACAAAAGCCTCCGTATTATCAATCAGCTTCTGCTTCTGCAGCTCATAGCCCACCAAATCACAAAGCAGCACCTGCTCCGTATTATTAATAGGCAGAAATTCCACCCCCTCCGGCAGACTCTTAATCCGGAACGCCTTATTAAGCCCAAACATTCCAACCCCATAAGCCTTATAAAAATCCGTCACAATCGTAAAAATCTCTTCCTCATCCTTCGCCTCCTCAATCCGAAGGCTCACCGCCTGCACCTTCTCACTCACATTCTTATTGTACATACGCTCCTTCTTCCCAATCGCCTTATAATTACAGACAGTTGAAAAGCAGTCAATGCCAAGCGCCCTCTCGATAGGCCCGAAATCAAAATCAAACAGCCTTTTAAACACACGAAAATCACCCTTGGCAAAATGATTCACACTCCCCTCATTAGCCCCCGCCTTCTCACTCGTCATACTAAAGGAATTCTCATTCGTCAAAAGAATAAAAGTCAGATAATTATGCCACAGATTCCTATCAAACCCATACATCGTAGACACATCCAAAAGCTTCTTAATCTGCTCATAAATCCGGGCAGTCAGATCCGCCCCCTCCCCCTTCTTCTTCTCCCAATCCTCAAAAATCCCCGACAGCCCCCTCAAAATACTATCCTCTCCCAGATCCCTATACAACACCAGCTTCGCCACTTCCCGATACATAAGCCGCCCTCCTTTTTTCATTTCCCCCATCATACCACGCCACCCACTCCCAAAACAAGCCCAAACACCTTTCACCTCCACAACCAACAGTACCTTCGGTCTGCTGCAAAGCCGCTTCCTGGGCTTTTCCGATATCCAGTGTCCGGCTGTTCGCGCACAGACTGTCTGATATGGGCGGACATTGCCCAAAACCAATCGACATAATGACCAAAAAGCAATGTCCACACAGAGCAGACAGACTGTACGCGAACCGTCCGAACACAGGATACGGAAAAGCCCAGGAAGCGGCTTTGCAGCAGACCGAAGGTACTGTTACGTCCCCCCTCATTCTTAAGAAATTCTGAATATTCCCTTACCCCCTTGACATTTAAATCAAAAAGAATTACTGTATTACTAAAGTAATACAATGATACAATGACACACCCGTATTACAAAACACCCTCCTGACCGGAGGGGGCCGGGGAGGGTAAAACCACAAACCCTTTTTACCCCCCCCCCTAGAAAAAAATGGAAATCACCCAAAACCACGGGCGAATCAAGGAAACACCTTACAGGTATACCTTTATGCCCAAAAAACATGGGCGAATCAAGGAAACACCTTACAGGTATACCTTTATGCCCAAAAAACACGGGCGAATCAAGGAAAGGAGTGACTATATGGCCTGGATTCTTGATGATTCCCGTCCCATCTACCTGCAGATCGTGGACGTCATCAAAACCAACATAATCGCCGGCGCATACCAGCCAGGCGACAAACTTCCTTCTGTAAGGGATCTGGCGATGGAGGCATCCGTCAATCCCAACACCATGCAGAAGGCACTGACAGAACTGGAACGCAGCGGTCTTGTCTACACCCAGCGGACCAGCGGCAGATTTATCACGGAGGATACAGCAAAAATGACAGAAATCAAAGAACAGCTTGCAAGAGAACAGATTCAGCTTTTCCTCAAAAACATGGAACAACTGGGATTTAAAAAGGAAGATATCAAACGGCTTCTGGAACAGGAGCTAAAGGGGGGACAATGATGGAACAATTGCTAAGCTGCCATAACCTGACAAAGCGTTATGGCTACAAGACAGCTTTGGACAGCATAAACTTAACCATTGAACGAGGCCGCATCATCGGTCTTCTCGGCCCCAACGGCAGCGGAAAGACCACATTAATCAAGCTTATCAACGGCCTGCTTGCGCCTACAGAAGGAGTGCTTCTTATCAACGGAGAGATCCCCGGGCCAGAGACGAAAAAAGTAGTCTCCTATCTGCCGGAGCGGACTTATTTTAACAGCTGGATGAAGGTTACGGATATTCTGAATTTCTTCTGCGATTTTTACAGTGATTTTGACCGGAACCGGGCGATAGAAATGCTCCACCGGCTGAATATCGACGAGAAGGACCGCCTAAGCTCCATGTCCAAGGGCACCAAGGAAAAGGTCCAGCTCATTATGGTGATGAGCCGGGATGCGGATCTCTACTGCCTGGATGAGCCCATCGGCGGCGTAGACCCGGCGGCCAGAGACTACATTCTCCAGACCATTATCACCAACTACAATGAACGGGCGTCAGTGCTGATCTCCACCCACTTGATTTCCGATATTGAAAATGTATTGGATGATGTAATTTTTATCCAGAACGGACACATCCGCCTGACAGCCTCTGTAGATGAAATTCGGGAGCAGGAGGGCAAGTCCGTAGACGCTCTTTTCCGGGAGGTGTTCAGATGTTAGGAAAATTATTAAAGCATGAATTCAGAGCCGTGAACCGGCTGATGATCCCTTTGCACCTGGGACTGGTGGTCATTACCATTATCGGACGCTTTTACGTTCAATTTGTTATGAATCGGGAACATGTAAACTACGATAACTACACCCTGCGCATGTGGGAAGGGCTTATGGACGTGATGCTGGTTTCCGCTTACGTCATTGCGCTGATTGCCATTTTTGTAATCACCTGGCTGTACCTGGATATCCTCCGGTTCCGCAAAAATCTTTTTACGGATGAAGGGTATCTCATGCACACCCTTCCGGCCTCTGCGGCGGAGCATATCTTTACCAAGCTTACCGTATCTGTCGTATGGCAGATTGCAGACGGGCTGCTCATCTGCCTTTCCGTCTTTGCTATGCTGGCAAACAAAGACTTCTTCCGGTTTTTCGGCTATTATTGGGAGGATATGTGGCGTTCCTTCCCCCAGATATTCGGGGTGCCGGCAGGTATCGGCGTTCCTATGTTCCTTCTGACCGGACTCATAGATACCATTGCCGGTACGGTGATTATCTATATGTGCATTTCCATCGGCCACAGCTTCAATGACCATAAAGTGCTTGCATCCATTGGAATTTATATGGGCTACAAATTTGCTGCCAGCATGCTCAGCTCCATTGTTGTCGCTTTAAGCGGTATCGGCTACATGGAAAATATGAGTATAAACAGTATTTTCTTCGGAATAAATATGTACGGTTCCGGTTTTAGTGATACATCCTATTTCTGGTTCAATATCGCATTTTCTCTTGTATTCTCTCTGGCACTGGGTATAGGCGCCTTTGTGCTGACCAACCACTTTATGACAAAGCGGTTGAATCTGGAATAAAAGTGCCCTGCAAAAAATTTAACCCTCACAGCAGCCGGAAAAAAGCTGTGAGGGTCTTTTTATTTTCGTTTACTCTTCTGCCTGCAGGAGCCCTGCCGCCGCCTGGGGCGCTTCCCCGGCTGTTGTATAAATATCGCAGCTTTCCTCTCCCACCTCCTGTCCGAAGGCGCAGATACGGATTCCCACGGCTCTGGCAGCCGCAAGAACCGGCTCTAAGGCTTCGCTGTGATTGGGGTGGATGGCGATCACGTCTGCCTCCTCCGCCACCAGCTCATTGAGTAAAAGCATCTGGTATTCAATGGGATCCACTTCACACAGAACAAAGCTCCCTGCCAGCTCCCTGGCTTCCCTGGCTTCCTCCTCCGACACATCGGGAAGCCGGACCAGAAGCTCTGCACCCTGTTCCTTTGCCGTCTCCCGGAAGCTTTTGATCAGCTCTTCATTCTCCGCTCCGTCCCGGCTGGCCAGCACCAGAGCCAGGGCAGGTGCTTCTCCGCTCACAGCCTTCGCATTTTCCGCACGCATGATAAGCGTCTCCTCCCCATTCTCCTGCCTGCCGCATGCGGACAGTATCAGAAAAACCGCAAGCAGCGAAAGAAGCGCAGAACATCTGACAGCCCTTTGTCCCATCCGTTGTTTCCACATCATCCGCATTTTATCCATTCTTCCCTTTCCTGTGCTTCAAGCCTGCATCCTGCTAGTGCAGCGATGTACTGGTTACATGGTAAACCATCCGCTCCACTTCCTTTGTCATATGAGTCGGAACCAGCTTCACATCCTTATGCTCATTTTGGAACACCACAAAGATTTCATGGGCAAAGCCCTGCCCGATCTCACTGATATCTTGAAAATCAAGCTCTATCTCCTTAAAATTCTCAAATCTGTGACACAGACGCTTTGCCTGTGAACGGGATACCGGGTACATTTCATAAATGTTCTTGATAGGAATATGAGTTCTCGTAAATCCGCCGTCAACATCCGCAAACATATCGAACACCTCTTTTAAGATCTTATTACTGTAATTCGAAAGCTCCATATAAACTACAGTTCCTTTTCGTTCCTTCCAATCCTTTAAGGCTTTTATATCCTCCAGATTACGCAGCAGCTCTGTATATTTGTCATGGGAAAAAATTTTACTGTCGGATACCGCCGCAAACCGATCCAGTATTCTTGATGTAAAAAAAATACCTTCTCCCGAATGATTCTTCTTGTCCGTTGTCAGTTTTCCCTTGAAAAGCTCATTTACAGCATCATCCAGAGAGGCATAAGAATAGTATTCCTTGATTTTCCGGAATATTCCAATTCCGTTATCCACTATAAAAATAGCCGTATTCAAGTAATTCTGAACAACCATGATTGTTACAAGGGCAGCCTCGGAATGTTCAATTGCATTATTCATCATTTCCGTAAAGGAGTATTGCCAGATTCTCTGCACATTATCCGGCAGCCCATTTACAAATTTATCGATGTATTTTATGTAAACATCGTCTTCCTCCAGCCGCTCCCTTTTGGAAAGTCTTAGACGAACCGTTTCCACCTTTTCCACAAACACATACCGGCCGTCCTTTTTTCTATAATCCTCTGCTCTTCCAGCTCCCTGACATAGCGGTACACGGTATTTAAAGAGATCTCAAATGTATTTGCCGTCCTCCTGGCCAAATCCTTCTGATTCATATCAACTTTATCTAATATGTATCTTTTAATCTTTTCCCGCTTTTCTTCTTTAAAACTCACTGTGCCGTCTCCATTTTAACTTTATTTTCTCTTTTTTTAACTATAGCATTTTTGTAAAGGCCTGTAAAGTTAAAATTTTACCGGCACAGGAAATTTTTCAAGCTAGGATATGGGCCGTTACGGCTCATAGCGTAAGGCAAAGAGACAGCTTCCCTCCTTATCTCCCATAGGCCACTCCTTCAAAAGCCTCATATCCTTATGCTCCCGGATCTGTCTTTGCACAAATGCCGGGTCATGGCTGTAAAGCAGTATCAGCCCCCCGGGGCACAATAGCTCTTCCGCCCGATCAAAAAATCTCCCATAAAGGAATTCCAGTTCATGGCCGTTCCTGGTCTTCCCCTTAGCCGGAAAATTCGTCACAATCTCATCAAACGGATACGTATGGGTAAAATCCCGGAAATCACGGTGCACATAATGGGCCGGCATCCGGGCAATCTCCGTATTCTCCCTGGCTCCTGCAATGGCCGGGCCATAGATATCCACCCCATAGAGGGTATCCGCATGCGCCCGGTAATTCCGCTCAATCAGCATAGTCCCCACACCGCAGAAAGGATCCAGAACCCGGGCATTCTCCTTTAAGTATTCTCCTGCCAGCTCCATAAAAAGCGCCGCCTGTTCCGGGCGGATGGAAGCGGCCACACTGTTCTTCCGATAAGCAAACCGCCTATCCGGAAGGGTAAACAGCTTCAGCAGAGGATAAAATCCCCCTTCCCTCGTCTCCACCAGGCGCAGCTCAAGCTCATAATCCGAGGTAGAATTCACAAGCTGTCCCCCAGTCAGCACTTCCAGACGGGCAGCCAGCTTCTTTGTAAATGCGCTGCGCTCCTCCAGGGTCATCCGGCTCCTGCACTCAATCCGAAAGTAAAAGGGCCCTTCCCCCTGGTGAAGTTCCCTAAGAAGCGGCAGCAGATTCGAAGCGGCAAGCCCCTCCTCCGCCTGCTCCCTGGAAATCTCTTTTGCCGTATCCAGACAGAACAAAAGCTCCCGAAAGGTGCGAAGCTTCATAAGCGCCTCCGGATTTCCTCCCAGTACCTTGACGCCCGCCTTCAAAAGCACGCACTGTCCCTCTGAAATCTGCCCAAGCGTCGCCTCCCGGTAGTCCCGATGCGTAACGAGAATCACATCCGAAGGCCTTGAAAGACCTGTAAACCGATGTCCTTTCGTCTTCTCATACTGTGCCAGCAAAGCATTCAGGGCACGCAGCTCCTCCTGACGGTGCTTCCCTGTCTCAGGAGTCTCCTCCTCCGCCAGCAGGGCCTTTCTCCGCTCCTTAAGCCCTTCCAGCAATTCCCCGCAATCACAGCCCTTCAGCGCCTCCGGGTAAACGCTTTTCACAAACCGCTGGGTCTCCTGGCCGTAAGCCTTCCACAATGCATCCCGGCAGACAAGCGTTCCCAGACTTCCCAACACCAGGGCTGCGTTTTTCCGCACCTTGGCATCCTCATGTCTCAGCTTGGAAAGCAGCGCCTGGGGCTCCTCCTGAAAGAGGGTTTTAAGCTCTTGTAGTCCCTGGCCGTTTCGAAGCTTTGCCTTTATGGAAATAAGGCTCTGGCGCACATTCTCATCTTTTCGAATATGTTCAAATTCGTCTCTCAAATTTGTCATTCCACTCCTTTTCTCATCTATCTTTCAAACTCCAGATAATATCTGCACAAATGCCGTTCCCGGTAATCAAAGCTTCGCTCCTGCCGAAACCCCAGCTTTTCAATAAGTCTTAGAGAGCCTGCGTTTTCCTGATCAATATAAGCGCTGACCCCTGGAAAGTCCAATACCTGCCGTCCATAAGACAACGCTGCCCGGCAGGCCTCCTCCCCGTAGCCCTGTCTGCGGTACTTCTTCCCAATGAGATACCCCATGTCAATCTCTGTAAGATCCAGATAATCGGCAATGCCAAAGCCGGCCCGTCCAATCATTTTCCGGCTCTTTTTCTCAATCACCACCCACATGCCGAACTGGTAGAGGCCATACATGTAGGCGATATAAGCCTTGATCTTCTCTTCCTCCTCCCGCCGGTCAAGAGCCAGCTCCGGCGACAGGGTTACGGAAGGCTCCTCCCGGTAGAGGGCATTGATCTGATCCAGATCCGAAAGAGTCATTTCCCGAATCAACAGCCGCTTTGTCTCCGCAATCAGCACCGGAAGCCCCAGGGCACGGGTATGGACATTCTGAAGAAAGCTCTTGTCAATCTCCTGGAAGCCCTCCAGAAGGATCCGGCATCCGTTCAGACGCTCCTCCGGCAGAGTGGGGTTCAGATATCCCACACAGAAAAATCCAAGATCCAGGGCAATCTTTTCCTCCCGATCTGTCTCCACCAGGCACAAAACCTCCCCCTTCTCCGCCCCCAGGCGTTCCAGCGCCATCAAAAAATCAGCCGTCTCCTGACGCTTTATCTCCACCCAGGGCAGGTTTTCCCTTGTAAGAGTCTGTTCAAGAAGCAGCGCTTCCGAAACAGCAATAAGGATCCCTTTCAGCATTTTGCAAAAAACTCCTTTACGAATCTCCCCTTTTCCGCTAAAATAAGGGTTAATGTTCACACAGTTACCACGAACAAGTCGAAAAGGAGATTATAAAAAATGGCACAAAATCCAATTGTCACTTTTGAAATGGAGGACGGACAAAGCTTCAAGGCAGAGCTTTATCCTGATATCGCTCCCAACACTGTCTGCAACTTTTTAAGCCTGGTAAATAAAGGCTTCTACAACGGCCTTACCTTTCACCGGGTCATTATGGGCTTTATGATCCAGGGCGGCTGTCCGGACGGAAACGGCATGGGCGGCCCCGGCTACTGCATCGAGGGAGAATTCGCACAGAACGGCTTCCCCAACGATCTGAAGCATACCCCCGGCGTACTCTCCATGGCCAGAGCCATGGATCCCGATTCTGCGGGCTCCCAGTTCTTCGTGATGCACAAGACGAGCCCTCACTTAGACGGCGCCTACGCGGCCTTTGGAAAGGTCATTGAGGGCCTTGAGGTTGTGAATCAGATTGCCGAGACTCCTACAGACTACAGCGACCAGCCCATGACGCCCCAGGTAATGAAGTCCGTAACCGCCGAAACCTTCGGCCTGGAATACCCAGAACCGGAAACCGCATAAGAGATCAGGCATTAATGGGGTTCTGCAGGATATGATTCTGCAGAACCTTTTTCGGAAAATCCCTTTATCTTCTTAAAATATTCCCTGATTTCCCTCTCATACCCATTTTCCGAAGGCTCGTAAAATATCTCCCCCTCAATCTCCGAGGGCAGATACTGCTGTTCCACATAATGATTGGGGTAATCATGGGCATACTTATACCCGGTTCCGTGTCCCAGCTTCTTTGCCCCGGGATAATGGGCGTCCTGGAGATGAACCGGAACACTGGTGCGGCGGCTTTTCACAGATTCCATGGCCTTCCCGATGGCGTTCACCGCTGAATTGCTCTTGGGCGCACAGGCCACGTAAGCCGCCGCCTGGGCCAGGATAATCTGGGCCTCCGGAAAACCAATGCGCTCCACGGCCTGGGCCGCAGACACCGCCACCGTCAGCGCCATAGGGTCTGCATTCCCCACATCCTCCGAAGCGCAGATCATAATTCTCCTGGCAATAAACCGTTCGTCCTCCCCAGCATAAATCATCTTCGCCAGATAATAAACCGCCGCATCCGGATCCGATCCCCTCATGCTTTTGATAAAGGCGGAAATCGTATCGTAATGGTTGTCCCCCGTCTTGTCGTACCGAACCACACGCTTCTGGATGCACTCGGAAATCACCTCTCTGGTGAGATGAATCTTCCCGTCCTCCTCCTTCTCCGTGGTCAGAACCCCAAGCTCCACCGCATTGAGGGCCGCCCGCGCGTCGCCCCCTGCAATATCCGCCAGAAATTCCGCCGCGTCCTCTGTAATCTCCGCGCCGTAAGCGCCCATTCCCCGTTCCACATCGTAAACGGCCCGGCGGATCAGCTCCTTCACATCCCCCGGCTCCAACGCCTTCAGTTCAAACACAACAGATCTAGAAATCAAAGCCCCGTTGACCTCAAAATAAGGATTCTCCGTGGTGGCTCCTATGAGAATCACCGTACCGTCCTCCACAAAGGGAAGAAGGTAATCCTGCTGCCCCTTGTTAAAGCGGTGAATCTCGTCTACAAAGAGAATGGTCTTTCTCCCATACATCCCTAAGTTGTCCTTTGCCTGGGAAACTACCGCCTCCATATCCTTCTTTCCGGCCACTGTGGCATTTAACTGGGTAAAGCTTGCCTTGGTGGTGTTGGCAATCACCCGGGCAATGGTGGTCTTGCCTGTGCCCGGAGGCCCGTAAAAAATAAGAGAACTCAGCTTATCCGCCTTGATAGCCCGGTAAAGCAGCTTGTCATTCCCCAGAATGTGCCGCTGCCCCACAATCTCCTCCAGAGACCTTGGACGCAGCCGGGAGGCCAGGGGTGCCTCCTGCTCCAATGTATTTTTCCGCATATAATCAAACAAATCCATGCTGTTATCCATGTATGGTATTTCCTCCGCCTTTTGCTTCCCATCACTCTAATATCAGTTCATCCGCCGTCACAAATTCATAGCCCTCCGCCTGCAGAAGATCAATGATTCGAAGAGCCGCCTTCACGGTGCTGTCGTAAGAATCATGCATTAAAATAATATCATTTTCTTCGATTTTCGTCACTACCTTTTGGACAATTTGATCCTCATTTTTGGTCGTCCAGTCCAGGGTATCCACAGACCAGAAAATAGGAAGCATCATCACCTCATATTCCAGCTCCTTGTCCCAGTTCCCAAAGGGGGGACGGATATACTCCACCGGCTGTCCCGTAATCGCCGTAATCTTTTCGCTGGTATCCAGAATTTCCCGGCATGCCTCCTTCTGGGGAAGCTGTGTGATATCCACGTGGTAATAGGTGTGATTTCCAATCAAGTGGCCCTCCTGGGCCATCCGCTTAATGATCTCCTCCCGGCCTTCAATATTTTGTCCCAAAAGGAAAAAGGTAGCTTTTACCTTCCGCTTTGCCAGCCCGTCCAGAAGCTCCTCTGTGTAACGGGGATGGGGGCCGTCGTCAAAGGTCAGCGCAATCTTTTTTGTCTCTGTGTCCTCGTTCTCCCCGGCCATATTCCCGGAAGGCGCACCCTCCTCGGAGGCATCTCCCATCACCATGGCCCTGCCGCCCTCATTCTGCCTGTCCCGTATACCGGCCGCAGCTCCCACCGCTGCAAGTCCAATCACCCCCGCCAAAAGCCCCCACTTCCACGCCGGAAAGCCGGCTGTCCTTTCCTTATTCACCTTGTACGCTCCCAAACACATTTTCTCGTTATCCTAATATATGCAGCAGAGCGCCATTACAGAAGAGGGTGTCGGAAAAGCCGGCCGACTTCTTCCCAACACCCTCTGGTGCAGAACCTGCTATGATTCTTCTTCTTTCTCTTCCTGTTCCTCCCCGTCAGTCCCTTCAAACTCCGGACGGAATTTACGCTTCCACTGTGCGGAAATAATATAGATCAGCAGCGGAAAAATACTGTTGTTTACATTCTCCGCATTCCCCATGCCAAGAATCCAGTACAGCACCGCACCTATTCCCACCGCATCCAGTACAAGAATCTTTATAAAGCCTTCTTTCTGTCCCACCGTCATTCCTTCGAATATCCCCAGGCGGTAAGGCTCCACGAAATCATTCAATATCACATAAGCAGCTACAAAGGTCATCAGCATTGCCTCAAAAATAAAGATATTAAGGTTTTTCGTAATCATTGCATAAGCCACATAAGCCACAATCACCAAAGTAATACCGATAACTGCTCTTGTAGTAGTCCTCTGCACCTGCTTTCTCTTTTCCGGATCTATCACTCGTTTCTCCATCTCTTTCTCCTATTCCAGTTCCGTAATATCCCTCAAATTACACGGGTATGAAATCAATTTCCAGACGCAAATACATGCATCTGTAAATCGATTTGTGCACTTTGAGGGATATTACTGTTTTCCAGTTTTTATCCAACTTGTATAAGTGTACCAGAAATAAGATGCACTTGCAAGTTTTCCCCTTTTGTTGTTAAATAAGAAATGGCATTAGGTTACTGTCCTCTCCGCGGCCAGTAACGTCAATATCACAAATCTGCCAAATCAAAATAAGGAGAAGCGCCATGATCCCAAAAGACCCATTTATGCTGCTAAGCTGGATCAACATGCAGCTGCGCGACTACTACCCCGGTCTGGATGAGCTGTGTACAAGCCTGAACCTGGATCGCAAGGCTCTTGAAATTACCCTGGGGGGAATTGATTATCAATACGATCCCCAGACCAACAGCTTTGTATAATCGAGTTAAGAAAAACAGCGGCAGGAATCTCTTCCAGCCGCCGTTTTTTTCACACACAACTTTATTTCTTCGCAATATACTTCCGGATATCCAGAGAGATAGCAATAAAGATAACGATACCAATTGCAATCCACTGTGCATTCGCATCCATTCCAAGGTACTGAAGAGCCAGCTTCAGCAGCTCGAATACGGTAACTCCGACGATAGCCGAGGTCACGCGTCCACGGCCGCCGGTAACGGATACGCCGCCGATGGTACATGCCGCAATGGCCTCCATCTCATAACCCAGACCTAAGTTTACGGAAGCGCCGCCGGCCTTTGCGCCAAGCATAAAGCCCGCCAGTCCGTACATAGCCGCCGCCTTCATATAGATAAGAATCAGCGTGGTCTTTACCGGAACACCGGCCACCTCTGCCGCCTGGGGATTGCCGCCCACTGCATACATGTATTTTCCATGACGGGTCATATTGAAAATAAACCAGGTAATAGCCGCCACAATAATCGCAATCCAGATCAGATAGCTGATCCCTAAGAATCTGCCGCTTGCCACATTGGTATAATCGCTCACATAGCCGCCCAGGGGAGTTGCGTTGGTGAAGATCATGTTAATACCGTACACAATCTCCATCATAGCCAGAGTGGCAATAAAGGGAGGCACGCTTAAGTATGCGATAAAGAATCCGGTAATCGAACCGAAGGCCGCACATATCAGCATAACAATCACTGCCACCAGAAAGACATTCATGGGCTCCATATCAGGAAAGAACTTCTGGGAATAATCCATACGCTGCAGAAGCACACCCGAGATACAAGCTCCGAAACCAATCATACGTCCGGCTGACAGGTCGCAGCCTGCGGTGATAACACAGCCTGCGATACCAAGAGCAATCACCAGACGGGAGCTCATGTTCACCAGCAGGTTCAGAATGTTGTTGCTTGTAAAGAAATTATCGGTGGTAAATCCTGTATAAATCACCAGGATAAACATAACGATAATAACGCCGTTATTAATCAAAAAATCTGTTATTTGTTTTTTCTTCGTTTTTTCCATTCTATCCATCCTCCTTCGCCATCAGAACTGGGTCGCATAGCCCATAACGCTTTCCTGGTTCATCTCCTGCTCTTCCGTAATCTCACCGGTGATCTTTCCGTTGCACATCACATAGACTCTGTCCGACATTCCCAAAAGCTCCGCCATCTCAGAGGAGATCATAATAATCGCCTTCCCCTGCTTGGCCAGCTCGTTCATAATCTCGTAGATCTCGTGCTTGGCGCCTACGTCGATACCTCTCGTAGGCTCATCCATGATGAGTACATCCGGATCATTTGCAAGCCAGCGGGAAACAATCACCTTCTGCTGATTACCTCCGGAAAGATTTGCAATATGCTCCTTCATACTGGGCGTTTTGATCCGCAGCTTCTGGATGTTCTCATCCACAATGCCGTCAATCTTCTTGTGATCCAGAACAAACCCAGCCTTCAGATACTTATTGTAAATGGATACGCCTACATTATCCTTGATGGACAGGCAGCCGAAGATACCGTTGCCCCGGCGATCTTCCGTAATCAATCCGATACCGGCTTTCATGGCGTCCTTGGGATGCTTGATTTTTACCGGACTGCCATTTATGAGAATCTCCCCTGTCTCCACGCCGCGGATACCGAAGATTCCCTCCATCAGCTCCGTTCTCTGTGCGCCAACCAGGCCGCCGAAGCCCAGAATCTCGCCCCTGCGGAGGGTAAAATTAATATGCTGGAAGGATTTTTCATGGATGGAACAGAGATCCTTTACCTCCATAATCACCTCGCCGGGCTCATTTTCCCGGGGCGGATATACATTGGTCAGTTCGCGGCCTACCATCTTTGCGATGATATCGTCGGTGCTCATATCATCGGCCAGCCAGGTTCCCACGTATGTACCGTCACGCATAATCGTGATATCATCGGCAATCCGCTTAATCTCATCCATCTTGTGGGAAATATAAACCATGGTTACGCCCTTATCCCTAAGATCATTCATAATCCGGAAAAGAGCCTCCACCTCATTGTCTGACAGGGACGAGGTAGGCTCGTCAAAGATAACCACCTTAGCCTGCTGGGATACAGCCTTGGCAATCTCCACCGACTGCATCTGTCCCACGGACAGCGTGCCAAGAAGAGCCTTGGGATCAAAATCCATCTTTACTTCCTGTAACCATTTCTCTGTTTCCGCATACATGGCCTTGTGATCAATCACCTGCAGGGGGCCGTATTTTTTCACCGGAAATCTTCCCAGATACAGATTCTCCCCTACGCTTCTGGCCGGCACGGGCTGCAGCTCCTGATGCACCATGGCGATACCGTACTTCATGGCCTCATCGGGGTTCCCAATCTCAATCTTTTTTCCGTCGAGAATGATCTCTCCTGCATCCATCTTGTAGATACCAAACAGACACTTCATCAGTGTGGACTTTCCGGCGCCGTTTTCCCCCATCAGTGCGTGTACGGTGCCGGGACGGAGCGACAACTGTACATTATCCAGTGCCTTGACACCGGGAAATGACTTGCAGACGCCTTTCAGCTCCAGTTTATACTCTGCCATTTTGCTCCTCCTTCTCTTTTTCTATATTATACAGATCGCAATCTGCAGATTTTCATAACCATATCGTTTCATTCATAGCTGCTGTCCATCCTGCGGACAGCAATCATTTCCATTCATTATGAAAAGTGCAGGTGCCGTAATTCCAACACCTGCACCAGATTCATTCCTGCAGTTTCTTAGATGTTTTTATTTTACGCTGTCAAGTACTTCCTGTGCATTCTCAGTTGTAACCTTTACATAGTCACATCCGATGTAGTGCTCGTTGCCTGCACCTGTCAGATAGTTCACTGCTGCGTCTGCCGCGCTGTGAGACTGAGAAATATGGTCATTGAATACAGTACCTGTCATGGTTCCGTTGATTACGTTCTCAAGAGCCTCGGACAGAGCGTCAACGCCTACCAGGAAGATATCCTCGCCTACCTTGCGGCCTGCGGTATCAATTGCCTGAAGAGCTCCAAGAGCCATAGCGTCGTTGTTACAGAATACAACTTCGATCTTCTCGCCGTGCTGGCCAAGTGCATTGGATACAAGCTCCTGTGCCTTTACCTGATCCCAGTTACCTACCTGATCGTCAAGCTCTTCTACTTCCCAGCCTGCGTCTGTCAGAGCCTTAACAGAGAACTCGGTACGATACTTTGCATCAACGTTCTCGGGGTCGCCCTCGATCATAATGTACTGAACCTTGCCGTCGCCGTTCATGTCAACCTTCTCCAGACCCAGGTCTACGATCATCTCGCCCTGCATGGTTCCGGACTGACGTGCGTCACATCCAACGTAGGTTACATCCCAGTTGTTGTCTGCCCATCTCTGCTCCTCGGACTCGTCCGGCTCGCGGTTGATGTATACCAGCGGGATTCCAGCGCCTACTACCTTGTCGGTAATGGTCTCTGCGGAAGAGGAGTTAACGGGGTTGATAATCAGAACGTCAACCTTGTCATTGATGAAAGCATCAATCTGGTTGCTCTGTGTTCCCTGGTCATTCTGACCATCCTGGATGGTGATGTTCTCTTTTGCAAAGCCTAAGCTGATGAGATAATTCTCAAGCTCTGTACGGAACAGAGTCATGAAGTTATCGGAGAACTGATAGATACATACGCCTACCTTCTTGTCAGCGAAATCTCCGGCTGCCTCTGCAGGTGCCTCGGTCTCTGCAGGCTCCTCTGCGTCTGTGTCTGCAGGTGCCTCGGTCTCTGCCGGCGCTTCGGTCTCAGCAGGTGCTTCTGCGGGCGCTTCCTTCTTGCCGCAGCCTGCCAGTAAGGTTGCTACCATTGCTACGCTTAACAATGCAGCTAAAACTTTCTTTTTCATAATGAAAAATCCTCCCTATATATTTTTTACAAGCTCTTCATGTGCCTGCGTTTATAAGTATACCACAATTAAGGAGGATTTCCATTAAAAATTTTATTCTTTTTGTACAAATTCTTACTTATTTCCTGTCAGTCAAAAGAAAATAATACCTTTTGGCATTCCTCTTCGAACATATTTTCCCTGGTGATTACGGTTGTGGACGTATCTACCTGGATGCTCTCCAGAGGCAGATTGTTGATGAGATTGTAGGCGCATTCCACGCCCAGATACCCCATGGCGTAGGGGTTCTGCACAATCAGCGCGTCCACCTCTCCTGTTTCCAGCATTCCCACACAGACCACGTTGCTGTCAAAGGCCGCCACGGAGGTTTCCTCTGCCAGCCCAAGCTCCCGGATGGCATAGCTGACACCTAAGCTTGTCCACTCGTTAAAGGTGGCGATTACATTGATCTCCGGATGGTTTTTCAGCATTTCTATGGTGCCCGCCTTGGAATCCTCGGTTGTGGAGAGTACATTGACGGCGTCTACAATCCGCACCCGGCTGTCTCCTGAAAGCTCTTCCCTGAGGCCCTGCTCCCTCTGCTGGCCGTTGGCAGAGTTCTTATCAAAATTCACAATTCCCACATTCAGCTCTTCCTTTTCTTCCGAGAGAATGGCTTTTCCAGCCATTCTGCCTGCCTGGAAATTGTCTGTGCTGATACGGCAGCTCACCAGGCTGCTGTCCACGTCACTGTCAATGATCACGATTTTCACCCCGGATCCGGCTGCCTCGTTGATGGCCTCAGCATTGGCCTGATAATCTACTGCGGAAAATACAATCACCTCCGCCCCGTCTGCAGCGGCCCGCCGGATCATCTCGTTCTGGGTCTGGTAGTCCTCCTCATTTTCCGGGCCTTCCACCGTTAAAGTTAAGTTGTATTCTGTACTGGCAGCATTGGCGCCGGCAAATACGGATTTCCAGAAGGCGGAGGTGGTAGACTTGGCAATGACTGCCACATAATGGCGGTTGGCCTCTCCCCTCTCGTTTTCAAATGCATTGAGATTGCCGATGATATAGCGGATTCCGACGATATAGCTTCCTGCCAGGAGCAGCGCCCCCAAAAGAATCAGCCATCGGCCTGAAACTCTGCCCATTACTCTGTTTTCCTTCATTATCCCTCACCTCCTATTAAAGTCGCTGCGCGACGGCACTAAAGGGTAAAGCCGCTTCGACACACTTACTCACTGTTTCAGCTTTGGTATGCGGATTTCTACGCAGGTGCCTTCGTCCGGCTCGCTTGTGATGCGAAGCCCGTATTCTTCCCCAAAGTAGATGCGGATGCGGTCGTTAACGTTTTTGATGCCGATTCCCGTCCGATCCTTTGCTTCCCGGTGAAGAATCTCCTGGCACTGCTCTCTGGTCATGCCCACGCCGTTATCTGTGACGGTTATCCGGACAGCCGTCTCCTCCTCCCGGATCCGTATCTCGATAAAGCCCTCGTCCACCATACGGTCAATCCCGTGGTAAATGGCGTTTTCTATAATAGGCTGCAGGGTAATCTTATTGCACAGGTAGGAAAGACAGCCTTCCTCCACGTCAAAAGCATAGGTAAACTGATTTTTGTAGCGGTAATTCTGGATTTTCAGATAGCTTTTGGCGTGCTCCACCTCACGCTCCAAAGTAATCAGCTCGTGTCCCTTGCTGATGCTGATGCGGAACAGCCTGGCCAGGGCATTCACCATCTCCACCGCCTCCTTTGTCCGATCCTCCTCGCACATCCAGGCAATGGAATCCAGGGTATTATACAGGAAATGGGGATTGATCTGGGCCTGCAGCGCATTGAGCTCCGTCTTGCGCAGGGTGATTTCCTCCTGCCGCACCTGCTCCATCAGCTCCTGGATCCGCACTACCATATGGCCGAAGGAGTCCGACAAGGCCGAAATCTCACTGGTTCCCCGCACAGCCGCAAACTGAAAGTTCTCCGCCTCCTGCTCAAAGGCCTCCATAGCTCCCGTAAGCCGCTTGGCAGGCTTGGCAAACATCCAGGAAAAAAGCATGCCCACCAGCACCGCTGTCAGAAGAACCAGCAGCAGAAGCGCAACGCAGACGCGTATCATTCCCTCCACGCGGCCTGTGATCAGCTCGTCCACATAGCTTACGCCTACCACTCTCCAGTTGCAGTTTTCCAGCGTATGAATGGTATAAATCACATTGGTACGGGTATGGGAGCCGTCGGGAAGGCTCTCAAGCTCCCCTGTCATTTCCTCCTTCAGGCCGGAATAAATGAGCTGCTGCTGGGGATGGTAGATGAGATTGCCCTCCGTATCCTGGATATAGCAGTAGCCATGCTGTCCGATTCCCACATCGTCCACATACCTGGCAATATTGGAAAAGCGGATGTCCATAAAAACCTTAAGTTCCTGCCCGGATGCATCCCTCATATTCTGGCAGATGGTAACCACCCAGGGATAGTACTCTTCAAAAAGCGTCTCCGCATGGGGTTTGGAAATGCACAGCCCCTTCCCCTTTGGTTCCTCCATATAGGAAAGATTCTGCAAAATGGTGCTTTTTCGCTTGAGGCCGTCAGACCAGCAGTCCAAAAGCTCTCCTTCTTCATTGTAAGTGGTAACCGCCACCACATCGGAACGTATCTCCATAAAGCTGCGGAAAAATTCGTCCCGTTCCTCCCTGGGCGTTCCCATGTGGACAGAAATCAGCCGCATGGAATCCGCCATGCCCTCGGTGTAGTCCTCCACCGTATTCATCACCTGCACCACAGCCTGCTCGCTGGTGATGGCTGCATTCTGCTCCATGGAGCTCTGATAAAAATCAATAAAAAAGAAAAGTACCGATCCCAGCACCGTCAGCACCAGCCCCACAACCACACAGGTCATAACGGCGGAAAGGGAGATCCGGCTCTTGCACCTATCCTTCTTCATGCTTCCTCCTGCATGCATTGGGGGAAATGCCTTCGTATTTTTTAAAACAGTAGCTGAAATAATGCTGATCGTTGTAGCCGCATTTTTCCGAAATCTCCCGGATCTTCATAGGAGTCTCCAAAAGCAGCTTTTTGGCGGCGGCCATGCGCTTTCTGGTGAGCAGATCAATAAAGGTGCTGCCTGTGGAGCGTTTTATGAGGGTGCTCAGGTAATTGGGGCTCACGGAAATCTCACCGCTGATGGAATTCAAGGACAGCTCCGGGTCCATAAACCGGCTCTCCATAATAGACAGGGCCCGGTCGCAGATTACAGAGCTGCTTTTTTTCCGATGCTCGGCGGCCAGCTCCCTTGCCGCAAGACAGAAAGCCAGATAGCGCTCCTTCATTTCCCTGGGATTTTCAAAAAAGAGCTGTCCCAAAAGGGGGAAGGTCTTCTGAAGATTCTGAATAGCTTCGCTGTCCGCCACTGCATTCACCACACGGAATACGGCTGCAATCAGCTGTACCATCACAAGCTGAATATTCATGGCCGGGGTATCCTCTTGCTCCAAATCTGCAAAAAGCTGTTCCAGGTAAGCCCGGAGCTCCTCCTCCGTTCCGCTTCTAAGGAGGCTCTCAATCTCGTTGACAGCCGCCTGCACCATTTCCTGGTCCAGTGTGGCCGTCCGCTCAATATCGGAAATAAAGGAAACGCCGGTGTCGCTGCGTCTGGCGTAGCCAAGGGCATCCATAGCCTCCAGGTATGCCTCGTGACAGTGTCCAAGCCCCGGCACCATGCGGCTGACGCCGATGGAGGCCGTAAGGCTCATAATCCGCCTGACACTCTGGGATATATCCTCCACAATGATATGCAGGTATTTGGTAAGGCTTGTCCGGGTTCCGGCTAACAGGGATACAATCCGGCCGTCTGTGTAAAAGCTCACATAGCGAATGTATTTTCTCAGAATGAGATTTACTGCATTCATGTCGCCCTCGGAGGTACGGTTCCTTCCTTTTTCGTCCCAGAAGCTTGTAACCAGAACTGTATAGTGCATATACGTATGCTCCGGCTTAATAAATCCCCGGCTTACAGCCTCCTGGGTCAGGGCCTCCTCCCTATCCTCTCCCTGGGTGTCAGAGAAGGAGTCCAGAAGAAGGGGCATAAAGAAAACCATAAGGTTCTGCTGTTCCTGCTCCGCATTTTTTTTGGTAAATTCCTGAAATTTGACGTCGATTTTCTGCTTGATTTTTTTCAGCTCTTCTGTCAGCTCTTTTGAGGAAATGGGCTTTAGTAGATAGCTGATGATGTTATATTGAATGGCCTGCTGGGCGTAGGTGAAGTCGTCAAAGCCGCTTAGGAAGGCAATCTGTATGTTGGGGCGGATCTCCCGGACTGCCCGGGCAAGCTCAATGCCGGACATAAAGGGCATCCGAACGTCCGTAAGGAGCAGGTCGGGCTCCAGCTTTTCTACAAGCTCCAGGGCTTCGGCGCCGTTCTCTGCCTCTCCTACAACCTCGAAGCCTACTTCCTTCCAGTTAATCCGCCGAACCAGCGCCTGGCGCAGTTCGGCTTCATCGTCTGCTATTACTATGGTATACATGGGGATCTCCTGTTCGATTTTGTTTCCAGTTCGCAATTCCTGTCTTCTTAGCTTATCATCTGTGCAATTACTCTTATTATACATGATCTGCCTTTCCAGGGCAAAAGAAATCTGCGCAAAAAGCCTGCGATCCCCTCTTGCGGATCGCAGGCTTTTTCCATATAAGAACATATTCCGGATATGCACGGGATAGGTTTTCGTAAATCGGAGCCTATTTATTATTGAATACTGCCTCTGATATGTTATCTTATGCTTTTTCCCTGTCCTCTGTTACCAGGTAACCACGCTGCTTGAGCACTCCGGGTAGTGGGTGAATATCCAGTCCATGCCGGCCATGCTCATTGCGAAGAGTATCAAAAGCACCAAGAGGAAAATAGCCGCCCCGTCATAGACGACACGCCGTTCCGGCCTGCGGCTGCTCACAAGCACTTCCAGGCCCAAACAGATAAATACGGCTGGCCAAAGGCGGAAGATCAGCTCATAGTCCACTACCGGGAAAATGAGTCTCAGCAGGCACAACACGCCAAGGATTACGAGTACCAGCCCGAAGGTGACGGTTCCCACTCTATGAATGCGAATGCTCTGCTTCTCCTGCATGCTCCTCCCCCCCATCTTCCTCTAAAAGTTCCTGTTTCTTGCCGCGGATCAGAAAGATTCCTACTGTGATGATTCCGATTCCCAGAACAATCTGGGGAACAAAACGGCTGATGCTATTCACATAATTCCATACATAATCCGGGAAAATCCAGTAAAGTAAATCCAGAATGGAATTCCACAGTACTGCTGCGCCGAACACGATCAAAACTCCGGCCAAAAGCCTGCGGTATTTCTCAATCGTTATTTTGCTCCAGAATTCACTGTCCGTATCTACAGGAATCAGGTAGTGATCCTCCAGTGCATAAAAGTCTTCATCGTCCATGGCGCGCAGGTTGTTGGCATGAAAGAAGCCGTAAAACCATACTATCACATCTACAAGCATCAAAAATCCTGTATTGAAGAAAATGGACAGGGCTATGATTCCCCAAAACAGTCCCATCAGACTGACTCCCATTCTCATAAATCCCATATACATTTCTCCCGCTCCTGGGAGCCAGGAGAATATAAAGGTCAAAAAGCCGCTTTTTTTCTTTGTCATTTTTCGTCCTCCATTTATAGTTCCGCAATATCCTCTCCAGCGCCCTTTTTTGAGAAGAATTTCCGGCCACAAGGCCATGTGTCCGTAAATCCTTCTGGCGCTGTCGGGATATTGCTGTTTTTTTAATTCCGCAATATCCTAATTTTTTTTAATTTCCGCTCTGCTTCCACTCCCAGTCCAGCATTTCGTTCAGCATCTGGTCGAGTTCCCGCATGCCGTTGTTCAGCCTGCGGTTCAGGGTTTCTTCCTGCTGCCTTGCCGCCTCTTTCGGAGCTATGGGCTCTGCCTGGGGGATCTCCTTGGGCACCATAAACAGTAAGAACAGGGCTGTTACTACGGCTGCCCCTACTTTCAGGCTGTAGAAGAAAAGCTGCATCTGCTTTGATACCTTTCGGGTGGTTACCGCCAGCTGGTAGTCAAGCCGTTTTGAACGCTCCAGGATTTCCTGCTTCATATGAGCCGGCGCTTTGATAAGGCCTTCTTTCTCTACCTGGCGGATGAGCTGCTCGGTGTAGGCGTCCAAATCTTTGATTTTGTCGTATTCTGTTCTCATGCGCGCTTTCCCTCCTTTTTGTCGTAGTGTTTTCGGAGCATTCCTCTTGCACGGTAGATTTGTGTCTGAACTGTTTTTATGTTGCGATTGCGCTTTTGAGCGATCTCGGCTGCTTCCATTTCGTGGTAATAGTAGTCCAGAGCTATCTCGTCGTAGGGCGGTTTCAGTGACCTGCAGGTCTGGTACAATTCTTCTCGTACCTCTTTTTCCAGACAGGCTTCTTCCGGAGTCTGACTCTGATCCTCCTGGGCCGTGAAGTATTGGTCTTCGGAGGGGATTTGCTTTCGGCCGGAATGCTTGAGATAGTCTAAAGCTTTGTTGGTGGCGATTCTGCAAATCCAGGATTTTTCGTTTCTGCCGTCGAAGGTGGTGTATTTTTCATATGCGGACAGGAAGGTTTCCTGTGCCAGGTCTTCGGCGGTGAAGTAGTCGGCAGTTATTTTGTAGCAGATGGAAAATACCAGGTTCTGGTATCGGTCTATCAGCTCTTCCAGCTGTTCGTCTCGAGTAATTGCATCCGCCTCCCCTCCTTTTTTCCTGTTTTTTTGTCTTTTGTTTTTGACAGGTAATTATCTGTTCATTATTATAACGAAAATGGTTTGGGGGTGTCTTCAACTTTTTTATTTTTTTTGTTTTTGGGGGGACGGATACACCGCAGAGGAGGGCCCCAGGCTTTTCCATATCTGTGTTCGGACGGTTCGCGTACACTCTGTCTGCGCTGATCGGACATTACCGTTTTGCCCTTTACAGGGGCTTTTGTTTTTGTGGTAATGTCCGCTCAGCGCAGACAGAGCGTTCGCGAACAGCCGGACACATGATATTGGAAAAGCCTGGGGCCCTCCTCTGCGGTGTATCCTGGGGTTGGGGGTGAATCTGGTGCTGCTGTTTTGTTTAGGGCGAAGTGGGGCGCTCTTAGGTGGCTTTTATTTTTTTTCTGGGCTTATAGTTTGAATTTTTTGGTTTTGTAGTAAAGCCAGGCTGCTGTGGCGGTTGATGCCAGGGTTAATAGCAGGTAGAGCAGGATTGGCGATGTGTTGCCGGTGCGGGGTGACTTTACTTTGACGGCGGAGGATTCGGATTTGCTGCTGTTTGTGCCTCCGGATGAACCGCTGCCTGCTTCTTCCCAGCCGATGGCGATTGGTGATAAGCCGTGTACGGTGAATGTAAGGCCGTTGTCTGTCTTGGTCACTGCCGGATGTTCTACGTCTCCTGCGCGGAAACCGTTCATGTCTTCTGTGAACATGTGGGTTACTGCAAAGTTATGGCTGTTTTTTCCTGTGCCTGACGGATAGGGCAGTGTTATGGTCAGGCCCTGGGATGGGAAGTTTTCTTTTGTTGCCTTTTCCCAGCCGAAGCCGTTGACGTTTACTAGAAGCTCTACGTCGTAGACTGCGATATTGGCTGCTGGGATTTCTTTGAATTTCTCTTGGAGTTTTTGCTTTATCTCTTTTATTATCTTGCTGGGTGTATTGAGATGCTCTTTGTTCTTAAAGGTTTCTGGTACTTTGGAAATGCCGGTTTCTACTTCTGTCTTGTAGGCTGTTCCGTCTTCCAGGCGGATATTGCCCTGTATCTCTGGAAGGTTTGCCGGAATTGTGTAATTTCCGATTCCGTCTCCTTGAAGCACGGCTGGATTCTGTGTGTCTTTCCAGGATAGCTTCACTTTCTGGCTTCCTGCTGCCACGGTCTCATAGACGGCAGCCAGTTTGTCTGCTTTGCACTCAAAGCGGACGGTTCCTTTGTCTTTTTCTAAAATGCCTGCAAGCTTCAGCTCGCCGAAGAGGGTTGCTGTGCTGCCTTTAATCAGATCCAGACGGTCGCCTGCTTTCAGAGCGCTTACGTCCCATGTCAATGCCTTGGGGGAGACGGTCAGCCTGCAGGTGCTCCTTGCTTCCAGATACTTCTCTGTTTCAGAGGCTATGGCTGTGATTACGGCGCTGCCGGCCTTGTGGATTGTCACCCTGCCGGAGGCTGGTTCAATTGATGCCACTGACGGATTGGAGCTGCTGTAGCGGACAGCCGATCCGGTCTCTGCGCCCTGGGCTGTCAGCATAAAGGGATTGTCGCCATAGGTCACTGTCTTTGATTTTTCGGAAAAGGAGAAGTTTTTCTGTTCTTCCTGATCCGTCACGATTATGACAATCTCATCTGACACAGCTTTCCCATTCAGAGCGGCTTCTACACGATAGCGGTAGCTTCCTTTTGGAAGGCCTGTCTCTATGGTATAGCTGCTAGAGCCGTTCGCTCCGTTTATGGTCTCCCATGAGCCGTTTAGCTGCTTCGACCAGGTAAACCCTGTCGCCTGCGGATTTGCTGTCAAGACTGGGGCTGTTGTGTAGCCGACCTTCACTATAGTTTCACTGGCTCTTAAGGAAAAAACAGGAACTTTTATCTTTTCTTCCATTTTACCGATCTGGGGATTGTATATCTCCAGCGTCATCTCATTCCCATCTGACAGAAGTCCTGTTACAAGCCTATTATCCGCATCTGTATACTGGTAAATCTCTACTGGATCAGTGCCTGATGACGGATTATAGGCATATATGGAATTTCCCACATTAAAGTATAAGACACCTTGAGAACAAGAAAGTCTGGAAAAGCTCATGGAAAACATCGGCCATCCGCTTCCCAGGTTTTCTATATCAAAGCTTTTCACTGTAGTCACGTTTCCGCTGCTGTCTCTCTTCATTAAGGCTGCGCCTCTTATAATCGTGTTCGGCGCGCCATCCACAATCTCGCTTTTGAGATAGTATGAATTTCCACCCACGGTATAAATAGCAGATTCTGTGAGCGGAGCTGTCTTATGCCATGAATTATCATAGCTGGTATCCGTGCATGTAATGTCGTTTGGCTCCCAGTTATGGGATGCATTTTTCATAGCAGTATCGCTGAGCAGAAAATATTCATGCTTTACATAACCGGTCTCTCCTACCTGGCTGGCGGCGGTTGCATCATCAAAGGTAAGATCTGCATGATACCAGTTTCCGTCCAGTTTCACATAATTCCATATGTGGTTCATCGACTCGCTTCTGCAATAACCAACTTCTATGCCGGCTTTTTTCAACAAGGCTGCATAAGCCAGTGTATATCCCTCGCAGACTCCGATTCCATTTACCAGGGCTTCGTAGGCATTTCTCTTTTCAATTCCCAGATTGTTATTTGCATTCTGGTCATATACCATATGCTGCACTAGATAATCATGGAGGGCTGTTGCTTTCTGAACATCGGTCATAGTACCATTATTATCAATAACCTCAGCAAATACCCTGTTTATCGCATTCCTATACTCCGTAACGCTGTTTTGATTATACACTGAATTATAAAAAAGCTGACACTTTGTAATAATTCCGTTCTCTGTAAAATATTTACAATCAAATACATAGAACAGATCTGGGTTGTTCCGTACCACATCCGGCCAGATACGCCCCCAGTCACTTGCGGTAAGGTTGTAGCTTGACAAGTCCACTTCTGAAGCCCAGTTCTCCATGGCTCCTGTCATCGCATCCCAGGCAGCTTTCATCTGTTGATCTGTTGCTGCCAACGGCACAGCCGGCTCTGTAAGATAATCCATCAGTTCCTTCAGCTGCGCATCTGCTCCCGGAAGCAGCGCTTTCTGTTCTTCACTCAGTTTCTCATAGGCCTCTATAACCGCCTCAAGCTTCTCCAAGACCTCTGCCTTCTGCTCCTGGTCTAAGGTATTCAGTTCTTCCAGCAGCGGAAGCCCTTCTAAAAGCTCTCTCACTGCCGTCACATCTGCATCTTCCTGAAGCTTGGTAGTTTCTTCTTCCGTCTTGGCAGAATCCTCTGCTGCCAAGGTTCCGTTCTTTTCCGGTTCTTCCGCCTGAATCTCATCGCTGCCGGGCTCAGGCTCTTCATTGCCTGCAGAGCCGCCGTCTTCTTTTGGTTCTTCCTTTTCTTCGGATTCCTCGGTTTGTTCCGGTTCCTCTGTTTCCTTTGGCTCTTCCGGTTCCACGTTCTCTTTCGTCTCCCCGGCTTCTTCCGGTTTCTCTGCTTCTTCTGCAGTCTGATCCCCGCTGCCTGCAGGCTCTCCTGCCGCTGCGGCGCTGTCAGCCTTGGAAGCTTCTTTCTCTGTTACTGCATCGGCTGCAGCTGCGTTGAGCTGGGAATGATCCATCATTGTACCGGCAAATCCCAGAATAAGAAGAAATACCAGTATCCTTCTGCTGCGTTGTTTCCACTTGTTCATCTCTTTTCTCCTGTCGTTATTTTTTCTTTTTTGGCAGGCAGACGCTTCAAAAATACTACTCTTTGAAGCAATTCTAATCCTTTTCAATCTTCCAGATGTCTCTGCAGATAATTCTGCAGGGCAATCACAGCAGGTCTGTACCGGATTCGAATTCAGGTTCACATGCGATGATATTTACCGTATATGGCGGATTGAGATTTCATTATACCTTATGAAACAAAATAAGTCTACTTGAAATATTTGCGCATAATCCCTAATTTTTTATGCTTTTTTATGAAAAGGCTGTTCGGAAATATTACAGGTGCTTTACGAATTTTCCTTCGATGCCTACGTGCTCCTTGCTCACGACAAAAGCCTGGGGATCCAGGATGCGGAGCCGGCGCTTGAGGGCCGAGAGTTCATGCTTGGAGATTACGGTAAATATAATGTTGGTGGTTTCTTCGGTGTAGCCGCCTTTTGCCTCCCAATAGGTGGCCCCCCGGACCAGCTCTTTTAGAATGTAGTCCATAATCTGATCGGGTTCTTCCTTGGTGAATACAAAGACCTCGGTGCTGATATTCTGGCTGTGGGTGCGATCCATGATCAGGGTGCTGACCGCAGTGTAGATGATGCAGTAGATGACTACGGTGATATCAAACAGCAGGGCGCAGGCCAGATAAATAAACAAGTTTACGCTCAGAGACAGGCGGCCTACGCTGAAATCCTGGCGGCGCTTGGTGTAGTAGACGCCCAGAATGTCCAAGCCGCCGCTGGATCCGCCGTTCTTGAGGGAAATGCCGATTCCGGCCCCTGCTACGATTCCCCCGATAAGGCTGGCCGTCAGGGTGTCTTCTACCAGAGGGACGGCCGGTATGGGAATAACGGTGAGAAACATGGTCTGGCTGATAACGCAGATCAGGGTACGCACAAAGAAGCCTCTGCCGATAGAACGGTAGGCCAGAAAAAACAGAGGGATATTGAACAAAAGGTTAATAAGTCCGGCAATGTCCACGCTTCCGAAGTTGAGATGGGCATAGCGGATAAGGAGGGTACGCAGGATCTGGCTGATTCCCAGTACACCTCCGTTGTAAAGCTCTGCCGGAACTACAAAGAGATTGATTCCGACGGAAAAGACCAGCATTCCTGCAACGGCTGTGAACAGCCGGGGCAAATCCCGCTTTTCCAGTCCCCATGACGCAATTTTCATTTGATTGATCTTCCTTCTTTCTATAACGATTCTTTAAAATACTGCCCGTCCGTCCTCAAATGCCCGGATGCTTGCCTGAGCGTACACGGTGATTCCCTGGCTCTCCAGCTTCGTCCGTCCAGGCTGGAAAGCTTTTTCAATGAGGACGCCTACGCCAGCTATGGTGGCATGAGCCTTGCGGATAAGCCTGACTGCCCCTGTAGCCGCCTCGCCGTTTGCCAGGAAATCATCTATGATTAGGATATGGTCTGTATCTGAAATGTAATTCTTCGCAAGAGTCAGCTCATAGGAAACGTCCTTTGTATAGGAAGCCACTTCTGTCTGCCATACTTCTGTCTGCAGATTTTTTGAAATCTGTTTCTTCAATATTACCATAGGTACGCCCAGATATCTGGCAGTGAACAGGGCCGGGGCAATTCCGGAGGATTCGATGGTAAATACCTTCGTGATTCCCTGCCCCTTAAAATGCTCCGCCATATCCTGTCCCAGGGCCTCCATCAGCTCTATGTCTACCTGGTGATTGATAAATCCGTCTACCTTAAGGATATCCTGCCCAAGGACAATTCCCTCCTGCAAAATCCTTTCTTCCAGTAATTTCATATGACTGCTTCTCCTTTTCTGTCGTAATGAAATGCTTTTTGTAAGCTGAAAAGAGGCTGTCAAAACAGCCCCTCCGTTTTTCTTTATGCTTTTTTTCCTTCCGGCCAGACAATCTTGGGCAGGGCGGTTTTTACCTCCTCACGGAGGATGACATCTGCCTTTTCATCCATGAAATGCTCCTGGCTGTTTATCAGAATCAGACTGCTTCCCTCAAAATACTTCACATACTGCTCGCAGAGGCCGGAGCTGAAGGTTGTGCCCAGAAGAAGGAGCACGTCCGCCTTGGAAATCTCATTGACTGCCTTGGTCATCAGCTGATTGTCTACCTGCTCTCCGAACAGCATCACCTTCGGCCGCACAGGGATCTGGCACTTTTCGCACAGGGGAATCTTCTTTGCGTCCCGTATGTACTCCATAAGATACTTTTTCCCACAGCGGGGGCACTCATTGTCAAAAATCGTTCCGTGAAGATTCAGAACGTTCTTACAGCCGGCTCTCTCCGGAAGATCGTAAACATTGTTGGTGATGGAATACTGAAGCTGTCCCCTTCGCTCCAGCTCTGCAAGAGCGGAAAAGCCTTCGCTTGGCTCCAGGGCGGGCTCCAGCATCTCTTTCTTATAATACTTAAAAAATGTCTCTGTGCGGTTGGTGTAGAATACGGAGGAAAAGATCTCTTCCGGGGAGTAGCCGTACTCCCTCTCCACCTTATAGGAAATCTCGGGAGCGCGCATACTCTGCATTCCCGACTCCTTCATCATGTCTGTGCCGCACATGGCAACTGTGTAAGCGCTTTTCTCCAGAATTTCCCGAATCATCCCATATTGATCCATAACCATACCTCCTGCAGAATTATATGATAACCGTTTCTCACTCTATTGTGCCATTAATTGTAAATTTTGTCAATAATGGCATTCTTTCTTTTAAAGGTTTATCTATTCTGCACAAGGAGAGCCTCTGTCCACTCCTTTTCCCGGAAGCCCGTGAGAATCTTTTCGCCGATGACAAGGGGGCGTTTTACCAGCATGCCGTCTGTGGCCAGCAAACGGATCTGCTCCTCCCCGCTCATGGTTTCCAGCTTGTCCTTCAGTCCCAGCTCACGGTATTTCATGCCGCTGGTGTTGAAAAAACGCTTGAGGGGCAGGCCGCTCTCCTTGATCCAGGTTCTCAGCTCTTCCTCTGTGGGATTCTGCTCTACAATATGGCGATCCTCAAATTCAATGTGGTTGGCTTCCAGCCATTTTTTTGCCTTCTGGCATGTACTGCATTTTGGGTACTCAATAAATAACATTATATGTCCTCCTAGTAAAAATCGCTGCGCGATAGCACTAAAGGGTAAAGTCGCTTCGACACACCGGTAATGAGAGAAACTTTTATTCGAAAGAACACTCATAAAAGTTCCTCTCGTGCGCCTTTGCGACTTTACCTTCTTAATTCCAGTTCCATAATATCCCTATCGTTTCTTTTCCATTAAAGTCCGGATAAAAACAGCCTTGCGAAAAGAACCAGAACAACAAGATTCTTTTGCACAAGGCCGGAATCAAAGCCTCAAAAAAACGCCCGATAAAATCCTCTAAAATACCATATTCCCCACTGCCAAATCCTTCACAACTGCAAAGGCCTCCCTCACCATATAATGAGGATACATGCCAAGAGACGAAGGCGCCGGAATGGGAATGGCATCAAGTCCCTGGGCTTTGGCAATGTGCGCAGCCCGGAACACATGGAAATCATTGGACACAATGCCCACCGAAGCCTCCGGATTCTCCATCAGCTCTTTGCTGAAACGGATATTCTGGCTGGTATTGACGGACTTGTCCTCTTCCAGGATCCGCTCTTCTTCGATTCCCCGGCTGATAAGCCATGTTTTCATGGCAGAAGCCTCGGAAATGTCCTCTCCCTGCCCCTGTCCGCCGGACACAATGACGATGGTATCTTCATGCTCCATCAGATACTCTGCCGCCCTGGAAAGGCGCTGGCTGAGGGCTTTGCTTACCCTGGTTCCCTTTACCTGGGCACCCAGGACAATCAGATAATCCACCGGCTCCTCCCCGCTTCCTGTCATTGCGCTTATAATGCATCCCTCCACAAACAAAAATCCTGCCAGGCCGGCTGCCAAAAAAATGCCGCCCATGACTTTTACCAGAGAGGGGAGCCGCTCAAAAGCCGTATGAAGCACCGGAATGCGGCAGACTGCCCCCGCCAGAAAAAAGGCCCCTCCCAGAAACAGCCAGAACCATGAAAAGGAAGCCCTCAGACCGGCGTAAAGCACAATCCCTATATAATAGAGGACGCATAAAGCCCCAAGCGCCAGGAATATCATTCCCATCCGTTCTATCTTCCGCAGCATTTTTTGTACTTCTTGCCGCTTCCGCAGGGACAGGGATCGTTTCTTCCGATCTTAGGCCCTTTTACAATGGTACCGGACTTTTTCTGCTCCAGATAAAGCTCTTTGCGCTTCTCCTCCGAGAAAACCGCCTCCCACTGGGGAAGCTCGTAGAGCCAGTCTGCCTTTGCCGCTACCATGTTCTTGTACAGCATTTCCTTGTCAAACTTCAGAGATACAACTGTGTCCTCCTCCATATCGTCAATGGGGTTGGGCTCTGCCAGGCTGTCGTTGATGCCGTCCAGAAAGCCGGTCATGGTCATAACATCCTGGCCGTACTTTTCTGCAAGCTCCTTTACAGTTCCCTTTACCTCTGTGTCCGGATCTCCCAGAAGCTGCTCGTAGATGCCTTTTTCTATGTCAAAATATTTTGCCCAAAATCTCTGAATGTCTCCCTTGTTCGCTTCCTGGTCATAAGCCATATCACGCCACTGTTTCAGTAATGCCATAATTTTTCTCCATCCTTTGTTTTCTGGTTTTATGCACTGAATTCCTGTGCTTTTATAGTATATACTACATGGGAGTGCATTTCAACATAAATAATTTTATTACTACTATCTAAAACCATTGTATCTTTAATACTTTTCCATTTCCATGACAAATTTTAATTGTAGCGCAGAACATATACCGTCACAGATCCGACAATACCGTCCACAGAGATGCCGTAATGCGCCTGTGCCGCCATGACAGCCGCTTTCGTGGCCGGGCCGAAGATTTTATCAATATTACTCTTTCCCTTGCTGTTTTCGGCCGGCAGGAAGCCAAGGCGGACTAAATGATACTGTACCCAGCCCACATCATCACCGCGCATCCGGATAAGTTTAAGCTCAAGGATTTTATCCGGGGCCGAATAAGGGTTTTTCTGCGGTACTTCAGGCGTACTCATAATTTCCCCGTACCAGAGATTCATGTCCGCATTTCCGGAAATCCCCGTAATTCGTCCCTTGCTGCTATACTGCCATCCTTCCAGGATATGCTTGATTATCGGCTGCTCAACGATAGACGGAAGCTCATCCACCGGCATCGCTGCACTGGAAGGATACCGGGCGATCCAAAACCGGCAGGTCAGATAACCGGCCCAGGGCTTAATATAGCTGTTATAAAATGACAGGCCGGTATAAACTCCGAATTCCAGGCCTTCCCCCTCTATTACCTCCTGGTATGCCTGGATGATATGGATTAGGGTGATTCCCAGCCCCTTCTGGCTGGCATCCTCCACATCAAGCCAAACCTTAGTTTTGCGTCCGGCCAGGATAGACAACACCTTTTCCGCATCCGTTCTGGCTTTGGCCGCTGTGGCAGCATAGGAATAATTGTATACTCCAACAATCGGAACGCCGGCCTTTTCGCATCCTTTCCAGTTATTCTCAAACTGTTTGTCTGGGTTCAGATCCTTGCGGATCACCTTAAGGATTGCGCCCTGGATGCCGGAAGCCTTTACCTTGCCCCAGTCAATCTCTCCTTGGTAACTGGATACGTCAATTACTTTTTTGCTCATTTACATTCTCCTTCATTTCAATATTTGCAGCATCTGTTAATCCCTCGCCGATAATATAGGCAATCAATGTACCTCCAGCCATAATGAGAGCCGTAACCTGCACTGCCGTGCTGTCAGATACGTGCAGCATTGTCATAAGTGGGGTTACGAATCCTGCAACCGCCGCCCAGAACTTCCTGCTCGTCAGTTTTCTTGCCCAGTCAATTTTTTTCATACTTTTCGTCCTCTCTTTTCTAGGTTTTCAATCCTGCGGTCTGCCATCTTTATTTTTTCCTCCATTACCGCCTGCTTTTCTTCAAGCCTATCTACACGGCCATCTATCACGGAGCAGCTTTCATACTGCTTTTTTATTTTTTCTTCAAGCTCTGCAACACGGTATGTAAGGACTTTTGCGCTTCCGAATACGCCGATTACAGAACCACAAAGGCTTCCAATTAGTCCAACCACGGCCACAAGCAATTCATTTGACATAATCTTCTTTCCTATACCGTTTTATATCAGTATATGATATCAGCTATTTTTTAGATACTTGTACCATTTGATGCCAGCCGCCGCCTTTCTCCAATCAGCGGCAGCAAAAAAGGAGAAGCAAAAAGATTGCCATGAACGGCAATCTGCTTCTCCTAAAGCTGCTCTATATAAAATTTTGCTTCTCTAAGCACTTGCAACTGTCACACAGTCAAACTGATAAACCATCTATCAACTCTTTAAATTTATCTAATTATATCAAATATTCTGAATTTTGAAAATTGTCAATATATTTTAAAAATCCCAATCCTTAAAATCAATCCTCGGACGTCCTGTGGAACAGCTATGCAGATACCCTTAAATTCAGCTTACCATAAAACCTTAACATTATACATTGGTATTGTTCCATCTTTCGTAATAATTACAAGATTTTCTGAAATGGCCTGTGAAATAATCAGTCGGTCAAATGGGTCTCCATGAATCGCAGGGAGTCGTTCGATTTTGTCCAGATGAAACGGTTTTATAGGAAGAATATCAAATTGCTCGTTTTCACAAGTTTCCGCAATTTTAGAAATTGAACTTTTAATTTCCAATTTCCCAATGCTTGACTTAATCGCAATTTCCCACATAGAAACAATACTTACATTGATTTTTTCATCATTACGGTAAATGATGTCTGATGCTCTTTTTGAAAGTTTTCCGCTATCATACAAAAAGTATAAGAGGGCATTGGTGTCCAATAGATACATTATATATACTCCTTAAAACATTCCGGTGTTTCGTCAAAATCCTCTGCCATAGAAATAAATTCATCCGCTAACGGATTTACCGCTCTGCGAAATGTAATATTATTACTAGAATGCTTTGCCTGCTCTTTTTCCGAAGCGTATTTCAAAAACCTCATAAAATCAATTACCTGCTCTATCATATCTTCTGGAAGGTCTTTCGCTTCTCTGACTAACGTATCATACGCCATAAAAACACATCCTTTCAACTATGTCCATATCTCATATACGTTAAGAGTGATATGGAAATACTCACACGACACAAAATATACTTTCTGTTACTTCATAATTTTATACTATATCAACTAAATTATAACAAACCAATACTTGGAAAACAATAAATTTGTGATTAAAAAATTGTTGGACTACCAAGTATCGGTTATTGTTCACACACAATGTCATTAAGTTAAACAAGGCTTGTCAGAGGAACCCTGCCATAAATCAGCCATATATTGTGATGATATGAGGATTCTGTTAGCTGTCAGAAGTTCTATAAGCTGATC
>CAJTFE010000006.1 GCA_910575725.1 Clostridia bacterium | reverse complement strand
TCCGCCGTCACCCCGTTATGATTGCCGTCTAAGGGCCAGGTCAGAATGTCAATCACCCCGTCCTCGAAGCTCTTGTGCCCCATCCTTGCGCCCCACCGGGCATCCTTTACATAGTAGGGAAGCTGTGAGATATTCTCTGCGCCCCCTGCCACGACCACCTCTGCCTGTCCGGTCTGAATCTCCATCACTGCCTCCGCAACTGCCTGCAGCCCGGAGCCGCACTGGCGGTTTACGGAATAAGCCGCGGACTCCTTTGGCATCCCTGCCTTAAGGCTCACCGCCCTTGCAATAAATCCGTTTTCCGCTATCTCTCCCACCTGTCCGATCACAACCTCATCTACATCCGAAGGCTGGATTCCGGCACGCTTAACCGCCTCTTTTACGACCATGGCTCCCATGTCAATGGCTGATACATCCTTTAAACTTCCGCCGTAGCTTCCCACTGGAAGGCGGACGCCGCTTACGATTACTACATCCTTCATTTTCTTTTTCCCCTTTTCTCAGCTTATCTTATTTCCTTTTTCATCGTATTTATAGAAGCCCTGTCCGGTCTTTTTTCCCAGATGGCCCGCTTTCACCATGGTCTCAAGCAGGGGGCAGGGTCTGTACTTGCTGTCATGGAAGCCGTTGTAAAGCCCCGTCATCGTGGCAAGCATGGTGTCAATTCCTACAAAGTCCGTCAATTCAATGGGGCCCATAGGATGATTGCAGCCAAGCTTCATGGCATTGTCTACGTCCTCCGGCCTGCTTCCCTCCATTACCATAAAGGCAGCTTCATTCTGCATGGGAACCAGAATCCGGTTCACCATAAAGCCCGGATATTCCGGCGCATCCACTGTTGTTTTTCCAATCTGTCCGGCAAACTCCTTTACCTTCTCATAAGTTTCGTTAGAAGTCACCAGACCGCGCACCAGCTCCACCAGCTTCATAACCGGCGCCGGATAGAAGAAGTGGACTCCCATTACCTTGTCCGGGCGGTTTGTTACGGAAGCAATCTCCGAAATGCTTAAGCCCGATGTGTTGGAAACAATTAAAGTATCTGCATCGGCGGCTTCATCTACCTTTCGGAAGGTATCTTTTTTAATCTCGATCTTTTCCGGAACCGCCTCAATCACGATGGCCGCTCCTTTTACGTCCTCAAAGCTTCCGCTGTAGGTCAGCCTGCCTAGAATTTCTTCTTTCTTTTCTTCTGTCATGGAGCCTTTTGTTACCTTTCTGGCAAAAAGGGCTTCCAGATTGGCCTTTGCCTTGTCGATGGCTGACGGGAAGGTGTCGATGTTCACCACCTCGAATCCTGCCTGGGCACATGTCTGCGCAATACCGCTCCCCATAAGTCCTGCTCCAACTACTGCTGCTTTCATCTCATATCCTCCATTCCAGTACCATAATATTCTTTCCGTACACCTTGTTCTAAATCGTTCTAAATCAATATCCCCTATTTTTCTTTAAGCTCCAGCCCGAAGGGACCGTCCGGAATAAAAAGCTTCTCATCCATCACTTTCAAATCCGCACTCACCATGGGCGCAAAATCCATCTGCTCCAGCACCTGGGTCTGCAAATCAATTCCCGGGGCAATCTCAATCAGCTCTACGCCCTCCCTGCACAGGCGGAATACCGCCCGTTCTGTCACAATGAGAACCTCCTGCCCTTTTTCCCGGGCCATAGGGCCGTTGAAGGAGAGCTGCGCTGCCTCCTTTACCATCTTGCGGATCTTTCCCTCTTTGACAATCTTAAGCTTCCCCTCCGAGAATTCATATTCCGCTCCGCTGGCAGTAAAGGTTCCCAGAAATACCACCTTCTTGGCATTCTGCGTAATATCAATAAAGCCCCCGGCCCCCGTGCACCTGGATCCCATTTTGGTAGAATTGACGCTTCCGTCCTCCCCAAGCTCCCCAAGGCCCATAAAGGTAATATCTACACCGGCTCCATTGTAGTAATCCATCTGCTCGTGATGGCCGATCATGGCATACAGGTTCTGGCCGATTCCAAAGTCAATGCCTCCTGCCTGGACACCGCCGTAGATGCCGGACTCTACCGTGATCATAATATCGTCCGATACGCCTTCCTCGTTGCAGACCTTTCCCACCATATCGTTGGGGATTCCCGTTCCCAGATTTACCACAGCTCCCCTGTACAGCTCCATGGCTCCCCGGCGGGCGATAAATTTCCGCTCGTTAAAAGGAGCCGGGGGAATATTTCCCTGGGGAACACGCACCTGGCCGCAGTAGGAAGGATCAAAGTACCAGGACGAGGTCTGGCGGTGATCCTCCATAGGATTCCCGCACACCACAATATCGTCGATAAAGACGCCCGGAACTGTCACTTCCTTGGGATGAATCGTCCCCGTCTGCACCACCTGTTTTACCTGGGCAATCACCCTTCCGCCCCAGCGTTTTGCCGCCAGCACCGCCGGAAGCACCTCAAGCTTCATGGCCTCCTCTGTAGTCGTCAGATTGCCCATCTCGTCGCAGGCCGTTCCGCGGATCACGCACACGTCAATGGGAATCTGGCGGTAAAACATATACTCCTCATTGTCATAAGTGAGAATGTCCACAATGTCCGGCAGCGGCTTGGTGCGTTCGTTCATTTTTCCGCCCTCGACTCTGGGGTCAATAAAAGTACCCAGCCCGACCTTGGACATTTTCCCCGGAAGTCCGCAGGCCATGCTGCGGTAGAGCTGGGCAATCTGTCCCTGGGGCAGGCAGTAAGCTTCCACCTGGCTGTTTGCAATCATTTCCATCCACTTGGGCTGCAGCCCCCAGTGAGAGCCGATGATCCGCTTCACCATCCCCTCATGGGCCAAATGCTGGATTCCATCCTTCCGATCGCTCTGTCCGCAGGAGTGCAGAAGCGTCAGATTGGCCGGATGCCCTGTGTCCAGAAAGCTCTTTTCCAGTTCTTTTAAAATGGATTCGCTGGCGCTGACAAGGGTCATGGCGATGGTGCAGATGGTACTATTGTCCTTTACCTTCGCAGCCGCTTCTCTGGCCGTAATAAAATTTGCTTTCAGCATAATCTTATTTCCTCTCTTTTTTTCTGTTTATCTGTTTCACATCTGCTTTTCTGCAAACAGCTCCTTAATCCGCCTTTTATCCGTCTTAAGCCCTGGCGTCTTGGGAACCGCCTCCACAAAGAGAATCTGCTCTGGTATCTTATACCGCGCAAGCCTGCCTTTGAGCCGCTCCTTTATGTCCTCCTGGGTAAGATGCGCCTGCTCCTCCAGCACAACCACCGCAGCCGCGGCTTCCCCGTAGACTGCATCCGGAATTCCGGCCACCGCAGCGTCCCGGACACCCTCTATGGCCATCAGCTCATCCTCCACATCCGTACACCAGATTTTTTCACCGCCCCGGTTAATCATGTCCTTCTTCCGATCCACAATGAATACATAAGAGTCCTCGTTGATATAGCCCATATCTCCGGTGTTAAGCCAGCCGTCCTTTGTAATAAGGGGTGTATCCAGATGATAATAATATTCACAGATATTGGCGCCTCTCAAAAATACAAGCCCAACGGTTCCCTCCGGCGCCTCATTGCCTTCCTCATCCGCAATCTTAATCTCCATTCCAGGGACCGGCTTTCCCTCGGATCCCGGATAAATACTGGTAGCCGCATCATAGGGAAATACCGTTCCGGGAGAGGATGTCTCCGTCATGCCGTAGACATTCTGAAGCTTCATTTCCGGCATCCAGCGGTGAAGCTTTTTCAAGGTCTCTACCGGAAGGTAGCTGCTTCCGCAGGCCAGAGTCCGGATCGAAGGAAGCCTTGGGAATTCTTTCTGGTAATTCAGAAGCAGTCCAAATACCGTAGGGGAGCCGTGCATAAAGGTGATCCCATGCCTACACACACCCTCCAGAATCCGCCTGGCATCATAGCGTTTATACAGGTAAACCGTACCTCCCAGGCAGACAAAGAGCCCCAGCAGGGCCACCAGGCCGGTAATATGGTAAACCGGCACCGGGATAATGGTCTTATCCTCCGAATCCAGATGGAGAAGCCTCTGATAAATCATAACCGCATGGTTGATGTTATAATTTTTCAGCACAACGCCTTTACTGGCAGAGGTAGTCCCGGAGGTAAACATGATGATTGCTTCATCCGCGAGCTCTCCCACGCCCTCCTCCCAGGGCGCTTCCGGCATATGCAGATATGTAAAGCCGTACTCCTTTTCTTCGCCGCGGGTGAGCAGCACCGGAATTCCCATATTTTCATAAGCAGGACTCCATGCCTCGTAATCCTCACTGACCAGAATGCAGGCAAGATCTGCTTTCTCAACCAGAGAGCGTACCTCCGGCTCCCGGTACTTGGTGGGAAAAGGGACGGTTACTGCGCCCAGCTTGCTCACTGCGTAGAAGGAGGCTGCAAATTCTATCCCATTATTCAGAAGGAGACCCACATGACCGCCCTTTTTTACCTGCATGGTCTCTCTCAAATAGAAGGCCAGACTGTCTGTCATGCTCAAAAATTCCCGGTAGGTATAGCTGCGGTTCCAGTTGTCGCACAGGCCTGTTTTATGAGGATATTTTTCCGCCGAGGCCCTCAGCATATCATAAAAGCTTTTTTTCATATCCGGAAAGGAGTATACGGTGCGCTCTCCAATCCGCATCTCTCCCATGCCCTTTTGATACCACTCGTTCCATACATTCTTTCCTTTGAGCATGCTCACTCACCTCCTTTTCGCAAAAAATGATTCTCTAATCAAGCTCCGGTCCCTGGTATTGCTCAAAATCATACTGTCCGCTGGAACCAATTATGCGCATATAGCTCTTTATAAATTCCTTCATGGCATTCTGGGCCGCTATGCATAAATCCATATAGTCAATCTCCGGATTTTCCTCCAGGGTTTTTGCCGTGGCAATTCTGGCATGTTTGAACAAATCCGTGCAGACATTGATTTTATTAATGCCGCAGGCCACTGCTTTTTTGATGTTCTCCTCTCCTGCTCCGGAACCTCCGTGGAGCACCAGGGGCATCTGAAGCGTCTCCTTTAAAAGCGCCAGGCGTTCAAAATCCAGCCGGGGAACAAAGCCCTTGGGGTAGCTGCCGTGAGCAGTGCCGATGGCTACCGCCAGGCAGTCGCAGCCTGTGCGCTCTGCAAATTCCCTGGCCTGCTCCGGATTTGTATAAAGATCCTCCTTCTCGTTGTCTGCTTCCTTTGCAAGGCCCACATGGCCAAGCTCTGCTTCGCAGGAAAGCCCCATTCCGTGGGCCATCGAGGCAACAATCTGCGTTCTTCTTACATTTTCCTCAAAGGCAAAGCCCGATGCGTCAATCATAACGCTGGAAAAGCCATAACTCATGGCTGCCGTAATGTCCTCCAGGTTTGCGCCGTGATCCAGGTTAAAGGCCACCGGAACAGATACACGCTCCGCCATCCCCCGGATCATGGGCGCCAGGATCTCCCCGTGCCCGTGTGCTTTCATCTGGCGGGGGGAGATATTGAGAATAACCGCTGAGCGCTCCTCCTCTGCCGATTGGATAATGGCCTTTGCCTGCTCCATGTTGACGCAGTTAATGGCCATAACCGCATAATTGTTATTATGTGCATGCCAGAGCATGTCTTTCATCGATACATACATACTATCCTCCATTCTAGTCCCGTAATACCCTGTCCAATCCCCGGCAATCTAGATGAATTTCCGGCCACAGTTTCCTGTGTCCGTAAATCCAGGGTATTACTGATTCCAGTTCCGCAATTCTATTTTTATGCCGGGAAAGAGAAAGGAAAAAGCCAAGGCTTCTTCCTCTTTCCCCAAAGCGGTCAGTACACTAGATAATCGAAACGATGTCGTCCTCGCTCTCTTCATAGCCCTCGGGCAGCGGCTTGCGCAGGATGGAATACAGAACACCGGTGATAATTCCACCAAGGAGCCAGTAGCCGACAAACAGAAGAGGATTGGAGGTCATGGCGATGACAAAGGCGCCGCCGTGAACAGCCGGGGATTCCAGAGCCGTAATCATACACAGGCCGCCGGTGACAGCTCCGCCAATCATACAGGATGCGCCTACACGAATGGGATCCTTCATCAGGAAGGGAATAACGCCCTCCTGTACGTAGCAGCAGGAAAGGATAAATAAGGACTTGGCCTGCTCTCTCTCTGCATCTGTGAACTTCTTCTTTCCGCCCAGGAAGCATGCCAGGCCGATTCCCAGAGGAGAGGTCATGCCTGCGCACATCTTTGCGGAAGTAGGAATTAAAAATCCGTCTGCATTCAGTCCGTTCACAAACAAAGCTGCTGTCTTATTGATGGGGCCGCCATGGTCAAAGCAGATCATAGCGCCGATTACAGCTCCCAGAATGAACTTGGAGCCGCCGTTTAACGAGGTCAGCGCGCCTGTCAGAGTCTCCATAAACAGCCGGATGGGAACACCGATCACATAGTACATCAAAAGACCGCAGGCCAATGTTGTCACAACGGGAATTACCAGTATCGGCATAATGCCCTGTATGGCTTTGGGTACTTGTATCTTCTTGACTGCCAGTACAAAGTATCCGACCAGAATACCGCCTACAACACCTCCCACAAAGCCTGTGTTGATAGCGCCTGCCAGCGCGCCCATTACAAAACCAGGAGCAAGACCCGGCTTATCTGCCATGGCATAGGCGATAAAGGCCGCAATAACCGGAACTACAAAGTTCATCATGTTCTGGCCCAGCAGCATAATCGCCTTTGCCAGTGTGTCAATCTCATCCATATGGCTTCCGATGTCATATCCACCCATGGCCTTTGCAATTGCCTGGAGCACACCGGCTCCTACAATCACAGGAATCATATAGGAAATACCTGTCATAATTGAATCTCTTAAAAAAGCTCCCTGGCTTTTCTTTTTTGTTTTTCTCTTAATCTCTGCCATTATTCCAACGCCTCCAATAATTCGTCAATAATTCCGTCCGCATCCTTGATTGCCTCGCTGACGCCTACGGTCAAGGTCGGAAGATCCGCAAAACGCTCTCCGTTTTTGATTCTTACGTCGCTTGCCACTATGACCGCATCGGCCCTTTTGATATCCTCTCTGGTAATCTCGTTTTCCACACCGGTCGCCCCCTGTGTCTCAATCTTGATTTCCAGTCCTCTCTTTTTTGCACATTTTTCCAGATTGGAAGCTGCCATATAAGTATGTGCAATCCCTACGGGACAGCTTGTTACTCCAAGAATGTACTTACTCATGTTCCCTCTTAATTCTCCTCCTTCTTCGCTGAAAATAATGTTTTGATCTCCTCAATGCTTCCGGCCGATTTCAAGCCTTCACGGAAATCATCATCCATCAGATTGGCCGCAAGCCTGGAAAGCATTTTCAAGTGCACGTTATCTGATGTGTTTGGTGCCGCAAGCATAATTACATAGTCAACCGGACGTCCATCCAGTGTTTCCCACTCCACCGGATTATTTAGTTTTACCAATGTAAATGCTGCCTCTCTGACGCAGTCGGATTTGCAGTGGGGAATTGCAATTCCGTTCCCTATCCCTGTTGAGAATTCGGCCTCTCTTTCGTAAAGTCCGTTTATATATTGGTTCAGGTCTTCTACTTTACCTGCATCATACATCATCTTCCCAAGGCCCTTTAACACGTCGTCCTTGGTTCCTGCCTCAAACCCAAAGCTTACCAGCTTCTCATCTACCATTTCTGCAATGTTCATACACAATCTCCTATTCCAGTTCCGTAACATCCTTCCAGTACACCTTTATCTAAATCAATTTCCAGCCGCTTAAAGCTGCGTCTGTAAATCGATTTGTGCACTGGCAGGATATTACTGATTCCAGTTCCGTAACATCCTTCCAGTACACCTTTATCTAAATCAATTTCCAGCCGCTTAAAGCTGCGTCTGTAAATCGATTTGTGCACTGGAAGGATATTACTGATTCCAGTTCCGTAATCTCTTATTTTTTCCAGATATTGATTTCTCCGAATTTTCTTACTTTCAGCAGGCTCTCCAGATCCTTTGCATTCTGTGTCAGTGAAAGAATGTCTTTGAAGACGCCCTGGAGATCCGTCTCCTTTGAGGCCTCAAGGGCAAGGAGAAATATAACCTGCACCCGTTCGTTTCCCCATGAAACCGGCCTCTGCAGTGTCAGAAGCCCTATCCCCTGTCTGCAGACATGACCTTGAAAAGCATGGGGAATTGCCACGCGGCTTCCGATGGCTGTCTCGGAAACCTCCTCCCGTTTGAATACAGAATCAATGTAGCCCTCATCCACATATCCTTCCATGTGCATTCTGCCGCCCAGAAGCCGGATGGCCTCTTCCCTGGAACGCAAATCGCAGTCCAGGATCGAGATCTCTTCGCAGAGCAGCTTTTTCAGACACTGATATTTACATTCATTCTCCAATGCGCTCCGCTTCTCTATATACCTTTCGATTCTCCGGATGTCCGTATCATTCAATACAGAGGATACCTGTATAACGTTCAAATCATCCCGTTGAAGAGGAACTGTGGAAATAACCAGATCCTGTTCTCCCGGCTTTAGAGCTGCCGCCTGGTTGCTGGGAATCACATTTGTGATCTCCAGATCCGGAAACAGCCGGCCAAGCTTTACAGAAAGAAACTGGGAGGTGCCGACGCCTGTGGTGCACACAAGCGTTACCGTAAGCACCTGCCTGCCCTTCTCCTTCATCCGCTCAAGCGCCGCTCCTATGTAAAAGGTGAGATAGCCTATCTCATCCTCCGTGGGCTTGATATCATACCTGGTGCTGAATTTTGACATAAAGTAGGAGGCAATCTCATATTCATAAACCATCTCTTTTTTCAGAGAGTTTAAAATCGGATTTTCCAAAAACAGCTTGCTTTGAATCCGGTGTATCATGCATTCCAGATGGTTGAACATGGCGCAGTACAGCTCCGAATCCTCTTTCAGCTTCAAATGGTACTGATCGTCTACTTCCCCTATCACAGACATCATGTAGTCGAACAATTCCGGCGCCCGGCTCCGCAGCTTGTCCCTGTCTGTCTCCTGAACCATCGGAACCTGAAAGCGCAGCCCCTGAAAACAGGTGTGCAGGTAGGAATCCTCTGTATCGGGAACACTGACACCCAGGGAATCGGCCATCTGCCCTTTCAGATACTGAATCACAAACCACTGCCTGCGCTCTCTGCTGCCGGCAGGCTCTTCCTTAATCCCTTCAGCCCTTCCATCGGCAGGTTCCTTCATGTGACAGCCTCTTTTCAGCCGCTGCGCCAGAACCGCAAGCTGTATGACAAATTCATCAAAAGAAATGTCAGACAGGATAAAATGAAAACGCTGCTCACTCTGTAAGACAATCTCCCGAAGCCGGGCGAGATCCACCTGCTCAAGCAGGGACGAAAGCCGCTCAAGAGAAACCCTGCCCTCTTGCTTCACCGCCTGTTTCAGGGCTTCCACCAGGGCCAGGCGAAGACGTATCTCTTCCCCTTCTGCCCGGACTCCATGCTTAACTCTTTTCACAAAGGTGATTTCGAATCTTCTGCAGAAGTCCTGCAGCTCTGCAATGTCATTTACTACAGTTCCTTTGCTCACATAAAGCTTGTTGGCGATTGTCTCCATGGAAATGTAATCTTTGCAGGTGAGAAGCTCCGCAGCCACATAATACTTCCGGCTCTCCAGGGAAACGCCTGTGTCCTTATCCTCATAGATCAGAAGATTCAGATAACGTTCCTTGCTCTTGTCATAATCGAGCCACAGTCCCACTCCCTGTTTGGTGCAGATCTGGCAGGAATCATTTTTCAGCGTATCGTTTATCTTCTTGATATCTGCCTTGATGGTTCTGGGACTTACTTTTAGTTCCGCAGCAATCTGAGCGGTTGTAAATTTCTTTTCACTTTTTAAAAGAAGCTTTAAAATATTCTTTTCTCTTGGTAAAAACATTTGGCCGCCTTTCTCTGCTGTTTGACCTCATTATAGCGAATGTGTATGTGCTTTATCAAATCAGTTAATTTCACTTTGGCTCTTCTACTTAGTGCAATTTTTGTCGGAAATTTTATACTTTTTTACTTTTCATATGCTTTTTTGTGCATTTTATCAGATAAGCTCTTGTGAAAATGCCTAGTTTCCAATGGCCGTTTTTGTATACATTGCATAATCCGCAGGCCGTTTTTTCTTTTGCCGATTCTGTTTCACTAAGCAGGTGCAATTATATAATTATTCATTCCGGGGATTTTTTTCTATAATTAAGTGGTAAAGCTGTCAGCTTGGCTATTTCTGTCGAAGCGGCTTTACCCTTTAGTGCTGTCGCGCAGTGACTTTAAAACAGTAATATTCCTCACAGTGCACAAATCGATTTACAGCCGCATGTTTTCTGCGTCTGTAAATTAATTTCATACCCGTGTACTGGGAGGGATCTTACGGAACTGGAATAGGAGGTATTGGAGATGCTTAATTTTGAATTTTACAACCCCACGAAAGTGATTTTCGGCAGGGGCGCAGAGATGACGGCCGGTAAAGAAATCAAAGCCCTGGGAGGACACAAGGTGCTGGTTCACTTCGGCGGCAGCCACCTTAAAAAAAGCGGAGTGCTGGATCGTATCCACGAGAGCCTTACGGAGGCCGGACTTACCTATGTGGATCTGGGCGGCGTGGTTCCCAATCCCCGGCTTGGTCTTGTAAAGGAGGGAATTCGTCTCTGCAAGGAAGAGGGCGTGGACTTTCTTCTTCCCGTAGGCGGAGGAAGTGTGATAGATTCCGCCAAGGGCATCGGCTACGGCTTGGTCAACGACTTTCCTTTGGAAGATCTGCTCCTTGGAAAAGTGACAACGGACAAGATTGCTCCCCTTGGCTGTATTTCTACCATTGCCGCTGCCGGATCTGAGACCAGCAATTCCATGGTAATTACCATTGAGGAGGGTATGCTGAAGCGTTCCTACAATCACGACTGCGCCCGTCCCAAATTCGCAATTATGAATCCGGAGCTTACCTGCACCCTTCCGGCGTATCAGACGGCCAGCGGCGCCTCTGATATTATGATGCATACCATGGAACGCTATTTTACCAATACAAAAGATGTGGATCTCATAGACCGCATGTCCGAGGGGCTGCTCACGGCTGTCAGGGAGGCTGCAAAAACTGCCGTAAAGGAGCCGGATAACTACGAAGCCCGCGCTACTCTCATGTGGGCCGGAAGCCTCTCTCACAACGGCCTTACCGGTACGGGACGCATTACGGATTTTGCTTCTCACAAAATTGAGCATGAATTGGGCGGAATGTTTGATGTGGCCCACGGAGCGGGCCTGTGCGCCATCTGGGGAAGCTGGGCGCGCTATGTATACAAAACCAATCCGGCCCGGTTTGCCCAATTTGCCGTCCGGGTCTTTGACGCGGCGGAAAACTTCTACGACAGGGAGGCAACTGCCGAAAAGGGGATTGAAGCCTGGGAAGACTGGTGCCGATCCATCGGAATGCCTGCCAGCCTAACGGAACTGGGGATTGCTCCCACAGACGGGCAGATTGAGGAAATGGCCGAGAAATGTGTATCCGCAGGCGGCGGACATGTAGGCTTCTTTCAGACCTTATACAAGGAGGATGTCGTTAAAATACTGCAAATGGCCAGATAGCTTTCGCCTTTACTGCCAAAAAGAAAACATCCCGAATGCAGCTTCATTCGGGATGTTTTTTCTATGCTTCTTTATAAATACTTTTTCAGCAGTTCTACTTTGTCGGTTTTCTCCCAGGGCAGATCCAGATCGGTACGGCCGAAATGACCATAAGCCGCTGTCTGCTTGTAGATAGGCCGGCGCAGATCCAGCATCTTAATAATGCCGGCCGGGCGGAGGTCAAAGTTCTCGCGAATCAGCTCTACCAGCTTCTGATTGGAAACCTTTCCGGTTCCAAAGGTGTCTACCATTACAGAGGTGGGCTGCGCCACGCCGATGGCGTAGGAAAGCTGGATCTCGCACTTTTCCGCCAGTCCTGCCGCTACGATGTTCTTGGCCACGTAACGGGCTGCGTAAGCTGCGGAACGGTCTACCTTGGTGCAGTCCTTGCCGGAGAAGGCGCCGCCGCCATGACGGGCCATGCCGCCGTATGTATCTACGATAATCTTCCGCCCGGTGAGACCGCTGTCTCCATTGGGTCCGCCGATTACGAAGCGGCCGGTGGGGTTGATAAAGAACTTGGTTTCTGCATCTACCATATCGGCAGGAAGCACTTCGTCAAAGACGTATTTCTTAATGTCTGCGTGAATCTGCTCCTGTGTCACATTCTCGCTGTGCTGGGTGGAAAGTACAACTGCATCCAGACGTATGGGCTTTCCTGCCTCATTGTACTCTACGGTTACCTGGCTCTTTCCGTCGGGTCTAAGATAGGGCAGGGTGCCGTCCTTGCGTACCTGGGTAAGCTTGAGCACCAGCTTATGGGCCAGGGAGATAGGATAGGGCATCAGTTCCGGGGTCTCGTTGGATGCATAGCCGAACATCATACCCTGGTCGCCTGCGCCGATAGCCTCTAATTCTGTATCGGACATCTGGTTTTCCTTTGCCTCCAGGGCCTTGTTCACGCCCATGGCAATGTCTGTGGACTGCTCGTCAATGGCTGTGAGCACCGCGCAGTTGTCTGCGTCAAAGCCGTATTTTCCGCGTGTGTAGCCGATCTCGCGGACGGTTTCACGGACGATCTTCTGGATATCTACATAGCCCTTGGTGGTGATCTCGCCCATAACCATGACAAGCCCCGTGGTGGTGGCTGTCTCGCAGGCTACCCTGCTCATGGGATCCTGCTCTAAGAGGGCGTCCAGAATGGCGTCGGAAATCTGATCGCAGATTTTGTCCGGATGGCCTTCGGTAACGGATTCTGAGGTAAATAATAATTTTTCCATGGTGATTCTCTCCTTTTTTGTGGTGTTTTTGTCTTTTTCCGCACGATACCCCGCCGTGCACCTCGGCTTTCGCCTCGGTCGCGGGCTTCGCCCTATGGAAAAAGCCAAGTATGAATCTGCTTTTGAGCAAGCTCAGCGCTGCTTCATACTTGTCTTTTTCCGCACGGCTCATTGCTTACGCGAAAAAAAAGGTCCGCCAAAAGCGGACCGGATATATTCTGATAACCAAATCCCCTTATTGTTCGATTACTCGCTCAGGTTGGCACCTTCCATCGCTGGGGTTGCCGTGACTTCATAGATCCTTTGTATCTCCATCACTCTGAATAAGAGAAATTCACAATATTCAATTTGCTTACCATCAACATTATTAAAATACACCAGTTGAGCGCTTTTGTCAACCCACTTTCAGACGGAACTTCTGAATATCCTTGTCCTCCCCGACCCTTTCGATCATGGCGCCAAGGCTTTTCAGCTTTTCCTCAAAGCACTCATAGCCCCGCTCTATAAAATGTACATCCTCAATAATGGTAATCCCGTCAGCCGCAAGCCCCGCAAGAACAAGAGCCGCTCCCGCCCGAAGATCCGGGCTGGAAATCTGAGCACCCGTATACTGCCCTACGCCGTCTATAATCGCCGTATTGCCTTCCACCTTGATATTGGCTCCCATACGGGCCAGCTCATCCACATATTTGAATCGATTTTCGAAAATGCTCTCTGTTACAATGCTGGTTCCTTTGGCCAGTGCAAGGGCTACTGTAATCTGGGGCTGCATGTCCGTGGGAAATCCGGGATAGGGCAACGTCTTTACATTGGTAGGCTTCAGTCCCTTTGAGCAGACTACCCGCACTGCATCGTCCAGCTCCTCAATCTCACAGCCAATCTCCAGCAGCTTGGAGGTCGTTGCTTCCAGATGCTTGGGGATCACGTTCTTCACCGTCACGTCCCCTTTGGTGACTGCCGCCGCAAACATAAAGGTTCCGGCCTCAATCTGGTCGGGAATAATGGGATATTCCGTGGCGTGCAGACGCTCCACGCCCTTGATACGGATCACGTCCGTACCGGCGCCCTTGATATTGGCCCCCATACTGTTCAAAAAGTTGGCCACATCCACCACATGGGGCTCCTTGGCCGCATTTTCAATCACGGTATTGCCCTCAGCCATAGCTGCCGCCATCATAATATTGATGGTAGCCCCTACGGACACCACATCCAGGTAAATATGGCTGCCCCGGAGGTGCTCAGCCTCCGCAACAATAAAGCCGTATTCAATCTTAACGCTTGCCCCCAGGGCCTTAAAGCCCTTCAGATGCTGATCAATGGGCCTGCTGCCGATATTGCAGCCTCCGGGCAGAGGCACCTCAGCCCTCTTATACTTCCCAAGCATGGCTCCCAGGAGATAATAGGAAGCGCGAATCCGCTTAATGTACTCATAATCTACGCTGTAGCTCCCGATCATGGAGCTGTTGATCTTCACCGTGTGGCGATCTATCCGTTCAACCTGTGCGCCAATCTCTTCCATGGCCTGTAAAAGGACATTCGTATCCCGTACATCCGGGAGATTCTCTACCATTACCGTTTCGTCTGTCATTATAGCTGCCGCAAGGATTGCCAGAGCTGCATTCTTCGCTCCGCCAATCTCAACTTCGCCTACAAGTGGATTTCCACCTTTAATTACATATTGATCCATCACTGGCTGCTCCCAATCTCTCTATATTTAACCGAGCAAAATATCTATCATCACAAATACTCTTGTTGGTTTACTTTATTCATTCCCAAAAAACCGGGAAATATCCTGGGTCTAGTATACCACAATCTGTTCATTTGTAAATACCCTATCTTTTTTTACAGATTTCCCTGGTCGTCTGACCGTCTTTGCAAATAGACATTTTGTCTGAATCACTATGTTTCCCACAAAAAAGGCGCCGCAAAATTATCTATTTTGCGGCATCCTCTTTATAATTTGTCTTCTAATCCAGATAATTCAACGGATTCACCTGGCTTCCGTTTATAATAATCTCAAAATGCACATGCGGCCCGGTGCTTCGGCCCGTGTTTCCGCTGAGGCCGATCTTCTCTCCCTGCTTCACGCTCTGTCCCGTCTTTACCAGGATCCTGCTCAAGTGGCCGTAGCGTGTCTGCCTTCCGTCGGGATGTCGGAGGGTGATACAATTTCCGTAGCCTCCGAACCAGCCTGCCTGCACCACCGTTCCGCCGCAGGAAGCCATAATCGAAGTACCGATAGGACACGCCCAGTCGATTCCCTTGTGCTGTCTTCCCCATCTCCACTTAAATCCGGAGCTAAAGCGTCCTCCGGACAGAGGCTTGATGTAAGTCGGCGGTATCTTGGTTCCGCGTTCGATGATCTGAGGCGTGGGCTCTGCAAGCACCGTCTCTGCTATCATCTCCCTGCTTTCTTCTTTGCCGTTTTTCTTGGTAATGAGCACCGTCACCTCATGGTGTCCCGGCGCTGCCGCCTGGCGCTCCACGGTCTCTGTCGTATACCATTCGTCATTGTCAATATACTGGGTTTCCGCATAGTAATCCTCCTCATAGGTGGATTCTTCTATGGAAGTCACCGAAAGCTCCGGCTCCGGCACGGTAATAATAATCTCGTCCCCCGGATGCAGGGTTGTCCCCTCGTCCAGTCCCTCATTGAGCGCCAGCACATCCTTTACCAGCAGTCCGTGGCTGTTGGCAATCACGGAAAGGGTGTCTCCGGACTGAACCTCATACACCTGGTTCTTTTCCGTGTCCTTGGTCACCATATCAATGGCTTCCTGGGTAGGCGTGATCATATCGTTGGACACATAGGCTTCCACAATCTCTACCCGGTCGGTAAATTTCACGTCTTTGAGCCCGTCGCCTGTGGCCTGGCGGAGATCCTCCTCCTGGCCGTCCCCGTTTCGCACCTGCTCCTCAGTAACCGTCATGGTGATAACGTCTTCCACCGCCTGGGTTACGTCAAAATCCCCCACGCCGGCCGTAGCCTTTCCAATCTGTGCAAGGCTGTTGCTCTGTACCGGAAGCAGCTTTAGCTCCTCCGGCTCCTCCTGTTTGGAAATCTGCACTGTGTAAACGTTCAGTTCCCGATCTGCATCGGAAACAATATTAATCTGAAATTCATTCTCTTCATCATACCGGTTCTTGGTGGCGTAAAGCACATCCATCACGTCCTGATAGCTGCCAAGTGTCACTGTAAACTCATTGATCTTCATAAGGTACGCCTTATGCTTGGCCGTTGCCACTACCTCACAGAGCTCCTGGTAAATGGCATCTGTCAGAGTCTCCGTGTCCATGGTGCTCCCGAATACCTTGGGAATCTTTTCCATGCTGTACTCCACGTCTGCCAGCACCAGTCCTTCCGTCTCCCTGGAAATCCGTGCCCTGGCATCCAGAAAGGCATCATCCACCACCTCCGGATCCTTCACGGAACCAACCAGATTTCCCTCCAGGGTCACTTCATAATAGCTGTCGCCGTTGCCGAAGCCGGATCCCAGCAGCGGAATGCCCACCAGCATACAGCCGCAGGCAGCCACTACCGACTGAATAAAAACAAGCTTTGATCTTTTGCTGAATAATAATTTTTTTCGGTTCATTTGTTTTTCGCTTCTGTCTATAATAGTTTGTAATAATTTCGTAACAATTCCTATTCTACCAACAAATTAACCGCTTGTAAAGTTTTTTCTAATGTTTCTTCCACTGTAAGTCCGTCTTCGTCTATTGTCAGATGAGTGTATTTTTCATAAAGCTCCGAGCGTTCCTCGTAAAGCCCCTCCAGGGTCTGTCCCTCCCGGAGCACGACTCCCCGGCCCCGGATATCACGCAGACGGCCCAGGACAGCCTCGCAGGAAAGCTTCAGATACACGACGACGCCTATTTCCCGAAGATGCTCCATAGCCTCCCGACCATAGACGACGCTGCCGCCGGTGGCAATCACTGCCTGCTTTGGATTGAGCCCTTTGTTAATCCGCTCCTCGATTCTCAAAAAGCCCTCCGGGCCTTCTTCCTCAATAATCCGGCTGAGAAGGCGGCCTTCCTCTTTCTGTATCACCAGATCCGCATCGATGAAATCCTTCCCCAGAACCTTTGCAAGGATCACTCCTATGGTGCTTTTGCCGGCCCCCGGCATTCCTATGAGTACAATATTATCCTTCATCTATTTTTTCCGTTTCTTTTTCACGCTGTATCCAAAGCTTCCGCACTTCCCGCCCAAGGTAAAATACTCCCCGTGGGAGTAGGCAAGAAGCCCTGTGTCATTCAGACGGAATTTTCCGTTTTCATCCAGATATGCTTCGTCGATATCCACAGCCGCAACCTCGGCCAGGAACATATGATGGCTTCCAAGCTCCTTGACCTCTGTCACTCTGCATTCCAGATTAACCGGGCTTTCCTCAATCAGAGGGGCTGTCTTAAGCGTTCCTGCTTTTCCCGGCGTCAGATGAAGCTCGCCAAATTTGTCCACATTCCGGCCGGACTTTACACCGCAGTAATCCGTGGCGTAAGCCAGCTCTTTTGTTGTGAGATTTATTACGAATTCTCCCGTCTCCCGGATAATATCATAGGAATAACGCTCCGGGCGGACAGAAATGGATACCATCACCGGATCGGAGCAGACGGTTCCAACCCAGGCCAGTGTGATAATATTGGGCTTTTCGCCTTCCCGTGCGCAGCTTACCATAACGGCCGGCAGAGGATAGAGCATATTTCCCGGTTTCCATTGCTGTTTTTTCATATACCCACTCTTCTTTCTATATTTAGTTCCGTAATATTTCTCACAATACACTGGTAAGAAATCGATTTACAGCCACTAATATCTGTGTCTGTAAATCGATTTGTGCATTGTGAAAAATATTACTGTTTTCCAGTTCCGTAATATTTCTCACAATACACTGGTAAGAAATATTACTGCTGAATCACACTTACAAGTGCCGGAATGAGCTGTTTCTTTCTTGATACGAGCCCTTTCAGCTCATAGCTGTCAGAGTCCTCCGGCAGCTGGAAGGCCTTGCGCACCAGACTGTCCGAATTGGGCCCGCAGCAGAGAAGCTCTGTGGTTTCTTTTACAATATTGGTCAGCATAAAGAAAATCATGTTCAAACCGACTTCCGTATAAGCCACCTCAAGGTAAGGCATCAGCTTCTCCCGGATCTCGCCCAGCTCAATGGCGTTCATAGAGTTGATCTGGCCTACGGCGAATTCCACGCCGTTAACGCTGAATCGTTTGAAATCCTGATAGAAGATCTCCTTCGCCGTCCGGGAGCCCAGATTGCTGCCTGCGGAGAACATATCAATGGCCAGCTCCTCGATCTCGATGCCGGCTATTCCTGCGAGGGCCTCAGCAGCAGCTCTGTCCACTGCCGTGCAGGTGGGAGAGCGGAACATCAGCGTATCGGAAATAATGGCGGAGCAGAGAAGTCCGGCTATCTTCTTGGGAATCTCCACGTTCCGCTCCTGGTACATCTGGTACATAATGGTCGCCGTGCACCCCAGAGGCTGATTACGGAAAAATACCGGGGACATGGTTTCCAGGGAGCCAATCCTATGGTGGTCGATAATCTCCAGAATCTCTGCAAACTCAATGCCGTCCACCGCCTGGGATTCCTCATTGTGATCCACCAGAATAAGACGCTTCCGCTTCAGATTCAGCAGGTTCCGCCTGGAGATCATGCCTACATAATTTTCTTCCTTGTCAATGATGGGGAAATCACGGTAACGCTTCTGTCCCATGATTTCCTTAATATCCTCGGTTCTCTCACTGACATTAAAGATGGTGAGATTGTCCGATTTCATAAAATACTGGATGGGCATACTCTGGTTGATCAATCTTGCCGCTGTAAATGTATCGTAGGGTGTGCTGATAACCACGCAGTTGTGTTCCTCCGCCAGCTTCCTTATGGTAAGGGAAACCTTTGCCCCCTCGCAGACAATGATGCAGCCTGCATGCATCTCAATGGCACAGAGCTGGGACTCATAGCGGTTTCCAAGGATCACCAAATCCCCCTCCTCAATGTAATCCTCCATGAGATCCGGGTTTGCCGCCGCAATCAATACCTTGCCCCGGTTATAGTAATCCTCCTCAGAGCCGATCAGCAGGCAGCCCTCAAGGGTCTCCACAATATTTCGGTACTGTGTATTGGCTGTCGAGAGAATCTTGCTGTCATAAACATCCATATAGGCAGTGGCAATGTCGCCTATGGTAATCAATCCCTCGATTTTCCGCTCCTTTGTAATCGGGAGGGTCACCACCCCCAGCTTGCGCATGAGATTCCACGCCTGCTTTAAGGAAAGATTGCCCCGCACTCCCTCTGTTTTGCGGATCTCTATATCCTTCACCTGTGTCATCACGTCCGCTACGTAAACAGGCGCTTCTGCCTGGAAAAAATTCAGAACATACTGGGTTTCCTGATTTAGCTGCCCGGCCCGGGCCGCCACATACCCCCCTCCTTCCAGCTGATTTTTCAAATAAGCATATGCCAGCGCAGAACAGATGGAATCCGTGTCCGGATTCTTATGTCCAATGATATACACCGGCCTTGTCCGATCCTTTTTCATACCCTTTCCTTTCAAACATTCCCTGTACAGATTTTTTCTTCATTTTATCATTTCTGTGTAGTCATTACAACCACTTTCCCTTTGACTATCCTCAAAATATTTTATATAAATTGCCCTATTATCTCCTTTTGTTTTTTGCTATTTTGTATACTTTCACAATAAGTTCATATTTTATTCATGTTTTGTTCATATTTTGCTGATATACTGAATTTACGTTAAAGGAAGGTCTTCCTTCCCGGTGGATTCGCTTTCATTACACATATAGATAAATTTTTTCATAATAGCCTCGGCGTACCTGGTGCGCCGGGGCACTCCTCATGTTGCGCGAAATCTATGAGCCCCATATTTCTTTTATCATGCGGCGACAGCCGCGAGCCAGGAAAGCCTCCGGCTTTCCTGGCTGCCCGGCAGACAAGACATCTTACTCTACCGCGCCACCCCACCATGAAAAATCACCCTTCCCACAATCTCTTCCTTCTTAACAGCGCCAAAAGACCGGGAATCTATGGAATCCTCCCGGTTATCCCCCAGCACATAATAGCTTCCGGCCGGCACGTCAAAGGGCGTCTCCCCCCCTTCCTCATCAATCTCTATGCGTTCATTCCCACGTGCGGCAATCCGTTTTACATATTGTATATCATTTTCCCGTTGAATAATCACAATATCGCCTTTCTGATACTCTTGATCCAGGCGGTAAAAGATAACCAGCTCTCCGTCTGACAGCGCAGGCTCCATAGAGCTTCCGCTGACAAGGGCAATTCCTATTATGTAGTGGAGGAGCACATAAATGAGCCCGGCTAATACGATACACTCTATCAGTATCTGTCTGAACTCCCGTCTGTGCTGAAGTCTGTTCAGCCTCGCCTCCAGCACTTCATCCGGGTTCCGTTTTATTTCTTTTTTCATATGCCTGTCCTAATCATTCCTCTGCCGCCAGACGAACCTTGCCCTTTAATTCTTCCAGCCTGCTTATCAGCTTTTCCAGCTCTCCCTGGAGGTTTTCCTGCAAGTGTGTATATTCACCCTGCTTTTCCTTCCATTTCTGCTCGTACTCGTTTCTTGCTTCCTCCGCCTTTTGGCTGCATTCATTCCTTACTTTTTCCGCTTCCTGGGCGTATTTGTTTTTTTCATCCTCCAGCTGACGGGTATACTCGCTCTTTATCTCCTCCATCCGGCGGATGCGCTCGCGGTTCGCCTCCTCTGCACGCTGTACAGATGCCTGTTCCGCCTCCTCCAGAAGACGGGCATACTCCTTTTTCACTTCCTCAAGCTGGCGCTCATATTCATTCCGGGCCTCCTCCAGCTCCCTGGCATGGCCGGCTTTCAGCTCCTCCTGCTGCACCTTCAGAGCCTGCACCTCCTTGAGGCACTCTTCCTTAAACTCATCCTGGGCTTTCTGCAGATGGCTGCGAATCTCAATCACATCCTCCTGCTGCTGCTTTTTCATCTGCTTCAGCTGGCCCCTTGCCTGGTCGCGCATCTGCTGGACCCGGTTCTGGTACAGGCTGTTCAGCTGCTGCATCTTCTCCAGCACATCCTCCTTCTGGTAGCCGAAGAACCCGGTTTTTATCTTCATTTTCTGGAGGAATTCACTGATCTCCGGATAGTCTGCCGGCACTGTCCCCGACACCACGTCCGGCATCTCCAATAACTTAACCTCTTCCGGCTTCTCTTCTTCCGGTTTTACTTCTGTCTTATTCTCGACGTCCATTTTTATGTCCTCCTTTGTTCCTTGTCTTTCCTGACTTTACTTTCCTCCGAAGATCCGCTATACTTAAAACCAGCTTTTATGCTTAACCAGGAGGTGTATATGTTTCGCTTATGGGCCAAAACATTTAAAAATAACCATATGCTCCGGGATACTGTCATCTGCGACGGCAGCAGCGATACCCGTACTCACAAAATCTTTCACGCTCTGGATGAAGTCTGTTCCCAGTTTGACCTTGGCCGCCCCCTGTGGCTGGACTCCAATGTCCGTGAGTTTCAGAAGCACGCCAAGGCACGTTTTTACAAAGACAGCTTTATTGAGCAGATCGAATTCGACTACCTGGAGATCCAGATGCTTGAGGAAGACGATTAAACCAGGTTTTCCGGATTCAAGCACTCAAGCTCCGGAATCACAAAACGGCCGTTCTTCCGGATTAACCGATCATCAAAGTAAATCTCTCCGCCGCCGAACTCTTCTCTCTGAATCATTACCAGATCCCAGTGAACTGCGCTGGAGTTGCCGTTGGGCGCATCATCATAGCAGTTTCCCGGCGTAAAATGAATGGATCCCATAATCTTTTCATCAAACAGGGTATCCTTCATGGGCTCAAGGACATAGGGATTCACGCCGATGGCAAACTCACCCACATAGCGGGCCCCTTCATCCGTGTCCAGAATCTGGTTCAGCCGTTCCGTATGGTTCGCAGCGGCATTCACAATCTTTCCGTCCTTAAATTCCAGACAGATATTCTCAAATGTAACCCCCTGGTACAGGGAGGGCGTATTGTAGGTAATCTTTCCGTTGATGGAATCCCTCACAGGCGCCGTGTAAACCTCTCCGTCGGGAATGTTCAGCTCCCCTGCGCAGGCAATTGCAGGAATTCCCTTAATGGAAAAGGTAAGATCCGTTCCCTTTCCCGTGAGACGCACCCGATCCGTGCGGTTCATCAGCTCCACCAGAGGCTTCATAGCTTCCGCCATTTTGGAATAATCCAGATTGCACACCTGGAAATAGAAGTCCTCAAAGGCCTCCGTACTGGTTCCGGAAAGCTGCGCCATGGACATGTTGGGATAACGCAGCACTACCCACCGCGTCTTGGGCACACGGATGTTGTGGTGAACCGGGGTGGAATACAGAGTTTCATATAAGTGCATCTTCTCTGAAGGCACATCCGAAAGCTCCGATACATTATCGCTTCCCCTTACGCCGATGTAGCAGTCCATCTGATCCATCTCCTGACATGCCAGATCCGCCATCAGCTTTAGCTGCTCCTTAGTACAGTTCAAAAGTATCTCTCTTTGAAGCCTGGGATTGATGTAATGCACAAAGGGAACACCTCCTGCTGCATAGACTTCCTTTACCAGCTGCCTTGCAAGATCCTCTGTGGAGGGACCTGTATAATTAATATATACTTTATCGCCCTTTCCAACCTTACAGGAATAATTTACGAGATTTTCTGCCAATGTCTCAATTCTCTTGTCCATAATTTTATTCTCCTTTTTTCATATTATGTTACTGTTCACTCCGTGCCCAGTAACCATATTATCACAGATTCTCCGGCGGCAGGCAGACTACAAACAGATTGCCCAGCTCCTCAAACATCTGCGTACTGTCATTCATTCCCTTCCGGTATGCCTCCCCCGTAATGGGATTCGTCAAAATGACGTTCTGGGGATCGTAGCCTGTAATCAGCTCTGCCGTGTCCCGGCCCTCTATGGCCAGCACCGGATATCCCTGGCTTACATAGTACAATATCATATTCACGGAACAGCCTGACAAATCCAGCACTCTTCCGTCCAGATTCTCCGAGAGAATCTCATAAGGCGTCCTCCCTGCTTCCAGCGAAGCAGTCGTATCCGCATAATTATTCTCTCCGCTTAAGAGAATCTCTATGGCCGCCTGCATACTTGTCTCTTCCGGCCTTTGCTGCAGGTTTTCCAGTCCCGTGAGCTCTGTCCGGGTCTTTCTTCCGCCCCGTCTCCAGATACAGCTCTGGCTGCTGTCCACAACCACGCCCATCTGCTCATAGGCTGTTATAACCGCCTCGTTGGCAGAGCCATATGCCCCCGCAAGCCTTCCGGTATAAGCATAGACGAAATAGCGCAGATCCTCTTCCGTTTTCTCAAGCTGCAGGCTCCGGCTTCCCTCAAAGAGAACCAGCCTTGGCATTAAACGCTTCATCTGCGTCTCTTTGCGGCTCTCTGTCAGCTCAAAGTAAAATTCCCGCTTCTTGACTCCGGAATTTTTTGTATTCAAGGCTATCTTTTCCACAACCTCCGCCGTATTTTTTGTGATAAGCTCCGGCAGCGCTTCCGTATATCCCTGAGCCTCATCCTTTGCCACACAGTCCAGAATCGTCCGGTTGTTCTCTATGGAAATATCAACCGCATATTTTCCCTGCTGCTCATAGGAAAACTCCCGGATTTTAACGCCGTTTTCATCCTGAATGGCTACATAGCCCATGGGGAACACAAAGCTGCCGGTAATGCTTTTGGCAACGTCTTCCTTTCTTGCCTCCCCATAGATAAAATCCGTTCCCATAAATCCAAGCGCCCGGATATAAAATCCCTCTTCCGCCTGAACCGTCCGCCTGCGGTTTGTCTCCAGGTTCAGAAGCTCCACGGCCTCCGACTCATTGAGGGAATTCTCTCTCTGCCATGCGGCCAGACGGCCGTCCTCGGACATCATGCAGCATTCCTCTGCGATTCCTGTCACAACCTCCTCGAAGCTCCTGGTTTTCAGATCAATGCGCCAGATACTGTTCTGCAGATACAGATAAAGAATCTCTTGTTTATTTACATAAGCCAGCTTTCCAACCTCTGATTTCAGAATCCCGAAGGGCTTGCTGCTCTCGATAAAGATCCGTTCCTCCACGGAATTCGTCAGGGCGTTGTAGGTATAAACGGAGATTCCCGTCCTTCCCTCGTGCCGTCCCCGGTTCATATAACCGTATACAAGAAAATTCATGCTGCCCGACTCGTCCACATCTATGATCTTAATCTCATGCTCCTCATAGCTGCACCTTAAGTCATCCCCATCCCGGAATCCAAATACATAAGAAAGCTTATTCTGCGCCACATCGTAACACCACAGATCTCCGTTCTGGACAAAGGCAATGATATTCTCCTCCTCATTTTTGCGGTATTCCACCTCTGTATTCAGTATTCCAAGTTCAATGGAGTTCTCAGTAAACACTTCCAGCTCCGGATCAAAAATCCGTTCGGCAGTCCGTTCATAGTTCAGCAGATACATCCGCTGCTCCGTATAGCGGACCCGGTACGCCTCCTGAACCTGATAGCGCTCGGTTTTTCCCTTTTCATTCAGATGGTTTACTTCATATTCCAGACGCACAGCCGCAATTGACCCTTCCAGGTCGATGAGATACGTCCGCACCGGACTGGAAAGCCGTACCTCCATCTCATCCCAGATAAGCTGCTTATAACGGGAGTGAATATTCACGTAAGCCAATGTCCCGTTGTCTGCCGAAGTATCCGGTTCGAGATAAGAGGTGATATTGACTGTATTTTCCTTATCAAAAAGGGCTTCATGAATCAGCGTAACAAAATCCATGCATTCTTCCAGATGATGTTCGGGCAGATTTATCAGACGTGTATAGTAGAAAGCTTCCTGCCCCCGTTCCAGCTCAAGCCTTATCACCAGCAGATACTCTTGTCCCTCGTCAAGAAGATCCTTTAGCTGGAATCTGGCCCGGATAAAATCGTCCTCCCGGGTGTAATCCATAATCTGCGCATCTTCTACCAGACGCTTTGTGTCAAGACTGCGGACTTCATAAAAAAGCTGCTCTGCCTCTGTATTGGGACATTGTACCAGAAGCTCTATCTCCCGATCCTCCGGAAGGGGAAGCACCGCCTCTCTCAAAAGGCTGCCGTTCATTGGCTGGGTGTATCCATGCATCAGGTTCAGCTGCCGGCCGCCCTGTTCCAGATAAACCAGGGGCAGTGTAGCCGAAGCCATGGAATCTGTCAGATCCCGGTTTCCTGCAGACTGCATGTAGCTCATAAAGACGATTCCCAGAAAGAAAGCTGCCAGAACGGATATAATTTTCAATATCAGCTTTTTCATCCGGCTGCTCCTTTCCTTGATCTGTCCGCGTCTTCCGGACATAAAGGGATATGCCCCAGGGCACCTTCTCTTTGCCTTTCGGGCAAATTCACCTTGCCTGCAGGCTGTTTTTTCAGCAGGCGTTCCAGGGTCGGATGAACGTGCAGAGCCTGCGTACATGCCTCATAAGCCTTGCCATGCTCCTGATTTTCCCCGGACCGCTTCACCGCCCGAATCAGAATATTCTTCGGCGTATGCTCCATATCAATGAATTCCAGAACCTGTACCGCATATCCCTGCTGCTCAAGAAGCTCCGCGCGCAGGCCGTCCGTCACAAGTGCTGCTATCCGCTCCTTTAAAAGCCCGTGCTTGAGCACTGGGGCAAGCTGCTCACTGTATATCTGCCTGTTCAGCTCATGCTGACAGCAGGGAACAGACAATATCACCCTTGCGTTCCAATTGACGGCCTTATAAAGGGCATAATCCGTGGCTGTATCGCAGGCGTGAAGCGTCACAACCATATCCACCTGCTTTTCACCCTCGTAGCCTGCAATATCTCCCTTTAAAAAGTTCAGCTTTTCATAGCCGTATTTTTCTGCCAGCTCACTGCAGTGCAGGATAACATCCTCCTTGAGATCCAGGCCTGTGATACGGATATCCAGGCCCCGGCATATCTTTAAATAATAGTACATGGCAAAAGTAAGATAGGACTTGCCGCAGCCGAAATCCAGGATTGCAATTTCCCGATCCCGCGGCAGCGCCGGAAGCACGTCCTCTATAAACTCCAGAAACCGGTTGATCTGCCGGAACTTGTCATAACGGGCATGAACAACCTTTCCCTCCTGGGTCATAACCCCCAAATCCACCAGAAAATCAATGGGGCGGCCTTCCTCCAGAAGATAATGCTTCTTTTTATTATGCGCAAGCTCCCCGGCTTTTACACCTGTGTTCTGAGTCTTCTCTTTGATTGTTACCTTTCCCTTTTTGCTCACCAGGACGCTTGCCGTGCCAAAGGTGCCGGCCAGCTGAAGCTGGCGGAAAGAATCCTGCATCCATTGTGAGATCCGCGCCGCAGCCTCTTCTTTTTTAAGATTCTCGTGGAAAGCCTTTGTTCCCCGGAAAATCTCCGCCTGGAACCTAAGCTCCTCCTTTAAAAGCACGGGACGGATACGAACCTTTGTGAGCTCCGCCGGGCCTTTTGCTCCGCTTATTACCATATGAAGCAGTTCTCTATTCAGATATTTCTCTAATAAGCTTTTTAATTCTTCCATCTATTATCCTTATTCTTCTAAAGGTCTGTATTTCATTCCTGCTGCCGCCTTTTACTTCCATTCGGCAGCTTCCCGTTTACTATATCACAAACTTTTCCAAATTACCAGTATTCCGGCCCCGAAATACGGGCTTGCAAAAGGATGATAAAAGGATACGTCAAAGGGACTGCCGGGAAATGCGGCATCAGCCATTTTTCCCGGCAGTCCCTCCTGTTTTCAATACCTCCAGCTACACCGGCGATCCCTGCGGCGGCACCGGCGCTGATACATCTCATTGAGAAGCATCATTGTGACGAAATCCTCCATCCAGTTCCGCCCGTTTGTCTCCTGCATCATCAGATCGTCCTGGTATTCCTTTTTATTCAGCCTGTCATAAACCCGGCGGCTGATCCGGCGGATCTGGAGCTGATCCGGATATTCATCGAACATAAAACTTCCGTCGTACTCCATCTGATCGCACTCTTCCTCTACCAGCGGTTGAATTTGTCTTGCAAGGCTTGGATAGAGTTCCCTAAATTTTCTTTGATCTCGCGCTTTTTCATCTTCCCATGGGCTAAAAGGGCAAAACGGGTATCGCTTATACGCTTCGTAAAAGGGGCTGGGGTTTTGTCCCGGTACGTATTGCTCATAATATGGGTTCATAAAAAAATCCTTTTTGAATAGTATATGCAAAATCCCTTTTCCCGTGTCTGCTCCACAATAGAATGGGCTCTTACTCCTCCTGGGCCGCCACACGCTCAATGTGCATAGCCAGATAACCAATCTCCGACTCATCTAAAGGCTTGCGCAGATATGTCTCCAGATGCTTACACACCTGGGCTGCCAGTTCATAGGCTTCGGGGAATTTTGTGGACATATAGTCATTCATGTTCAGCTTCAGCTTTTCCCCCTTCACCGCCCGGGCTGCCATGTAACGCACATGATTCATCAGCCGGTTATAGGAGAGGGACATAACGTCTATGGTCTGCCCTGTAGCCTCCTCCACCATCTGGATACACTCCCGGACTGTCTGGGCAATCTGCATGGAGAGAGCCACGTTTTCTTCCTCAATGGCTGAGTGGATATGTAAAGCAATATACCCCACTTCATGTTCGTCTATCTCCACGTCCAGCCGTTCCCTAAGAATCGGCCTAATACATTCCGCCGTCTTGTATTCCATGTGAAACAGCGCCCGTATATCGCTGGTGAGAGGATTACTGATCTGTTCATTGTTCTGAATCCGGCGTACCGCAAAGGCAATATGATCCGCCATGGGAAAAAGGATGCTCCAGTCAATGCGCCCAAAGATCCGCTCGCTTTCCTTCAATACCTGCTCGGCAATCTCCAAAAACACCGGATCCATATCCTTCACAAGCTCCATAGCAGTTCCGCGCTCTGTATGCTCACGCAGAGAATACATGGTACACCCCTTAGGCGTTTCCATACGCTCACTGACCTTTTTTCCAAAGCCAATGCCCTTCCCAATAAGAAGGTATTCCCGGTTATCTGCCATGTTGATCGCAATAATTGTGTTGTGATTCAGCGCCTTTTTTACTCTGAACATCCTTTTTCCCCCAAGCTTTTATCTATCCCTCATAGGTATCCACGGCATATAAAGCATCTCCTGCTTTTACCTTTCCTGCTGCAAGCAGACGGATCTTCTGGTTCTCTCCAAGCTCTGTGCACAGCACCGGAGATGCCAGCGAAGGCGCATGGCTCTTCAGATATTCCAGATCAAGCTTCATAAGCACATCGCCCTTTTTCACCTGATCTCCGTCCTTTACTAGAACCTCAAAGCCCTCGCCGTTCAAATTGACTGTGTCAATTCCCATATGCAGCAGCATAGCAATTCCCGATGCGGTCTGGAAACCGATGGCGTGCTTTGTCTCAAACACAAAGCAGACCTCTCCGTCCTCCGGCGCACATACGGCAGGTTCTTCCGGAATTACCATAGCGCCGTCTCCCATCATCCGTCCGGCAAATGCCTCGTCCGGCGTCTCGGAAATGTCGGCTGCCATACCTGTAACCGGGCTGTAGATGGTTATGCTCTCTACCACTCTGCCCTCTGCCCTTTCCGTCTCATTTTTTGCTGCCTGCTCATTTTCCGCCGCCTGTGACGGAATGTATTCTTCATCCGGCGCATATTCCAGATAGTCCTCCAGGTTGGATTTAATCACCGTTACCCGGGGACCGTAAATCACCTGTACGCCGTTGCCCTTATGAACCACACCGGAAGCTCCTGTAGATTTCAGCAGGCCGTCGTCCACCAGCTCAGACTTGTGTACCGTGCAGCGGAGTCTTGTGGCACAGCAGTCCACATCGGAAATATTTTTCTTACCTCCAAGTCCCCGGCAAATCGCTGCAGACATGGCGTCTTCCTCGGAAGGGCCGCCATCCTGGGAGCCCTGTCCTCCCTTTTTCCTGGCGTCTACATCACTTCTGCGGTACAGCTTCACTTCCTCATTGTCGTCGCGTCCAGGAGTCTTTAGATCCATTTTCCGGATAAGGAAGGAGAACAGGAAATAGTATACGACAAAGTAGCCCACACCTACTACAACAATCCAAATCCAGCTTGTCTTTGCATTTCCCTGAAGAATGCCGAACAGGAACATATCAATAAGTCCTCCGGAGAATGTCATTCCGACACCCACCCCGAATATATGCATCAGCATATACGCCAGACCCGCAAAAACACAGTGGATGGCATACAAAAGCGGCGCTACAAAGAGGAATGTAAACTCCAGAGGCTCCGTGATTCCGGTCAGCATAGAGGTCAGAGCCGCAGATAAAAGAAGACCGGCAACGGCTTCCTTTTTCTCCGGCTTTGCAACCTTGTACATGGCAAGAGCTGCTCCCGGAAGGCCAAAGATCATCAGCGGAAACTTGCCGGTCATAAACCGGGTTGCTGACACGGCAAAATGCTCTACCGTTGGATCTGCAAGCTGTGCAAAAAAGATATTCTGTGCGCCCTCAACCATCCGGCCCGCAACCTCCATGGTTCCGCCAAGAGCCGTCTGCCAGAAGGGAAGGTAGAATACATGATGGAGGCCGAAGGGAATCAGTGCACGCTCCATGAGGCCGTACACCCAGGTTCCTGCATAGCCGGATTCCAGCACCACGCCGCCTACGGCGTAAATTCCCTGCTGAATCACCGGCCAGATGTAAAACATCAGAATGCCCACAATGGTATAGGTGAGGCCGCTGACAATCGGCACAAAGCGGGTGCCCCCGAAGAAGGACAATACCTGGGGCAGCTCAATCTTATAGAAGCGGTTGTGAAGAGCCGCAACGCCAAGGCCTACAATGATGCCGCCGAACACACCCATCTGAAGGGAGGTAATTCCCACAACCGAGGCAGTTGCTCCTTCCAGCATGGCCTCTGCGCCGCCGTTATTTCCAATCATGGCGCCGATGGATGCATGCATAATGAAAAATGCAATTGCCGCTGCCAGGGCAGCCACTTCTTTTTCCTTCTTTGCCATGCCGATTGCAACGCCCATGGCAAAGATAATGGGAAGATTGGTGAATACAATATCACCGGCCGCACTCATCACCTTCAGAATTGCGTTTAAAAAGGTTCCGGGGCCCATAATCCCCATCAGGCCGTAAGCCTCAAGCATTGTTTCATTGGTGAAGGAACCGCCTACACCAAGGAGCAGACCTGCCACCGGCAGGATTGCGATTGGAAGCATAAAGGAACGTCCCACTCGCTGCAGTACACCAAAAATCTTGTCTTTCATACTGAAACCCTCCATTCCAATTCCGCAATACTTCTAACAGTACCCTTTATAGAGAAGTATTGCTGTTTTCCAGTTGTTCCGGACGTTTTATCCACATCTTGCTTCCTTACTATGCCCACATTTCCCCATTTTTTACACAAAAAAAGCATTAACGTGCATAAACATCCAAAATATTCATGCATAGTTAATGCCTGCCGAACAGTTACATACTATATCACTGAGAATAAATTACCATTTGCAGAAGGATTTGTCAAGAAATTTTTTAATCCTATACGCCAATCCCCACTGTGTTAGAACAAATACGCATACTTCCGCATCTGCTGTCCCATCGTCTCAAGAACACGAATTAAAATCCGTTCTTCATATAACCCACGAAATTCTTCCAGCAGCAATTCCACATCCTTCATGATAAAATCAAGTACTTTTCGAACGCAAGAATTACATTACCGGAAACATATGCAAAAAGCGGAAGCATACCGTCCGCTCAGTGACAAGCAGCACACTAAAAAACAGGGTAAAGCCAGCCCATCGTCTGATTTTACCCTGTCTCCATCCATTTAAGCCTGTGCTCTTTGCTGCTGCTTCTCTTTGTAATGATGCTCTTCCTCCAGCATCATATCCTTTACCTTCATCAGGCGAATCTGAGATCCTCTCTCGTTTTCATCCAGCTTCATGGTAATATACTTGATATTGCTCTGAGCCTGCGGAATAATCACATGCTCCAGCGCGTTTACACGGCGGCGTGTTTTCTCGATCTCGCTTGCCATCAGCTGACAGGCCTTCTCACGCTCTGCCAGCAGCAGCATATCCGGCAGAATATCCGCCAAGGATTTTACTGCGTCATCCAGATCACTGGAGGTAAAGGCAAAACCGTAAGAATAAATATCATTCGTGTCCGCAGTCCGGGTCTTGTACTCAAAAACCGGAATATCCACGCTCATAACGTTCTTGGCAGAGGTTTCCAGATATACCTCCTGCTTGGGCGCCATCAGCGCAACACGCAGAATCTCCTCCGACATTCCCGCCTTGGCAATGACAAAATTCTTGTTGGCAGATTTGATGCCGGCCTCCACTTTCTCACGAAGAGCCATGTTTTCACGTACCATGTCAAGGAACTGACGCATCAGCTCGTCTCGCTTATCCTTCAGAAGCTTGTGTCCCCGGGTAGCCGTAACCAGCTTTTTCTTCTGCCTGGTCAGCTCCATTCGGGTTGGAGTTACCTGGGTAGATGCCAATCAAATCACCTCCCTAGAACTTTCCGTAGTATTCATCCAGATACTTATCGTCGATACGTTTCAGCTCGGACCTGGGCAGAATGGAAAGGAGCTTCCATCCAATGTTCAGAGTTTCCTCAATATCACGGTTTGCCAGATAGCCCTGAGATACGTACTCCTTCTCAAATGCATCCGCAAACTTCGCATAAATCAAATCAATATCAGAAAGAGCAGCCTCACCCAGAATTACCATCAGCTCCTTCGCCTCCTTACCGCGGGAGTAAGCGGCAAACAACTGGTTCATGGTATTGGAGTGGTCGGCCCGGGTCTTTCCGTCGCCGATACCCTTATCCTTCAGACGGGACAAAGAGGGCAGTACGTCGATAGGCGGCGTAACACCTTTACTGTAAAGCTCACGGCTCAAAATTACCTGTCCCTCGGTGATGTATCCGGTCAGGTCGGGAATCGGGTGGGTCTTATCGCCCTCGGGCATGGTCAGAATCGGAATCATGGTGATACTTCCGTCCTTGCCCTTCTGACGTCCGGCACGCTCATACAGCGTAGCCAGGTCGGTGTACAGGTATCCCGGATAACCACGGCGGCCCGGAACCTCCTTACGGGCTGCGGATACCTCACGGAGAGCGTCCGCATAGTTGGTAATATCCGTCAGAATAACCAGTACGTGCATACCCTGCTCAAATGCAAGATATTCTGCCGCAGTCAGAGCCATACGCGGTGTTGCGATACGCTCTACGGCCGGGTCATTTGCCAGATTGATGAAGAGTACGGTACGATCAATAGCACCCGTCTCCTTAAAGCTGTTAATAAAGAAGTTGGACTCCTCAAAGGTAATACCCATAGCGGCAAATACTACGGCGAAGGACTCATCCTTGCCCCGAACCTTTGCCTGTCTTGCAATTTGGGCTCCAAGCTGTGCATGGGGCAGACCGGAAGCAGAGAAGATCGGAAGCTTCTGTCCACGTACCAAGGTATTCAGTCCGTCAATTGCGGAGATTCCTGTCTGGATAAACTCATTGGGGTAGTCACGAGCCGCCGGATTCATAGCCAGGCCATTGATGTCGCGGCGCTCATCCGGCAGAATCTCCGGTCCCTTGTCAATGGGGCGTCCCATACCGTCAAATACACGGCCCAGCATATCCGCAGACACGCCAAGCTCCAGGGTTCTTCCCAGGAAGCGCACCTTACTGTTGGACAGGTTGATACCGGTTGCACTCTCATAAAGCTGTACCAGCGCATTCGTTCCGTCAATCTCCAGAACCTTGCACCGGCGGGTTTCCCCGTTGGCCAGCTCAATCTCGCCGATCTCATCATAGGTTACATTTTCAACACCCTGAACCAGCATCAACGGGCCGGCAACTTCTTGTATTGTTCTATATTCCTTTGGCATTTAGAAGTCCTCCTTCCCGAGTAAATTGGCAATCTCCGTTGCAAGCTCTTTGGAGATCGCTTCATATTCTTTTTGAATATCGTCGTTCAGCGTATATTTGAAACGGCCAATCCGCTCACGAACCTCCATCTTAATGAGGCCGTTCACATCAGCGCCCTTGTCAAGGGCCTCCACACCGTCGTTGTAGAACTTCAGTACCAGCTTCATCATCAGATACTGCTTCTCAAGAGAGGTGTAGGTATCTACCTCATGGAAGGAGTTCTGATGCAGGAAGTCCTCACGGATAGACCGGGCCGCTTCCATCTTCAGACGGTCCGGTGCAGAAAGGGCATCCATACCTACCATCTGCACGATTTCATTTAACTCTGCCTCTTCCTGAAGAAGGGACATCAGGCTCTGACGCAGCGCCATCCAGTCATCGGCCACATTCTTGTTGAACCAGTCAGCCATATCATCCACATACAGAGAATAGCTGGTCAGCCAGTTGATAGCCGGGAAATGACGCTTGTAAGCCAGGGCAGAATCCAGTCCCCAGTATACCTTTACGATACGTAAGGTCGCCTGGGATACAGGCTCGGAGATATCACCGCCGGGCGGTGAAACGGCTCCGATTACGGACAGCGCTCCGATGCGCTCATCTTTTCCAAGGGAAACTACACGTCCTGCACGCTCATAGAACTGTGCCAGACGAGAGCCTAAGTATGCCGGGTATCCCTCCTCACCGGGCATCTCCTCCAGGCGTCCGGACATCTCACGGAGAGCCTCGGCCCAACGGGAGGTGGAGTCTGCCATCAATGCTACGGAGTAACCCATATCACGGAAATACTCTGCAATGGTGATACCTGTATAAATAGATGCCTCACGAGCCGCAACCGGCATGTCGGAGGTATTGGCAATCAGCACGGTACGCTCCATCAGAGAACGGCCGGTCTTCGGGTCCTTCAGCTCCGGGAACTCGTTCAAAACGTCCGTCATCTCATTTCCACGCTCACCGCAGCCGATGTAAACTACGATATCTGCCTCCGCCCACTTTGCAAGCTGATGCTGGATAACCGTCTTGCCGGAACCGAAGGGCCCGGGTACGGCTGCCACACCGCCCTTGGCAATGGGGAAGAGTCCGTCTACAACACGCTGGCCGGTAATGAGAGGCATCTCCGGCGGCAGCTTTTCCTGGTAGGGACGGCCTTTACGAACGGGCCAGCGCTGCATCATGGTCAGCTCTTTGTCTCCCTCGTCCGTTGTTACAACGGCTACAACCTCCTCTACCGTAAATTCGCCTGCTTTGATCTCTTTCACCGTACCTGTAGTTCCGTAGGGTACCATGATTTTCTGTACCACGGAGGCTGTCTCCTGTACAGTACCCAGCACATCGCCCGGCTCTACTTCGTCGCCCGCCTTAGCAACGGGTACAAAGTTCCACTTCAAATCGCGCTTTAAGGAAGGAACCTCCACACCACGCTTTAAGTTGTTGCCCGACAGCTTCATAATGTCGTCCAGAGGACGCTGAATTCCGTCGTAAATGCTGCTGATAAGTCCCGGTCCAAGTTCTACGGACATGGGCACATTCATGGATTCTACAGGCTCGCCGGGTCCAAGTCCGGATGTCTCCTCATATACCTGGACAGACGCCTCGTCCCCATGCATCTCTATGATTTCGCCGATCAAACGCTGATTGCTGACACGAACCACATCGAACATGTTCGCATCCCGCATTCCGCTTGCAATGACCAGCGGTCCTGCTACTTTCTTTATTGTTCCTATACTCATTTGGACGAATCACCCACTTTCTGTTTAATTATTACTGAATAAAATATCCGATCCAACGGCCTGTTCCACGGATTTGCGGACGCTCTCGATTCCCTTGCCCGTATTGCCGGACACGCCCGGAATCAAAATCACCGCCGGGAGCACCTGCTCCCGCAATTTGGCAATCTCATGTTCTATCTGAGCTGCCAGACTCTCCGTAATATAGATTACGGCATACTCGCCGCCGGCCAGTTGGTGCAGCTTTTTCGCGGCCTCCACGGGTTCTGTCACAGGAAATGTATCAAGTCCCAGTGTAGCAAAGCCGTAAATGCTGTCATAATCTCCCAGCACTGCAATCCTATACATACATCTCCCTTACCCTTTCCCGGATGGAATCATCCGACAGGCCGTTGAGCTTCCCGGACAGGATAATTCTTACCGTTTTAATCTCATTTTCCCGGGCCAGGGCATAGGCCACAATGGGTCCTACGGAAAATGAGTTGTATTTCTGCGGCCGGATGGTGTAGATAATCCGATTGTCGCACCAGCGCTCAAAGGCGGAAGGCGATACCGCCAGGGCCTCCGCGCCCTCTGCGTAATCTGTACCTGCCAGGTAATCCCGAATGGCTTCCGGTCCCCCAAGGGCCGCATGAGCCAGGGCCTCCACATTGAGGCTGCCGCAGGGAGCAAGCGCTCTTTTCATAAACTCCAAAGATTTTGCGGTTTTCTGGGAACGGACTGCTATCTTAATATCGGCCACGGCCACGGCGGATTCCGCATATGCCCGGATAATCTCATCCTTAGCCGACTTGCCCGCCTGGTAGATGGCGTCAAGAGCCGCCCGGTCCACAATCACATCGCAGAGCTGGCCATCCCTTGTGTGAAGCAGGGTTTCAAACGCTTCCGCAGCCGCATCCGCCATATAAGCCGGAAGATTTCCGAAATCCCGGTTTCTCACCGCTTCCAGAATCTCCTCCGCGGAAGGGTTCGTATCCTTATAAAAGATATTGGCACTGTGTCCTTCCGTACAAACTTCCTTGATGGCCGCTTTCAGGTTATGAAACACATTGGGATAATCCAGAATGCCGAACACGGACATGTCCTTGACAAGCTCCCGGATATCCTCCCATGTTTTTTCCCGTTCTCTGGTCAGAATCTTCTCTGCCTCCAAGGGAGTATCCGAATCTCCCCAGCCCTTTTCCTGGAGAAACTGCAGGCAGTTCTCATAAGATTTACGGGCAAGCAGCTGCTCAATGGTAGCTGCCGAGAAGAGAGATAACTCCTTGGTACGAATTCGCGCAACCGCATAGGTATATTCTAAATCAGACATGTTGTAACCTCCTTATGCGTGTTATGCGAACAATTCCTGGTGGATCCTATCCTGCAGGACATCCCTCTGGGTATTGAACAGCGCCCTAAAGGTACAGTTCTCCTCGATGCCTCCGTATACCAGGATAAATCCGTTTTCTATTCCTTTGCTTTCTTTCTGAAGGGTCAGACTTCCGCCTTTCTTTGCAGCAATGGCTGAGATTTCTTTCTCAAATCCTGCCGGAAGGCGCTTCAAATCTGCTGCGGAAAAATAGATTTCTCCGCTTTCTGCTAATGTAAATTTCTCCAGCATCTTTCGTATCATGGCGAAATATGCTTCCTCGTCCATTGTATTCAGAGATGCGTATGCCTTTTCCAGAACGGAGGCAATCACCTCCTGCTTTGCCTGCAGAATTAAGGTTCTGCGCTGCAGGTCTGCGGAGGATTTGATACGCTCCAGATAATTAGCGGCGCTTGTCTCTGACTGTTCGGACTTCTGCTCTAAGAGCTTATCCGCTTCCGCCTTTGCTTCCGAGACAATTTTATCCGCTTCTTCTCTGGCCGTATTCAAACGGCTCTCGGCCTCTGCCTTTGCCTCATCCACAATCTGGCTCACCATTTTCTCTAATCCAGTCATCAATCAGCTCTCCTTTTCTGGGATTTTTCCATCTGTTGCTTAAACCGGGATAGAGTTTACGGCCAGGATGGAAACCAGAAGTGCAAGGATCGCATAGGTCTCAACCATAGCGGGGAACAGCATAGCCTTACCAAACTGCTCCGGCTTCTTTGCTACGATACCGATGGATGCAACAGAGGTCTTGCCCTGGTTAATCGCGGAAATCATACCTACAATACCAATCGGAAGGCAGGCTGCCAGAATCATAAGACCGGTAGGAACATCAATCGCTGCCATGCTGCCTCCGAGAAGTCCTGTCTTGGACAGCGTAACGAAAGCTACCAGAAGACCGTAGATACCCTGTGTACCGGGCAGAAGCTGAAGAATCAGAACCTTGGAAAACTTAGCCGGATCCTCTGTTACAACGCCTGCTGCTGCCTGACCTGCGATTGCAACGCCCACTGCAGAACCGATGCCTGCCAGAAGTGCTGCAACTGCTGCTCCTAATAATGCGTAAACGCCTCCTAATTGACCTAACATAATTAATTTTCCTCCTTAATATCTACATATTTTGTTTTCATATTAAATGGGTTGAAGGGTCTGCCTCCACCCTCGTAAAACTTTCCGAAAAACTCTACGTACTGCAGACGGTTGGTATGCACATAGGCTCCCAAAATGTTGATAGCCAGGTTGAGCACATGGCCTACCACAAATACCAGAATAAATACGATCGCTCCCACAACACCGCTTCCCACCATGCTTCCCATGGAATTGATAACGGAAGCGATAACACCGGTCGCCAGTCCCAGAGCAAGAAGTCTGGAGTAGGAAAGCACATCGCTTAACCAGCCTGTCACGTTGTAGAGGTCATACGCGCCCAGCGCAATGCGCAGCGCGAAATTTTTATTATCCCGGCCGGACATGAGACAGATTCCCACCGCTCCTCCGATTGCCATAGCCTTTGCCAGCGTATTCACTGCTGGCGGGAAGGTGAAATACATCTGGGATATGGATGCAAACATGCTGCTTGGCAGGAACATCAGTATCAATCCCATCAAAAAGATAACCCAAAGTCCCACATCGCAGAAACAATCCAGATATTTTTTGTCCTTAATCAACATATATGCCTTGAGTCCAAGTCCAAGGAACATGTGAATCAGTCCGAACAGCATAGAATAAACAAGCATCTTCATCGGATCATTCAGCGGAACAAACCAAAGCGCCTTTATGGTCACCTGCTGTCCGAAGAAGGTCCGTGACACAACATCCACCACATCGCCGAAATAACCGCCGAAAAGCACGCCCCAGACTAATGTAGAAATGCCGCAGTACATAAACAGCCGAAGGGACTTCTGCATGCCCTCGCCCATACGCGGAAATTTCTTAAGTACAATGGCGCAGGCCAGAAAGACCATCAGTCCATAGGCTGCGTCGGAAAGCATCAGTCCGAACAGGAAAATGTAACACCACGCCATAATCGCAGTGGGATCAATCTCTCCCTTGCCCGGAAGTCCGAAGGACTCCACAACACCCTCAAAGGAAGCCGCCAGCCTGCCGTTCTTGAGAAGAATGGGCGGAATGTCTTCTTCCTCCACATCCGCAACCTCTACGCTTAAGGTGAAATTCCTTTCAAGCTCCTGCTTTAAGCTTTCCCCGTCGCGTTTAGGCACATAGCCGGTTATCAGGAAGGTACTCTTCGACTGGATCAGTCCTCCCAGCACCTCATACTTATCCAGTCTCACCCGGTAGTAATCCGCTACAAGCTCCAGATCCCGTCTTGCCTCTGCGAAAGCTGCGATCTGAGAAACAATCTCCTCATTTTTCTGAACCAGGGCTTCTCGTTTCCCCCGAAGCTGCTCCTGCCGGTCTGCCGGTAAGAGGCTTCCTATCTGGGACGGTCTTGCAAAGCCGATGCTCCGCAGCCCCTCCTCCATGGCAGGCGCATCCTTTTTTCCGCAGATTACGCAGAGATAGGTCTGATCCCGGTCTGTGGAAATAACCTCCGCAAAAAAAGCGTCCACATCGGGGACGGCCTGGGTTACTGCTGCGTAAAGCTGCTCGGTGTTCATTAGCTCCGAAACGGTACCCACAAACCCTTCTGTTTTTCTGGTTCCCACGAAGTTCATGGGGACATCCAGGTTCTTCCAAGGCTCAAGGGCCTCTATCTGGTTTTCCCGTTTCTGAATATTTGCTTTGTTTTCTGCTATCTGTCTGGAAAGGGACACCAGCTGGCGCGCCTTTGACATAATTGCATCCTGCCGTTTGATCACACTGTCGTAGCTCTGGGCGTCTACCAGGGCCTTTCCCTCCAGTGAGGACAGCATGCCTTTCTTTTCCGGAACATATTCCTGCAGTATCTCTAAAGCGCGCTCTGCAGCCTGTGCATTTTTTTCAAAAATATTTCTGGAGCTGGACGTATCCATTTTCTTAAAGACTTCATCTTCTTCCACATGGGCGTCAATCTCTACTACGCCTTTCTTCTGCAGAAGCTCCAGAAGCTTTTTTCTGTCCTTTTTCATTGCACAGATGCCGATCCGCTGCATCTCCAATACTGCCATATACATCCCTCCTCTCTTCTATTCTCTTTAACTCGCCCCTTTTAAGGTATTAAGAAATACTTTAAGGTACTCCCTTGAACCATCTTCGGGGCATCCGGGGATACAACTCCCCATTCTGCCTGCGCAAGCTCTTTTATATGAGTTCAGAAGTTACGGCTTTTACCGCTTTCGCTTCCTCCTTTGCCGCAAGAGCTTTCAATGCGTCGGCTTCCTTCTGTGCTTCCGCGGCGGCTTCCTCCAGGACCTTGCTTCCCGAATCCTTTGCTGCCTGCATGCGCAGAGCTTCCTGCTCTTTTGCCTGGGCAGCTGCCTTTTCCCGAATTGCCTGGGCTTCCTCCTTTGCCTTCGCAACAAGCTCTTCGCTCTGTTCCTGGGCTTCCCTTAGAATCGCCTCTGCCTGGGCTTCCGCTTCCTTCACAGCATGAACTGCTTCCTGAACCACTCAATCACCACCTGTTCTTTCTCAATTCATGTAAATTATTTCTTTACACATCCCTTAAATATTAGCATTTTCTCTATTGTTAGTCAATGTGCAAATCCGCAATTTTATCTGATATTTGCCCGATTTATGCAATAACCGCTCCTAAAAATTTCATATTTTCTTGTATTTCTTTAAAAAAATATGCTATGATTAAAAAACAGCCGGATATCCGGCAATATATGGGAAAAATGTGAGGAGTGAATGCGATGCTGCAAACAATTACAGACATCAACAATACAGTCAACAATATTGTCTGGGGAATCCCGGCTATGGTCTGCATTATTGGTGTGGGACTTTATCTCAGTTTACGTACTCGTTTTATTCAATTTCGCAGGTTTGGCCATACCTTCCGGGTCACTATCGGAAAGATTTTTGCTAAATCAGATGCTGCCGAAGGCGCTGTTACGCCCTTCCAGGCTGTGTGCACGGCCCTTGCCGCCACGGTAGGTACGGGGAATATCGCCGGCGTTGCCGGAGCCATTGCCATCGGCGGCCCGGGGGCGGTGTTCTGGATGTGGGTTTCGGCTCTCCTGGGCATGTGTACGAAGTTTTCCGAGGTTACTCTGGCTGTGCATTTTAGGGAGAAGAATCAGCACGGCGACTGGGTGGGCGGACCCATGTATTATATTAAAAACGGTTTGGGCCCCAGGTGGAGATGGCTGGCCGTGGTCTTTTCCGTTCTCGGTATTCTGACAGTATTCGGTACAGGAAACGCAACGCAGGTGAATACGATTACCACGGCTGTTAATACGGCTCTTTTGAATTATCATATCATTTCTTCTGATTCCGTTAATACGGTTAATCTGGTTATCGGAATTGTTATTATGATTTTGGTTGCTATGATTCTTTTAGGCGGTATCAAGCGGATCGGCCGGGTTACGGAACGCCTGGTTCCATTTATGGCTGTGTTCTATATCATCCTGGCTATCGGCGTGATTCTGGTACATGTTCAGAATGTTCCCGGTGTTTTTGCTTCTATCTTCCAGGGAGCCTTCGCTCCTTCCGCCGTTACAGGCGGCGTTGTGGGAACCATGTTTTTAAGCATGCAGAAAGGCGTTTCCCGGGGTATTTTCTCCAACGAAGCCGGACTTGGCACGGGTTCTATCGCCCATGCGGCGGCGGATACGAAGGATCCGGTGAAGCAGGGTTATTTCGGTGTTTTTGAAGTATTCATGGATACGATTATTATTTGTACCACAACGGCTTTGGTTATTCTGTGCAGCGGCGTGCCGGTGGATTACGGGACTGCGGCAGGGGCTGAGCTGACCATCAGCGGATTTACGGCCACCTATGGCAATTGGGTATCCATCTTTACGGCAGCGGCTCTTTGCTGTTTTGCTTTTTCTACGATACTTGGATGGGGGCTTTACGGGACGAGGTGTATTGAATTCCTGTTTGGCTCTACGGCGAATAAGCCTTTTATGCTGGTGTACTCGGCAGTGGCCATTATCGGTGCTACCGTGAACCTTGGGCTTTTGTGGAGCATTGCGGATACCTTTAACGGCCTGATGTCCATTCCGAACCTGGCTGCTTTGTTCCTGCTCGGAGGGACGATTGCGAAGCTGGTGAAGGGTGCGGATGCAAAATAATGAAAAGCCGCGGCTTATTTAAAAAATGCCGCGGCTTTTATTATTTCATCCAATCAACACTTGTTTCCCACAGAAGGCAAAGCCGTATTTCCGAATGTTCTTTTGCGCAATGCCGCTGGCTGTCAGCTCGGTTTCGTACTGCTTCTCCTCTATCTGGGCAAGGGCATTTTTCACCGTATCCTCCAAGCTGTTTTCATTCTCATCCGGATCCAGCACCTTGAATTCAAAGATAAACGCTTTCTGGGTTTTATCAAAGGGCTCAAGCATCACGTCATACCGGCCGCAGCCGCTTTCCCGATTGGATTTTACCTGATACTGTTCTGCAAGCTCCACCACCATTCCCAGCACAAAGCCATGGTAGAAACGCTCCGGCCCGGCTGTCTTTGACGGCTTATTTCCTCCGTCAAAGCTGCTGAACGTATTTAGGGCAACCTTATTCAGAAAGGTATTCATTTTTTTCACATTGTCATTTAACAGGGCTTTGATAAATTCATTGTATTCCGGCTGCGAATTTTTAAACCATCCCTGCACCATCTTGGAAAACAGGCTCTCAATCTCCATATTTGTCAAATGCAGTGTATAAAATTTTTTCAAAAGCCGTCCCCTTCGTTCTACCTTGTCTACCCTCAAATACCCTGTGGCAAGCAGCAGGCTCCAGATAGCATTTTCATCCTCCTCCAGCTGGTTGAAAATAATTTGTTCATCCAGCTCTATTTCAATACTTTGTCCTTTCAGCAGCTGCTCCATAAGCTTTTTCACATCTGCCGATCCATTGCGAATCAGAGAATTCACAAGCCCGTTGCCGCTGCTGTCTGCCCAGTAGGCGTCGTATTCACCGTTTTTGCCGATAAAGTTTGTAATAGACCAGGGATTATAGATATCTTTCAATTTTCCGAACGTGAAACCATCATACCAATTTTTTACCCCTTGTTTTTCTTCCCCAAGCCCCATTTCATCTAAGGCTTTAAAAACCTCCCCCTCTGTAAAACCGAAGCAGGAGGCATACTTTTCGGATGTGGCTGTTACCACCTCCAGATTATTCAGATCGGGAAAAATGGACTCCTTGGAAATACTGGTTATGCCTGTAATCAGCCCTCTCTGCATATAGGGGTTTGTTTTAAAGGTGACATTGAAAAAGCTTCGGAAAAAGCTGGATGCCTCATCCCAGTATCCGGACAGCCAGGCTTCCTGCATGGGCGTATTGTACTCGTCCAGTAGAATAATAATCTTTTTTCCGTAATAACGGCTCAGTAGATTTGATAGTGTATTTATGGAATTAACTGCTCTTTTACGGCTCATTTCCGGCCGTATGCTTTGAAAATACTTTTTTTCTGTTTCGCTCAAAGTATCCCCCGTCCATCAGAAACGAATTCTTCTGATATACCTCGAAAATAATACTTGCTATGGAAAACTGCATCTCTTCATAATCCTGCGCTTTTACCTTTGCAAAGCCCAAAAACAGCACCGGAAGTGTTCCCTGCAATTTTCTATACTCTTCTTCCTCCCATATGGAAAGCCCTTCAAAAAGCTCCCCTCTGTCCCTGTAACGGTTAGAAAAAAAGCATTCTACCATACTCATATTTAAAGTTTTTCCAAAACGGGGGGACGGGTGATAAGTGTTACGCTGTCTTCCTTTTCCCACCAGTCTTTTATAAAGTCTGTTTTATCTACGTAGAAAATATTGTTCTCACGTATCTTTTCAAAGCTTTGCAGACCGATTGCAACTTTTACCCCCATAGCAGCCTGCAGCTTTACTGCATCATCCCGGCCAGCACCACACTGGCTATTATTCCTGCTGCCGTGGCAAGCAAAGCTCCCGTCAGTGTGTGGCGGGTCTTTCTTACCTTGGCCGTCATAAAGTAGACACTCATGGTATAAAAAATCGTCTCCGTGCACCCCATCATAATGGATGCAATCAATCCCAGGCGGGAATCTGTTCCATATTTTTGAAAAATATCCAGCGCCAGACCCACAGCCGCCGATGAGGAAAACATCCGGACAACAGCAAGGGGCACAAGCTCCGACGGAAAATGAATCAAATCGGTTACATAACTCAGTGCCCCGGACAAAAAGTCCAGAAACCCGGAGGCACGAAGCACTCCCACAGCCACCATCAGCCCAATCAGCGTGGGCATGATCTGAATCACCGTATGAAAACCGTCCTTCGCTCCCCGTACAAAATCATCATAAACCGGTCGTTTCATAAGAATTCCATATGCAACTACATAAAAGATCAAAAAGGGAACTAATAAATCAGAAATATAAAGAATAATACGGATTGCCGCCTGCATAAGCCCGACCTTCTCTGGAGATCTTATTTCTATTCTATGAATCCTAAGCGAGGAATATTCTGCGGTTCCGATCCGCTGGCATTTTCAAAGTTCTTCCGACGGATGACAGGCGTTTCTCCCTCGGATTGCCGAATGAAAGAGAGGCTGTAAGGCAGTATTAACTCCTGCCTTACAGCCTCTCTTGTTTACTCCAAATCCTCCAGGGAAGGAACTTCCTGCATCTTACGCAGCATCTTATGAGCCTCCTTTGACCGGCTGCTTTCCTGACAGCTCCTATTTCCTATCTGATCCAGTAAATATCTTCCTCTTGCGCCTTACGCTGCTCCTTCAATTTTGCATTAGCGTCTTCCACATTCATCCTGGAAAGCACCAGGGTAATCACCAGAGTGATAATCAATGGAATCCACAGATACATAAAATAGAGCATCTGCATACAGGATTCCGGCTGAACGGTCAGATTTTTGTCGAATCCGCTTACGGCAAGCATCCAGCCTGCAATGGCTGTTCCAAGACCGCCGCCCAGCTTTACGCCGAGGGAAGTGCAGGAGTACATGGTTCCGTCCACCCGTTTCCCTGTTTTCAGATAGGTATACTCCGAGCAGGAAGCAATCACCGCATTCATATCTCCCTGCCAGGGTCCCTGCCCAAAAGCTGCGATTCCCGTAAAGAGCAGCATCAGAGGAACGCTTCCAAGATAACCCGCCACAACCACCAGCGCCCTGCCCAGGGTGCCAAGCATATAGCCCCTTAGGTTCAGCTTATACATTCCTTTCCACCTGACCACCAGCGCAGGAGTTAATACAAGGGCAGCTATCAGCGGAATGTTGATGGCCCAGGAAAATACACCATACAAATTTTCATTTCGCAGAACATAGGTCATATAGTAGATGCCCATATTCAGCATAGCCCCATAGACCTGCTGGAGAATATATACCACACAGATCATCAGATAAAACCGGTTGGAGGCAAGGAGCTTTACCGCCGTAGCAAGCCCATACTTTTCCTCCGGCCCCTGTTCCTCCACGCCTTCATTCAGCTCATCCTCCGAAAGCTCCTTTACGGACAGGGCGGATATGGTATTGACAAGCAGGCCAATCAGTGCATAGATAATGGCAACCATCCTCCATCCCCCGGCTCCGCCGCCGCAGGCCGCCACCGCCCAGATAGTAATGGACTGAATCAAGAGGCTTGTGCCGAATGCAAAGATAAACCGGCAGGAGCCCATCTGCACACGCTCCTTGCTGTTTTTGGTCACAAGGGCAGTCAGAGCGGAGTAGGCAATGTTGTTGGCCGTATAAAACACCGCATTTAACAGGGTGTAGGCAATAAAGAACCATGCATACTGTGCCGTTTTCCCCAGGTCTGCAGGGATGGCAAAGATGGCGGCCAGGGTAACGGCACAGCCGATATACCCATAGAGCATCCAGGGCCTCGCTTTTCCAAGCCTGCTTTTTGTCTTATCAATCATGGCCCCGAAGAAAATGTCTGTCACCCCGTCAAAGAGCTTGGAGGCCGCAATCAGTGTTCCAACCACACCTGGGTGAAGTCCCACGGTGTTGGTGAGATAAATCATTACAAAGGAGGATAGGAATGCATATACTACATTTCCTGCAATATCTCCGGAACCATATCCCACTTTGTTGTACCATTTTAAATACGTTTTTTCCTGCATAAAATGCTCCCTTCTGTTCCAGTTTTGCACTGTCCAATGGGTGCTGTTTAAACCTTTACAGTTCCGCACCGATTGATGCGTGCAATTGTTTTCATCCCCTCTCCCCCGGTATCCGTTTCCGGATTCTGCATGCTAAGATACCTGGGAGGGCGATGTGGTTTCTATATGCTGCTCCGATTCATATGATGAACCGCAGCTTACTGCTTTTGAAATGGCACAAGTTTTATGCAAAATGTAAATGTCTCTTCATCAAACCGATAGATTTCCTTAAGCCTCGGTCCGCAGCTATTGGAGCCGATGCCGTTCTGGGCATAGTCCAGGCACAAAATGGTGCTTCCAGATGGCTCCAGTTCATAGTAATGTGTTTTTTTCTCCAATTCCTCCTGTGTATAAATCGATGCGTTAAACGAAAAGGGCTTCCCGGATACTGCCGCCAGGCTGTAAGAACCGCCTGATAAAATCACATAATCACAGTCCATATGGCTTCCGTTCTCCTGGGGCCGAAGATAGTCCTCGTGAAGCTTCCACACGGGAGCCTGATACAATCCATGAACGGATGCCTGGTGCTTATCCCTGTAGCTCTCATATGGACCCATGCCATAGTAGGATACCTGATTAAGCTCTCTTGGCAGAAACATACGGATTCCAAACCGGGGAAGCTCCGGGAATTCTATATTGCGCTTTATGGAAAAAGCGGCTTCAAGACCTCCCTCTGCTCCCACCTGCCAGACGGATTCGATCCACATCATGGGCTGTACTGTGGCTGCTCCCATGGACATACGGCTTCGTATCTCCGCACCGGAGCCTGTCTGACGGCTTTCACTGTTATAAGCACGTACATAAGCCCGGTCGTACTGCGCACGCTTCCACTCCTCCTTGATATACATATCATTATCCGTTGGCGCACGCCAGATATTCAGCTCCATGGGGCGTTCAAGAAAATCACAACCCTCAAATCGAAGCCCGGAAAACAACCCGGTCCGCCTGTCAAAGCAGTAGGTAAAGTTCTCTCCCTTCAGTAAAAAAGCTTCCTCTGTTTCCGTAATATGTATCGCCGTCCCGAAGCCGGAGGTCTTCTGGGGCTTCAAAAGTTTGTATGCGGTCTGATTTCTGTTATCCCTTGTCTTAAGAGGAAGCTCCTCATAGCCCAGCAGATGGCCTGCCGGAACCAGCAGAGTCTCTTTTTTCTGATAATAGGTGAGCTTTAGATAAGCCCGGCCCACTTCCGGTACGGTTATCTTAAAAGGTACATCCCCCGTCTGTCCCGGCTTTACAGTGCAGGCCGGAAGTATTCCTGTCTGCCGGTATACGCCGTCACAGCTTACCTCATAATGGATCTCAACCTCCTCCTGCAGATCCGTAAAGTCCAGATAGCTTTGAAGTGTGAGTGTTCCGGTATCCTGGTTATAGGAGACAATTCTCACCGGGCGGTATACATTCCGATATTCCAGAAGTCCCGTATGGGGCCGCCGGTCCGGATAAACCAGACCGTCCATGCAAAAGTTTCCGTCGTGAATGACCTCTCCATGATCTCCCCCGTAGGAATAAATGGTCTTGCCTTCGGCCGTTTTGCCATGGTCAATGGCATGGTCACACCACTCCCAGACAAAGCCGCCGCACATGGTTTCATTTTTATGGAACAGCTGAAAGTAGTCCTCCAGATCTCCCGGGCCGTTTCCCATGGCGTGGCTGTACTCGCAGAGAATCATGGGCTTTGTGGGATTGTGCCCCAGATAGTCTTCTATTTCCTCAAAGGACGGATACATTCTGCTGTATAAGTCCAGATTGGAAAAGTCATAGGCTTTACCGCTCTTTCGGTATCTGGCGCTCTCGTAGTGGGTCAGCCGGGAAGCATCGTATTCTTTTGTCCACCTAAGAGCCTTTTCAAAATTGCATCCATAGGCGCTTTCATTTCCCATGGACCAGATAACCACGCATGAGCGGTTTTTGTCACGCTCCACCAGGAGACGCACCCGGTCCAGAATGGATTCCTCCCACATGGGCGCATCGGCAATGGGCTCATTCCAGCGGTCGAATTTATTGGCATCGGAATTATCCTGATAGTAGATTTCCGATGGACCGTGGCTCTCCAAATCTGCTTCTCCAATGACCAGGAAGCCGTATTTGTCGCAGAGCTGGCCAAATACCGGAGCATTGGGATAGTGGCTTGTGCGGACCGCATTGAAGTTATGCTGTTTCATCAGGGTCAAATCTGTTATCATCTGCTCTATGCTTATGGCGAAGCCCGTTACCGGATCGGAATCGTGGCGGTTGACGCCCCGGAAAATCAGACGCTTTCCGTTGAAATAAACCGTATTTTGAGATATTTTTATTTCACGCAGTCCTATATGCTCTGTGATAACCTCGTTTTCTGTCTCCAGCACCAGAGTATAGAGGTATGGCGCCTCTGTGTTCCACAGAATCGGTTTCGGAATATGCAGCAAGACGGTCTCTGCCCTTTGCAGCTTTTTGGTATCTACAAGGCGGTTTTCCGCATCGTAGAGGGATACGGTTACCGGGATCTGTTCCTGGAAATATTTAAGTTCCACTGCCAATTTTGCGGTTCCATTTTCCAGGGCTGTTTTTACAAAATAATCACGGATTGTCTTAAGGGGACGCTTTAGGAGGTACACATCCCGGAAAATGCCGCTCATGCGGAATTTGTCCTGGTCTTCTAAGTAGCTTCCGTCACACCACTTGAGGACCAGTACGGCCAGGCGGTTTTTTCCCTCCACAATGGCGGAGCTTACATCAAATTCGCTTGTGCTGTGGGATACCTGGCTGTAGCCGATGTAGGTTCCGTTGAGCCATACGTAGAAGCAGGAATCTACGCCCTCGAAGTTGAGGAAAGCTGTCGGTGCGCTTTCGTCTCTCTGGTAATCGAAATCCTTTATGTAGGCTCCGCAGGGATTGTCCTGGGGTACATAAGGCGGATCAAAGGGAAATGGGTAGCGTATGTTGGTGTACTGGTGGGTATCATAACCTGCCATCTGCCAGGTGCCCGGTACTTTGATGCAGTCAAAAGATGAGATGTCAAAATCCGTCTCATAAAATGCATCTTTTAATTCATAAATACTTGCATAAAAGGAAAAACGCCAGTCGCCGTTTAGAAGCTGAAACCGGTCCGAATCCTCCCGTTTCTCTACAAGAGTATCCATCCGCAGGGATGCCGGGATGTAATAAGCCCGGGGCGGCATGGTGTTTTCGTGCAGAACATTCACGTTTTCGTAGTGTCTTGGTACAATCATAAATAATAGCTCCTCCTGTTACATTATTTTTATTGAGCCCTTCTTCTGCTCTAATTTTTTCCGCTCTTCTTATCTTGCTTCTTATTATAGTAATTCCCCTGCAAAACGTCCATAAACTGCATTAGACAAAACATGCACAAAATGATACAATTTTATTGTTCACACCCAATGTTACTAAGTTAATCCTCGAGAAATGCCGAAGCCTTCACAAGCTTTGGGAGCTTAACTTATCATGCATCCCGTTTGCCGGACTGAAAACGGATGGAAAGGAGGCTGATAACGGTATGTATATTAATTCCGCTTATTTAAATAACTCACTGGTTGACTTCAAGGACAAGAGCAAACCGCTTGTTGTGGGAAGCTGCGGAACCTATCATTTATATACCAGACCAAAGCTTCCTACCTACCGTCCCAAGGGACGGCTGGACTTTCAACTGCTGTATATTGCTTCGGGCATTGCGCACTTTTATTTTGATAATAAGGAACAGGACACGATTGTACCGGCCGGACATATGGTACTCTACCGGCCCAAAGAGCCTCAGCGGTATGTGTATTATGGAAATGAACAGACGGAGGTGTACTGGGTGCACTTTACCGGAAGCAGTGTGAAAAAGATTCTTGGAAGCTACGGCATCACAAACGATATGCGTGTGCTTTCCACCGGAACTTCTCTGGACTATGCCCGGATTTTTAAGCAGATGATCTATGAACTGCAGCGGTGCCAGACCAATTACCCGGAGGTTTTGACCCTGCTGCTCCGGCAGCTCTTTATTCTCATCCATCGACAGCTCACAAGGGATCACACCCGGAAAAATGAATATCTGGATGGGGAAATGTCACTTGCCATGCAATTTTTTAATGATAATTACAATACGGAAGTGAATATTGAAGAGTATGCAGCTTCCAGGGGCATGAGCGTGAGCTGGTTCATCCGCAGCTTTAAGCAGTACACCCACACCACGCCTATGCAGTATATTGTCTCAAGGCGCATTACCAATGCACAGATGCTTCTGGAGACTACCAATTATAACATTACGGAGATCGGGCGGATTGTTGGGTATGACAATCCCCTGTATTTCAGCCGGATCTTCCGCAAACAGAAAGGCATGTCGCCCTCGGATTACCGGAAGCTTGGACAGGCCGGGAAAAAATAAGACAGCAGACTTTTTCAGTATCCCGTGTTTCATAACCATGAAAATACAGATTCAAAAAAGTCTGCCGTAAGGAGAGCGCCGTTTGCATAGGCAGATTCATCCGAGGTTTGAAAAAATTAACAGCTTTGCTTTATGATAACGATCTGAATGATCCTGACACCAGATTATATTATCGTTTGTGGTTCGCACTGGGGCGGAGCGATTCCGAAGTTGTCTTATAGCATGCGCAAAGTATGACACCAGGTGCAGAAATATCTCTCAAAGGAAAAAGAGACTGTCAAAAACACACACAGACTGCGAATGTCTGTCTTTGCGTTTTTAACAGCCTCTCATGCTTTACAAAAACTCCTCTAAAGAAGGAACATCCTCCGTAAAGCTCTCCTTCCCCAGCTCATTGATCGTTGTCCTTCCAGCCTTTCCATACTGATAAAGCTGATCCAGAAATTCTATTGCCGCCCGTATCCGGGTCCGCAGCAGATATCCTCCGGATTGAATCGCCTCTTCCAATGTCTCTATCGACAAGGCCGGCGTCCAATTATAAGCCCGTCCATGAAATTCCTGTATCTTGCGCAGCACTTCATGGATCTCCTCTTTTGTCAGAGGCAATAACTGCGGCGCTCCCTCCAGCAGGTTCAAAATTGTCCGGGCCGGTTCCGGTTCCTCCGGATAAACCGCCTCCAGATTCTCATATTCGTGCTTTCCTTCAATCACATCCTCCACGTAAGATGAACTGAGGGCAAAAAGGCTGAAGGTTCTCTCCGGGCACCGATCGGAAAGAAGAAAATCCGCCATATTCCGGTAGGCATTGAGCCTCGCCTTCTTCCCGAGCCTTCCGATAAGCTCCGTCTCATCCAGCAGAATCACCCAGCCATGATACCCCATCTGTGTAAACAAATAACTCATAAAGGAAAAATAATCCCGGCAGTGCTTCGTCTTGGTAAAATTCACATTATACTTTACCGGTTGTCCGAAAATCCGCCGGTAAATCTTTTTCAAGGGCGCATTGGCTATAAAGTCTCCCTCTAAATCAGACTGGAGAAGGAACTTCTCGTCCGAATCCTCCGTATTCAGATAAGACCGGAACAAATAATACAGCTTATCCGTCTCCAGCTGTTTCGCCGCATACAGAAGCATCTCATTTGCAATGGGGCTGTTGGCTGAAATCTTCTCCAGCTCATACATAAATCCCGGCTGCCTCCGCTTGGGAAGATAAGTATTCTGCAAAACCTTCTGATAAATCAGATACAGCTTGTCCATAGGCGTCTCCTTACTCAAGGAAAGATAGGAGACAACCATATTATTTGAATGGGCCAGATTGAATACAGTATTCAGAAGATGGGTCTTTCCCTCCCCATACTTTCCGCTGATCACCATTCCGCCGGAACGGCCCTGATCGCACACGGCGTCCAGACGATCCGAAATTTCCTTCATAATCCTGGGCCTTGCCTCGGAAAAATACTGCCCCACAGCCCTGGAGGGAATGCCGGAGCGCAAGGCTTCCACGATGTGCCTGGCTTCCATATCATACATCTTCCTTCACCTCCTGCATTGCTGTCCGGACCAGTCCCGGGATGCCGACAGCCCCCGTTCGGGCCTGACGCAGAATCTCCCGGGCTGTTTCCCGGCCAAGGGGCCTGGCCAAAGTGCTGTTCTGCTGCCCGGCCAATGTTTCAGACATGCTTATGATAACCTCTTCTGTATACTCCTGAGCCGCCAGACGATCCAGATCCACCATATCCGTAAACCGGTTAAAGCGCTCTCCCACAATCTCATTCTGAATCCGCATCCAGAGAGCCTGGTACGACTTAAGCCCTGCATTTTCATCATCCATCAGTCCCCGGTCAAAGGCATACACAAACATAATATGCTTCATACTGTCAATATCGTCAATGAGCTGACGGATGCTCTCATAGGTATCCTCACGCTTCATCTTCGTATAATGGACAGGCTCCAGACTGGAACGGCTGATAAGAATCTCCATATCATCAATCGCAATAAACAATCCCGGATGTCCGCCCATGCGGATAACCTCCGCCAGAGAGCAGAGCATGTGACGGGCATTGTACTTTGTAATCCGGCTGGGATAAAAGCCCATCGCCCGAAGCTGTGTAAGCTTAATAGTCCGATCCCCTGTAAGCCAGGCCAGAAGCAGCTCCCGGTTCTGTTCCTCCAGAACCGGATAACCCAGAATGCTTCCCGTAAGCATACTGCATGCAAGGGCAAAATTATTATCCAGCATAGGGTTGTCCAGAAAAATCTGCTTCAGCTGCGTTCGGATCTCCCTCTTCGTAATTGCATCCCCCGATCCATTCTGGGAAAGATAATCAATGAACTTCATTCCCTCCGGAATCTCCCTGGCATCAAACCCCATTTCTTCTATCAGATAGCGGCTGACCCCTTCCAGGCAGTCCAGAATATCACATTGGCGGAAAATCTCTATATAAATCTCCCTAAAATCATGCATCCAGATATCCCTGGCTGAAAATGCGGCCGTTTTATAGCCTTCTCTTCGCGCTATTCCTGTAACCAGCTTCAGAAAATGGCTCTTGCCGCTTCCTTCCCGCCCGGTCACGAACTTAATCTTGCTGCCGCCGTCCCGTATGTATTCCCGAAGATACTTTGCTTCCCAGAAGTCCGTAAGAAACTCAATTCCACGGGCAGGCTTCCCATCCGCTCCCTCTTCAAACTCCAATCTCATAGCCCTTCCCCCTTATTGAAAGAAACGAATGGTTGCCAGGTACTGCTCCTGGCCATCCTTGTCAAGAATCCGAATCGCCTTATTCTGCTTCCGGCTTGGGCCGAACTGGAACCTCCTCCCATTCTTCGTCTCCTCAATCCCCGAAGCGTACAATCTTGCCAGGTCAAAGGCAAAGCTCTGCTGATCATAGTCCTTTCGGAAGCGGCTCATAGGCGCCAGGAATTTATACAGATTGGTCAGGTAAACATCTGCCGCATCCTGCTTGCCAAGCTTCAAAACAGCCAAATCGTAAGCATCCGCAAGTTCATTTACAAATGCCTGGGCATTGAAAGAAACCCTGTTTAACCTTTCCTGTCCGGCTTTTACCGTATTTACAAGGCTTAAAGGACGCATACAGGGAAGCTTTTTCCGATCCAGATACACATCCTGGTTCTCCGCATCCAGCTTTACCTTATAGGGAAACATCTCATAAACCGGAAACTCTCCTCTCACATCCACTCCCTTTTCTGCACAGGCCGAAAGCATCTGTTCCGCAAAATCTCCTTCTGCAAAATAAGCCTTTGAATCAAAGCCCTCTACGGTATCCTTCACATCTTCAAGGGCTGTCTTAAGGGATTCGCAGGCTTCCTGCATAGCACTCACGTCCCGCATAAGGCTCTTGAGATCTCCTCCCTCTGTCTCCTTCGCCACTGCTTTAAACAGCCTTTGCATAAGAGCCAGGCTGTCCTTCAAAGACTTTTCCTGCGGCTGTAAGGTTTCGTACAATTCTTCATAATTCATTTTTTTATCCTCATCTCTTGTATTTGAATCCGTCCGTTGCAAATTACTATAAAAAGTATATACGAAAGCCGGAAAGTTTTCAATCTTTATTCCCCAAAATATACGGAAACACCTTGCGGAACAATGGCGTGTGGACAGTAATGCCAAATCTCCTTATCATTTCCTGTAACCTGTGCTATACTTTTATAAACGGCACAAACATCTAATTGGAGTACCTGATTATGAAAATTTCCCTATACCCCTGGCAGGAGGAATGCCTGGATCGGTGGTTTCAGAATCAATGCCGCGGAATGGTGCAGGCAGTTACCGGCTCCGGCAAAACTCTGCTGGCTTTGAATGCCATAGAGCGCCTGGAAAAAAGCCTGCCCCAGAAACTGCATATAAAAATCGTGGTTCCCTCCGGCTCTCTTATGCATCAGTGGAACCGTGCCATAAAAGACTTTCTCTCCGATTCTTCGGAGGCTTTGCAAGGCCCGGCTCCCCTTCATCACTGTATCGGGCTTCGGGGCGCGGGATGCAGAATGCCTGCCGGCAGGCAGTATATGATTTATGTCATTAACTCTGCCCGGTATGAGCTGGCAAGGCAGATCCTAAGCGACCTTCAAAGAGGGATTCCTGTTCTGCTCATTGCAGATGAATGCCACCATTATGAAAGTGAACAAAACCAGTTGATTTTCGAATTCCTTCCCCATTTGAAGCCCTCGGATGCCCCGTTCTTTTCCCTTGGCCTGTCAGCAACCCTCCCTTCCGAACAAGCCGGAAGCAGACTGGCATCGCTGCTGGGCCCTGAAATCTACCGCTATGAGATAAAGAATGCTGCCGCTATGCACACCGTATGTCCTTGCGACATCTTTCATATCAGCCTTTCCTTTCAAAAATCAGAACGGGCCGAATATGAGGAAATCACGGAACGGATGCGCTCTCTGTATCGCAGTCTTGTTCATTCCTGCCCTGTTTTAAGGGATTCGGGCCAGAAGGAACGCTTTGAGCTTATCTCCTCGCTTGCCAAGGATCCGGACAAAAAGACGGCGAAGGCCGCATCCTCCTACTTAAAACTCTCCTATATGCGCAAAACCCTGGTCTGCCTGGCATCCGGGCGGATCTCCTGTGCCTGTGAACTGGTACGGCGCCTGCCGGAAAACGAAAAAATTCTCATTTTCGGCGAGCGTATTTCCCAGGCAGATGAGCTGTACCGGCTCTTGCAGAAGCAGTATCCCGAAAAGGCAGGCCGCTGCCATTCCCAGATGGGGAGGACTGCCAATCAGAATACGCTGAATCGTTTCCGGGACGGATCCCTTCGGATTCTCATTGCCTGTAAATCTATGGACGAGGGTATTGACATTCCGGAGACCTCCATTGGAATTGTCCTTTCCGGCACTTCTATGCCAAGGCAGCGCACCCAGCGGCTGGGACGCATTATCCGAAACGCCGGGAATAAGGAGAAAGCTGCTCTCTACTATCTTCACCTGGCCGAAACTACGGAGGAGCGCTGCTTTCTGCCGGATGGCGGTGTATATCCGGTATATGATCTGGAATACCATGCAAATAAGCAGATATTTGTCAATCCAGCCTACGATAAGGACGCCGCGCAGCTTTTGGAAACTATGGCCCATGACGGCATTGATGAAGAACAGCTAAAGGAAGTCCGGCGCTGCCTGCTGCTTGGAAGCGTCCGCTCTGACTGGCTGCTTTCCGAAAAAGAGCTGGAGCAAAGGCTTCACGCCTGTTCCTCCCTTTCGGAGAAAAATTATTGGATTTGCATGAAATTGATAAAGGCATTGCCCCATAGAACATCTCTATAGGACAATGCCCATATTTACGATAGCCTTTATTCTTCCTTAAGCCCGGGCTGTAAACTCTTGTCTTCGTCCAAACAGATAGTTCCCCGGCGTTTTTGCCATATCCGATATCTGTTTCAGGAAAAGGCTTATCTGCAAGCCCTTGCTGTCCATAAGCTTTTCCTGGATGGATGCCAGAAAGCGCTCCTTGCTTGAGGTATCCGCCCCGGCAAAGGTCTGGTCAAGCTCTACCTTGTTAAGCTTCTCATACCGCTCTTCCTGTTTCTCTTTATAATCCTTTTGGCAGCTCTTTATGAGATCCAGATTTTTTATAGCCCACCGGACCATGAAAAAGGCAGCCTCTGTCTCTCCTGAGGTTTCCTTGATCTTTTTATAGGTTTCATATTCCTTCGGGGCTTTTGTTTCCATAGCGTAAAGATACTCTTCCGAACGATCCTCATGCACGTAACCATTCCCGTCGATTTGTACGATATGCTTTACATTATACTCCATCTCACAGTCGCTGACCCGCGTTCCAGACATTCCGATTTTGGCAATGGAGCGCATGGCTTCCATGAAGGAAGCTTTTGTTTTGTCATCCATAAACTGATCTGCAAGGTACTGCGCCTTTTCCACGCCAAGCCCGATCTTGGCCAGACGGTCTGCTTCCTCCATGCCGTGAACATTGTGGGGGAGAAAATCTCTCCAGATAATCCGATAGACATCGTCTTTTAGTTCCTGGCTTTTTCCCTTCAATGCATCGGTAATTGCATTGTCTATCCGGGCATAGCCGGTGTAAAAGGGGGTGACCGGGCCTGTCTCTATCACGATGGGGCCGCGCTCCACAGGGGCCGCAGGCGATGTATCCACAGACTCCGGCAGCGCCAGGGGCTTCTCATTCATGGGCTTTGCAGATGCGAATCCTTCTCTTATCTTCGCATCCTGTTCCGGGGTAAGCTGCTCTTTTAAAGGGCGGATTGGCTGGTATGGTGCGGAATGGTAACAGGTGCATTTTATCATAGCAGGGCCTCCTATTAAAAGCCGCTGTGCGACAGCGGTAAAGGGTAAAGCCGCTTCGACACACTGGCTTTACCATCCATCAGAATTTTTTTCGTATATTAGATATATCGGCAGGTATGGAAGACTCCATAAATCATTTAGAAATGATTTATTAAAATTACAAAATTACCATTCCAATTTTTCTATTCTGCATTGATGTTTTTTACTTTTCTTTTCATAGTTAATCCCAACAAGCAAAACATTTCCTTTATACTCTTTAAGGGCTGACACATATCTTTTACTTTTAATCTGGCTTATGGCTCCCTCGGCAGTTTTATCCCATTTTAGTTCCAGAACCATCGCAGGATTCAAAGAGGTTCGTTTGGGAAGAAAAACCATATCGGCAAATCCATTACCTGCCGGCATTTCTCTTACAAGAGTATAATCTCTGCATGCGCTGTAATATGCCAGCGCAATCACGCTGCTTAGGGAAATTTCATTGTTATATGTCAGACTGGAAGAATTCTGCATATGAACGTCCTGTATCATCTGTGCCACAGCTTGTTCATCCATCGCCAAAGTTGCTCTAAGCAAGGCTTCCGACGCATTTATTGCTCTTATTACCTCTTCCCACCCATCATTTTTAACAGCACGCAGAAAAGCGCTCCTAACCTCGTCGTTTGGAATAAAAACTTTCTTTGTCTTGCTGTCATAAGCCATATATCCCATATGAATCAACAATGTGATCACATCATCGGCAGAGTGAAAGGAAGTTATATCATTTTGGAAAGACTCCACATCAATACTGCGCCTCTGGCCTCCCAGCATATCTACGATCAATTGCCTTAATCCATCAAAGTCCATTGCAATATACGTCATCAAAGACTCATAGGTTTCTGTTCCTGACCAATAATTTCCAAATTCCCTGCTGTCTACAGCCTCAATGACAGAATTGGGGCTATAGACATGTCCTGCCTTTTCAAAATAATACCCATCATACCATCTTTGCATCTCTTTAAATGGCATATCATGTTCTTTACAGATAGTCTTTACTTCCTCCTCTGTAAATCCAACATACTCCGCCATCTGCCTGGGGCTGACCATTGTATGTTCCCGGAAATTATTCAGCGCCGACTGCGTGCCATACTTCTTGATCGGCAAAATACCCGTAATATAAGCAAGCTTTAAAAATGCTCCTGACGGAGTCCCTTTAAACAAACCTCTCAGCAGATTAATGTATTCCTTTTGGAGCTCCTTGTTATCCTTATCCTCCCGGAACAGACAATCCCACTCATCAATGATAATGATAAACTGTTCTTTTGTCATGGCGTTAACTTTTGCCAATACAGAGGGCAATGAAACATCCGTGTCTTGAACACATTCCGGATATTCCTTTTTCAGCTCATTTATCACCTGTTCCTGGATATAGCTCACCACCTTAACAAAAGAATTTCTTTTCATTTCCTCAAGGGCATTTCCATACATCCACTGGATATCCAAAAAAATTACATTGTACTTATTCAAGTGCGTTACGAAAAATTCGTTTTGGCTTATCTTAAGTCCTGTAAATAACTTTTCAGAGCGGCATCCTTTACTGTAATACGCTGACAGCATCGTTACCGCCATTGTCTTTCCAAATCTTCTCGGCCTGCTGGAGCAGATCAAAGGCCTGTCTTTTCCCATACGGCTATTCGTATATTTTATCAGTTCTGTCTTATCCACGTACAGCTCAGAATTAACAGAAACGGCAAACTGTTCATTTCCCGGATTTAAATATATTCCCATATCCGCGCTCTCCCTATTGTCTTAGATGCATTCTTTACATAGCCATAATAATCATTTCGTACAATACTTTTTTTGTTTAAAAAAGTGGAATTATAAATTTCATTTTATTCCATGCGTTACATAATGTCAACGCTCCAGCTTTATGATTTATAAAAGCCAGAAAACGTTATGTTTTCTGCCTCCCGCTCTTTACCTTGCAATAAACAACCGCCACCGCTGTACTCGCAAAAGTCGCCGCAATGGCCGGCCCCACAATGGCCGCCGGGTTCACGCTCCCGTACTGGCTCCGGTAGGCGATGATGTTCACCGGGATCAGCTGCAGGGACGAGATATTGATGATCAAAAAAGTGCACATCTCATTGCTTGCCGTCCCTTTCGGCACAGGAGGTCTGAGGCTTCTGCCGCCCGGGCGGACTGCCGTTCCTTTTCTCCGCTCCTCTTCCAGCTCCTCCAGCGCCTCCATGGCTTTCAAGCCTGCCGGCGTCGCCGCCCAGCCCAGGCCGAAGATATTCGCAATGATATTGGTAGTTATGTATTCTCTTGCCCTGTGGCCTTTGGGAATCTCCGGAAACATAAAGCTGATAAAGGGCTGCAGCTTTCCTGCCGCCTGGCGGATCATTCCGCTCTTCTGGGCAATCTCCATCAGTCCCACCCACAGAGACATCACCCCTGTCATAGTAATACACAAGCTTACTGCATCTTTTGCCGAGTCGAGAGCCGCCGTAGTCAGATCCGGAAGCCGTCCCTGGAAGGCCCCATACACAATACCCACAAGCAGCATGAATCCCCACAAATAATTTAACATTTCACACCGTTTTTTCTCCTTTTACGATCAATATATTCTCTTGTGCCACGGCCTATGTTTGGATGGATTATTTTTCTTAATTTTCCACATTTTTCGCACTTTTTAACGAATTTTTACACGGAAATTTTTTTCATTTTTACTCGATATTTGTCAAAAATGATCTTGGAATCTCACGCACTTTTTGATATACTTACAAAGAAGAACGTGCTACTATCGCAGAAGGAGGAGACACAATGAAAAACACCGGTGTAGTCAGAAGACTAGACGAACTGGGACGTATCACGCTTCCAATGGAGTTACGAAAGGTATTTAACATTGAAGAACGTGATTCTCTCGAAATTTATGTTGAAGATGACAAAATCATTTTAAAGAAGTACGCACCTACGGATATTTTCACAGGAGAGAGGGATGATTTGATTGAATACCGAGGCAAGATGGTATCCAAGAAGACCATTGAAGACCTGGCGAAGCTCGCAGAGTTGATTTGAATATCCGTAGCCAGGAAACACTGTTTCTATTTACTACTGATTGATCTACATAACGAACCGGGCTCCACAGCTGTGGAACCCGGTTTTTTCATTCCTTTCCCTCCAGCAGCCCCTGGTAAATATCCCTTCGGGACACGCCTCTGTCCCTGGCCACCAGACGCATAGCCTCTTTACGAGAATGTCCCTGTTCCTCGTAAAGCTCCATATGCTCCTCAAGGCTCAGCTCCTGCCACGCCGCCTTCTGCTCCTCAAGAATCTCCTCCGCCTTTTTCCCCTCAATGACCAGCACGCACTCCCCCTTGGGCTCCTCTGTCTCATAACAACGGAGAGCTTCGTCAAAGTCCGTCCGGAAGGCCGTCTCATACTTCTTCGTAAGCTCCCGGCAGATCGTCAGCCTCCGGTTGCCCAGAAGCTCATAAAGCTCCTTCAGCGTCTTCCTGAGCCGATGGGGCGCCTCGTAAAGGATGATTGTTCTTGTCTCCCTGGGCAGCTCCTTCAGCACGGCCTGCCGCTCTTTCTTATCCCCCGGCAGAAAGGCCTCAAAGGCAAAGCGTCTGGTGCTTAAAGCCGAGAGAGTCAAGGCCGTGATGCAGGCAGAGGCTCCCGGCAGGGAGGTTACCGGAATCCCTTCCTCCGCACACATTTTCACCAGCTCCTCTCCCGGATCGGAGATTCCCGGTGTTCCTGCGTCTGTGATTAGGGCAATGTTCTTTCCTTGTCTGAGCTTGGCAGCCAGCTCCCTGCCTTTCTCGTACTTGTTATACTCGTGATAACTGGTCATAGGCGTATGAATTTCAAAATGATTCAAAAGCTTAATGCTGTTTCTCGTATCCTCCGCCGCAATCAAATCCACCTCTTTTAAGGTGCGGAGCACCCGGAGGGTAATATCCTCCAGATTTCCAATGGGCGTGGCACACAAATATAAGGTTCCCTGCATAGTTTAATCCTCACTTAACAGCCCTTCCGGCGTGTAAGAGCATTTTGCATTCCACAGCAGCCATTCCTCGCAGCCGCTGTCATAGACTGCCTGTATCTGCTGCCGGATCTGGCTGCCCCCATAGCTCTGATGGTGAGAGATCCAGACAGCCGTAAAATCCTGGAGCCAAGGCCTTACAATGGCTCTGTGTTCTCCTTCCGGAATCCCATCAAGCGCCTCCCCGGAAGCCTTAAGGGCCGCTGCAACCGTCTCATAAGGCATCAGATCCGGGTGCTCAATGCCATACACGCCGTCCCGGTAATGGGACGGGTAAACCATGGGGCAGATATAGTCCAGGTGCCTGGCCATAGCTCCGTAATCCTGACCCACAAGGACCCCGTCATCCTCATTGTCTATCACAGTTCCGAACACGTCCGCCGACACCTGTACCCCCAGAGGAGAAAGCTGCTCATAGACGTATGCTGTAAATTCGGTAATAATATCTGTCTTGGACTTCCCTTGGGCCTTGGGCCCATAATCCGCTTCCTCGTCGGAAATCTCCGTGGGAAACCGGATGTAGTCAAATTGAATCTCGTCAAAGCCAGCCCCGGCCGCCTCCTTTCCCAGGGCGGCCAGGTACTCCCAGACCTCTTCCTCATAAGGATTCACCCAGGGCAGGCCGTTTTTATCCCGGAACACACTGCCGTCCCTTTTGCGGATGCAGAGCTCTGGACGCTTTTCTGCCAGCAGCGGATCCTTAAAGGCCACAATTCTGGCAATGAGATAAAGCTCCTGTCCCTTCAGACGCCCCATAAGCTCCGGCAAGTCCTGGATATAAGCCAAACCGGCTCCAAGCTCCTCCACCATAGGCTGACTCATCTTATACGTGACAATGCCCTCGTCATTTTTAATGTCAATAACCATAGCATTGAGCTCCGTATCGGCCGCAAGCTGCTCCCGATCGGCCATCCCCTCGTGGCCCGCCATGGGGCCGGTTATATAGATCCCCTTCACCTTCGGCAGCTCTTTCTGAGGTATCTCCGGCTCCTGAAGCACTTCCTCTTCCTCCGTTTCCGGCTCCTCCGTGTCCTCTGGGACTTCCGGCTCTGCCTGCTCCTCGCCCGCGATCTCCTCTTCCGCAGCCGGCGGCGCCTGCCGCACTGCGGGCACCTCCGCTTCCGGCTGCCGGATGCATCCTGCCGCCCCTGACACAAGGAGCATAAAAAGCAATGCAAAAACTCCTGCCCTTTTCAATCCCTTTCCTCCATCCGGCCCGTACAGCCTTCCTTACGCCTTTTATCCTCTTTATCACGCATGGCTTCAATACCCATAGATATCATAAATCTCATCTGTATAAACTCCCTGTTCCTTATACACAATCAGAGGTTTTTCCACCGTAATCCGTGACTTTGCGCCGGACAAGGCCTCGATGAGAACCATATTGGGCTCCTTATCCACAAATGGATACACAAGCCGCATCCGCTTAGGCTCCAGCTTATATCTCACCAGGAGAGTCAGAATCTCCGCCAGCCGGAAGGGCCTGTGAACCAGGTAAAAGCGTCCCCCGGGACGAAGCACCTTTGCCGTCTGGCCGACTACATCCTCCAGGGTGCACAGGATCTCGTGACGGGCAATGGCTTTTGACTGCTTTGGATTGACCAGCCCATGATTTCCCGTCATATAGGGAGGATTGCAGGTAACTGCATCAAAAGAAGCAGCTCCGAAAAGAGCCGCCGCTTCCTTGATATCTCCGGTCACAATAGAAACCGATTCCTCCAGATGATTGTATGCCACGCTCCGCCTGGCCATGTCTGCGCTTTCCTCCTGGATCTCCAGTCCGGTAAAATCCCGGCCTTCGGTTTTTCCCCGAAGCAGAATGGGGATGATCCCCGTGCCTGTTCCCAGATCCAGCACCCGTTCCCCTGTCTTTACTCTTGCAAAGCCTGACAGCAGAACTGCGTCCATGCCAAAGCAGAATTTATGGGAATTCTGGATGATCTGCCAGCCGTTCCTGTGCAGCTCGTCCAGCCGCTCCCCTTCCTTCAGCTCAATTGTCATCTAACTTTGATTTTCCTTCCTGGCGTTCCAGCGCCTCCAGCTTTTTCAGCTCCTTGTCGGCAACGTCGCCCTTTTCCTTCCTGCGTCTTGGGCGGAACTTCAGCTCGTCCACCTTGTACTCCCGGATCTCCTTCTCGTCCCCCTCCAGGGTTACGATCACCTTCACCTTCTGGCGCAGCACGTTGACGCTCTGTACGTCGCCTTTCAGTCCGTCCCCTGTGGTCACATGATCGCCCACATTAGGCAGACGGCTGTTCAGCTCCTCATAAGTCTCCTGCTCATGCTTTAAGCAGCACATCAGCCTGCCGCAGACACCGGAAATCTTGGTAGGGTTCAGGGAAAGGTTCTGCTCCTTTGCCATTTTGATGGAAACCGGTATAAATTCCGACAAATGAGTATGACAGCAAAGGCTTCTGCCGCAGATGCCGATGCCTCCTATAATCTTTGTCTCATCCCGGACGCCGATCTGTCTCAGCTCAATCCGTGTCTTGAATACGGCTGCCAGATCCTTCACCAGCTCCCGGAAGTCAATCCGGCCGTCTGCCGTAAAATAGAACAATACCTTGTTGTTGTCAAAGGTGTACTCCGCCTGAATAAGCTTCATGTCCAGCTTATGCTTCCGAATCTTCTCCAGGCAGATCTGAAAGGCTTCCTTCTCCTTCTGCCGGTTGGCTGCTTCCTTGGCGTCATCCTCCGCAGTGGCAATCCGAAGAACGGGCTTTAGGGGCTGAACCACCCGGTTCCCCTCTACCTCCTTAGTTCCCACCACCACATATCCGTACTCTATCCCTCTGGCCGTCTCTACTATGACATGCTTTCCCTTGGGTATATTCAGCTTTCCGGGGGAAAAGTAATAAACCTTTCCCGCATTCCGGAATCTGACTCCGATTACTTTTTCCATCTCAATTCTCCTTTATGGTCAGCAGAAGAAGCTCCATGGTAAGCTCAAAGTTCACATTGGCCCTGAGACGCACCTTGGCTTTCTCCAGCGCTTCTATAATCTTCTCCAGGCCTTCGTAGGATATCTTGGTTGCCTGGAGACTGATGTAATTGATTTCCTCTGAAAATATAAGGCTGTCCACCTGCCTGGTAGCCTTAAAGAGCAGGACGTCCCGATACCAGAGCACCAGCAGATCCAGATAATCGTTGATGTCTGCTTTGTAATCCGACACCTTGCGGATGGCCTCGGTGATCTCCCAGAGCTCCATGTCATTCATATGGCGCACCAGATGAAGGGCATGATCCTTAAGCTCCCCGAAATGTTCCGACAGCGCCAGCATACGCGCCCTTCCTACATTGCCCCTGGCAAATGCAGTGCAGATATCCGCCTGATAATCGGGCACACGCAGCTGCTCCATCAGATAGCTCCGGATCTGGCTGTCCTTCACCGGACGCAGCTTCAAGGTCACACACCGGGATAAAATGGTGGGAAGGAAGCTCTCGGAATTTGTGGTCAGCAGAAAAATCACTCCGTAAGAGGGCGGCTCTTCTATGGTTTTTAAAAGCGCATTCTGTGCCTGAACGGTCATTTTTTCCGCTTCGTCTATGAGATAGATCTTATAGGGACTGCTGTAGGGGCGTATCTGGATATCGCCGCAGAGCTGTTCCCGGATATCCTCCACTCCGATAGAGCCCGGCTTCTCATGGCGCACATAGATAATGTCCGGCTGATTGCTGCCGGCCGCCTGCTTACAGGACCGGCAGACGCCGCAGGGGGATTCCCCTCCCTTTTCACACTGGAGGGTCTGGGCAAAGGTCTGGGCCAGGAGGTTTTTCCCGGCTCCCTCTTCTCCGTCAAAAATATAAGCATGGGAGATCTTTTTCAGACGGACTGCATTTTTCAGATGGCTGATGATTTCTTCATGGCCTATGATATCTTTAAAATCGGGCATAGATCTCCCCTCCTTTTGTTAATCTTTGGTGCCTATGTGTAGTATATCACATTTCCTCTGCAAAAGACAGACTTTTTACATTTCCATTTCTTCCTGCAGGCAGGCGGTGATTTCCTGTATGCATTCCTTTAAGTCCTTATTAAAAAATCTGCGCACAAGGCCTGCCCCCAGCAGCTTCTCCTCTGCAAAGTCAGCGCTGTCCGTAAGAAATCTCCGGCACATCTCCGCATACTTGGGCTCTTCCTGGCTCCGCTCCCTGTCCAGGGCCCTCTGAAGCCGCTCCCCGTCCTCCACTTCAATATAAATAGGAATCACCTTGTCCGCCCCATAGTACTCCCGGATCGCCAGAAAGGAATCCAGCACTCCCACCATAGCATAGTTATAGTTCGCCAGATCCATGTGTTTTCCGTCCACGGTAAAATACTTCCAGATACCGTGAACCGTCTCGTATGCCCGCAGCTCAATTACCTTCCCGGCCGCCTGCAGCCGGGAAAGCTCCTCCTCATCCGTAAAATGGTATTCCACCCCCGGCGTCTCCTTCGCTCTCATGGGCCGGGTGGTATAGGGAACAACCGGGCGCAGGCCCAGCTCCTTATTTTCCATAAGACTTTTGTAAATGGTATCTTTTCCGGTGGAGCTTTTTCCGAAGATATAAAATATTTTTCCCATTTTTGTTCTCCTATTCCCTTAATACTTCTATTCTTCCTTTTCTGTCAAGGCCGTGCAGCTCCTGCCCTGTCCTCATACACGCTTCTATTTTCCGGCATATCCCGTCTGTCAGACGCTCTCCGGGAACCGCCAGAGGGATCCCGGGAGGGTATAGATAGAGATATCCTCCGCTGATCCGGTTACGGCACTCTTTTCTGTCTATCCATTCCTTTTTCTGCTCCAGGGCGTTCCCCAGTGTAAAGGCTGCGGACGTTTCCAAAGCCGGCTCCTCTGTCCCCTCTTCTTTCGAATCCGGAATCTGCATCCTTCCTTCTTCCAGGGAATCGTCTATCCGGCGGAGAGCCCGGCCCAGCCGCTCAAAATCTTCCTCCCTGTCAGCCACGCTGGAAATTCCAACGGCATACTGCGCAGAAGCCATCTCCATCTCAATATGGTGCCTGCGTCTCAGACATTCCGAAAGCTCATGTCCGGAAATCCTTCCTTTCCGGGTGGATATCACCAGCCTGGAGCGGTCAAAATCCCACACCCCGGCCTTTCCTACCCATTCCTTCCCTGCCAGCTCCAGTATTTTCAGCCCCCCGCAGCCTCTGCGGAAGCGCTCCAGCCTCTCCACATATGCCGCAAAGAGCCCCTCGCCCTGCCGCTCTATCCATTCCATGCAGCGATCAATCGACGCCATCAGCACATAAGACGGGCTGCTGGTCTGATACACAGAAAGATAATAGCGCAGCCGCTCCCTGTCTGCAAGCTCTCCCTGTACATGAAGAAGGGCTGTCTGTGTCAGCGCCGGCAGGGTCTTATGCACACTCTGAATCACCACATCCGCACCCGCTGCCAGGGCGTCCTCTGGAAAATAGCCGGAAAAGGGAAAATGAGCCCCATGGGCCTGATCCACAATCAAAGGCACGCCGCGCCTATGACAGGCTTCTGCAACAGCCCTTACATCCAGGCAGATACCTTCATATGTGGGAGACGTAACAAATACGGCCTGGATGCCGGGATGCTCCGCCAGGGAGTTTTCCACATCTGACGGGAGAATGCCGCCGTTTATCCCCAAACCGCCAAGAAATTGTGGATAAAGATACCAGACTGCAGCTCCCAGAAGTCCGGCTCCATGATATGCGCTCCGGTGGCTGTTTCTCGCCAGCAAAAGCTCCCCTCCTGGAGGGACACAGGCAGAAATAGCGCTTAAGACCCCGGCTGTGCTTCCGTTTACCAGAAAATGGGTCTCCTCCGCCTGATAAAGCAGAGCCGCACGCTCCTGGGCCTGTACCAGAATCCCCTGTTCCTGGGGATGGTGAAGGTCGTCAAACCCGTCTATCTCTGTAATATCGATCCCATAGGGATCTCCCATATCTCCCCCGCGCCGCTTATGCCCCGGCATATGGAACGCACAGTAATCCGCCGACTGATAAGCCGTGAGCTTCTCATATAAAGGGCCTCTGGGGGAATCTATCTCTCTTTGCCTGGTCACCTTGCATCTCCGTTCCTCAAAGCCTCCGTTTCCGGAAACGGCTCTAAGCTTCTCTTTAAGATTCCTTTCATGCCGGCTATCAATATTCCGTAATTGGTTACCGGCACTCCCTCCCGGGCCGCCTGCTTAAGGCGGTTTTGCATCTCGCGCTCCTGAAGCATACAGCCGCCGCAATGGACAATAAGGCCGTATTCCTCCAGGCTCTGGGGAAATTCCTTCCCGGAAGCAAAGACAAATTCCGGCTCTTTTCCCGTGTACTCCTTTATCCAGTGGGGAAGCTTCACCGTTCCGATGTCCTCGCATTGGCGGTGATGGGTACATCCCTCTGCAATCAAAATCCTATCTCCATCTTTCAGGCTTTCCAACGCCTGGACGCCCTGTACCAGCTGCAGGAGATTTCCTTTATATCTGGCAAAGAGAATGGAAAAGGAGGTCAGAGGAATCTCCTGCGGGGTTTCCTTATTCACCCTCTCAAACACCTGGCTGTCGGTAATCACAAGCCGGGGCTTCTTTGGGAAACGCGCAAGGGTCTCTTTAAGCTCCGTGTCTCTTACCACAACAGAGACTGCTCCGGCCTCCAGGACATCCCGGATGGTCTGCTGCTGGGGCAGGATCAGCCGGCCCTTGGGGGCGCTTTTGTCTATGGGAACCACAAGCACCACTGTATCATGGGGTTTCAGCAGATCTCCCACCAGGCGCTTTTCCGAATCCCTTACAGGAATCATATGTGCCATTTTCTCCTTAAGGGTCTTTATTCCCTGTCCGGTACAGGCGCTGACCCAGACTGCGCCTCCCTCTCCCTGCCCGGCGGAGTCCGGTTTTAAATCGCTCTTATTATATACAATTAAAAACGGCGTCTCCTGCTTTCGAAGTTCTTCCATCAGCTCTTCTTCCAGACAATCTGCTCCCCTGGCTGCGTCAATGACCACAAGAGCCAGATCGGCCTTTTTCAGCGCTTCCCGGCTTCTGGCCGTCCGGAGCTCTCCAAGCTCACTCCTATCATCCAGGCCTGGCGTGTCCATCAGCACAACCGGGCCCAGGGGCAGAAGCTCCATGGCCTTATACACGGGATCTGTAGTTGTTCCTTTTTGTTCCGATACCAGGGCGGTATGCTGTCCGGTAATCGCATTGATAAGGCTGGACTTGCCTGCATTCTGCTTTCCAAAGATTCCTATATGGATCCGTTCCGAGGACGGCGTCTCGTTTAAACTCATAGTCTTCTCCTGTCCGCTGCTTTTAACCTTACTGTTTCAGTCATAGTCAATAACCTTTTGATTTCTTTATCTTACTATAAAAATCCGGGAATTGCCAGTATATCATTGCATACGCCTTCCGGGCGCCGAGGCTGCTAAAAGCTGCTTTCTGTGATCAAAAAAGCAGGAGCTTTATCTGCTCCTGCCTTCCTATTTTTTTCTAGAAAATTCTTCTTACTGCAAGAATCGGCTTGTAGTTGGCCGGTGATGTATACTTGATACCAGTTGCCGCAGTACTTGCATGTACGATGGTGTTGTTGCCGCAGTAAATAGCAACATGGCCGCTGTAGCAGATGATATCGCCCGGCTGTGCTTCTGAAAGGCTTACGCCGTATCCCACGCCGCGCATTGCGCTGGAGGAATGGGGAAGTCCTACGCCAAAATTCGCATAGACGCTCATTACAAATCCGGAGCAGTCCGCACCGTTTGTAAGGCTGGTGCCGCCGTATACGTAAGGATTGCCCACAAACTGGCTTGCGAAGGATGCCACTGCATTGCCGCTGCTGCTTCCGCCGCCGTTGCCCAGGCCTGCATTCTGGCCGCCGGACTTAGCTGCCGCCGCTGCTGCCTTACGCTTTCCTTCTTCCTTGGCTGCCTCTTCTTTAGCAAGTCTGGCTTCTTCCTCTGCCTTGGACTCTGCCTGGACAAAATCCGTCCGAAGGTCTACAAATTCTTTGGATACCCAGCCGTCGCCTTCCTCGATGGATACCTGCACCCAATCTTCGGTCTCATCAGTTACGGTAAGCTCTTCCTCTTCTCCGATAAGGCCTAAGATGCTGGCTTCCGTGCTGGCTTCGTTTCTTACACGAAGAGTCTCCGTTGTAACGGTTGCAACTCTTTTTCCTACTTCTTCGGCAAGGGCCTCAGCCTCGTCGCCGGTTACCACATAATCGCTTTTTACATATCCGGTTACGCTTCCGGAGGTAATCTTGAACCAGCCGTCCACGTCCTCCTCTATGGTTCCTGCCGACTCATCATAGAGCTTTCCAAGAATCTCTCCTTCCTCGCTTGGCAGGCTTCTTACATTGACATAATCATTTACTTGTGCGATGCAGATTCCGTCGAACTCGGAAGGTGTTAATTCTTCTATCACCTTTTCGTCTACGGTGGGGTCTGCTGTATGTGCTTCTGTCATAACAGATGCAATTCCCTCTTCTCCTAAAGCGGAAAGGTTGCTGGCTTCTGCCCTCATCCCTCCAAAGCTGAAACAAAGTGCACCGGTCAGACATAAGGTTGTCAATTTATGAACTCTCATTATTTTTACTATCCTCCGTAAGCTTCTCAACTTAATTATTACAAATTTGTTAAGACTTATGAAAGAATTATAACAGTATGATTACTTGTTGTCAACTGTTTCTGCGATTTTCTACATTTTTTCCATTTTATTTATGTAATAGTTTAAGCCTGAACTTTTAATCTGCTTTCTTTGGTTTCTATTATTTTCCATTAAACTTTTCTTGACTTTTCCTGCTGTTTTGGTAAAATAATGAGAAATAGTAATTGTTATTATTATTGAAGCATGGAAGTACCTTTCGGGTATACCTTTATGCCCAAAGAACATGGGCAGATTAAGGAAACACCCTTCGGGCATACCTTTATGCCCAAAGAGCGTGGGCAAATTAAGGAAAGGAGGTTTTTATGACTGCTTTGAAGTACAGCCGTCAGCGGGAATGCATCAAAAGCTTTCTGCTTTCCAGATACGATCATCCTACAGCGGATACCATCTATATAAATGTAAAAAAAGAATTTCCTAATATCAGTCTTGGAACGGTCTACCGCAATCTTGCCCTTCTCACAGACTTAGGAGAGATTATCAAGATCACTACCGATGGCCCTGACCGCTTTGATGCTCATGTAGAGCCTCATTCCCATTTTATATGCAGGAAATGCCATGGTCTTCTGGACATTCATATGGAAAATGAAGATTTTATCAATGCAGAGGCCCAGAAAGCATTTACCGGGCGGATTGAGGGGCATTCCGTACAGTATTACGGCGTGTGCAGCGACTGCATGAATCTGTAAAAGTCTGCAGGTATTCAGATAATGGAACTGCTGCAAAAATTTTGTTATGTTGTGCATGAACAGTAACAAAATTTTACTTTGAAAATTATAAAATAAAGCTTGACGATTGTTCTGATTTATGATATCTTAATAACAGTAATTATTACTGTTTTAGAACACAAAACATTTTTTATAAGAAAAGGAGAATAAAAGCATGAAGAAATTCGTATGTCAGGTATGTGGTTATGTTCACGAGGGAGATTCCGCTCCCGAAAAATGTCCCCAGTGCGGCGTTGGCCCGGACAAGTTCACAGAGCAGGCTGAGGGCCTTTCCTGGGCTGCTGAGCATGTTGTAGGCGTAGCTAAGGGCGTTAGCGAGGATATCCTTGAGGACTTAAGAGCTAACTTCAACGGCGAGTGCTCTGAGGTTGGTATGTATCTTGCTATGGCAAGAGTTGCTCACAGAGAGGGCTATCCTGAGATCGGTCTTTACTGGGAGAAGGCAGCTTACGAAGAGGCTGAGCATGCTGCTAAGTTTGCTGAGCTGCTGGGCGAGGTTGTTACCGACAGCACCAAGAAGAATCTGGAGATGAGAGTTGCCGCTGAAAACGGCGCAACCGCAGGCAAGTTTGACCTGGCTAAGAGAGCAAAGGCTGCAAACCTGGATGCAATCCATGACACCGTGCATGAGATGGCTCGTGACGAGGCTCGTCATGGCAAGGCATTTGAGGGTCTGCTTAAGAGATACTTTGGCTAATTGGAAATGCTGTAAATTCAACATTTTTGAGGATTTAGGGGTATGTTAGAGCAATCTGACATACCCTTATTTTTGTGCAGGCGGTTGTGTCTGGATGTGGGTTTATAATTTTACTTCCCATTTTCTTTGGAGAAACACACTCTTTTAAATGTGGGTTTAAAAAGGAGATAAGCATTCACTTATCTCTCTTGGATACTGCAATAGACAGACTGGAATTTAGTAACAGCTTAAATATCAAAATTTTCTGTTTTCAAATCACAATAATATCTGCCACTTGCGGCAGTAAACTTTAAAACACAATAATCTGGGTCAGTTACACCTTTTTTGTAAAACATTGTATCGCCCTTTTTCCAAATCATGTTTTTAGTTTCTTGGTCTGTTAAGACTTCCATTTTACCTTTTAACATAACACCAATATATTTCATTAATCCTTTGTGATAGAAGTAAATACTAGCATTTGAATTATCTTTATATTGTTTTACTCTCATAGATGAAGTATTAGTAGAAAAGTAAAACACTTTTAGCCCTATTCTTTTGCGGGGTTTTAGCATTGCTTTTATATTAGGACAATTTTCATCATCAATAGAGCATATAAAACTAACTTTTTGTTTATCAATAAAATTTTCGATTTTCTTTAAATCCATAATATTTTATCTCACTTTCAAATCCTGATTTCTAAAATGAATTGTACCATAATTTGTTTGATAATAACACTTTTTCTATTGAAAATAGCCGTCTAAGTCTAAATGAAGAGAAGTTAGAGGAATTGAAAAAGCATATCCTTTCATGTATAATCGAAGCTGAAAAACAGATAAAGAAATCGGTGTCTCTACAGGAGGATACGAAAGTTTGGAAGATATTAAGATGGTGCATATAAGGAAAGCAAAAGAAACAGACCGTAATAACGTAGCTTTATGTATTGCAGAAGGATTTGAAAAGGATTTTTCAATATTATGTAAAGATAAGCAAAAAGTGGCAGATGCTATCAAAACGGGATTGAATATGGAAAAATTTTATGTGGCAGATATGAAGGGAAATATCGTGGGAGTGCTGGCAATTTCTGACTGCAATGGAAGAGCTGCAAGAGCAGAAAAAGCATCTTTGAAGAGACACTTTGGGTTCTTTAAAGGAATTATTGGTACTTTCGTTTTGAAAGAAGAATTTGAAAAGCAGCTTGAGTATCCGATTACAACTGGATACATAGAATTTGTAGCAGTACGAAAAAAATACCGCAGACAAGGCATTGCTGCAGCTATGCTTCAAGAAAGTATGCTGCTTACAAATTATCAAGATTTTGTGCTTGATGTGACGGATATAAATATTAATGCTATTAAATGTTATACGAGCATTGGATTTGAGGAATTTAAGCGTATTCCGGAAAAACATGGTAAGCAAAAAGGGTTTAATGAGAAGATTTTTATGCGGTATTGCCGCAAATGAAAAATATTTTTTGGCATTATCTGGAAACCAATTACGATACACCCATCTTTTTATGTGTATTACGATTCTTTGCCGCCAATCGAAATGCTTCTTCCATTTCCGGTGTCAGTTCCGGAGAATCTTCATCAAAGACAATTTCTCTCTTTGCTGCATCTTCTATCTGTTTTAGCTGTTCTTTTGTGGGCTTCTGATTTTTATCTAATATAACTGTTCGTATCATAATAAATACTCCTTTCCTTTTTTGTTGCAAGTCTTGCTGATATTAAACGTATATTATCCTTTCGTTCCGTATATACAACAAATAGTACCTCATTTACTCTTCCTATTGTATTATAACGATCTTCTTCTACACTATGTGATATATCGTATATTTCAATACGATCCAAATCATTAAAAACAAGTATTGCCGTTTCAAAATCAATGCCATGCTTTTTGAAATTAATTTGATTTTTTTCTTCGTCCCACTCAAATTTCAATATAATTCCTCCTCTATTTTAACATATTTTTTTTCTTGTTCAAAGGCCATAATTTTTCTTTCGTAAATGGTTTAGTGGTTGGAAATCTTGGAAAGGATTGTTTCCCTTAGAATACATTGAATTGAATCTGATGTAAATGCGTTTATAATATCACTGCCGGAAAAATTATACAAGTGATTTTGAGAAGTTTATAGTTCTTTAAGAATTGCTTGTATAGAGGCTTTTACTCATTTATAAAAATTAGGAAACGTCTTTTTGCAGCAAAAGCAGGACGGCCGGTGGCCGTCCTGCTTTTGTTGTAAACTGCTATTAGTTCTCAATATCCGCTTCTTTGCGTTTCTTCCGATTTTTTCTGTACATCTCCTCGCCGGTTACCCCAAGCAATGCGATAATCAGCATCCACCACCAGGACATCTGTCCCATTCCGGCTGCCGGAGTGGCAAGAAGCATTGCAAAGTCTTCCGGATTCACAGCTATTGCTTTCTCCTCCGGAGCGGCAAGAGGTGTTACCTCATCTTCCAGGGTTGTAAGGCCTGCCGCCTCATCTTCGCCGGCGTCTGCCAATGCTGTATCTTCTACTGCCCCCGGGCCTGCAAGAGGTACTGCTGCTGTGGGGATTGTTACTACCGGAGCTGCCGCAGGAGCTCCGGCGCCGTCACCTGCTCCGCCTCCGGCTGCTCCACCACCTGTCGTTCCACCTCCGGCTGCGCCGCCACCTGTCGTTCCACCGCCGGCTGCTCCGCCATCCGTTGTTCCATCATCGGTTGTTCCGCCGCCTGTAGTTCCACCATCCGTTGTCGGTGTATCCGGAGTTCTGTATGCGAAGTTCTTTGCTGCTGCTTCACGGGCTTCCTCTACGGCTTTTAATACTTTTTCCAGGCTCTCCTGGGAAAGATCCCTTGCTGCCGCTGCATTTTCCAGATTTGTCTCCGCTGCCTTACACTCTTCTACCAGCTTATTATATGCCTCTGTGTCTGCATCTTCTTGTATGGACAAATAAGCTAATTTTTTTACTGCCTTTGTCACCATCTCCAATGCATTTTCAACATCCTCATTTATCTTTCCGGCTGCTCTTTCCTTCTCTAAAGCAAGTTCTACATTCGCTTCACTTTCATCCAAATGATTGATTGCTTCTAACAAAGCATCTGCCAGCCTGAAACTTTCTTGCTCACATAAAGTAACATTACCCTTTACTTTCTCTACCGTTTCTGTTGCACTCTTGTACAGCAAGTCTCTTAAGTTTTTATCTCTTTCTGCTTCTTCCCAGAAGTTTTTCGCTTCAGACATTATAGCCTTTTGTTTTTCTGCTTCTTCTTTGGCTTCTTTGGCTTTCTCTATTAAAACATTCAAAACACTTTCTGCAGCAGCTTTTTGTCTTTCTGCTTCTTCTTTGGCGTTTTCAGCTTCAATTTTTGCTTGAATCGCATTGTTCTTTCTGGTTTCTCTCGCCAGATAGTCTTCTACTGCTTTTGTATATTCTTCCTGATTTATACACTCCGTTCCTTTGCCCTCAAAGCTGCCTGGAGCTCCCGTCTTTATATAAAGTCTTATCTTATAAACATCATTCTCAGATTCTATGCTGTCTTTCATTGTTCCGTAATCAAAATAAGCTGTTTTTGTCTGTCCATCCTCTTCATATTCCACAAGCAAATAGTTTTTACTAATGTCGTTGCCTGGATCCTTGTACCAGCCATTTGAATACCCGGTCTCAGTTTTTCCCTCATTAGGGAAACGTATGCCTCCAATATCAATGTTCTGCTTGAACAAATAAAACTTAACAGCTTCTTTTGCCATGCCGTCAAAAATCTCCCAGCAAAGGGTATTTTCCGTTGCATCTGCATAGTGCTCTTTATACAAATCTTGGTATCCTTTTATTGCTCCGAACACAGGCTCATATTTTTCAACTTCTTTAAACGCAGCTTCCGCATTCGCTTCTTCCACTTTAGCTTCTTCTAATAGCTCTTTTTTTCTTTCAAGAACCTTTTCTTTATTATCTACGTCGGCATATGCCTGCATTTTCTCAGCCGTTGCATCATTTGATTTTTTCTGTGCTTCCAAATAGATTTCGTTCTCGTTGTCAAAGATCTCCTTTTTCTCTTCTGCCTCTTTTTGTGCATTCTCCAAATTACGCTCCGCATTCTCTTTTACAAGCGTTTGATACTCCAATTCCTTTTTTGCTTCAGATAATGCTTTTTCAGCTGCCTCTTTCTCTCGTTCCACCTTGTCCTTATTATTTTGAGCTTGATCCCTGGCCCGGCCTGCCTCTTCTGCTTTTTGCTTTGCAGCTTCAAGATCTTCATTTGCCAGTCTCCATGCCTCATATGCCTCATTATAAGCAACCCCGGCCTCCCCTGTAAGCGTCACTTCTTCCGTGCCGAGCCTTATTCCATAGGCTTTACAGATCTCTTCCAATTCCTTTCGGGCCGCTTCAACATTTTCCTGGGCAGTGTTTAAAGCAGCTTCTGCTTTTTCGCTCTGTCCTTTCAAATAATTATAAGCCGTCTTTGCATCGCTTACATGCCGATCTGCTGTTTCCTTTGCCTTCTCCGCTTTTGCAAGCTCTTCCTCTGCGGCTGCTACATCTGCCTCCGCCTGCTTCTTTGCCGCCTCTGCTGCCTCACTGCTTTCATATGTAACTTCCTGAGCCTCGACTACTGCGTCCTTCTTTGCTTCTGCTTCTGTCAGATTTTCCTTTTCAATCGTTTCCGCTATTTTTTCTGTCTCTGTCTTTGCTTCCGATGAAGTTAGATTTGCATTCGCTCTTTCCTCATCTTCTGCAGTTGCCTCTTCCAGCTCCTTCTTTGCTTCCTCTGCTGCGTTATTGTAGCCATCCAGTGTATCAACTCTTGTATCAACTGCATCAAGATTCTCAGAAGATTCCTCCAATGCATTTACCACATCATCCGGCACGGCACTGGCTTCACCCTCTCCCACCTTATCAATTGCAGCCTGTGCTTCATCAACCGCCTCACTCACTTCCGCATTCTGAGGCTCGCTTAGTACCTCCGGCTCACTTGGCTGCTCTTCTGTTGTCTCAGGCGCCGGATTCTCAGCCGGCTCTCCATCCTCCGCCAAGACTGTCAGCGCCGGCGAAACCGCCGTCACAAACGCCATAATGCCAATTCCGATAGAGCTTGCAATCTTCTTGTTTACTAAATTGTTTTTCATTTTCTTTTCCCCCTAAATTATTTTTCTTCCGGCGCTATTCTCTCAAAGAGATACTGCAGAACATCCATTCCTTTCACTTGTAAAGCAGCCTTTTCCTTTTTACGTCTTTCATTATATCAGCGCAGGTATCCTGCCAACTGCCTCATTTCATGGGAAACATCCTGTCAATTACAGTTTTTTGCAGAAAAGATTTGCCGATCTCCCACTCTAGATCAGCAAAGCCGCTTTCTTCCATATATAATATCCTTGAGTATTTATATGGCCGTATGGTTCAGTTCCTGGGTCATATCCGCATAATACCACAGTTCGCCCTTTCCTCCCTCCCTGCTGTAAGCCGCCTCCAGCCTCTGAAAAATCGTGCTGCAGAATTCCAGCTTTGTCTTAACCAGCATCACGATAAAATGCCGGTTTCCATATCTGGTAAATGCATCCCCAATCCGAAGAGCACTCTCAATCACTTCCTTTAAAAGCTGCATCTGCTCCTGGAGATCCATGGAGCGAGGCACTCTTTTCTTCTGGCTTAAGGTTAAAAACATCAGCACCGCCGGAAAATCATTTCTCTCCTTGGCCCGCACCACCAGCCGGCAGTAATCCACAAAGCTTGGATACGTACAGTAATAAGCCCCCTTCACATCCTCTTCCTCAAAAATTGCCTGCCGGATATCCCCTCTCTTTCCCATAAAAATCTTATCCATGTTACGCCAGCTATCCGCATTGCCGGCGTCCCTTCTGTGGTTCTCATCCATAAGCACCAGAGATTCAAAGCATTCCTGCATCTCCCCGGTAGGGGGAGCGCCCATTTCCCGGGCATAGAGATCCACCGTCTTATTATATATAGCCAGCGCCTCATCGTAACGGTACAGCTCCAGGTTGCAGCGCATCAGCTTCAGCTGCCAGTTCTCAAAGGGATAGATAGCGGCCGCTCTGGCATAGAGCGCCAGCCGGTTCTTATAATCCCGGTTCTTCAAAAGCTCCTGCTCCAGCTCATTGACCGCCCACAGATACAGCTTTTTATAATATCTGCTTTTATGAAAAAACCACATATCCGCCAGATTCACCGGAAGCAGCTCTCCGCAATACAGCTCAATGGCTTTCCACAAAAGTGCGGCCCTCCCCGTTCCCCTTTCCTCTCTGGCCTGTTTTAAGATCTCCTCAAACTCCTGCGTGTCCAGTTCCAAAGGAAGACTGCTTTTGAAATAACATATCCCCTCACGGATCTCAACATACTCCTCCTGCGGCAGCCCTCCCGCCGTCAGCTGTCCCTTCAGCCGGTAAATGAGATTATTCAGATTCTTATTGCGGTTCCCCATATCCCCCTTTTCATTCCATCCATACAGATTATCCATAATCTCACTTTTGGAAATCCCACCGGGCAAAGACATCAAAAGCATCTGAAGCAGCCGGATAGACTTCGAACTTCCGACCTTCTTCAAAACCACCGCTTTCTCTCCATAATAAGCCGCAAAGCCTCCCAGCATCTGAATGCGCAAAACCTTTTCCAAAGTAAACTCTTCCCCTTTGATCCATCATATATCAGCATATTTCCTACAGTTGTCCAATATATTTTTATTAACATTACCACCATCAGACAGTAATATGTAAAAATCTCCGCACAGATGTTGACATTTCTACACAGATAGTATAATATATTAACATCTACACATAGTATTAAAAACTACATGTCAAAGTATGTTTATCCAAAAAGGAGATGTCAATATGAAATTCGAACTAGAAATCAAAGACCCCGGAAGCGCCATCACCCATTTCATTGGTATGCTCATGGCAGCCCTAGCCGCCACTCCCCTTTTAATACGAGCCGCCAGCCAGCCTGATACCATCCATCTGATATCCCTGGCCATATTCATCGGAAGCATGATACTGCTCTACGCAGCCAGCACCACCTACCACACCTTAAACCTATCCGAACGCTCCAACAAAATACTCCGAAAAATCGATCACATGATGATCTTCATCCTAATTGCAGGCTCCTACACCCCAGTCTGCCTCATCGTCCTAGGCGGAAAAACCGGCTACAGCCTCTGCGCCCTCGTATGGAGCATCGCCCTAGCCGGAATCCTCATCAAGGCTCTGTGGATCACCTGCCCCAAATGGTTTTCCTCCATCCTATATATAGCCATGGGCTGGGTCTGCGTCCTCGCCTTCACCCAGATCCTCAACTCCCTCTCCCCAGCCGCCTTCGCCTGGCTCCTGGCCGGAGGAATCATCTACACCATAGGCGGAATCATCTACGCCCTAAAACTGCCCATCTTCAACTCAAAACACAAACACTTCGGTTCCCACGAGATCTTCCACCTCTTCGTCATGGGCGGAAGCATCTGCCACTTTATCATGATGTACGTATTCGTAGCCCCCATGCCCCTCTAACCCTCCACCAACCCAAAACCAAAAAACAAAATCCCCCACAAATCAACGAGCCAGCCGCCCCTTTGCCTGGCTCGTTACTTTTCCAAAATCACCATCCACTCCGCAGCCATCCCCCATAAATCCCCCACAAATCCATTGCAAACCCCCGCCCCACCCATTATAATAAAAGAACCCACACCCATCCCCAAAACCAGGTTCAGCCGTGAAAGCAGCCGGCAGACTTTTCCAATATCAAGTGTCCGGCTGTTCACGCACACGATGTCTGATATGAACGCACATTGCCCCGAGCCCCCACAGCCCCCAACACCAAAAATAGGCAATGTACGTTCAGAGCAGACAGCGTGTACGTGAACCGTCCGAACACAGATACGGAAAAGTCTGCCGGCTGCTTTCACGGCTGAACCGTCCCCCCCCAAACCCCAAAAAGGAGTTCCCCATGACAACCTACACCTACATATTAAAATGTTCCGACAACACCCTCTACACCGGCTGGACCACCGACCTAAAAAAGCGTCTAAAAACCCACAACCAAGGCAAAGGCGCCAAATACACCCGCTCCCGCCTCCCCGTAACCCTCGTCTACTACGAACTCCACACAACCAAAGAAGAAGCCATGTCCCGGGAAGCCGCCATCAAAAAACTAAGCCGCCCCCAGAAGGAACGGCTTATCAACACAAAACCCTTAATCAGCTAAATACACTATTGTAAAAGCGGCATAGGATCAATACTCTCCCCATCCTTGCGCACTCCAAAATACACATTACACCCCTCCTGGGCAAAATACTTCGTAGGCTCACTCACATACCCAATGGTCTCCCCAGCCTTCCGGTAATCGCCCTCCTTCACCGTAAGCTCTTTCAGCTGTCCGTAGATAACCTCATACCCATTGCCGATATCCATCGTAACCGTAGTTCCCGTCTCGTCCAGCGTCTCAATCGACGTAACCTTCCCCTGAGCAGCACACATCACAGAGGCGTCCAGGCTTCCCTGTATAATCACCGCCGGATTATATTTATACTGATTCAAGGTAGAAAAGTATATGGACTTGTCCATACTGTAATCCAGGATCACATTTCCTGCAATAGGCCAGAAAAGCTTGTCTGTCTCCGCAGAAAAGGAAAGGGTCGGCTCCTCCGCCATGGCGTCCGAAACCGCCTCCTCCATCTCGTCAATCACAACATTTTCCGCAATCTCCGCATCCTCCGCCTGAAATTCACTTTCCAGCTCCGCCTCATTGATCACATTTTTTTCTACCGTTTTATCCGCTGTTTGTGTCTCCTTCTCACGCTTTGCGGAAGCAGAAGCCGCTTCCTGGCGCATCTCTTCCATCTCCTGCTTCTGTTCCTCCTCCTGTGCCTTGCGCACTTCCTCCTGTCTGGCCCGTTCCTCTTCCTGCCTCTCCTTGGCATCCGCAATCTTCTGCTGGAGTTCCTTCTCCTTCTGCTCGCTTTTTCCCACCGTATACATGCCAATCATAGCGACTACGGCAAGAAGGCAGAGACTAAACGCAACCGTTACGGATTTGCCTCCCGTAAATGTACTCTTTTTCTTTCTTTTCACTGTCATAAGCTTCACCTCTATACTAGATTACACACGTTTCTTTGTGCTGCTAACCATAGCATAGCCACTTTAATGGAAGCTTATACATTCCACATTTTTATAAAAATAGAGTAATATTTCCATATACGTTTTCCCGGCAGCCGCCTGCTGACTGGCCTGATACATGCTAAGTCCCAACCCGTGTCCAAGCCCCTTGGTCACGGCACGAATGCCTTCCTGGGTCTTTTCCAGAGAAAAACAGCTGGAATTCAGCGAATAACGGCTGCGGAACTCCTCTCCTCCCAGAACCTCTCCTCCCAGGCGAAGCTCTGTCACATAGCCGGCATCATCCTGAGACAGGATCTCCGGCAGCTCCTCAAGCTTAAGAAACTCTATTTTCAAATAATCCGCCGATTCCACATCCTGGGGACATTCCACCGGCTCCAGATGGGAATATCCCTCTCCCAGTACCTGGCCGCTCCTCGTCCTTCCCGCACTGACCGCATGGTAAGGCAGATCCACAGGCTGAGCATTCATAACCAGAATCTGTCCCTGTGTGGCAGTGACTGCCTCCTGGACTTTGGCATAATAGTCCTCCCACTGGCCGTACCCCCACAGCTTCTCCAAGTCCTCCGGCGAAGCATAAGAAAATCCCATAGTCTTCAGATCACTCTGCCGAATGGATGCGGCTGCCTCCTCCATATTTTCCGTCCCGTAAAATTCCATGCTCTTTTTCAGAAGGTTCGTCCGTATGATCACGGCCTGGGACTTAAGAGCCTCCTGCGGATAGGAAACCGGCATCTGCCCCGGCAGAATCCCCGCCACATAGTCTTCCAGACTGGGTGTATCCGCTTCTCTTTGCTCTCCGCGCATATTTCCGGTACGAAAAACCACCGCCACATAAGGAAGCAGTATTAAAATAATAAATATGGATATTCCTGTCTTTATTTTTTCCCTCATTTTACATTTTATGAACTCACGGAAAAAATAGACGCTCTATCCACAGTGATACTGAATAATGAAGAAATCTCTCTGACGGCAGAAGAAAAAGGACTGAATCCAGTAAAACCGAATTCAATCCTTTTTAGTCAATTCAATCTCTCTATAACGTTTCTGCCGCTTTACAGCTCCACGGTAATCTTATCCAGATGCCAGATCTCATCCGCATACTCCTGGATAGTCCGGTCAGAAGAGAACTTGCCGCAGGAAGCTGTATTCAGAATAGCCTTCTTTGCCCAGCCCTTCTCATCACGATAAGCTTCCTCCACACGCTTGTGAGCATCCGCATAGGAACGGAAATCCTTCAGAATAAAGTAGGTATCCGCCCGATCGCTGCTCTTGGTGTTCAGCAGAGAATCGTAGATATCCCGGAACCGCTCCGGATCGTTGGGCGCATAGTACCCGTTGATGAGCTGCATCAATACCTGGCGGATATCCTGGTCTGCATTAAAGATATCCATAGGATTGTAGCCGCCGTTCTGCTCATAATTGATAACCTCATCGGAGCTCAAACCGAAGATAATGGCGTTCTCCTCGCCCATCTCCTCCACCATCTCCACATTCGCGCCGTCCATGGTTCCGATGGTAATAGCGCCGTTGAGCATGAACTTCATGTTGCCTGTACCGGAAGCCTCCTTGCTGGCTGTGGAGATCTGCTCGGATACGTCAGCCGCCGCAAAGATCCACTCCGCATTGGATACCCGGTAATCCTCGATAAATACCACTTTCAGCTTTCCGTTGATGGATGCGTCGTTGTTAATCACCTCAGCCACAGCATTGATCAGCTTGATGGTCAGCTTGGCGCGGTGATAGCCTGCAGCCGCCTTGGCGCCGAAGATAAAGGTTCTCGGATAGAACGGCATCTCCGGATGCTCCTTGATCTGGTTGTACAGATACATTACATGGAGAATGTTCATCAGCTGGCGCTTATACTCATGGAGACGCTTTACCTGTACGTCAAAGATCGATCTGGGGTCTACCTCCACCCCATTGTGCTCCAGAATGTATTTTGCAAGACGCACCTTGTTCTGGTACTTGATATTCATAAACTCCTGCTGAGCTTTCTCATCGTCCGCATAAATCTTAAGCTTGCTGATCTGGGACAGGTCTGTGATCCACTCGTCGCCGATGTGATCCGTAACCCAGTCTGCCAGCAGGGGATTGCCGTGAAGCAGGAACCGCCGCTGTGTGATTCCATTCGTCTTATTATTAAACTTCTCCGGCATCATCTGGTAGAAGTCCTTCAGCTCCTGGTTCTTCAGAATCTCCGTGTGAAGCCTTGCCACACCGTTGACAGAGTAGCCCGCGGCAATTGCCAGGTGGGCCATCTTTACCTGTCCGTCATAGATAATGGCCATCTTGCGCACCTTCTCGTGATCGCCCGGGTACTTCTTCTGAATCTCCAGGATAAAGCGGCGGTTGATCTCCTCAATGATCTGGTACACACGGGGAAGCAGTCTGGAAAATAACTCAATGGGCCATTTCTCCAGCGCCTCGGACATAATGGTATGGTTGGTGTACGCACAGGTCTTGGTGGTAACCTCCCACGCTTCATCCCACTCCAGATTCTCCTCATCAATGAGCACACGCATCAGCTCTGCCACAGCCACCGTGGGATGGGTGTCATTCAGCTGGAAGGTTGCCTTCTCATAGAATTTGCGGATATCCTTGTGATCCTTTTTATATTTTTCAATGGCCGTCTGCACGCTGGCTGAGATAAAGAAATACTGCTGTTTCAGACGAAGCTCCTTGCCCGCCATATGGTTGTCATTGGGATAAAGAACTTCCACAATCAGTTTTGCAAGATTCTCCTCTTCCACGGCCTTCTGGTACTCGCCCTTATCAAAGGAATCCAGATGGAAGGAATTCATGGGCTCTGCATCCCAGATACGAAGAGTATTTACCACATTGTTGCCGTAGCCTACCACCGGCAGATCACAGGGAACCGCACGGACGCTCTGGTAGCCCTTCTGCACGAAATGATTTCTTCCGTTCTTGTCTGTCTCTACCTGCACATAGCCGCCGAACTTTACAATCTTGGCATACTCGGAGCGGCGCAGTTCAAAAGGATTGCCGTCCTTTAACCACTCGTCCGGCACCTCAATCTGGTATCCGTCCTTGATCTTCTGCTTAAACATTCCGTAGTGGTAACGGATACCGCAGCCGTAAGCCACGTAGCCCAGAGAGGACAGGGAGTCCAAAAAGCAGGCTGCCAGTCTGCCCAGGCCGCCGTTGCCAAGAGCTGCATCCGGCTCCTGATCCTCGATAATGTTCAGATCGCATCCAAGCTCCTCCAAAGCCTCTTTTACCCCTTTATAAAAGGTCAGATTAATCAGATTGTTGCCCAGGGCCCGGCCCATAAGAAATTCCATGGACATATAATAAACAATCTTGGGATCCTTTTTCTTCATCTCCTCCTGGGTTGCAAGCCAGGCGTCAATGACCGCATCCTTAGTAGCGAGGGCTACCGCATGAAAAATCTGCGGCTGTGTCGCTTCCTCGATACTCTTTCTGTACAATGTCTTTACATTGTAAACAACGCTTCTTTTGAAGAGTTCCTTATCAAAAGGTCTCTTGCTCATGGTAAATCCCTCCCGTTATTTTATTTTTCTTTATGGACGTTCCACACCCAGGGTTACTTCCTCCCCGTTGATGCTCCAGTCCTTTACATATCCCTTTGTCTCGCCGATCCTTACCTCAAGAGCCAGCACCTCTGACAGAATGGTTTCCCTGTGGGATGTCAGCAGCTCCGCAATCTTATCATTGCCCTGACAGTAGACCGTGATCTTATCCATTACCTCAAAGCCGGCTTCCTTGCGCATGGTCTGGATCTTGCTGATGATCTCCCGGATAAAGCCTTCCTCAATCAGCTCCGGGGTCAGCCTGGTGTCAAGAACTACCGTAATCTCGTTGTCCCCGTCGGATACATAGCCCTCGGTCTGGGCCATATCAATCAGCAAATCTCCTTCTGATAATACCACAGAAACACCGTTTACGTCAAATGTAAGACTGCCCTTTTCCTTCAGCTCATCCATAGCCGCATTGCCGTCTGCCTCTGATAAATAAGCCCGGATACCATTGAGGGATTTGCCGTACTTGGGGCCTACGGTTTTTAGCTGGGGCTTGAAGCTGTAGGTGGTAAAAGCACGCACATCATCCGTAAAGGAGACAGCCTTCACATTCAGCTCATCCCGGATAATCTCCTGATAATAGCCGTCGAGCTCATAGGGCGCTTTCACAAACATATCGGCAATAGGCTGGCGGTTCTTAATATTTGCGGCATTTCTGCAGGCCCGGCCCATCACTACAATGCGCAGAACCTCGTCCATATTCTTCTCGAGCTCCTTATCAATCCATTCCTGTCTCACCTCCGGGAAGTCGCAGAGGTGAATGCTCTCCGGCGCGCTCTTATCAATGCTGCATACCAGATTCCGGTAAATATCCTCGGTGATAAAAGGCACCATGGGGGCCGCCGCCTTACAGATAGTTACCAGCGCAGTGTAGAGGGTCATATATGCATTGATCTTATCCTGCTCCATGCCCTTTGCCCAGAAACGCTCCCGGCTGCGGCGCACGTACCAGTTGCTCATATCGTCCACAAACTCCTGGAGAGCCCTGGCTGTCTCAGGAATCCGGTAATTTGCCAGGTTATCGTCCACCTGGCCCACAACGGTATTCAGCTTGGAGAGAAGCCATTTGTCCATAACACTTAAGGAATCGTAGTCCAGCTCGTATTTTGCTGCATCAAAACCGTCAATATTGGCATAGAGCACAAAGAACGCATAAGTGTTCCACAGGGTTCCCATAAACTTGCGCTGTCCCTCCATCACAGCCTTTCCGTGGAAACGGTTCGGCAGCCAGGGCGCGCTGTTCACATAGAAGTACCAGCGGATGGCGTCTGCGCCGTAGGTTGCCAGCGCGTCAAAGGGATCCACGGCATTTCCCTTGGACTTGCTCATCTTCTGCCCGTTCTCGTCCTGCACATGGCCCAGCACGATAACATTCTCATAAGGAGCCTTGTTAAAAATCAGTGTAGACTCTGCGAGCAGGGAATAGAACCAGCCTCTTGTCTGATCTACAGCCTCGGAGATAAACTGAGCAGGAAACTGCTGCTCAAACAAATCCTGGTTTTCAAAAGGATAGTGGTGCTGTGCAAAAGGCATGGCTCCGGAGTCAAACCAGCAGTCAATAACCTCCGGGACGCGGTGCATGTCTTTGCCGCACTCCGGGCACCTGACGGTAATTTCATCTATATACGGGCGGTGAAGCTCTACGGTCAGGGCCTTTTCATTGCCGCTCATCTCAAGAAGCTCCTGGCGGCTTCCGATGGCGTGCTGATGGCCGCATTCGCACTCCCACACGTTCAGAGGCGTTCCCCAGTAGCGGTTCCGGCTGATGCCCCAGTCCTGGATATTCTCAAGCCAGTCTCCAAAGCGGCCCTTGCCGATGCTCTCCGGAATCCAGTTGATGGTATTGTTGTTGCGGATCAAGTCCTCCTTGACTGCCGTCATCTTGATAAACCAGGATTCCCTTGCATAGTAGATAAGGGGCGTGTCGCAGCGCCAGCAGAAGGGGTAGTCATGCTCAAATTTGGGCGCCGAGAAGAGCTTGCCCTCCTTATCCAGATCCTTTAGGATCTCTGGGTCTGCCTTCTTGACAAACATACCGGCGTAGGGCGTCTCCTCCGTCATATTACCCTTGCCATCCACAAACTGCACGAAAGGCAGATCGTACCTGCGGCCAACCTGAGCATCGTCCTCACCGAAGGCCGGTGCGATGTGTACGATTCCCGTACCGTCTGTCATGGTTACGTAGGTGTCGCAGGTTACATAGTGGCCCTTTTTCTTCTGCTTTGCGGCTGCTTCGCCGGTGCAGGGGAATAAAGGCTCATAGGCTTTGTACTCCAGATCCGTTCCCTTAAAGGTTTCCAGAATCTCATAGGCAGCCTGTCCTTCCTCCGCCAGGGATCCAAGCACCTTGTCAAGGAGCTCCTGGGCCATATAGTAGGTGTAACCGTCTGCCGCTTTTGCCTTTACATAGGTGTCGTTGGGGTTCACGCAGAGGGCTACGTTGGAGGGCAGCGTCCAGGGAGTTGTGGTCCATGCCAGGAAACAGGCGTCCTCATCCACTACCTTGAAGCGGACAATGGCGGAGCGCTCCTTCACTGCCTTGTAGCCCTGGGCTACCTCGTGGGAGGATAAGGGCGTTCCGCAGCGGGGGCAGTAAGGCACAATCTTAAAGCCTTTGTATAGAAGGCCCTTTTTCCAGATCTCTTTTAAGGCCCACCACTCAGACTCGATATAGTCGTCGTGATAAGTTACGTAAGGATCGTTCATATCAGCCCAGAAGCCTACGGTGCCGGAGAAGTCTTCCCACATGCCCTTATATTTCCAGACGCTTTCCTTACATTTTGTAATAAAGGGATCAAGGCCGTATTCCTCGATCTGCTCCTTGCCGTCAAGGCCCAGAAGCTTCTCCACTTCCAGCTCCACCGGGAGTCCGTGGGTGTCCCAGCCCGCCTTTCTCGGGACCATATAACCCTTCATGGTGCGGTATCTGGGAATCATATCCTTGATAACACGGGTCAGTACGTGGCCGATGTGGGGCTTTCCGTTGGCCGTGGGCGGCCCGTCGTAAAAGGTGTAGGTTTCGCCGTCCTTGCGGTTTTCCATACTTTTCTCAAAAATGTGGTTTTCCTTCCAGAAGTTTTCCACATTCTTTTCCCGTTCTACAAAATTCAGATTGGGTGATACTTTTTCGTACATAAGTATGCCTCCATTTTAGTTCCGTAATATTCTGTCCATACACCTTTAATAGAACAATTTCCAGCCTCAAAGGCATGCGTCTGTAAATTGTTCTGTGCATTGACAGAATATTACTGTTTTAGTTCCGTAATATTCTGTCCTTGCACCGAATATTACTGTTTTAGTTCTTTTTGCAAATAAAGCTCCCGTCCTGTAAAAGGACGGAAGCCTTGCTTCTGTTATACCACCTGTTACTGCATGCTGTCACATGCGTTTCCCTATAACGTGGGAAAGCCGTCAGTACCTATGAAAGCTGTCCTCTGTGAAATGCTTTCCTTCAGCCTGCAACTCGGAAGTGATCTTCGGAAAAGCTCTACTTGTACCGGGCTTCCACCCTCCCCGGCTCGCTGGAACGTTTGAGCAGATCTTACTGTCTTCGTCTCTGTCTTTGCTTATCGTTCCTTAGTATAACGTGCTTTTGCTTGGTTTGTCAATGTTTTCGGCCCTTTTCTTTCTGTTTTTCATTACTTTTCAAGTTTTTCAAAAAACAAAAACTTTTTGAAGCCTCTTTTCGATTTCAATTATTACATTTTTTCTTAAAGAAATGTAAACTTTTTGTAATAGACCTTGCACCTGTAAAAAAAATAACATATACTTGAAGGTGTCATTTTTCTTAATACCTGTTGATAATACTATCTTTTTCTAAATACGAAAGCTTAATACAGCATGAATTTGCTTATACTCGTATTCCAAAGGTTTTCAATGATAATTTGAGTGTCAGACGGATATAGAAGCCTATCCGCCTGACTTACGGAGGTCAAATATGAAATTTTCACATAGATTGCTGGCTGCGGCCCTTGGCCTGGCCCTCTTAGGTTCTGCCTGTTTTTCCCCTCTGGATGTAGATGCGGCCAAAAAAAAGCGCGGGCCGACGGCCGCGGAGATTGCCGCTGCGGAACAGGCAGAACAGGAACGGCAGGATGCTTACAACAAGGCCATTGATTCCAATCAGATTGAAGGCTGGCCCCAAGGGCCGCAGATTTATGCGGAATCTGCTGTTATCATGGAGGCTGATACCGGCGCTATCCTTTATAACAAAGATATGGACATGCGCAATTTTCCGGCCAGCATAACCAAGATTATGACTGCTCTTGTGGCTCTGGAGCATTGTTCTCTGGACGAAGTAGTGACCTACTCTTATTATGCTACTCATTCCATTGAAGCCGGAAGCAGCAGCATCGGGCGCACGGAGGGAGAGGAGCTTACGGTGGAAGAATCCCTCTATGCTCTTCTGCTTGAGTCTGCCAATGAGTGCGGCAATGGACTGGCTGAGCATGTTGCAGGCTCCGTAGAGGCTTTCGCAGATATGATGAACGAAAAGGCGGCCGAGCTTGGGTGTACGGACACCCATTTTGTGAATCCTCACGGACTGCATGACGAGAATCACTATACAACTGCTCATGATATGGCTCTGATTATGAGGGCGGCTCTGCAGAATGAAAACTTTGTCCGAATCTCCGGAACCGGCAGTTATGAGCTGCGGGCTACGAATAAAAGTGATGACATTGTATATATGAAAAATCATCACTATATGATTGGGCCTTATAGGAGTGTAACCAAATATTTGGATGATACAGTGATTGCCGGAAAAACCGGAGGAACCAGTGCAGCTAAAAATACGCTTGTCACCGCAGCTCAGAGAAACGGCTTAACATTAATTGTTGTTACTATGCGAACAGCCTCAGATCCAAATGCGGAACGAGGCATTCCTCTATTTCCAGATACGGCTTTACTTCTTGACTATGCATCAGAAAATTTTAGCAAAGTGAATGTAGCTTCCAACGAGACCAATTTTTCTGTCAATAACTCCGGCTTCTTTCATACAGGAAGCTCCATCTTCGGACAGACAGAATCACTGATTGAAATCAACAAAAATGATTACATTGTCCTTCCCAATGACGTTCCTTTTACAGAGGCTTCTCCAGAGCTGACCTTTCAAAGTGAGGAGGATTCGGATACCATAGCTACCTTGGCTTACACCTGGCAGGGACAGCCTGTCGGCTCCGCTTCTATAGAGCTTGCCCAGTCAAAGCTCCATACATTTTCCTTTGATCGGGAAACAGGTGATCCGGAAACTCCGGATACAGATACTTCCTCCGGAACCGAACAAAAGAGATTTATTCAAATCAATATCCGACTGGTTGCGATTGGTGTTATGATTGCTTCTGTGATTTTTTTGCTCTGCATTCTTTTCCGGAAGCTTTCAAAGCAGTGGGATCTCTCCGGAAAGCTGCGCCGCTTCAAGCTGCAAAAACGGCGCAAACGAAAGAAGCGCCGCAGGGTAACGCCGCGGAATCGGTATCAGAGAACACCGAAAAAACGCAGCTCGCCTTATTCGGATCTGGATCTTTAGAATAGAAAAATCGTTACAGTCAGCTGGTTTATACTTAACGAAATAACATTTGCTGATTCTGTAACGATTTTATTTTTCTACTATAGTTTCCGCGCCTCTGCCATTCGCTCCTGGAATTGGCCGTAGAAGCTGCGAGTTTCTTCATAGGGCTTTAGATAAAAAGTTTTCAATAGATACATACTTAAGCTTTTCTGGAAGCTTCCCTCCTCTGTATGTTCCAGCCGCCTTGACAAAGCTTTCAAAAAATAGTGCCATTCTATGATAAAGGCTTCATTCTTTTTCACCTCCGGCGTGTCAATCCACTTCTGCACTTTTACCTTTGTCTTGGGCTCTTTTGGGCATTCGTGCACCTGCAGGAAGTATCGGAAGCTCTCATTTTCATAATAACGTCCCAGAGGAAAGATGCGGCACATGCCTGGACGGTATGGATGGATTGTGCAGCGGCCTTCCCCGCTTAGAAAGCCGCACTGCTCCTTAGGCCCTGTCATTTTTAAGTTTGGCAGGACAATTCCTTCTGCCAGATTCAACTCGATTTCCTTATCCAGCAATTCCTCGAAGGAGCGGTGCAGGCCTGTCGTCAGCCGAAAGCAGTCATAGGGATCCAGGATAATGCTGCTTCCCATTCCCCGGCAGCAGTCACAGCAGCCCTGGCAGCCGCCGCAGTCTGCCTTTACCATGTCGCGCAGGCTGTAAAACCGCCCGTCTGAGACTTCCTTCATATCTATTTCACGTTCCATGCAGGTTCTCCTCTTTCGTTGTTGTCAGTTTTGATTTCTGCTTATCTTTGTATTTCGTCTTTTTCGCATTTTTCATAGCAGAACGGATGTCTTTTCTTCACTTTTTGCTTGTGTAGTTATCTATTTTATGGTACACTCTTAACTGGAAGTCAGTCAAGATTGATTTTCAAAAAATGATCTTGACAGCATGCATAATTAGTTACTGTTCACTTCGCAGCCAGTAACCATAATTGTACTCGTTCCCTTAGTTATATGGATATAACAGGAGCCTTCTAAGAAAGTGTTAAAACATACACCTCGGAGGACAAGGGAAAAGGCAGCAAGCAAAATAACATATAGATTTCCTAAATGTCGCTATAGCTCAGCTGGATAGAGCGACCGCCTCCTAAGAGAACCTACAACGGAAACTTTTTGGAGGACATGAGGTAGTAAGTCACACACAATTTTATACACGTTTCCGTAGCTCAGATGGATAGAGCGACCGCCTCCTAATATCCAGGTCATCAAAGTCCTGGGAGGTAAAAAAGCTCTTTTCATAAACTTCATATCGTTCGAGTCCTCGTAGCTCAGCTGGATAGAGCACACGCCTCCTAAGCGTGGGGTCGGAAGTTCAAATCTTCTCGGGGACGCTGGAATGCCGTAACTTCAAGGGTTGCGGCATTTTTGTACTCTCAGAGATTCCAACATTTCCTCCTTTCTCAGCCTTATTTTCGACCTGCCGCCTGCAGGGGAAGTCCCAAATGGATTAGAACCCCCTTGCGGGAAAAACAAGGTCTGCTAATCGTTTTGCTAATTTGTACTTTCATGTATTCCGGCTGCGTCCTGTGTTATCTGGTGTCGTTTTATGCACCGAGCATCTTTTTTGCAAGCTGCGTCATGATCTGTTCTCCGTACTGCTCAATGAATTTCTGGGTGAATGCATCCATAGCCTGCGGGGAAGATTCCAGCTGTTTCATCATGGCGTCCGGATTTGGTATGGAACTGTTACCCTCTTCCTGGAGGCTGCGCTCCACAGGGCGCATATCAGGATTGGAATAAAAAGCTGTCTCAAATTTCTGTGCGTTGACTTTTCTGTCTTCGTCCAGGATATGCGCATAGATTTCCGTAATCATGTCAATCTGTGCATGGCCGGTATCTCCCTGGGTGGCTTTTAAATCGCCTTTGTTCAGCTTCAGCTTGTAAGTGGTGCTGGAATGGCGCAGGGAATGAAATACCACATTGGGCAGCCCGGCAGACTTTTTAAGGCGTTCAAACTGGTTGCCGATGATGCGGTCTTCGCAGGGCCTTCCCGTTTCCTGTGCCAGTACCAGATTGTAGTCCGTATAATCCGGCCCCATAAATTCTTTCAGCTTATCCTGCCTCTCTTTCCAGTCACGGAGGATAAGCGCAAGGGTTTTGGGGAGCCACACTTTGCGGACGCTGCTCTCTGTTTTCGGTTTTTTCAGGACAAGCCTGGTGGATGATTTGCCGCCCATCAGCCTGGGAAATACGAAAATAATATCTTTTTCCCCAATGGCATCTATGGCCCGCTGGTCTACTCTGGTAAGTTCTTTTTCAATCCACACATAAGCGTTATCGTTTGCGATATCTTCATCCGTGATGTGAACGCAGTCCCAGGTCAGGCCGGTGATTTCTCCCATCCGCATGGAGCAGGCAAAAGCAAGGTTGATTGCAATATACAATTTCCCGTCCTGGCAGTTGTCAAGGGCCTGGCGGATGATGTCCGCTGTCCAGATGGCACGGACATTCTTTTCCCGTTTCGGCAGTTCGGCATCCTCAAAGGGATTCTTGCCGATCATATCCCAGCGGACGGCCTGATGAAAAGCGCAACGGAGGAGCTTTATGATCTTCTCAATGGTACATGGTGTCACATATTCCGTCTTTGCATGGCGGTACGGAGTATTCACAGGAGCTGTCTTCTGAAGCTGCTGGATATATTTATCCACAGTCCTTTTGTTAATGTCCTGGACAACAAGGTTTCCAATCAGCGGATTGATGTAGTTGTTAATCAGTGCCGTATTGCTGGCATAAATGGAAAGCCCCCACCGCTTTTCTCCGTAAAGTTCCACAAATTCCTTTAAGAAGCTTTCCACTGTTGTAGTATTGGGCGGGATAAAAGTTCCGTTATCAAGTTCAGCCTCCACAGCTGACTTTCTTTTCCGCGCCTCTGCTTTGGTACTGAAAGTTTCCCATTTCTGTCTTTTCTGTCCTTCCTGGTCTGTATAGGTATAGACGACAGCATGTTTTTTTCCTCTTTTTTGAATTGATGCCATAATGCAGGCTCCTTTCCTGTTATGTTTTACTGCCCCCGTCAAGCCATTCATCAAAGGATATCCTGGAGATACGCAGTTTCTTTCCAATGCGTACTGTTTTAAAAGCTTCCGCAGCGCAGAGATTGTATATGGAGCGTTTGCTGACGCCGAGTATCTCTGCTGCCTCCGCAACAGAATAGCTTCTTTTTTCCGGATTGGCTTTCGGGGTATTGTCTTTATGTTCAGCCACAGTGCCCTCCTTTCTGTGTGGCTGGAAAGAGCCTACGGTTCCTTACCTTTATATCTTACGAAATCAGACCCAGCCACTTCAACAAAAAAATAAAAACAAGACGTTCTAATTCTAAAAAATTTGTTCGTATCCACATGGCGCCCCGGGCCACTTCCTGCGCCAGAAGTTCCTGCCGCGTATTTTCAGGCCGTGCTGTGCAGCGATTAAGCAGGGGTGAGGCCGCTTTCACGGCAGGCTTATCCCTTGCACCTGTATAACTCCCAGTACCATGCTATGAAATTGTCAATGTGCGATTCATATGGCATCTCTTCTCAAATGGCCTATACAATAATAAAATAGCCGGGTAGGCAGGGGATTTCTGCAAGAACTGAAAAAAATTTCAAATACTATATATAGTTTCAAATTGTTGACTGATTCAATATCTTGTGTTACACTCTACCTGTAATTGATTTTTGTGCGATTCCATTATGGAGATACAGCCGGAAATACCTGTATTAGGTACAGATTCCGCATTGCACACGTTGTTAAGTTTGTATAAATGTGCCAGCAGTATCACTACGCCTGTGCGTGATGGATTGCTGGTTTTTATTTTGGAAATTTTATAATCTCTTTTCAGAGCAGGAATGACGCCGGTTCATAGAAATTATGGACACCAAGTATGGCAAGGCAGCTATTTCTGTTTTTTTATTGCCCAAATGCCGGAAGGTTGGGGATAGAACTTTATATATTAGGAAAGGAAGGTGGAAAAAGATTGCAGAAAGTAAGATGGCTGGATCAGGACTGTAACAAATGCGGGAAACAGTTAAACAGCTGGGATGCACGTTTATCAAAAACCCTGGCATACAGATACCCGTGCTGTGAATCCTGTATTGCCGGAGAATACGGTATGTCGGCGGAAGGGCTGAGGGACCGCATGGAAGACTATTTTGGGATGCGCCCCTGCCAGGGGCTGTAAGGAGGAACGGAATGAAAGAGAATGAGTATAAGGAATACAATAATCTGACAAAGCGGCTGCTGGCGGAGGGATATACCGCAGACCATCATCCGGACAATGTAAGGGTTGATGTCTCCCCATGGGAGAAAAAGACCCTTGATAATTATTATGGAGGCTTTACATACGAACGGTGGTGGATATTCGAGCAGACCTTCAAGACTCCCTGCGGGCTGCAGTGCAAGGGGCTGCAGTGCCACAGCAACATGAGCTACATGGGGATTGAGTGGACTTTTGAAAACGATATGGCGACCATCCGCTGTCCTTATGAGAAAAAGGATTGTAAGCTGAAACATGAATACCTTCAGGAGCATGGCGTGCTGCGGTACGATTGTGAAGTCCATATGACGGCGGAGGAATACTGTTATGAAGGAAGCGTGGAGCATATCTTAAAGCTCCAGGATGATGAAATCCGGAGGCAGGAGGCCAGCTTCGAACTGCAGAGGAACGGGCGCGTCTGCCGGGAGCATACAAGATTTAACAGGGATACACTGGAATGGGAAATGAATTATGACCCTTATTACTGCGGGTTAAGGAAATGTGCCGGGATGTGTCCGGTTCTGGGACATGAACTGGATAAGAAACGGGGAAATGTGTTTTATGATGTGAAGATATGTTATCTCCGCTCTGACCTGGACGGCACGCTGTTTGAGGGGCAGACAGACAGCCGGATCATCAAAGGGAAAAGGCTCTTTGAGCATCCGGTGAGCATGGATATCGCCAAAGCATGTGCCAGGCTCTGCCAGGACAGGATAAGGGACAAAATGCGGAGCCATTATTCTAAGGAGCTGTTTTTCTCTGAATACCACGGAAAGTATTTTTCTTTTGAGGTCCTGAATGTCCGTGCCGAGCGCAGGGAGAGCCGGGATCTGATGCAGGATCTGGAAGATATCCGGAACGGAATCCAGATTGTACATGCCTCCGATATGGAAAAACAGAACTCCGAAGATAAAAAGGAGCGGCGCAGGCAGCGGAGGGAATCCGCAGTCAGGCGCCTGGAAAAGAAGCTGGTGGAGAATGGGTATGAGAACCTGAAAGAATTCAGTGCAGACCGGCACCATGCGGATAAGTGGCTGGGGCCGGAGCGTATCGCAGAGCTGGAAAAGATTCGTCTGGAAAAAGAGAAAGAGCGGAAAGAGCAGCCGGTGCAGCTCAGCCTGTTTGATATGGAGGTTTCCTGAAACAAAGAAAGTACCTTCATGATAGTTTTTATATGTGGGAAATTCTAAAAATACTATATATAGTATTGATAACTTGACTTAATCCATATATTGTGCTACACTGTCCTTGTAATTGATTTTTGTGCGTATCCCACAAGGGAAATACAGCCGCCAGGCCGTATGCGGAATTTTTTCTGCATTGCACACGCTGTTAAGTTTGTATTTTTGTGCCAGTAGTACCATTATGCCCTTTGGGCAGTGGTTTACTGGCCTTTTTTATTTGAAGGGAACAGCTTCCCTTTTAAAGCGGAAATGACGATGGTTCATGGAAATCCATGGACGCCAGAGATTTGGCAGTCATTTCCGCTTTTTTATTATTTTACGGCCCAAACGCCGGCAACGGCTTTGAGGATAAAACATTTTAGAAAGGCAGGTAAAAAGAATGAGCACAGGAAACAAAAGAACCAGCAGGAACTGGAAGAAACAGGCGGCAGGCTATTCGTTTCAGGATACCGCTGCCCGGAAAGCAGATGCCCGGTACTGGAAGAACTGTACCGCCATCCGGACAGTAAACTTCACACACAGGGCCAGAAGGGGGGCGTGACCATGCCTGACACAAACATGGAAAGAGCAAGGCACGATCCGCCGGTGCTGGTGGATACGGAGGGCCTTACCCGCGAAGAGTGGCTGGGCTGGCGCCGCCATGGGATTGGCGGCAGTGACGTGGCTGCCATCATAGGGATCTCCCCTTTCCGCACTGCACGGGATATCTATTATGATAAGCTGGGCATTGCGGCGGTAGAAGAAGATGAAAGCAACTGGGTGGCCCTGGAGATGGGGAATCTTTTGGAAGACCTTGTGGCAAAGATTTTTGAGAAGAAGACCGGGCTTAAAATCTATCAGATCAAAAAGATGTTCCGGCATCCCCTTTATCCGTTCATGCTGGCAGACGTGGATTATTTTATCACTATGCCGGACGGAACAAAAGCCATCCTGGAGATCAAGACCACCAATTATAATGCAAAGGATTTATGGTGGAAGGACGGCAGGGAGACTGTACCGGCCTATTATGAGGCACAGGGCAGGCACTATATGGCCGTGATGGATATGGACCGGGTATTTTTCTGCTGCCTGTACGGCAATACGGAGGATGAGGCCATCATACGGGAGATCCGCAGGGATGCGGCATACGAGGAAGAGATGATTTTCCTGGAACAGGAATTCTGGAACAGCTATGTGCAGAAACAGGTCCCGCCGCCCTATCTGGAGGACGGGGATGCGATCCTTGCAAGCGCCAGGCAGCACTGCGGGCGGGCCGACAGGGATGCGGAAACCATTGTCCTGAATGGAACCATGCAGTCCACGCTGATGCGCTACATGCAGCTCCAGGAGCAGAAGAAACAGTCGGATAAATATTCCCAAAAACTGGAAGCAGATATCCAGAGGCTGAAGGCGATCCTGGCTGCGGAGATGGGGGCAAGCTGTAAGGCTGTCTGCGATATGGGCGGGAGCCGTTATACACTGACCTACAACCCAGTCCGCAAAATGCTGGTTGACAAGGACAACCTGGCACGGCTGAAGCTGCAGTATCCGGAGATTTACGAGCAGTTCGTGACGGCATCGGAGTTTCGGACCTTCCATGTAAAGGTCAGCGCCGTGGATGCTGCCTGAAATCGACAAATACCAACGAAAGGGAAAGGTAAAAATGAAAAGAAAAACACTGATACTGGGGAGCATAGGGGGAATCCTTTTATTTCTCCTGCTGAGGGACGTATTCCGGCTCATACGCCTGGGCTGGTTCCTGGTTCTTCCCCCGCTGCTGGGCGCTGTCCTGGCGGCTATTGTGAGCCTGCTTGTGTTATGGCTTTTATGGAGGTGAAAAATGAGTTATACAGGTACTTATGACGGGAAGATTTTCCACAACCCGTCAAATAAATTCTGCATTGTGGTTATAAAGACTTCGGATACGTCTATTCCGGAGCAGGCGCGGGATAAGAGGCGGTACAGGGACCATCTGATCCGTTTCACCGCTGTCGGCTATGAAATCCCCATGACGGATGCCGTGGAGCTGGAACTGGACGGGGAATGGGTAAACGGAAAATACGGCATGCAGTTCCAGGTGGAGCAGTGGCGTGAAATCGTGCCGAAAACAAAGGAAGGAGTACTGAGCTACCTCGGTTCCGGCCTGATCAAAGGCATCGGGGAAAAGACAGCCTCTGAGATTGTGGCGAAATTCGGTACAAATACGCTGGATATACTGGAAAAACACCCGGAACGGCTTCTGGAAGTCCGTGGGATAACGGAAAACAAACTGGAGGATATCCGAACCTCTTTTGCGGAGAGCCGGATGCTGCGCGACATCATGGCGCTTCTGGCGCCTTTTAAGCTGACGCCGAAGACAGCTCTGAAAATCTACCAGCATTTCGGGGCGGCCTGTCTGGATCTTTTGAGAAAAAGCCCCTTTGAACTGTGCCAGATACCGGGTTTCGGCTTCCGGAGGGTGGATGCCATCGTAAGGAAGACGGATAACCGTCCCCGGGATCCCATGCGGATCAGAGGCGCGGTTCACTGTGCTCTGGGTGAAGCAAAGGGAAAACAGGGGCATCTGTTTTTGGAAAGGAAAGCGCTGTGTAAGGCAACCTTTAAACTGCTGAATGAAAAGATTCCCCTGCCGGAGATGCGTGTGCGGACGGAGGAAGTGGAGAAGGAACTGGACGGCATGATACTAAGCGGCCTGGTGGTTTCCATGCGGGACAATATCTATCACCCTGCCATATTTGCCCAGGAAGATGAAACTGCCAGCTGGATTGCAAGGCTGCTGGCAGAGGAAAAACCGCCGATGAAGGATATTTCCGGCCTGATTGATGCAGTCCGGGAGGAACAGGGGCTTAAGACTTCCGGGAAACAGGAATCCGCAGTCCGGGCAGCGTTTCTCTATAACCTGTCCATCATCACCGGCTCGCCGGGCACGGGAAAGACCACCGTGCTGAAGATGATTTTAGGGGTTTACCGCAGGCTTTATCCCAATAAAAAGATTATCCTTATGGCGCCTACGGGCCGTGCAAGCCGGAGGATGGCGGAAAGCACCGGGTTTGACAAGGCATGCACCCTGCACAGTGAGCTGGGCCTTGTCAGTGAAGAGGATGAGGGAAGTCGCAGCAGAAAAAAAGATGGTATGGATGCGGATATGGTAATCGTAGACGAGTTTTCCATGGTGGATATGTGGCTGGCAGGCAGATTTTTTCAGGCATTGAAAAAAGGGGCGAAGATCATCCTGGTGGGAGACCCGGACCAGCTTCCCAGCGTGGGGGCGGGAAATGTGTTCAAAGAGCTGATCCAGTGCGGCCTTGTGCCGGTTACGGTGCTGGATGAAATTTTCCGCCAGACAAAAGACAGCCTGATTGCCCATAACGCACGGTTTATCCATGAGGGCAATACCAAGCTGTATTATGGGAATGATTTTCAGTTTCTTCCCTGTGATAACCAGGAAGACGCGGCAGCGGCTATCATTGAGCGGTACTGCCAGGAGATTGAGGAAAATGGGATTGAGCATGTGCAGATCCTCTCCCCCTTCCGTACAGAAGGGGCGGCATCTTCCGACCATCTGAACACTGCCATCAGGGAGATTGTAAATCCGTTCCGATCCACGGAGGATGAGGTGCGTATCGGCCCGAAGACATTCCGTGTCGGAGACCGTATCATGCAGACGAAGAACACCAACAAGGTATCCAACGGAGACCTGGGATTTATCCGGTACATAGAGGATACGCCGGACGGGAAACGGATCGGCCTGGAATTCGGGAAGAACCGAAACCTGGAATATGGCACGGAGGATCTGGTGAACCTGAATCTTGCCTATGCGGCCACCATCCATAAGGCCATGGGTTCCGAATACGATATCGTGCTGATGCCGGTAGTGAAAGCACACTATATGATGCTCTACCGGAACCTTCTGTATACCGGGATTACCCGTGCCAGGAAAAAGGTAGTGCTGGCAGGAGAAAAGAGCGTGCTGTTCATGGCTATCCATAGGAATGAGATCAGCAAAAGGAATACCCTTCTGGGAGAGCGCATCCGCCTGTATTATAAGGCTTATGCAAAAAGCGCCGGGACAGCCGTGCCGGAGTTCCTGGAAGAAAAACTGAAAGCAGCAGGTTAAAAATGGGATGCAGGTGCAGAAAACGCACGGGGTATCCCTTATTTATTCAATGAAAGGAGTTTTTAAGATGACAAAGAACGAACAGACAGCAACCATGTATGAGAGCATCCCCGCAGTGGCAGAGCTGAACAAGGTGCCGGGCTTTAACCCGCTGAAGCTCCTCCGCCGCATCGTCTCCCCGGAAAGTGGGGAGGCAGTGCTGCAGCTGGACCTTCCTTATAAAAAGCTGTGGTTCCGGCTGGCGAACCCGAAAGGGCGCATCCGGCTGAACGCACTCCGCATCACGGAGCAGATGGCGATTTATGAGGCACAGATTTATCTGGAGCGCACGGACGAGAACCCCATCGGCAGTTTTACTTCCAGCTGTACAAAGGAAGAAGCGCCGGGAGGGCAGTATATCCAGGCGGCACAGCAGGCGGCTATGGATGAGGCCCTGTCAGATGCGGGCTTTGGCATCCAGTTTGCCGATGTGAACATGGGAACGAAAGGGAGCCGTTACGGGAGCAGGATTCCGGTCAATGGCGCTGCAGTAAATAAAAATGGCAATATTTCGGCCGGGACCGGCACTGTTTCCGCAGAAAGGGTACAGCCGTCAGCGGCGCCTGCGGGAGGTATGGTAAAGGCTTTCCCGGCTGCCGCAGGAAAAGCAGAAACATCCTCACAGGAAAAACCTGCACAGCAGTCCGCTCTGCCTGTCCAGGAAAAAATGACAGCCGCAGATGCCGGACAGGGAGAAAAGAAACAGACAGACAGCGGCATGGCTGTGCATACAGTTCCGCAGGCAAAGATTCCGTCTGAATCTGCGGCAGGGAACAATCATCCCATAGCAGGGCTGCCTGCCGGTATGCAGGAAAACTCAGAAAATTTACCGGTCAATCCGGAGAATCGTATGGGGAATCTTCCGGTACAGCCAGCCACAGAACAGAAAACGGAAGAGAAGGTACAGGCTCTGGCCTCCGTAGGGAAAACGGCAGAGCCTGCACAGGGAACAGCAAAAATGTCTTCTGTAATGCCCGCTGGAACCATGAAAGCCAGTGCAGTTGTGGAAACAGTACAGGCAGACAAAGCGCAGTCCCAGACTGGGGGCAGCCGTCTGCCGGCAGGACCGCAGACAGAAGTTCAGAATACGGCGCAGTCTGCCGGGGCAGGAGAGCTGCCTGTAAAGACAGCAGAGGCGGAATCCCTTCCCATACAGGCCAATACCGGAACGCCTGCAGTGGAAACACCGGAAAATGTACTTTCTGCTTCTGTAAAGCAAAATGTGGATGACGATACCCGAAAGGCAGTACAGGGAATGATGGCTCTGCTGGGCGGGCAGAATGTTTCCCCAAAGGCAGGCACAGTTTCTACCGGAACAGCCGCAAATGTTGAAAATGCACAGACAAAGGCTCCGGTTTCCGATGTGCAGAAGCTGCCCGTTACCGGGGGTGCGGCATCAACAGTACAGAACCTTCCCGTTACCGAAGGTAAGGCATCAACAGCACAGGACCTGCCTGTTACCGAAAGCATGGCAGCAGAAGCACAGAATCTTCCCGCGTCCGGTAACCCGGTACAGAAAAAAGCAGAGGTGAAATATACTTCTGACATGTCCGTAGAGGAGATTATCAGTCGGATGACCTTTGAGGAAGCCGGACAGGTGGTAGTAGATGCCGGCGTCTGCAAGGGGCAGACCCTTGCGGAAGTGGCAGAAAGACGTCCGCCCAGCCTGAGATTTTATGTCTACGGCGCTTACCGGGGAGACAACAACATCCTCCGTGCGGCGGCCCGGATTATGCTGGATTCCCTGGAGGCAAAGAAAGCAGGGTAAAAATATCCGCAGAAAAGGCGGCGGAAACCATAAGGAAGGAGGGAGACGGCGATGGCCTCATTTTCACAGGATTTCCCGTTTGGGATCATGGATGTGGTGGAGCTTCTGCATCTGCGCATCCGGCGCAGGCAGGCGGACAGCGTCTATACGGATTGCCCGCTGTGCGGCGACCGGAGGGGAAAGATGAACGTCAACTTTGTCAAAAATGTATGGCGGTGCAACTACTGCGGCGAATACGGCGGGATGCTGAACCTGTATGCAAGGGTTAATCATACCACCAATTCCGAAGCCTACCGGGAGATCTGTGATGCCCTCCAGACAGGGGATACTTCCTGGGGATATGGGGGTTCAGAAAGTATGAATGTTTCTGCAGGGGTTCCGGCTGGGGAATCCCATGCAGGCGGCCAGCCGGATGCGGGAGTCCCTCAGTCAGAGCGTGCCAGCCTCCAGGAGATACACCAGACCTATTCCCTGCTGCTTGAAATGTTGTCTTTGAACCCCACACACCGGGCGCACCTGCGCTCGGAAAAACGGGGGCTTACGGATGAACAGATTGACAGCCTGGGATTTAAGAGCACCCCTCCCTATTTCCTGTGCCGCTCCCTGACGGAGAGGCTGATGAAGCAGGGATGCAAGGTAGAGGGAGTGCCAGGCTTTTATCTCCATGAGGGCGGGTACTGGACCGTAAAGTTCAGCAGCCGTGCGGCAGGCATCCTGATACCGGCCATCGGCGTTGACGGCCTGATCCGGGGGATGCAGATTCTTCTGGACGTTCCCTTTAAAAATAAGGGTGACCCGCCGGAAAAGGCCGGGACGAAATATATCTGGCTTTCCTCCTCCGCAAAGAACATGGGGGCCACTTCCGGGAGCCCGGTGCATTTTATCGGGAACCCCTTTGCCCGTACCATCTATGTGACGGAGGGGATACTGAAAGCGGATATCGCCCATGTGCTGCTGAACCGCTCCTTTGTGGCGGTAGCCGGGGCGAACAATGTGGTACAGCTGGGGCCGATGTTCCGGCTTCTGGCGCAAAATGGCACGGAGCAGATCATTGAGGCCCACGATATGGACAAGTACAGCAATGAGATGATTGCAAAAGGAAGCTCGAAGATTTACCTGCTGGCAAGGCAGCACGGGATGGAGTGCCGGCGTCTGACCTGGAATCCCAATTACAAAGGGATTGATGACTGGCAGCTTGCGCTCCGGAGAAAAAAACAGCAGAAAGAAGGTGAAAAAGAGAATCAGCAGAAAGGCAGGGTATTTTTCTGCGGGGAAGGGAAAAGAGAACCAGAAGGGTTTCCGGATTTTCCACACCGCAGATGGAGGTTCCGTATTTACCAGCTTTCCTTTAATGAAAGCCGGGAAACCATCCCGTTTGCTTTTAAGGGAATCCGGGATCTGCACAGGGCCGGGTATGAACAGCCTCCGGCCGCAGATTATGAGCTGGTATGGGATTCGGAGCTTGTCTGCCCGGATGAGTGGAAGGATACGGAAATACTGGAGCAGATTTCGGCGCATTATGGGAACCGTGTGCCGGAAAGCTGCAAAGGACATCCGCTTGCATCCTCGGATGTGGTGGAACTGGATGAAGGAACAGGACGCCGTTATTTTTACATAGACGGTAGGACATTTGAACCTGTCCGCTTTTCTCCTTTTCTTGCAAGGCCAATGAAAAGGTAAGAGGCGGAACAATAAGCATGGCATGGAATGGGAACAGCGTTAAGGTTTGTTTCCGCTCCATGCCGTTTTTGACGAAAGGAGATTTTTATGGATACTTTTGCAGATATGAGCATGGAAATGAAGATAGGAGACAATCCCTTTGAGGAAGACAGGTTTTTCGGAGATACTGCTGAAGGAACAGAAGAAAATGCGCTGGATGGATTTTTACCGGTGACGGGTCCGGTTCCGGACAATCCCTTTGAGAATGGAACAGAACAGGCCGACCGGCTGCCAGTCATGGGAGAATCCGCAGAGGCCGGGGAACCGGTGGAGACGGAAGAAGAAAATGCTTGCCCTGAAGAAGATGCAGGGGAAGAAGGGGAATCGGAAGAGAAAGAAACGGATGCCACGGAGTCCGATGCGGAAAAAGAATCGGAAGATAAAAAGCGTGCGGAGCATGAGGCTGCAGAGGCCAGACGCAAGGCAGAGTGGGAGACCAAAAGGCAGGAAAAACAGGCCATAAGGCAGGCACAGCTTGACCGGATCAAGGCTATGAATGAAGAAGAACTGACTGCTGAATCCATGAAACGGGTTGGTGCTGATACGGAAAAGCTGACCCGCCGCAATATGAAAGAATGTGTTTCCGAATATATCCAGACTGCATGCCTGGAAGATGCGGCATTCGCCAGACAGGTCATGCTCCCCCAGAAGAATATGGTCCGCTGTTTCCAGTATATTAACCGGAAAGCCTATGAATATGTCCAGGACGAGATGAAGGCAGCCGGGATACAGCCGGGACGGGATACTCCCTGTTATTCCAGTGATATTCCGGATGACCTCTGTTACCACTGGGCGGAAGAATATTTCCGGACTGAGGATGTAAAGGAAGACAAAGAGGACGAAGAGGAATTTGTTCCAAAGCCTTTCGTGGGGAAGACGTCTGCCGGCTCCAAAGGAAAGAAAACCTCTGCCAGGAAATCCCCTGCCAAAAAGCCGGCAGAAAAGAAAGAAGAGAAAAAAGAACCTGCCGATAACGGGCAGATGTCCTTTATGGAACAGCTTTCCCTTGAAAACCTGATGACACCGGAAAAGAAAGCAGGATGAATCCACTTATGGAGGTGAAAAGGATGATTGCATATAAAGGTTTTGCTCCCGGCCTGATCTGCCGGGGGCACCAGTTTGTAATGGGAGTTAATAAGACGGAGAAAGCGAACTGCCGTCAGAACGGTTTCCACTGTGCGGAGAATCCCCTTGACTGTCTCACTTATTATTCCAACTTGGACCAGGCTGAATACTACATTGTAAATGCCGGGGGAGACATGGATGAGGATGGGGATGATACAAAAATCTCCTGCACGGAACTGACGATACTGAAAAAGCTGACAAAAGAGGATTTTTTCCTTCACAGTCTTGCTTTCATGGCGGACCATCCGTTGCGGGAGTGGAGCAGCCATGTGGCAAAGGACCGGGCAGAGGCATGCGCCGGATATGCCGTGGCACGGGGGATTGACCCGGTAGCCAGGGGCAAAAAGGGAGATATCCTTGCTTTTGCAAAGGAAGATCCTGCGGGGAAGAATATCATACAGATCGCCCTGGCGCAGGTAGACGGGAGAAAAGTCCTCCCGGATACCTGGTATGGCACAGATCTGACAGAAAGGAAGGTGGCATTGTTGTGAGAAAAAAGGAACTGCTGGAATTGAGGGCTTTGAATGCGACCTCTGGCATGATGCAGACGGCAGATACAGACACGCCCCAGCGCAGCGTACAGAAGTACTGGAACGGAGAGCATGTTTACATATCTTATCAGTACGGGCTGTATATGCGCTGCCAGGTGATCCATAATTTTCTGAAAGTTGCTTTTTTCCTTCCGGAGCATATGCGGATGGGAGGAAAAAAGCCTGCTTATGAACTGTATATTGATAAGAAACAAAAAGAATTCCTTACCTATGACAGGCTCAGGGAAAAATGGATGACAGCAAAGCTGGACTTGATTCCCTGGCCAAGGTATGTTTCTTATTCAAAGAAAAAATGGATCAGCCCACGGGGATATAATCTGATTAAAAAATACCTCGGCGGGGAGCATGGAGGCTATCAGGGCCTGCTGGAATACCAGCTGAAAGTCCGGGCAGATGAATTGAAACAGCGCCACAAAAGAGAGACCGATCCGTGGGACCTGGATCTGGAACAGACGCCGGAGCTTCCCAAAGACTGGGAACGCTGGGTGGATAAGGTTGGCATCACAGAAAATTATATTTTCTACCAGTATAGAAGGAAAGGGGCAGAAACAGGATATTGTACATTCTGTGAAAAGGAAGTGGCGGTCAGGAAACCGCGTCATAATAAGGCAGGATACTGTCCACGCTGCCGCCATAAGATTACCTATAAATCCATCGGAAAAGCCGGCACGGTTGTAACAGAGCGCGAGCATATGTATCTGATGCAGCGGTGTGAGGATGGATTCATTCTCCGGGAATTTTACGGATACCGCAAATATCCGAAGGGGGATTATAAGAATCCGGAATGCAGCAGTTGGGAGGTCCGCAGGGCTATTTATGACCATCATGCGCATCCTCTGAGCGCTTATTACTGGGGCCTGTATAAACAGTCTGAAACCCGGTGGATCAGTACATATTTCTGTGATCCCGGCTGGTGTGGGGATGGGAAGGGACGGGTCTACGGAAAGACCCTTCCAGCACTTGCTGCAAGAGAACTGCATCGCACAGGGCTTATAGAGTCCATTCAGGACAGCCAGAAAATCGATCCGGAAAAATACCTTGCGGTTCTTGAGAGAGTGCCGCAGTTAGAACAGCTGGCAAAGGCGCATCTGCCTGCTCTGGTTATGGAATGTGTAGGCGACTATTACAATTTTCAAGATGCTTTTAAGAACCTGAAATCCGGAAGCCTGCTGAAGCTTTTGGGGATTGATTCCCAGCAGCTGCGGCGGCTTAGGGAAAACAGGGGCGGACGGCAGTTTCTGACATGGCTGCAGTATGAAAAAGCCACCGGGAAATACCTTCCGGATAAAGCAGTCGCATGGTTCTGCAGTGAAAATATCCTGCCGGATACGCTCCGTTTTATTACGGACCGGATGAGCGTTGTTCAGATTTATAATTATATCCGGCGTCAGATGCGGGAGGCCCATATGAAAAGCGGCGAGGTGCTTACCACATGGAGTGATTACCTTTCCATGGCCTGCCGCCTTAAAATGGATACGGGCGATGCGATCATTTACCGTGTCCGGAAACTGCGCCAGCGCCATGATGAACTGGTAAAACTGTGCGGGCAGAAAGAACTGGCAATCAGGGCCGGGGAAGTTCTGGAAAAATATCCGCATGTTGAGGACATTTATCAGGACATAAAAGAAATCTATGGATATGCGGGGGAAGATTATACTGTCATCGTCCCGTCGAGGATTGAAGAAATCATGGCGGAGGGTGAAAAGCTTCATCATTGTGTAGGGAGCAGTGACCGGTATTGGGAACGTATTGAAAGAAACGAGAGCTATGTGCTGTTTCTTCGCAGGGTATCCAGGCCGGATGATTCTTATTACACGCTGGAGATTGAGCCGGACGGAACCGTAAGGCAGAAACGGACGATGTATGACCGCCAGAAAGAAGATATCAAGGATGCGGAGAAATTTTTGCGGGAATGGCAGAAGGCAATTTCTAAAAGGATTACCGCAAAAGAAAGGGGGCTTGCAGAAAAAAGCCGTATTTTACGGAATGAGGAATTCACACAGCTGCGTGAAAACCAGATTATCATCCATACCGGTGATTTAAGAGGCCAGCTTTTAGCTGATGTGCTGATGAAAGACCTGATGGAAAACAAAGAGGAACTGGCGGAAACTGCACTGGCAGAGGCCGCGTAACAAGCAGTGGGCAGGGTGTTGTCAGGACATCCTGCCTTTATCCATGACAAGGAGGAATCTATGGTAAAAAATCTGAGCCAGTTAAAAAAGACTTTAAAGAAGGGAACCTGTTTTGAGATTACCGGCCACTGCCGCCCGGAATACGTGGGGCAGAAACGTAAGGTCACGGTGGCAAATACCCAGGGCTTTTACAGTATTGTGCCGGAGGAGCCGGAATGCAAAGTCACCCTTGCTAACAATGGGAAGGGATCTGTCCTCTGGTGGAGCAACGCTCCGTTCTGGAGATTTGAGGACGGTATCTGCAGCATATACTGCAGCGATAAACAGCACACAAAGGAATTTCTGATTATGTCATTCCGCATTATGGAACAGGAGGTGGCTTGAATGGCACAGAACGCATGGGAAAGAGTGCAGGCGCTGACGCCGGCCCAGTTTTTTAGTATGGCCGGCGAATAGGGACAGGCATATACAACTATATTATTTTTTGCATGGGGGAAGGGATATGTTCTCTCCCCCCTGCTATTAAGGAGGGTATGAGATGAACAACAGAACAATGATAAAGCTGTCCGCTTCCGGGGACTGCATCACCCTGCGGACATTCTCCAAAGAGTATCATTCGCCCCAGAGTTTTGTATTTCTGGAGAACGATTTACTGGAACTGGAAGAAAAAAGGTATATAACGGTATCCGATATCCACTCCTTTGCAAAGCTGGCACTAAGAAAGACTATGGAGCAGGGGGATATTCTGGAGATTTTCTTTACCTGGCTGAGTGATGCCGGGGGAGGAAAAGTGTCCGGAAGGACGGAGACGGTTCGGCTTTCTTATGAGAAGTTTAAGGCATTTGCAAAGGAAAGCCGGGAGAACGGCATCCAGCTTAGGGTGCTGTCTTTGGAGAAACACACCGGACCGAAGATTGAATTCCAGAGCAGGCGTAACCTGAAAGCAGTGGCGGAGACGAAAGCATTGCGGAAAAAGCTGGGTAAATTTCTGGGAAACCATTTCCTGAAATGGCAGAGCGGCAGGCAGATTACCGTATATGATGATTTTGAGCCGTACAGCTTTTTCTTTCAGGAACAGACGCCCTATGGGAACGGTATGTGCGGGGGAGTCATCCTCCACGGCCGGGAGAACCTGGAAAAGGCGTATTATGGGATACATACCTGACCGAATGTTCATGGTTAATGAAGAAGCAGAAATAGATAACAATAAAACAATGACGGATTGCTTTATCATTCTGTATAAATATGGCATTGATATTATCCGTTTAAACGCATATAACCTAAACATATAGGTTTGGTACAAAAATTTTGCAAAAAAATATTTTTTTGCAAGGTTTTTGTATTTTCAATCGTATTAAAGATGAAACAGCAGTAAATTTTATGCTAAGATTAAAATACCAGGAGGTACAAAATGAAAAAAATTATTTCTTTGGCAGTAACTTTATTAACAGGCTTTGCTAGTATTGGAGGTGGAATTGCAGATAATATTGCATATAGTGGTAATAATACAACAGTACAGGAACAGGCATATTCTGATGATACAGCATATGTTCAAACAGCCGTTAATAATACCACGAAAGTACAACCTATGAATACCGTCTATACAGTTTCAATGCCATATTGTAATGTGCCGGAATGTACGATAAAAGAGGAACATACGCACGGTGCATGTGGAGTATCTGGGTGCATGGAAGTAGGCGAGCATACCCACAGCTATTGCAATGTGTCAGGATGTACGGTAGAGGGCGAACATACCCACGGCGCATGTGGAGTATCTGGGTGCATGGAAGTAGGCGAGCATACCCACAGCTATTGCAATGTATCAGGGTGTACGGTAGAGGGCGAACATACCCACGGTGCATGTGGAGTATCTGGGTGCATGGAAGTAGGCGAGCATACCCACAGCTATTGCAATATTTCAGGGTGTACGGTAGAGGGCGAACATACCCATGGCGCATGTGGAGTATCTGAGTGCATGGAAGTAGGCGAGCATACCCATTCCAACGATACAGGTACACACCATTCAGAAAATAAGGAACGTCATTCAGGGAAAAAAGGACATCACTAATATACAAATAATAAACGGAGCAGGGAAGCAAATGCGTTCTGAACAGGAAGTGAACCGCGCATTAGATGAGTATGCAGATACCGTCCAGCGTATCTGCTTTACTCATTTAAAAAATGAATTTGAAACAGAGGATATATTCCAGGAAGTTTTTATCAAATATATGATGTACAAAGGTACGTTTGAAAGCAAGGAACATGAAAAAGCATGGATTATCAGGGTAACAATCAATTCGTGCAAAGACTTGATAAAAAATTTTTTCAGGGGGAACACAGTTCCCATTGATACGATTACAAATCTTTGTGTAGGTGAAAAGGCAGATTATTCTGATGTCTGGCAGACCGTACTGGAATTGCCTGTAAAATACAGGGATGTTATTTATCTGCATTATTATGAACAATATTCTGTACCGGAAATTTCCAGCATTTTGTCTATGAAAGAAAATACTGTTTATTCTATTCTTTCAAGGGGGCGGAGCAGATTAGAAGAAAGGTTAAAGGGTGAAGGCTATGGAAAATAGAGTTTATAAAGCCTTTGATCAGATTCGGGCAGATGAAAAAGTAGTAGCGCATACAAAGCAATTTATAGCAGCTAAAAGTATGGAAAAGCAGCAGGGATTTCGTAGTGTCAGGAAAGTTTTAGCTGCCTGTGCCACACTGTTTATTCTGATGGGAACATCAGGATTATATTTTGCAAATGTTTCACCTGTTTCATATATCAGTATAGATGTCAATCCGTCCATTGAACTTGAACTTAATTGTTTTGATAAGATTATTGGTGCTTATGCCTACAATGATAATGGCAGAGAAATACTGGATATGGTTTCAGTAAAAGGGATGAAAGCAGAAGAAGCAGTGGATACGATTGTTACAAGTGAAGCCATGCAGCCATATCTTGCAGACAATGCAGATCTGACTTTTACGATTGCATCAGATAATGCAGATAAGGAACAGAATTTATATAATTTGCTTGAAAATTGCAATAGCAGCCATGAATATAATGCAACAAGCCGTTTGGCAAACACCAATTCTATTTCCGAAGCGCACGACTGTGGATTGTCTTTCGGGAAATATGCCGCATATTTACAGCTATATGAATACGACAATACAGTGACCGTGGAAGATTGCCATAATATGTCCATGGGGGAATTGCATAGTATGATTAAAGAGCATGAAACAGATGGGCAGCATGAATCATCAGGACACGGGCATGGAGGCAATAGTCATCATAACAATAAATAAAAATGCCTATCTTGTAGGCAGTCAAGGGGTAAACAACAGAAAATGTTGTTGCCCCTTTTCAGCATAATAGGACAGGCTATTGAACAGGACAACAGCTTGTTTGCGGAAACATTCCTGCACCTGTAGGAAAGACAGTGGAGAGCCGGAAACCGTGGATAAAGCGATGCGCTATTGCCGTAGCCGCATACACTATACCGACTTTTATAGGGGAATGGTGAACACGGACGCAGAGGACTACATAAAGGACAAGCTGTTGGTGGCTATTTTCAAGTACCGTTTTAAGTATCGCCAAGACACATAGGAAATAAGAGGCAGGCAGGGAAAGGAACACTCTCTCAACGCCCATCAAAGGACAGGAAATCTATCAAAGATTTCCTGTTTTTTGTTCCACTTTTTTTCAGACAACGGGCAGAACGGGAAACTGCCACTCTACTTTTTCTTTTTTTGTTGAAAAATGCGTAATCCATGCGTAAAGGATAAGTATAAAACAAAAAAGGAGATGGGAAACTATGTTAATTGCAATCGATCACGGGAATAAACAGATGAAGACGCTCCACTGCCCGCCTTTCGTGTCCGGGCTGACAGAGAGCATCACCAGGCCGTTTGGCAGCGAGATTCTGGAATATCAGGATAAGTTCTATACGCTGTCCAACCAGAGGATTCCTTATAAAAGGGATAAGACGGAGGATGAGCGCTTTTTTATCCTTACCCTGTTTGCGGTCGCGGAGGAACTCCACAGAAAAGAACGGTATGGGGAAGAGGTGGTACATGTATCTCTGGCAGTGGGGCTTCCGCCTGCCCACTATGGAGCGCAGAACCAGTCCTTTATCCGGTATTTTTCAGGCAGGGGCATTGTAAACTTCCAGTACCGTGATAACCCCTACACGATTTATATTGAAGATGTGCGCTGCTACCCACAGGCTTTTGCGGCGGCTGTGACCATGATGGACAGGCTGCTGGACAAGCCCAGGGTGCTGGTTGTGGATATCGGCGGCTTTACGGCGGACTATCTAATGATGCGCTCCGGCCGGGCAGACCTGTCCGTATGTGATTCCCTGGAAAACGGGGTAATCCTTTTGTATAACCGGATTCGGACGAAAGTAAATTCGGAATTTGATATCCTGCTGGAGGAAACGGATATTGACGGTATTTTAAAAGACGGCGGGGACACGTATGCCCCGGAAGTGGTTTCCCTTGTGGAAAAGTTGGCGCAGGATTTTGTCAACGACCTGGCAAACAGCCTGCGGGAGCGCATGCTGGATCTGATGTCCGGCATGGTGGTATTCGTGGGCGGCGGCGCTATCTTGCTGCGCCGGCAGATAGAAGCCTCCGGAAAGGTGAGAAATGCCCTGTATGTGGAGGAAATTCATGCCAACGCAAAGGGATATGAATTCCTCTATAAGATGGAAACGGCAGGCAGGTGAGCCTATGGGGGAAAAGAAAAACAGGGAGCGTTTCAGCATCAAGTTCAATGAAAATGACCCGGCCCATGATGCGGTCATACGCCTGCTGGAGAAACAGGGGCCACACAGCAAGGCGCAGTTTCTTGTCAATGCGGTCCTTCATTATATCCACTGCCCGGAAACGCCGGATATTGACGCACCCCGGACGGTGGACAGGGCGGCTATAGAAGAAATTGTTGCGGAGATTCTGGAGAGGAAGGGAAAGGAAACAGTAAAGCAGGGCAGTCACATACAGGATGAAAGGGAAGAATCTGTGATGGAACAGGGAACTGTAAAACAGGAACAGAAAAAAGAGGGGGAGCAGCCGCAGAAAGAAATAGATCAGGCGACACTGGCGCTGATTGCAGATACCATGTCAGCATTTCGGAGTAGTTAGAAAGCACAAGGATTATTTTCTGCTCTGCGCTTCCTGCTCATTGAGAGCAAGGATAAAACTGTTGATAATATCCTCCAGATGGCGGTATTGTATGGGAGGAAGGTCTGAGATTTTAGAGAGCAGCATGGAATGGTCATTTCCGTTTATCTCGCCAAGGAGCAGATAATCGGTGCTGATGTCAAGGGCAGAACAGACCCGGATGATATTTTCCGGGCGCAGTGCTTTCTTGCCAAGCTCTGCAGAGGAAACAGTCTGGGGCGTGATGCCTGCTTTTTCTGCCAGTTCTTCCTGTGTCAGGCGGAGCTGTTTCCTCCGGTTTAATATGCGGTTCCCAATCTGTTTCAGTAAATCATCCATCCCTCCGCCTCCTTACTATGGACTAATTTTATCTTCTATGATATAAATAATTAAGCGATTATAGATGATAAAATTCTTCTATGACATATATAATGAGCAAAAAAGGGAAAAATATAAGAGAGAAAAGAAAGGATAAACAAAAAAGGAGAAGACAATGTTAAATGATGTATGGTTAAAGATGGCTCAGTTCTTAGGCACGCTGAACGGGGAAAACGTGAAACGGAAGAGCTATGTGCGCACCCCGGAATATGACGCAGCTCTGGAGGCATGGAAGAAAACGGAGCAGGAATGGGAGGCATTTCTGGAAATACTGCCTGCAGAGGGACAGGAAAATGCGGAGGAGATGAAAGAGTGCCTGGAAGATTTTGCATCTGCCTTGGAGAAGCGTGCCTATATTCAGGGATATGCAGACTGTGTGCAGGCTTTATATCACATGGGGCTACTGAAGGAGAACGAGGGACTGAAATGGGCGGAGAAGGAGTTATAATAAACAGGTTTATACACAAAATGTTGTTGGCATAGTGTCTTACCGGCTTGCGTACCGTAATTTAATACAATGTATATAGGTATGAGTTTGGGTACAAATTTTAATGATAGGGATTCTCTCCATTTGGAAATTAAGAAATCATTAACAGCGACACAGCATAGAAATCTGGTACTTGCAGGAAAACGTTTTAAGAAATGACTTGAAATCAAGGAGAACTGCGTGGGTCAGGTGGACGATGATGTGGTTCACTTTGACCTACGCAGGGAAGTAATTAATCTAACTGTAGTTATAAAAACAGAAAAAAATAAGTTTAGTTTATAAACCTGAAATATCCAAATATTTTACACACCCAAGTGATTAAGCATTATTCAGATGCTGACTTTTCCGATATTCAAGCGGGGTCTGCTGAAAGTGTTTCTTAAATGCTGCAGAAAATTTGCTTTGGCTTTCATATCCTACCATACTGGCAATGTCGGAGATGCTGTTGTTCGTTTCTGATAAAAGGGAAGCGGCCTTTTCCATTCTATGCAGGTTAATATGCGTAGCAAGAGAAACACCATATACTGATTTGAAAAGGCTTTTCAGTGTGGTGGTATTTAGAAGAAAATCTTTTGAGAGCTGCTCTATAGTAATTCTCTTATCAAGGTTATTATTTAGATAATCATGTATTTCCTGAATCGTATGGATATATTCAGGTGGGCATCCATATGGAGTGTCATGCAAATGTTCAGAGGTACATGATAAATGATTGTTATGAGAATCATTGCTCGGACAAGAAATATCTATCATGTTTTCTATCGTTTTGTGCAGAAGGATACTGTAAGAGGAATCAGCAGCCTTATAATAAACTTCTTTTCCTTCTCGTCTGGAACTGATAAGGCTGCCAGACTTTAATTGTTTCAAATGATGTGACACAGCAGGGCTGGTCATTTGCACAATTTCAGCAATGTTAATGACACATTCTTCAACATGGCATAGGAGCCAGAAAATGCGCAGACGATTAGGATCATCCAATAATTTAAAAATGTCAGATACGATTTGAAAAGTGTTCTCATCAGAAATAGGCGATAAGATATGTTCGATGATTTCACCATTATGATGGTCGTGCTGTAATTCCATAGTCCGGTTTCTCCTTTATTGTCCCATTTGGAAATGATTTTGCTCTGTATGGTAGTATGAAGCGTTAAGTCATTGACTTTCTGTATAGAAAAAATTATACTGCAATAACAACAATTAAACAAGTAATTAATTGTTGAAAATAAAAGAAAGAAGAGGACAATTAAAATGAAGAAGACTTATAAAATTGAAGTGGATTGTGCAAACTGTGCAAATCTGATGGAGGATGCAGCCAGAGAAATAGAAGGTGTAGCGGCAGCAATTGTAAATTTTATGACACAGAAAATGGTTATTGAATTTGAAGATGGTGTGGATAAGGATAAGGTTATGAAGGATGTCCTTAAAGCATGCAAGAAAGTAGAGCCTGATTGTGAGATTGAGATTTAAAAGGTTGGTGCCAAAAACGCCCCGATGAATAGGGGCGTATCCTTTTACAGAACATATGAATAAATCAATATATATTAAATTGGAGGTACAGCCATGAACAAGAAACAGAAAAAAATGCTATATAGAATTATTATTGCAGCTGCTCTTCTTATAGGAGTAAACATGCTGACACTAAATAATGTATTAGCGATGTGCCTGTATTTGGTTACTTATCTGATTATAGGATATGACATATTGAAGAAAGCCGGAAAAGGAATTAGGAATGGCCAGGTATTTGACGAGAATTTCCTGATGGCTGTAGCAACAGTCGGAGCCATTGTTTTAGCTTTCTATGAAAAGAGTGGGGATTTCAATGAGGCGATAGCAGTTATGCTTTTCTACCAGATTGGAGAATTATTCCAAAGCTACGCTGTAGGAAAGAGCAGAAGGAATATATCGGCACTTATGGATATTCGTCCCGATTATGCCAATATTGAACAGGATGGGAAATTAATCCGTGTAGAACCGGATGAAGTTGCCGTTGGCAGTATTATTGTTGTACAGCCGGGAGAAAAGGTGCCGATAGATGGAATAATTGTTGAGGGTTCTTCATCTTTAAACACAAGTGCATTGACAGGGGAAAGTTTACCTCGTGAGGCAGAAATAGGTGATGAAGTTATTAGTGGGTGTATTAATATGACGGGAGTTATCAGGATACAAACCACGAAGGAATTTGGAGAATCTACCGTATCTAAAATTTTAGAGCTTGTGGAAGAATCCAGTTCAAGAAAATCTAAATCGGAAAACTTTATTTCTAAATTTGCGAAGGTATATACCCCTGCAGTTTGTTATGCCGCATTAGCATTAGCTGTTCTGCCGCCGATTGTAAATCTTGTTATGGGAAATCCGGCCGGGTGGACCGATTGGATATACAGAGCATTGACATTCCTCGTTATCAGTTGCCCTTGTGCGTTGGTTATTAGTATTCCGCTTAGCTTCTTTGCCGGAATCGGCGGGGCGAGTAAAGCGGGAGTTTTGATTAAGGGTTCTAATTATTTGGAAACATTGTCAAAAGCAGCTATTGTGGTATTTGACAAAACAGGTACTTTGACCAAAGGAGTTTTTGAAGTAAATGGAATTCACCATAATGAAATGGAAGATGCGAAACTCTTGGAATATGCTGCACTTGCCGAATGTTCTTCCTCACATCCAATCAGTAAAAGTCTTCAGAAGGCATATGGAAAAGAGATAGACAGAAGCCGTGTAACGGATATTGAAGAGATTAGCGGTCATGGAATTGTTGCAACAGTTGATCAGAAAAAAGTTGCTGCAGGAAATATGAAGCTGATGAGCAAACTGGGCATTGAAGCAAAGGAATGCCACAGCGTAGGAACCATTATTCATGTTGCCATTGATAATGAATATGCCGGACATATTGTGATTTCCGATGTGGAGAAACCAAATTCAAGAAAAGCGATTGCCGAACTTAAGAAAGCCGGCGTTAAAAAGACAGTTATGCTTACAGGAGATGCAAAAAAGGTTGCTGATAAGGTCGGCACCGAACTTTCGATAGATGAAATCCGCAGTGAATTGTTACCTGGGGATAAGGTGGCAGAAGTAGAAAGGCTGCTTGAGCAAAAAAGTGGTAAAGAAGTGCTGGCGTTTGTTGGAGATGGTATCAATGATGCCCCGGTGCTTTCCAGAGCAGATATTGGAATTGCAATGGGAGCTATGGGTTCGGACGCGGCAATCGAAGCAGCCGATGTGGTACTAATGGATGATGACCCGTTGAAAATTGCCCAGGGTATTCAGATCTCCAGAAAGTGTATCCGCATTGTTTATCAGAATATTGTGTTGGCTCTTGTAGTTAAGTTTGCCTGCCTTGGTCTTGGCGCTCTGGGAATAGCCAATATGTGGTTTGCAATTTTTGCAGATGTTGGTGTCATGATCATTGCAGTTCTGAATGCAATTAGGGCATTGAAGGTTAAGAAATTATGATTTTGCAGGAAGATGCAGAAAAAATTGCTGAAATATTCAGATTATTGGGAAACCCTACGCGGATAAAAATTATCCGCGTATTGGGTAATGATGAAGTATGTGTAAACGATTTAGCATTCCAATTGAATATGACACAATCAGCAGTTTCCCATCAGCTTAATCTTCTTAGGGTGAAAAAGGTGGTTAAGTGCCGTAAAGATGGAAAACGGGCATTGTATTCTGTGGCAGATTATGCTTTTCTACAACTATTAGATGTAGAAAAAGGAATTTGACCAAAAGAAACAGACAAGGTTAATATTGCTTAAATTCTAAATCTCCATATTTTCTTCACATTTACAAAGTATGATGTAACAGGTATGTAACAAAAAAGTAATATTTAAGAAAGTGTGAATGGGGACAGAGATGAAGAAAAAAATAAGTACGGCAATAGCATTTAGCCTGACCGGCATATGTTTGTTAGGTTTTGCAAGAAATGAAAATTCACAAAATATGGAACCTGTAAAGAGTGTATATGCAGAATCAGCGATGGAAGCCAGAAGTATGAAGATGGCGGATGGCATACTCCCAGGTGCGGATGAGGTAGAAAATGCGGTTGAAGAAAGTATCTTAATGGAAGATTCTACTGAAGAAAGCAGTGAAGAAGCAGAAGACATTGAGAAAGACTTGGAGTCCGTTACAGCTGCTGAGGAACAGCCGATAGAAACTCCTGATTCGGAAAATGAACCGGAGCCGTTTTCTTTGATTGGAAGTTTAATTGTAGCGGATGTTAATGATTATGTGAACATACGTCAGGAACCAAACACAGAGTCAGAAATTGTTGGTAAATTATATGATGATTCTGTTGGAAATATTATAGAGATAAGTGATGATTGGTTTTATATAGAATCAGGAAAGGCAAGAGGATATGTAAAATCAGAGTATGTGCTGACTGGTGAAGCCGCAATTAATAAAGCGGAAGAGGTTGGTATAAAGATGGCAAGAGTTAATACTACGACTCTAAAGGTAAGGATGGAACCATCCACAGATGCAAAGGTCTTAGGTCTGGTTCCGGATGGAGACTTATTACAGGTTTTGGAATTGACAGAAGATTTTGCTAAGGTATCGGTAGAAGAAGGCGAAGGATATATTTCACTTGATTATGTAGAGTTATATACGGAAAACGTATACGCAGAATCAAAGGAAGAAGAAGAGGCACGTTTAAAAAAGGAAAGAGAAGAACGTGAAAAAGCAATAGCTGCAGCAAATGCGGCAGTAAATAAAAAGGGAAATGAAGGACAGGCAGGAACAGTTTCACAGACATATACTACGGATAATTCCAATGCGGAATTGGGACAGCAAATAGTGGATTATGCAGTACAGTTTGTTGGAAATCCGTATGTGTATGGTGGAACAAGTCTGACAAATGGTGCGGACTGTTCCGGATTTGTACAGAGTGTCTATGCTGATTTTGGCATATCATTGCCAAGAACTTCAGGCAGTCAGGGGAAAAGCGGAAGCGCTGTAGCTGATATTGCATCTGCGCAACCCGGAGATTTAGTATGGTATTCGGGACATATTGGCATCTATATGGGCAACAGTCAGCTTGTACATGCTTCAAGTTCAAAACCGTATCCTGAAGGTGGTATAAAAATATCAGATGTGAACTATAGAACAATTTTGGGTATCAGGCGAATTATTTAGTCAATTAATATGGGGTGCTGTCAATTCCATGATGAAAGGAGCTCATTTCAAATATGAAGGGGACAATTTTGATTGTTGATGATGAACGTAAAATTACAGAGGTATTGGCAGCATATTTAACGAGGACCGGTTACCAGGTAGAAGTTGCATATGACGGAGAAAGTGCTTTAGAATACGCAAAGTCAGGAAATATCACTTTGATGATTTTGGACTGGATGTTACCGGATATTTCCGGCAAAGAAATCTGCAATATTCTACGAGAAAAGTGGAAAAGTTCGTTACCAATTATTATGCTGACGGCAAAGGTGCAGGAGAACGACATTGTTGATGGCCTTTCCTTTGGTGCAGATGATTATGTCACAAAGCCATTTAGCCCTAAAGTTATCGTGGCGAGAGTGGAGGCGGTACTAAGAAGATTCAGGGATATTGAGAAAAATAAGAAGCTGATTGTTTGGGACGATTTCGAGGTAAATTTAGAGCTTCGATTGGTAAGAAGGGGAACAGAAGATATTCATTTCACGCCTATAGAGTATGCGATATTTACAAAGATGATACAATTTCCGGGAATGGTTTTTACAAGGGAACAGTTGATTGAATGTGCGTTAGGCGGATTATACGAGGGATATGATAGGACCATAGATTCTCACATAAAAAAAATCAGGCAGAAGATTGAACCAAATAGAAGTGAACCGAAATACATTTTAACAGTACATGGTGTTGGATACAAATTTGTAAATAATGATTTGTAGGAAAGAGGCAGAAATGGGAAAAACGATACGAGCGAATCTGGTATTCATTTATTCATTTCTGTCAATTGTGTTGATTTGTACAATTACAGGAATGCTGCGATATAGCATGGATGGGCTGTTTGAGCAGTATGCGAAACGCCGTCAGAAAGAAATGATAAAGTCCATTGTTATACAGGTAGAAGATGCATTTGAGCAACAGACATCGGAAACTGTATTATATCCGGTGGAAGTTATTGCGAATGCAGCTCTACAAAATGGGTATTTAGTCCATATACGAATGAATAACATGGAACTGGATTGGGATATACGAACACATAGAGAGGAAGAGTGTAAAATAGTTTTACAACATGCAGAAAATAACATGCATAGCCGTTATCCTGGATTCCAGGGAAAATATACAGAAGAAAATCATGATTTAAAAATACAGGGAGTCAATGAAGGATACATTACTATTGGTTACTATGGCCCGTACTCTTTGAGCGATGGAGAATTGGATTTGCTAAACAGATTACAAAATATGATTTTGTTGATTGGAATCATATTTTTGGTAGTTAATATATTTGTCAGCGGCTTGCTTGCAAAGAGAATTACCCGTCCTATTTCGGAATCAATTCTTGTGGCGAATAGAATAGCGGAAGGTGAGTTTGGCGCAAGAATTAATGAACATGCCCAAAATGAGGAAACGACAGCTTTGATTACGGCTATAAATGAAATGTCTGAGAAATTGGCAAAACAGGAAATGCAGAAGAAACAGATTACTTCTGATGTTGCCCATGAACTGAGAACGCCATTAACAAATTTGCTGGGGCAGACAGAAGCAATTATTGATGGGGTTTGGGAACCTACAGGGGAACGGATGGAAAGCTTCCGTCAAGAAATTATGAGAATGGTTGGAATTGTAAATCAATTACAACAGCTTTATGTATTGGAAGCTAATAAATCGAGTATCATTATCAGCGATATAGATATATCTAAAGTGGTAAAATCAGTAGCAGATAATTTTATGGTACAGATTGAAAAAAAGAAGTTGAAAATAAAAATCATTACGCAAAAAGCGATAAACATGAGAGGAGATGAAGAAAAAGTAATTCAATGTGTTTATAATCTTTTGTCGAATGCGGTTCGATATTCAGGAGAAGATACGGAGATAATCATTTCGTCCCAGTGCAGGGACAACAATACAGAGATATCCGTAATTAATTATGGAGCTGTCATAGACGAAAAAGAGATTCCTTATTTATTTGAACGTTTTTATCGGGCAGATAAATCAAGGAGTAAAGCTACAGGTGGTATGGGCTTGGGGTTGGCAATTACAAAGGCAATTATGGATTTACATGGAGGAGAAATTAAAGTGGCCAGTTCGGTTGAAAAAGGTACATGTTTCACTTTGATATTTCCGATATTGGCAGAATAAAGAAAATAACACTTTCGATGTGTGAGAGTGTTATTTTTTTGCGGAAAAATATGTAATTATCTCCATAAAATCTCCATATCTGATGTGTACTATAAACCACAGTGATGTCAAAAGAAAGGAAGAAGTATATGGGAGAAGAGGAAAAGGTTTCTTTGTTGGAAGACATTCAGAATATGCTGGGATTAAAACAGAAGAAAAAAGAGGAAAGTACAGAAAAAGATGATGATACTGCTGAGATGACAGAAGAAAGATTAGAGGACGTCATCACTCATAAAGAATCCAAGCCGCCCGGGATGATAAAGAAATTTCAGAAAGGGTATAGTTATATCCCCCAAAAACGTTATAACAGTTCACGGGGAATTGTGGCAGGTATAGTAGGTTTTCTTCTCCTCGTAAGCATGCCCGGTTTTATTTCGTGGCTGAAGGAACCAAAACCGCCTGCGCCGGACGTAGTGGCCAGTTATAATGATAAGACAATTACGGTGGAAGAACTCAGGGAATTTGTAAAGATTGAAATGGCAAGAGAAATGGAACATTACATATGCGAGGAGCATGGACTTGATCATAGCCTGTGTAATCCTGATGAATCCTGTGAAACACATCCTATTGACAGTATAGAAGGCTACAGGCAATTAGTAGAGATGATGGCTACGGAGCAAATTGTTTTAGATTGGGCGGAGCAACAGGGAATTACCGGACGAGAAGAGGTACAGCATCAGTTATCGGATTTGTTTGATGATGCCAGTGTAACGGAATTAGTAAAGCAAATCAGAGAAAAACAGATGTCCATGGATACGATTACAAATTATGAAATACAGCAATATTATGATTCCAACAGAAATAACTATGGAGATAAGGCATTTTCGGACGTAAAGGAAGAAATTCGTGAAATACTGTATGCACAAAAGGAAAATGAATATTTACCTGCCTATATTGAACAGTTAAAAGATGAGGCGGGATTGGAGATTAATTATGAGTTACTGAAGAAAGCGGATCAGTACGAGCTGTATGAGAATGAAGCCCTATTTGATGTTCATGGGAAAAAGTATACCCTGGGTGATTTTATGACAGAATTTAAAGAACTGTCAGAAGAGCATCAGCAAGCGTTTGAGGGATATGAAAATAAAAAGATATTGGTAGATCAGCTTGCGGTAAAAGAATTGATTTTGGAGGATGGGGGCGATGATGCGGCAGACGGAGAATTGAATCACGATACGGAGGAACTCAAAATCAGCTACTTATATCAGATTATGCACCAGGAGGAGATTGATGAAAAGATTGGGGAACCTACGGAGGAAGAAATCGCGGAATATTATGAAACTTATAAAAGCAGATTCCTGATTCCGGAGAGTGCAAAAGTGAAGGTAATATGGATAGAAGAAACAGGAGATGGAAAGGGGAAGGATAAAGCGAATAAGGCGTCAGAAGCATTGAAAAATGGAGCGGACTTTGCTGAAGTTGCAAAGCAGTATTCAGAGGACGGAAGTGCCGAAAATGGTGGTGATGTGGAAGGAGAATTATATAGGAATCATTTAGATGCCGAACTGGCGGAGATGATTTTCTCTTTAGAGGCAGGCGAGATAAGCGATGCTGCCTTGGTACATGGTGGATACTACATCTTCCAATTGGTATCGAAACAGGCAGAAGAGCAAAAGGCATTGGAGGAAGTAAAGGAGGATATTATTTCCCATATAAATGATGAAAGACACCATGAATTGGAGGCGGAAATGGAAGATATGCTTTTAGAGCAAAGCAATCTCATAATTTATGAAAAAACATTACGAAAAATGATGAAAGAAGTGGAGGAAAGTAATGGAACAGAAAAGTAAAAAAGAAGGGCTGGGAAGGAAAGAAAAGACAATTCTTGTTACAATGATTGCCAATATGGTATTGATTGCGCTCCGTTTTTTCCTGGCAGACCTGTCAGGCAGTATTGGCCTGGAGGCAAATGCGTGGCATTCATTTGCGGATTTATTTGTGACCACAATTGTATTTGTGGGGTTATTAGTCACAAGTTTTGGAAAAGAAAGATTAGGAAAGGCTGTAAATACAGTAGAACACATTCTTGCGCTCTTTGTTTCCCTGTTTATTTTTTATATGGGATTTGAGATTTTAGAGAGTGCGCTTAGTAGTGAAGCCATAGAATTACGTTATGTACCATTTACGGCTGCAGGAGCTTTATTCGCTGTGGTTGTGAATTATTTTATGGCAAGGCTCAAAATATATGTGGGTGAGCAGACCGGATCGGAAAGTCTGAAGGCAGATGGATATCATTCCAAAATGGATATGTATTGCTCGATTGCAGTATTGATAGGTATTACCGGATCACTTTTTGGAATGAAGAGCTTGGATAAAGTGGCGGCTATTGTGGCAATGGTTCTTCTGCTAAGCGCAGGATATGAGATCTTCAGTAGTAATTTATATGCACTTTTACATCCTGATGGGCAGGGATTTGAGCATGCACATTTACACGTTCATTTTAATTTTAAGCAGAATAAAAAACTGATTGTAACTTTTGGCGGCATCATTGTGGCTGCCTATGCTTTGTCGGGTGTTTATATCGTTGGAGTAAATCAGACAGGTGTGGTAAAGCGTTTTGGTAAGATTGTAGATGGAAATGCAGAGCCGGGAATACATTACAGCCTACCGGCACCTATTGATGAAGTGGTGCTTGTGAATAGTGAGGATATTCAGAAAATAGATACGGGCGTACAGGAGCTTCTCACGGGAGATACAAACCTTGTAAATGTAGATATGACAGTTCACTATAAGGTAAAAAATGCAGAAGAATTCATTTTAAATGTGGAAAATACGGATATGTTGATTGCCTCCAGTACATTGAGCAGTATCAGAGAAATTGTTGGTCGGAATAAAATCGATTATCTCTTGACAGAAGGTAAGGCGGATGTAGAGAAACTGGCATTGTCGAAGATACAAGAGGATATGAATCAAAATAAAGTGGGAATCGAAATTGTCAGTGTTCAATTAGTGGAGGCAGCACCACCGGATGCGGTAAAGGACAGCTATGAAGATTTGGCAAGCGCAAGGCAGGATAGAGCAATATATATAAGTGAAGCATATGCGTACCAGAACCAGCTTATTCCGGAAGCAAGGGCAGAAGCGTATAAAGAAATTGCTGAGGCTGAAAAGTATAAAACTGACAAAATCAGTACCGCAACAGGAGATGCGGCATACTTTGCTTTGCGGCAGAGTGCATATGAAAAAACAAGGAGTGTAACGGAGTTTAGGTTATACATGGAAGCAATGGATGAGATTCTTCCGAATGTGCAGAAAATTCTGTTGGGGGCGGATGTGGAAATTGATAATGCTGAGTTATGGATTGGCAATTCAAATTGAGAGAAAGAAAGGTGAAAACAATGAAGAATAAAAAGAAAGTAATTTTAGGTATTTGTAGTGGTATTGTGCTTTTTGTCTTAACTTTAATGGTTTATACGGTTGACACAACAGAATATGTTGTTGTTACACAGTTTGGTAACCCGGTAAGTGTAATAGAGGATGCCGGACTGCAGATTAAATTACCGGATCCGATTCAGTCTGTCAGAAGATTGGATAAACGTGTTCAAATTTATCAGGCAGATGAGTTGGAGCTGTTATCCTCTGACAAGAAAAATGTTTCATTGGACTATTACGGAACATGGAAGATTGTTGACCCGGTAAAGTACATGAAAACAGTAAAAGATGAAATTGGTGCGCAATCCCGTTTGAGGGATGTATTTTCGTCAAGCATCGGTGTGCAGCTCAGTCAATATTCCCTGGAAGAATTGGTTAATATTAATGAAGACGAGCTAAAATTGGATTCCATGCTTGCAGAGGCTACCAGCTATGCGCGTGAAAAGGCCGCAGGATACGGTATTGAAATTGTTGATACGCAGATTAGAGTATTAAACTTTCCGGAGGCGAATAAACAAAGTGTTTATGGCCGTATGAAAGCAGAGCGTGAACAGATGGCGAAGCAGTATCGTGCGGAAGGTAGTGAGGAAGCTGCGAAGATTAGGGCAGAAGCAGAAAAGGAACAAACAACCATTTTGTCAGAGGCATATAAGCAGGCACAGGAAATCATGGGTGAAGGTGATGCAGAGGCAATCCGCATTTATGGAGAAGCATTTGGAAAGGATCCTCAGTTCTATGAATTTGTGAGAACTCTGGAAACCTATGAAAAGACAATTGATGATAATACAACATTAATTCTGCCTTCTACTGCTGAAATTCTTAAATATTTAAGTGGTGATGAAATTTCGGACAATCAGACAAATGTTGCAGAGTAAGGAGGAGTACATAATGAAACCTGTATCTGAAAAAAATAGACCAGAGGAAAATGAAGGTCAGCAGTATAACAATGATGAAAAGGAGAAGGCGGAGAGAAAAACAGAGAAACCGCCGAAAAAAGGAAAGAAAAAGACAATTATAGAAAAGAGGAAAATCAGCAGCAGGATAATTATTGGAAAAAGTATTGCAACCATAAAGAATAGCGGTGTATTCAAGGATATAAACAGTGCCTTTGGACACATTCATATGAAAAAAATGGCCATTATTCTTGGAATCGGCATATTTGCGGTGTACTTGCTGACAGGTATCTATGTGGTAAATCCTGGGGAACAGGCTGTGGTAAAAAGGTTTGGTAAAGTGATAGATTCTTCCGTTTCGGAAGGAATTCATTATCGCCTGCCTTCTCCGATTGATAGTGTCCAAATGGTTAATATAGAAGAGGTGCGGAGAGCAGACATTGGGATGTCTTTGCCGGAACATATGCATGAGGAAGCATCAGAATCGCCACAGGCGTTGCAACTGCTGACCGGTGATGAAAACATAGTAGGGGCAGAGGCTATCGTACACTATAAGGTATCTGACCCACAGGCATTTTTATATAATGTAGCGGAACGGGATGAGATAATTGTCAGATCTGCGGTGGAGGCATCCTTGGTACAGGTGATTTCGGGAATTGCGGTTGATGATATTTTAGGTACGCAAAAAGTGCAGGCACAGAATGATGTTATTAAATATGCACAGGGGATTTTGGATGAATATAATGCAGGTATTCTGATTACAGCCTTTAATATTCAATCCATAGTGCCGCCGGATGCAGTTTCAGAGGCGTTTCTGGATGTAACGGCAGCAAAGGAAGATAAGGAGACGGCCATAAATAATGCAAATGGATATTATAACAGTTTGATACCGGAGGCGCGAGGCCAGGCGAGCGGTATGATATCCGAAGCGGAAGGCTATAAAACGCAAGCAATCAATCAGGCGCAGGGTGATGCGGCTAAGTTTGATCAGATGCTTGCAGAATATCAGAAAAATAGTCAGATATATAGTAAAGATACAACAAAGTACAGATTATTCCTCGAAACTATGGACAAGATACTGCCGAATGTGAAGAAATATATTGTTAATTCCAAGGACGGCAGTATAGACGTAAAGTTGCTTGAGGGAAATATCGGTAAAAGCACAGAAGTGCAGTATGAGAATTGATAAAGAGTGAAGGAAGTATAGGGAAATGCAAAAAAAGGGATTCCGATGGATGGCAGAGAAATGTCTAAAAATGCAAATGATCTGCAAAGTAGTTTTGATGCCAAAGCATAAAAGAAAATAAGGCGTAGCTCTATATGATTGATAAGCCGTAGGGCATGGGCAGGCATCCCCGGCTTCCGTTAAATAAGCACATCGGTGAGCAGAGATGACTTTATGGCGGAAAGGACATTTTATCATGGAGATAATGGGAATCAAGAATATACATTTATCATCCAAGAAGGGGTGGTAGATGACGAACTCCATCCAGGAGAAGGTCACTGCGTTTGCCAAGGAGGAAGCGGTGCAGAATGTCTATATGGGGAATCAGTTCCTCGCCATGTGGCAAGGCAGGAGATCAATGCCGATGTTTCTTGGACTGAGGAACAGTGCGGTTTTGACGCGAGGGCATAAAGAGAAATACAAATGAGGAATAGCTGCAGTGCAGCATGACAGAGGGAGGCGTTTATTTGAGTGCCATTCCGGGAATCATCCTTCAGCTTGTATTCATTCCGGTGCTTATGGTGACTTTGAACAAGACGGGACTTGTACGTTTTCACAGGGAACAAAAATCGGCGGTTAAAACAGGACAGGGATTATATATAAACTAAAATACTGTCAGCGGATTGAATGGAGGTGTGAGTGATGTCAGATACAGATAAAGAGATGGTATTTGGGAACCTGCATATCCATCCTGCAAGCAGAGCAGTTGATGTGGACGGGCGTAAAATTGGCCTTACCAGAATGGAGTTTGACGTACTCTGCTTTCTGGCATCCAATCCTGATATAGCTTTTACGAAAGACCAGATTTATGAGGCGGTGAGCAGGGATAATTATGCCGGAGGCTCCTATATTATTAGGGATATTATTTACCGGCTTAGGACAAAGCTGGGGATTTCATCCATACAGACTCTGCATGGATATGGATATAAGTTCAGTGCAGAAAATTAAATGCGGTGTACTAATGTCGTAAATTGTCAATAAAAAAGATAATCTATCTATTTTCTGTCGATATTATAAAGATATTTGTCATGTAAAATATAACCCAACAAGAAAAAACAGTTGGGTTATATTTTTTTGCAGGATCAGGTTGATTGATTATTCTTTTCGTTGATGATTGCCGTTGCTGTGGCAGTAAGAATTTTTAAACTGCTTTCATCACATTGTGAAAGCAGTCGGAGCAGTTTTTGATATGTAGAGTCCGCATCGTGGCTGTCTGGAAAAACACACTCATCTGCGGATATATTCAGTGTCCGACAGATATGGTAAAAGTTCTCGATGCTTGGGGAGCAGCGGCCGCGTTCCAGGTCTTTTTGGAAGGAAAGGGAATAATCTAATAATTCCGCACAGGTCGCCTGGGTCAGATGCATTTTCTTTCGTGCTTTTTTGAGGACACGGCTGAAAACATTGGCATCATTGACTGACAAAGACATTATCATCACCTCCTGGTAGTAGTTTAGTGCCATACTTTTTAAATGTAAAAATGGTATAGACACCCCAAAAATATATGTTATAAAACTACTTTATGCACTCGATGTTTTGATGAATTAAAAAAAAACGTGGTTCATCAGGACATTATTTGAGTGCTTTTTTTGTGTATGGCCATGAGGAAGGATACATGGTCATTGAGAAGTACGCTCGAAGCATATGGCTGTAAAGGAAGTTTATTAAAAAAATCTATCTTTTTTTACGGCTGAAATGCGTTGAAAATAGTAGTTTAACACACTACTTTTTTGAGATAAATAGCGATATCTGGAAGAAGAACGGTTATCTGAGAATGAAAACAGGCAGCCGTTCTTTTTCTATTGTCCGCTGCCGCTCACCTCCGGTTTCAGGATTTTGCAGCCAAAATTCTGAAATTTAAGGAGGAAACGCCATGTGGCAGAGAAACAACGGAAAAAGTGAAACAGAAATCATACAGAATCAGTTTACGGCCTATCTGACAACGGCAGTCCAGCGCCGCAGACATGATTATATACAGCAGCAGGACAGGCGCCTGCAGATGGAGAGCCTAACTGAAGACTTCCCATTTATGCCGGAATGCAGCATCGAACGGGATATGTTTCTGGGGCTGCCGGTACTCATGCAGCTGGAGGACAGTGCGCTCCTTCTGGCGCTGAAAGAACTTAGCGAGCGGGAACGGTACATATTTTTTGCGAGAATCTTAGACGGAAAGAGCTTTGAGACGCTGGCAGAGGAAATGGGACTGGGATATAAAGGCGTGTCGGCGGTGTACTACCGGACGGTGCAGAAGATGAAAAGAAAGATTGAGGTGATGAAAAATGAATTTTAAGGAAATGCTTTTACAGGCGAAAGCCGGCAGGGAGCCAGCGGTCATGGAACTTTTGGAGATGTACAAGCCTCTTTTAGTGAAAAACGCCATTATAAACGGCAGGTTTGATGAAGACCTTTATCAGGAGCTTTGCATTATATTTCTGAAATGTATTACCCAGTTCAGAGTGTGATGTAACATTTAAAACAGGACTGCTGCAGAGTGGACAGGCAGTAGGAATGGGAAAAGCGCCGGAGCATATCGCCCGGCGCTTTTCTGTAAAAATCATTGAAACATACACTGTCCGAAAACAGCTATTTCTCATAATAATGAACATAAAGGTTATAATTCCGCGGCTGTGTGAGCATACGGAGCCAGATATGGAAATGGGGCGTTTCCGAATACAGGTTAAACTCGGAATTGCCTACGGGTTCCGCAAAGATGCACAGTTTCCGCATAGTATCCAGTGTCTGAAACTCCGGCATACGGAAAAGGGCATCCTGAAACCGGTCAATCTCTTTGCTCAGATTCTCAGGTGTCGGTTCTTTTCTGCAGGGAAACCAGGTGGTCCACCATCTGTAACCATCATAGTCCGAGCGGGAATAGGCAGCCTCACAGTCGGGTCTTCCGATTTTGTGTTGCTCAGAATCATTCTGATTCTGAAAAATATCCATAAAGGAACATGCTGTGGTAAGAACAGGATTTTTGCTTTCCTGTAACTTATCAACTCGTCCGCTGGTTACGCCGTGCCACTGTTCAAAGGGCATAACAGCTTCCCCATAATCACGCATAGCCTCATCCGTTCCGCATTGCTGGCAGATATGGATTTTGGCGTGACGGCTCAGGGAATTGACTGTCAGGCGGCTATCCAATGGGCCTCCGCAGCGCAGGCAGTCCGGTTTCCGGCCGATACCGTCAGAAAACCATTTTTTATCTGTCTTCCAGAGCTTTTCCAGCATACTTTTTGGGTACAGTTCAACCTTCATACGCCATACCTCTCTTCCCAGTCATGGAGATAGGAAGCATATCCGTCCGGGTCAATCTCCTGAAGAACCTCCGGGCGGAACCGGTATTCCGGATAGCGGCAGAAACCGCTGCGGCCATAGGTGCCGGTAGGGACTGCCAGGCCGTGCCGGATAATCCATGCAAGGATATCTTCGCCATTGTTATTGGTATCAATAAATGCACAGTTCCGGGGGCGAACGGAATCCAGGTTGACAGTCAGGACATTCCAGGGTTCCGCCTCTCCGTTCTCCCAGGAAGCCATTGTGATGGCAAGGTTTCCTTCCATATAAGAGGTGACGTTTAACCGAATCTTATACACGCTTCCATATTTCTTTAAATCAAATGTTTTCATAGCGTCTCCTTTCGCTGTGCTGGCATTATTTTTCTGTTGCTTCTTCCTGTTATGCCGCCGTTCTGGGCATCTCCTGCGCCGGAAGAAGGATTACCCCTTTTTCCACCTCCGCAGGTATCCAGGTGTTGTTTTTCCACATACAGCCGCTTGCCTCGTTGTAAAACTTGGGCGCTTTGGGAGGTTTCCCAAAGCACTCGTCATCTAGATACAGGCAGATGTGCTTATCATAAAAAGGGATAAGCGCCTGGTGAATCTGTTCTTTGAGTGTCAGTGCAAGCTGGTCGATCTCCTCGATATCCTGCCGTTTGAAAGCAGCTGCGGAAATCTGTTTCAGGATGCCGGACTGGTCAATCGTGCTCTGAATCAGCGGCTGCGCCTCATCCATAAAATCCGCACGGATACGGATGTTTTCCAGTGTGATCTGTTTGATATAAGCGGTAGCCGTGGAGCTGATGTTGTCCCGCAGTTCGTCAAAGGGTTTTTTGTATCTGGTCTTCAGAACCTCCAGGGATGCCACGGCAAGGTTCTTTTTTAAAATGTCAAGATGTCCTTCCAGTGTTTTTCGTAATTCATTGCTTGTCATAGGGATACCTCCTTTTTAAAACTCTTCATGAAAAATCATCTTCCCAGGGCGGCAGACTGTCTTCCGCCGGGTATGGGGAGCTGCTTTCTGCTGCCGTGGGTTTGGGCTGTCCGGCTTTCATTTCTTCCGTATTCTTCTCTGATGCCTTCTGCTGTCTGCGGACAGTGAGTGTAAGGGCATCTTCCCCCACATCGTCAGAGCGCTGCTTTTTTGCCTGTTTCTTCCGGCATTTTTCTACGGCAGCGGCGTAATCGTAGCCGATGGCTGTCTGAAACTTTTCCGCAATCTCCCGTAACTTTCCCGCCTGGTATTCGTATGTGGCCCTGTGAAAGCCGGTCAGGTTCCACTGCTCACATACCAGATCCAGCATGCGGGTATAGTCCATGAGGGCGTTAATGGTTTTCAGGATGTCGCCGTAGCAGGTCTGCAGCTCATGGGCGCCGTCCAGGTCCACATAGGAGAGGGTAAGCTCCTGTTTTAAATATTCTTCTATCTCTATGGTGTGTGCAAATACAGGCTCATAGATTTCTCTGGGAAGTTCCGGCATATTGGGGGATGCGGTCCCTTCATGGCTGTTCATCCCGCGCACCTCCCGTCTGCTGCTGTGGTGCGGCAAGCCCGCTGACAATCATCTGGACTGCGGTGCGGTATCCGCAGCAGTAGGACTGTTCCACTATGGCGCTGTTTCTTTCGGAAACTGCCGCCTGGTACTGTTCAAAAAGCGGCCTGGATTCTCCCAGCGCAGGGAGCAGGGCTTTTTCCGCCTCTTTTACATTCCGGTCCAGCTCTGAGGGCGCTGTGGTGCATCCGTAAATATCCGGTTCATAGTTCCCGCAGAAAAGGTTGTGTAAAAAATCCGCTTCGCCTGTATCGGCCAGCCGGAGGGCTGCCGGGGCAGGCTTTTTTAAGGCATCGGCAATCTCCCGGAGCGCTTTAATCAGCTCCGGTAACTGGCAGTTAAAGAAAACTGCCCCCATCTTTGTTTCGTGAAAATTCATCCGTGTTCCTCCTTTCACTGTCTGCCCCTGTATCCGGGGCAGAATGATATATTTTCCGGTTGTCATGCAATCTTCTGTTCGCCCCATCGGATCTGGAGCGTGCCATTCTCGTCCCGTTCCTGGCGCATCAGGAGGGAGAGCAGGTCATAGTCCACATCAAACCTGTCATAAATCTCATCCAGGTCCACGTCCTGCCCTTTCATAAACAGGTTCAGCTTTTCCTTTGCCAGCACCATCTGCATCAGGTTGGATTCAATGCTTCCGGCATAGGTAAGGAAATAGATGTCTTTTTCTTCCGTTGAGGTATACCGGATAAACCGGAAATAGAACTGGCTCATGCCGGAGTTGTTGTAATGCAGTTCCGGTATGATGACTTTGTTGACATAATCGAAATTGACGCTGGAGGGAAGGCTCTGCTGGGTGCAGAGAAGTATCCCGTTTCCGCTGTCCTTCAGTGTCTGGCGGAGCGCCCTTCTTTTGGCAAAGCTGGTATTGGAGCCGGTCACCACGAACAGGGGGCGGTCCGGCAGGTATTCCCGCAGCGCTTTTTCATAAGATTCCAGCACGGCAACATGCCGCACCCCGATGGCAACGATCTCATTTTCCCATTCGGCAGCCATCTCAACGGCGGCCATGACCTTGACCGGGGTATCCCCTGTGTATTCCTGCACCGTATCCGGTGCGGCGCCGATGCGCAGGAGAAGGACAATCTGCTGGACCAGGCGCATCATGGAATCCTTTCTGGAATTGCCGGTGGACGCAAAATAATGATCCCGCATTTTATAGAATTCATGGATTGCCTGCTGATAGGCTTCCTTTTCTTCCGGGGGAAAGTGGAGCAGCACCTGGTGGATATGCTTGATATCCTTGCAGGCAACCTCTTCAAAGGTCCTTGTGATTACGGTCTTTCCCAAAATGTCGCTGAGAATATCCGCATTGTAGATGTCCTGTGTGCGCTTCTCCATGCCGAATACCGTTACTTTTTCCGGAAGGTGGGAAGCTGCAAACAGGGAATAGCCTTTCTTGTAGGCAGGGATTGGCTGGCCGAAGTATGGATTGCTGTCATAGTCCGGTTCTTCGTCCGAATCTGCCTTTTTGTTATGGTGATAGATATACCGGTTCCAGGAAATCATGTTGACGGAATTGTTGTAGAGCAGTTCCAGCTGCGGAGCAAACTCCGAAATGTTATTTCTGGTGCTGGTGCCCGTGGTGAGCAGCTTCATCCGGCAGCGGCGGAAACAGGAGAGCACTGCCTGGCTTCTGGCAGTTCCGGGATTGGAAATCTCATCGCTTTCATCCAGTATGAACTGGATATTCTGACGCAGGCGTTTCATATACCTTCTCAGATGCTTTTTATAAGCGCTTACTTTGTTCAGCGTCAGCAGGGCAAAATCTCCGGGGCGGATGCGTTTTAGGTCCGCCAGCCGTTTTACGAACACATAGGAAAGCCCGTAATTTGCCAGCACCACATCCCAGTTGTTGCGGATGGAGATAGCGGAGGAAATAACCCATGTGCTGTGTACGTTCTGGTTCTGCATCCGGTACAATGCTGTAGCAATGCCGGCCAGTGTCTTTCCGCTCCCCTGTTCCCACTGTAACAGTGCATAGCGCTTCTGAAGAGTAAGGTTGATGTCATGCCTTTGAACCTCATTCAGGCGGATTTCCTCAAATTTGGAGGAATCCCACAGGGAGAAGTCTTCCAGCCATTTGGCGATAGCCGGGTCTTCGACCATTTCCGCGTAGGGCATGTTCTGGATTTCATATTCTGCCCGTTTCCTGCGGAGCAGCCGTTCATAACCCGGAAAAGATTCCGGGGTGTTTTCCAGCACGGCCTGGTAGACAGGCACGGGCAGGCGTCTGCTGTCTTTGATCTGCCGGCGTGCTGCGGCGCTGTATCCCTTATAGGCAAACTCCCCCTTGCGCTTCACCAGACGGATGACGTCTGTTTCCGGCACGGGATTCTGCTTTTTTAACGCCTGCCGGAGGTAGGTGAGTACCTTGTTCTCCGTAAGCTGGACCCGGCACCATTGTTCATAACTCATTTCATCCGGCTTTCGCTGGGTATAAAAGCGGTGCAGGTATTCGCAGCATCTGGCATACAGCGGGCTGGTACGGGGATGCACTTTGATATGATATAAAAGTTTTTGTGTCTGGTATCTGAAATCGCCGGATGTATGGCGCTGTCTTGCCAGCTCCAGCAGAATCTTTGACTGGTTGTTTTCCAGCGCCGACCTGGCAAAGACCAGTATCTTCTGATAGGTATATTCTGCCGCCTCCCGGATTTGAAAATCTTCCGGTAGGGAGTAGTCGGCCTCCGTGCGGTATGGGTGGGACTTCCATCCCTGGTCTGCTGTCTTTTTCTGCCAGAACTGCAGCTTGACAGGGAAACGGCTGACGCCCAGATAGAAGAATGCGTTATCCGGAAGCAGTACCTGCCCCAGAAAACTGAACTGCTTTTCCATCTCCCGGATCTGCCCGCTGTCGGTAAAAGTATCCGCCAGAAAAGACAGGGGCACAATCAGCGCGAGGATTCCCAGCGGCTTTAGTACCTCTGCCGCTTTCAGACAGTAGTACATCTGGGAGGGCATCTCCCTGCCGCTTTTTGTCCACCATTTCAGATGGAAGGGTGGATTGCCCACTACAAAGTCAAACCGTGTCTCCGGCTGGCAGGTGCGTATATCCTTGCACTCAATCGTGGCCTCCGGGTAAAGGAACCTTGCTACCTTTACGGCCTTTGTATCCAGCTCACATCCGTAGATGTTTGCCTCCGTGGGGATAAAGTTGAAAAAGCTCCCCATGCCGCAGGTAAGGTCCGCTACCAGGTTGTGTTCTGACAGCTTCAGGCTGGCTATTATAAACTCGCACAGGCGGGGCGGCGTGAAGAACTGGCCGTTTTCGATTTCCTTTTTCGCCTCGCTGTAGGCATGGTAATTTTCATAGTCCTCCCGCTCCAGGCCGTGAAGGCCGCCGTCCCCGGTATAGGCGTTGTAGATATCCTCCGGACTGATGGAACATTCCTCACACTGGCCGCTGTCAATCAGGTACAGGACTTTTTCATTCAGCGCTTTCCGTTTATTCTGGGGGATGGATTCCCCCTGGTAAGCATATTTCATTCGTATCACCTCGCTAACATATGGTTTTCAAATAATCCTCTATGAACTGGGCGGCGTGTGCTTCACTGGTAAACTTTATATCTACCCTGCCGTTTTTGAACATCCGCAGGGACTGCAGCTTTTCGCAGTCGGGAAATTCATGCTGGCTGTCAGAAGAATCATATCTGCCGAGAATCCTTGACAGGCTGCAGGGGACGGTGCCAAACATCCCTGTTTCAAAATGGGCAATGCCCCGTAAAATATCTTTTGTTCCGCTTGACAGTTCCCAGACGCCTCCGCCATACCAGTCTCGGAAACTGCAGGCATAACCGGTGAACTGTATGGTGCTTTTTTTCTGTTCAAACCGGGGCTTTCCGTTGCTGGTAATCCAGGCTGCCTGGTGGCATTTCTCCTTAAGCTCATGGAGCGCCTGCTCAAAGAAGGCCCGTCCGCCCGTCTGAAGGAAGATTTGTTCCAGAACATCTGTGTAGGAAAGGGACAGTTCATCCATATCTTTCATATATTTTTCAATCAGTTCTTTATAATTGTCCTTCCATCGGTCGGCTGGTTTTTGAGGAATAAGGTTGTATGTAATCTCATTTGTGTTTATGGAAAAGTGGTAGGTCTTGCTGAAATAAGAAACAATTTGGGAGATAAACTGAGGATGCAGGGAGTGAATCTGCTGCTGGATAGCATAATCAGAAAGCTTCAGAGCGTCATAAGTGACAAGGTAAGTTTCCGAAGATGCGCCTGTGGGTGTCAGCAGTTCACTCTGCTGGTTCAGCATGTCATTCCAGATAAATCCCAATTCCGCCAGGGAAGTTCTGGCACTTTCATAGGCTGCCTGATGCGCCGCGCAGAAGTTCCGGTCCGTTTCGGAGATACGGGTATCTGCTTTTATCTCAACGGTTTCAAATTTTGTGAGTAAATTCATAAGAACCTCCTGTATGTTTGATGAAGGGCAGGACTTTAAATCTTCCTGCCCTTCAGTTTAAGCGATGGTAAGCTGTTTGTTCTGCCTGTTGAAAAGGTACACATTGTCGGAGAGAAATTCTGATGGCTCCAGTAGGGTGCGGTTTATGTCATAAACCATACATTTGAGATGGTCAATGTCACCATTTTTGTGCAAAGGCAGAAGGATTGTTTCATGGACGGAGCTGGGAAGGATCACCAGGTCATCTTCGATTTTCCGGGCGAAATCATCCAGGACGCCTTTATAGCATACCGCAGCCGCCCCATAATCAGCTTCTGCATTAGTGAGAGCGAACATGGATGAGGAAAAGTCCTCCGGCGCTTCAAGCGTATCCAGTGGATTTCCCGGCATGAGGGCAGAGAGCATATCTCTGATATAAGCCGGATAAAGTCCGGGTGTGTTTTCCTCTGCTGTTTTCACCAGTTCATTCTCATCAATTCCCCAAAGTCTGATATGTCCATAATGGATAAGGAAACGTCCCGGCATGTTGCCCCCAATCTCACAGTCTGCATAATAAACCTTTGCAAGGTCAAGAAAACGGGTATGGGGAATTTTCGCAAGCAGTTCCCGGTTTGCTTCATAGTTGATAAGCCGGTAATACAGTTTCTTTTGAATCCGGCCAAAATCCATGAGCAGATCTATGTCAACAGAATCTGTAAGGACGTTGTTTTCATAAAATGCAAGAACATCCTTCACAGCCTGTTCCCAGTCGTCTGTCTCAAGGAACCTTTCAAAAAAGGATTCCAGATAGATTGTGGGACTTACATTGGAATCCGGTTCTTTTACAGCCAGCCCATAAGGGCGGATACCGTTGATTTTTAACGGACTTACAATCTGGACTTCCTTATTTAAGGCATCTGAAATGGCCGTCTTCATTCTGTCAGTAAATTCTTTTAGATTCATAACATCTCCAATCTGTATGTAGTACACATACCTTGTGAATAACCAGCCGCACTTTCTGCGGATGGTCTTAATAATAAGAAAAGGCCGTGGTATGGATACGCCACGGCCGGAACATGGAGGCGGCCGGCACAAGTGCAGCCGCCACAGTTACTCAAAGTCCATTTACGCACATGCGGCCAGTCTCACAGGGAGCGGACTCATGGCCGCCAGCGGAAAAGGGCTCATAGACAGGTGATAGTGGGTGTTTCTTGTTTCAAAATGGATATTGTCTTCGGTCTGCTTATGCAGGGCAACAACGCTGGATGTACGATAAAAGTTTCCCTCAGATGCAAATAATGCAGGCTTGCCAATGGTGATCGGGCACAGGAGCGTTCCACAGAGCATGACGGTTTTCTTTTCTTCTGCTTTTTTCTTTCTCATTCTTTCTGACCTCCATTCTGTTTCTGTATTAAATTTGTAGCAATGGTATTAGCCGTAACATATATCCAAAAGAACACTGCGGACATCTTCAAGAAGCTCCTGTACACGTTTCATGGTGGTGTTCTGACAGCGGGCAATATCGCGGTCGTTATAACCGCAGGATTTCAGACGCACAATGTTCATCTGCTGTCTGGATACCCGCTTTGCCAGGTCATGCAGGAGAAGTTGTTCCTCTAACTGCCTCATATGGGGATTGGGAGCAGGAATAGTTTCTTCTAAAGATAAACCGTCCTCATAAGTGGGTATGTGGAGACTAATCACAAATGCATTATGTTTTTGGCTTTTACATATCCGGTTGTGATTGCAGAGTTCCCCTTCCATTCCTTTCCAAGCAACAGTTTTGAAAGAATATTTCTGCAATTCAGGCAAAGTTAAAAATCTGTAAACAGCACGAAGATATCCAAAAATAACAACATCATAAAACTCATCTATGGGCAACTGCTTTTTCCGAAGGAATTTATAAACCAGATCATGGTGTTCTTCAGCAAATAAACGCTGCTCAGGTGTTAACGGTACTTCAGACTTCATAAAAATTTCCTCCTTCAAATGCGAAAAGGACTCCCCCGGCAGCTAACCAGGAGAATCCTTTTGATACGTTTTATATGGCACCGGGCCATATCGGTTACATCAGATTATGCGGGCAGGGCTTCCCGTTCTCCGTCAAGGGGCTGTCCGTAGTTAAATTTTCCGCCTCCGCCTGCAGGCAGGACTTCCACATTGCTGTTTCCATAATCACACCCATCATCATGCTGGGTTTCCTGGACAGCCGCACGCTGCTGGAGCATCATGCGGACTTGCCCTTTAAAACCGTCTGCATAGTTCCGGATCTGCGCCAGTTCCTCACCGCTGAAATCATACAGGCGGCGGAAGGTGGCAACGCTGTAATCGTCCTTCCCATTGCTCATCTTTTTCAGCCCGATCTGCACCACGCTGCCGTAGGTCGCACGGCGGCGGAGCATAAAGGATTGGTTCATGAACTCACGGAAGGGCTTTAAGCTGGTGGGCGGCAGGGTTACCTGCAACGGCATGAACTCGCCGCTGCGGAGCAGATAAAGCACACGCATGTTCTTGCAGGCTTTCCCATTTCCTTCTGCGGCGGAGCCGAACTGGTTCAAGGCACAGGCTGCACAGGAACCGCCAGGCTCCCCGATCCCCTGCTTTGCGTCCACAGAAGAGCACAGAGGATTGGCGTTGTCGTCATACTCGCTGCCTTCCGGCCAGTAAGCGTTGTTGGGGTGGTGGAAGAGGATAGCCCCTTCCAGGGTTTTTGCATAGTCCGGATTCTCCGGGTCATCGGAAGGAATCTCAAACATCAATGCGCCGCCGCCCGGAATCTTGATCCGGGGGAAGCTGATCTGCAGGCCCTCCATATCTTCTGCCAGTTCCTCCTGGGTGAAATCCCCTTCCGGAATGGCTGCCGGGAGCATAAAGGTTTCCTGTCCTGCCAAAGCGTTGTTCTGGGTGTTATTCATACTGTTTTCCTCCTTGGATTTGAATTGTTTTTTTGTTGAATGTATTAAGCAGCTACATTATGCTGCCGCTTGATTGATCCGGTTCCACTGGCGGGCCGGCATGGAAAGAATGTTGTAGCCGATGCTCTCCAGCTGGGTGGCCCTGTCGTAATTCTCCACATCCTGGCTGTGCCTTGTGACCGCATTGGAAAGCCCGTACAGCGTAAGGTCCTTTCCCTCGATCAGATGCTGGAGGATGCCTTCCCCCTCATCGTCCGTGATGTGGAATTCCCGGCTGGCCAGTCTGACGATGCCGGGAACATCTTTTGTGTTCATTTCCGCCTTTGTGGCGTCCTGCATCATGCCGACCACCTGGGCAAAGCGTGCTTCCTCCACGGCGGCCCTGACCGTATCCTGGATTTTCAGGATAAAAGCCCTGTCGTCCGCTGCCAGAGTCTTTTCGGAATAAAGCTGGAAGCTTTCTTCCATGTCATTGACCCGGCCCACATGGTTGCGTCTGGTCTGTGCATCGTTGACAATCATGCCGTTGCTGCATACCAGGCGGTAGACAAGGGGCTGGATGCTGACGGCCCCCATGCCGGTCTCGCTGTTGGAGATAATGACGCCGGCCTGCACAATGTCTCCCGGCACAACCTCCGCTTCCAGGCGGGTATTGACCACCTTCATATACATCCGGCTGTCCGTGATCTGGCAGCTTTCAAACCGGGCACCCTCCATCTGCCCGATGATGGGCAGGACGGCGGTGGCAATCTCCATGTTGTCAATCCGCCGGTAACGGTTGCTTAAGAAAGCCCTCGCGGTGCCTCCCATAGTGCGCAGAAGCCGTTTGGACGGGGAGTGCCGGAGCCAGGTATTGACATTTGCAGCCAGAAGCTCCGGTTTTTCCGTGAGCATCCGGTCATAATAGGGGGCAGGGATCTTTAAATGCGTCCCAATCTGCCGGTGGGCAATGGTATTGACCTGCATGGGCTCCACCGGTTCGGTGTTCCCGTCAAACATGTGGAGATAGACCTGGGAATCATAGGGCTCCATCTGCAGGCTCCTGGTATCCACCAGATAATCTTCCTTCAGCCTGCTCTGCCTTGTGATCTCAGCGGCCATTTCCTCCAGGGTAAGTCCTTCCTTCATTCGTATTCATCTCCTTTCCTGTTGTGTGTGGGCCTACCAGGATATCTGGATGCCCTTTGCCATGATCTCAGCCGCCAGCCCGTTGCGCTCAAAAACCTGCAAAAGCCGGGGCCAGTATGTCTTTTCCGGAAAGCCGGCAAGGTGCTCTTTTGCCACCTCCTCCGCATCCTCCTCGATGAAGATATCGCCGTCCTCGTGGATGGTGAGGCGGCTGTGCCCTCTGGAATTTAAGTCTGCCACAAGGGATTCCAGAACCTTCCGGCCCTGGACCTCATACCAGATCTGGGGGTCTACCGGCTGTTTGTTGGGCGGAACCGTATCTTCCGGTCCGCCGCCTCCGGCTTCCGAGAGGGGGACGATCTTTAACATGTTGCAGGCGATGCCGGCATTTTGATCCACGCATACATCCGCATGGTCAAAATCCGGGATGCCGTAAAGGCGGATGCGCCCGGTTCCTCCCGCCAGCACCAGTTTTTCCGGCCTCTTTTCGCACCATTCCCAGCGCACATCAGGATAGACCGCCCGAAGATAGGCGGAGATCCGGTGGTTGACATGGCGCAGCAGGAGCAGCTCCGTCTCCGCAGGCTCCATAGCCGGAAATACTGCAGGCTGTGAAGGGGAAATCCCTTCCGTCAGGCGTTTCTTTGCAAGCTGTTCACGCATCCTGCGGCGCTTTGCCTGCCGCATGTAAGGCCGCAGGAGCACCGCCACAACCCACAGCCCCCAGAGGGTGAATACCCCAATCAGGAGCCAGGACTGCCAGGTGCCCCTAATGAGTGCCAGTATGGCGATAACCGCACCCACAAGGATGCTGATGCTGCCCCACAGGGCTTTGTCACTTTTCATTTTTTTACCATCCTTTCTCTGCTGTTGTTAAAAGTAACCTGTATGCATAAAAAAAGAGGAACCATACCGGTTTTTCAGTATCATTCTGAAAACCAGTATGGTTCCTCTTTTGGGGGCCGGAATGGAATTCACTCCGGCAGGGAATCGCGTTCCCCGTCCAGTACCTCCACAGGGGGAGGGGCGGTGTCTGCGGTTCTGGGGTCATCTGGAAAATCGGCAGGGCTTTCCTTTGGAGAGCGGCCGGGAAGAAATCCAAAGTTTGACAGGTAGACCTTTAAGATCTTTGTCTTTTCCTTCCCATGGCCTGCGGTACAGTCCACCAGCTGCTGTGTGCCGGTGATCCATAGCCGGCTGTCCTTTTTTACGCCAAGCTGTATCAGGCGGGATACTTCATCCTCCCATGCCCAGACCTGGTAATACTGGAACTGCCCCTTTCCGGTCTGCTCGGTAAATCCGAAGCAGACATAGGTGGAATCCTTCTGGCTCTTTTTAGGGGCCAGGTCATTCTCCACATGTCCAAATGCAAAAATCTGTGCCATAACACTCCTTTCTGCCGCTGGCCTTGTTATCTATAAAAAAAGTGCCAGCGGGAATCCGGCCCATATGGGCGCAGAAATGCCACTGACACTTATATACAAACTTAACAGCGTGTGCAATGCGATTACTTATCGCTGTACAGACAAATCTGTCTGCAATCCTGCAAGGATACGCACAAAAATCAATTACAAGGTAAGTATAACACCATATATTGCACCTGTCAAGTTTATAAATACTATATATAGATATTTTAAGCGGCAAAATACAATATTTTGTAGGCGGATGCCCTGATGTGCACAGGGCTTCCTGCTATAGAAACAGGAATCAGGGTGCCGTTATTCTGCAGTATCTGGATATTTTGATTCCAGCCCGTTGTCCGGCAGGCCGGAATCGTATCCTAAAAACAGGTCCGTGGAGAGGGAGGCATCCAGATATTCACTGCCCAGGGAGGGGCGGGAGGCTTTTCGGAAATAGAAGCAGTAAGCCCTGTCCGGTTTTATCTTTACCTGTCTCCCCAGAAGTAAGATAACAGCAGCTCCCTGGCTGTCCGTAAGCTCTATTTTCTGATACCTGCGCAGAGGCTGCCTGGCAACGGCAGTGCATACGCCCGTGATGGTTTCATAGTCCCCGCGCAGGATCACAAGCAGAAGCCCTGTGCCGCGAAGCAGGCAGCAGCCAAAGATAATGCCGCTTAAAACCAGCAAAAGACGGTCACGGGAGATAAAAAATGCGATGGCAGCCATCAGGAGGATGCCGATACCGGTAAACAGGAAGAGAAAAACTTTCAGCCGGAGGGTAAAAGGGGCGTTTAACCATTGTTCCATAAGATATCATATCCTTTCAAAAATAATCTGCTGGCGCAGGTACAGGTTTGCCACCGCAAGGGTAACTTCCCGGCTTTTGGGGGAAACCCGCATCAGGCAGCCGATGTTGTCGCTGGTGGTATCCGTATCATCATAGAGCCCTTCCAGGACGCTTTCCTCGGTGGGGAGGGCGCGGATCTCCTTTTCCATGCACAAAATTAGTTCCGCCGTGGAAAGCAGTGCCTGTCTGGCAAGCGCCATAACCCGTTTCTCATGTTCCGTGCGCCGGTCCCGGCGGAACAGCCTTCTGGCAGCGGCAGGCGGCACATGGTTTATGAGCGTCAGCTTCAGGAAGGACAGAATCTTAAGAAAGCGGGAGCCATCCGTGGGGATGATATACATGGAAGAGAGCAGGTCGTAAAGGGCGTCATACTCCGTTTCCCCTTTTCCGCAGGCCAGCAGGCCGCGTGTCAGCAGCCGTTCCACGCAGTCTTCCCAGGAGCGGTTTACAATCTCTTTTTCTTCCGGAAACGCCTTACTGTAGAAGCGCCCGATTTCTTCCATGCGGGCAATCCGCCAGTTCAGGCAGCTCCAGATGACCATTTCCTGGATATCCACCATATATTCTTTTCCGCCAAGGATGATGACGGGGCAGTAGCGCCGGCATCCGTTGGTCCTGCGTTCAAAGCGGCCGACAGCCGTGTAAAGTGTTTTTAATGCCATAAAAAATCCTCCTTATTTTTTCCCGGTTATGCAGGAGACTGCTTATAGTGGCAGTCATAAAAGTCCTGATAAAAACGGCGTGTCTTTTTTAAGCTTCTGGGCTGCGCGGGAGATCCATGCGCCCACATGGGGCGGCGGCACATCATACAGCCCGGCAATCTCGGAAACGCTCATGCCTTTTAATTTCAGCTTCAGGGCTTCAATGCCAAGTTTTGTCACACCCTGATATTTCTTTTCTGCGTATGCGAGAAGGTCAAGGGTTTCTATCATATTTACCTGTACATGAAAGTCATCCGGCTGGGAAACAGGCTCCCCGTCAGCCAGCAGTTCCCCATACATGCCTACCGTCAGGTATGTAAAACGGCGCTGCCTGAAGCACATCTGCCGGCAGTAGGAGAGCAGGCCGTTACGCACAATCTTTCTGGCATAGGTGGAGAATTTGGAGCGTGCAGGATCATAGGTGGCCGCCGCATGGCAGAGCCAGATACAGCCCTCCTGATGCAGGTCCTCGTACTCAAACCCGTAAACCGTCTCATTGACATGGATGCTTTCCATGATGACCCAGTAGACAAGGGAAAGGTTATTTTCCACCAGTTCCTGCTGTTCTCTGGTCAGTGGGATATCCCTTTTCATAAACGCTCCCCTCCCTTCATGCCGCCATGCCGCCGCCCGGCTTTGCCGGGGAACGGCACAGGGAAATAACCTGTTCACACATCTGCTCTGAAAACATGCCGATATGGGCCTGGCTTTCATCAAGGCCCAGCTTTGCCTGGAGCCATACATAGGCAGCCCATTTCTCCATATGCCGCTCGTTCTGCAGCCGTTTTAATGCTTCATGCGCCAGGATGCGTTTGCGGCGAAGGCGGCTGTCTGCCAGGGTTCCCATCGGCCTGCGGTCTTTTTTATGGGCGTTCACATAGGCGTCACAGGCCGGCCAGCGGGAGCAGACATACAGATAGCTTTTCCGGTCAATGGTATCTGCCCCGTAGACCGTGCTGGCAGGCCGGCAGATGGCCGGGGAGCTGCAGTAAGGGCATTTCAGGTTATATTTTTTCATGGTTTTCATTCGCCACCTCCGTTCCTGCCATTTATGGCAAATTTGTTTTTTCTCATTTCCCTTTTTTAAAAGCAGCGGCATTGATCAGATATCTGGCAAAGTTCCAGAAGCGGGCAGTCTGTGGATGATACCGTATGCCACTCGATATACAGGCCGTATACGCTCTCAAAATCTTGTTTTCCTAATACGGCCCGGCAGTCTTCCGGTCCGATGGATTCTCCAGACAGCTGTCCTATAGTTTTTACAGACATAAGGATGGGAGATCCATCCGCAGCTACGGCCATCAGGAACCCTTCACAGGGCGGAGACTGGCTGTGAGGGCAGACAGTATGGTTACATTTGATAAACAAGGCATTGTGCCAGTTGCCACGTACTGCTTTTAAAAAGGGATAGATATTACATTTTTTTGATTCAATTTCTTTTCACCTCTATTACTGTAAATTTGAAAATGTAAAAACCGGATTTTAAGCGCTATATTTCTAAAATTTTTATAAAATTTCATTGTTTTGCTCGAAAAATCCTTTTAAAAATAAAAAAGGAGGGCCAGCCGCAAATTTCTGCGGTCTGGCCCTGAAAGTTTTTATTTAGTTGTGTTGACCTTATCCGAACAGCCCTTCAATCTCCCGCGTAATTCTGGGGATGACCGTATCATTAAAGATTAAAGTCAGTGCTGCCAACAGCAGAGCGCCCAACACCACGGCAATGATGATCTTTACGGCATCTGAGATATAGAAATCTCCGCGCTGGTTGGAGACTGCCATCCGGGCACGGATGATGAACTGGTCTGCTTTGTTACGGATACGGTTTGTAATTTTTCTCATGGAAATTTCCTCCTACTGTTTTATTCTTTTATGTATGGTTACAGGGATGCTTACCGGCTTTTCAAGGCTGTCGGATTGGCCTTTTCCGTCTGTTCTTTCTGCCTTTTTGCCTGTCCGGATAAGGAACAGGCTTTTGGCGGAGCAGCCGGCGGAACCGCTGTTTTTCTGCCTCTGCCGTGGAGGGCAGGGGATGTTTTCTGTGTTTCTTCATAGGCAACTCCTGTCTGTATTCTTTCTGCCGTGGAAGGACGGTGCTGGTTGACTGCTGTAAAATGTTATGCTAAGAAAAACCACTGGGGTACAAGTGGCCGCCTCCTTTCTATAAAAACCGCCCTGCAAAAAGCCTGTGGCAAAAACGGTTCCGATTTATCCAAAGAACGCGCCAAGGGAGCTTAAAACTTCCGTACAGAGGACCACCAGATAGATAATCATGATGCAGATTAACATCATCATGGAGTAGCGCTGGATTTTTTTCGGCCGTTTGGCGGCTTCTTTTTTCAGGTTGTTCTGCTCGATCTGCCGCATGTCAAAGCAGATCATCTTAAAGTACATCCGCTGGTCATCCCCGCGCAGGACGCCCACCAGCCCCCGCACCACATCAGAAAGCATGGGGCTTCCGATACGGGTCTCGAAGCGGATCAGGGCATTTTCATAATTGCCGGTCTTCATATCCGCAATGGTCTGGTCCAGCTCCGCCCCGAAGTCCCGGCCTGCCACCCTGCGGTAAGAGGTGAGTATCTTCAGCACGTCCCGGTCATTCTCCAGGTTCTGCCCGATGGTCAGGGCAAAGCGTGGGATCTCTGCTTCAATGAGTCTGCGCCGCTTTTTTACAAAGTCAAAGGCCGCATAATAGGTGGAGAACCACAGCGCCACGGCAGTCCCGATCAGGATCGGTACAAAAAGCGGCATCAGGAACGCCATAGGGAGCGCACAAAGTCCCACGGTTCCGGCTGTCACCCAGGCCCTGGCCGTGTACACCTCCGGCGTCAGTTCCAGCCCGGCAATGTTAAGCGCTGCCTGTAGTTTATTTCTCTTTAGCCTGTCCAGCCGCAGGTAAGGGGCGAGCAGTCTGGCGATTTTTGTGATATACACATCCAGGAGCTGTTCTTTTTTTGTTCCCTGCTGTTTCCGGGCCAGCATCATCATTTTTGATGTTTTGCTGGTAGGGATGTCGGCAAAAGCCGTGGACAGGTTATAAACGGCAAAGCCGAACAGGATAATGGCAATCAGTGCTAACAAAGTCATGTTCCGTCACCTCCGTATTCAATGGGCTTGCTCAGCTTCATGATCTGCGTAAAGGCAAACAGGATGATGGCTGCGCAGATGGCCAGGGCAATCTTGCCCGGCGTGGTGTAGATTAGGGTGTGGAACCAGTCCTTGTTGAGGAAATAGAGCAGCGGCACGTTGCCGATCACCAGGAGCATCATGGTAATGGCTTCCCGCCTGGGGCCCTGCATCATGGCTTCCAGCTCCGACTGCACTACACGGACATCGGAGAATTTCTGCACAATGGTAGGCAGCGTGTTCTTCATGGAACGGTCCGACTGGCACTGGATCAGGATATTGGCCCATTCGTGGAATACCCGGTTGGGTATCTTCATTTTCAGGGAGTTGATGGCGCTGGTCATGTTGGCATTGATCAGCTCGCTCTCATATACGAATGCCTCGAAGTTTGCCTTAATCGGCTCATTGATGTAAGGCAGGTTCTCCCTTATGGAGCGCAGCAGGTCCTCCGTCCGCAGATAGGAAGTGGTGACGATGGAGATCGCGGTCTCCAGTTCCTCGTTCAGGTGTTTCTTATAGCTGGCCGCCGTGCTGCGCAGATACCATACGGGCACCAGGGAAAAGCCCAGCCCCAGGATGGGGACCAGATACACGTTGTTAATCAGCAGCGCCAGCACCGCCCCCACTGCAAACAGGATAAGCGTCAGCCGGGTAACCGCTTCATAGCGGTCTGCCCGCCCGGTATCCTTTAAAATCTGCTTGATCTCATAGCCCTGGTTGAAAAAGCCCCTGGCAGGCGTGCCCATAATGACATTCAGCTCATCCGACAGGGTAGCAGTTTTCCTTCCGGTATTGAAGATAACGTCCGTAAAATCCCGCAGCCTTACTTCAAACAGTGCCAGAAGCCCGGCACAGAGCAGGGTAAAACAGATAAGATAAATCCAGTGCAACTATTCCACCTCCTTTCCCGGTGTCCGTTTTCCGGATGTGCCTTTACGGGGCGGCCCGGTTTCTAAAAATTCCTGCAGCTCCTTATGGGAGATTCCGTTGTCCAGGAGCCGTTTTTTCAGTGTCTCGGACATGGCTTCCATCTTGCGGTGCCTGCCTACCACATGGGCGGCCCCGTGTTCATCGGTCACGTTATCCACCACTTCGTATTTATAGAGGGAGCGGTACACCAGCTTCCCATCCAGATAATCCTCCCCTTCGATGATCTCCATGATCTTCCGGGAACGGTCCTCCAGCTGTTTGGTGAACACCACCACAGGATAAGCCTCCACCATGATCTGCATCAGGATGGAATCGTCCATGCTGTACTTCCGTTTGGCAAGGGTCATCATACGTCGGTAGGTGCTCTCACAGGAATTGGAATGGATGGTGGTGACCACGGTATGCCCGGTCCGGGAACTCTCCGCCGCCGACAGGCTCTCTGCCGCTGACCGCATCTCGCCCACGCCGATCACGTCCGGATGCTTCCGCAGCACACGCTCCAGAAGGAAATCCTGGTTGATGTTCATGGACGGATTCTCGTGGGGCCTTGTGAGCAGATGCACCACGGAATTCAGGATATTCCCGTCTTCATCCCGTTTCACCAGGTCAAATTCCCGGCTGCCTTCCTCGATGGTAATGAGGCGGCGGTTGTTGGGCACGTTGGATAAGAGCCATGCCATGATGGTCGTCTTCCCGGAACCGGTGGAGCCGGCGATGCACACGGAAACCCCGTAGCGGATGCAGGCGGTCAGGAAATGGAGCATCTCCGGCGTGGCGCTGCCGGAATCCAGGAGCTTTTCCTCGGATACCGTATTTTGGTTGACAATACGGATGGAGGCATTGATCCCCACCTCCGAATCCACGATGGGCGTTTTGTCCACGGAGATACGGATGTTCTTGTCCAGAAAGCCGATGACGGAGGGCATGGTGTCGTCAATCACCATACCGCAGGCGTTCAGCATACGCCGCACCACGTCAATGGCGTGCTGGGGAGAGGAAAAACGGTCCGGTATCTTAATGCTGCGTCCGCTGTTCATAATGACTTCAATATCGTTATAGGCGTTGATGTTCACCTCCTCTACCCCTGGCCGGTAGATCCATTTCTTTAAGAAGGAGTAGCCTGCCATGTCTTCATAAAGCCTGGCGCAGAGCTGCTCGGTGGTAAGCCCCTTGATGGCGTATTTGCGTTTCACCAGGTACTGCACCATCAGCTCTTTTAATACCGTAACCGCCCGTTCCGAATCCGTTTCTCCGGCGCAGGCGATGGTGGAGGCATGGTTTTCGGAAAAGTAGCGCTGTACGTCCTCCAGCACCTGCTCATAGGTCAGGGCGCCGTTTTCCGTGGGGGCAAAGAAAATATCATTTAAGTTATTCATCCTTCGTATTCCTCCCCGTCTTCGTCTTCGCTGTATGCGTCCTCTTCATCTTCCTCCGCTCCGTATGCCTCATCCTCGTATGCGTCCTCATAGTTTTCCTCCTCCTGCTGTTCGGCGAGCTCCATCTGTTCCAGGGTATCCAGCACCCTGTTTAAAGAGGCGGTATATTTGGAGTTGCAGTATTTGATGGCCTGGAACATGCCCCCTTCGGTGGCGCAGCGGTCAATCTCCTTCCCATAGGGCAGGAGACCGTCAAAGCCGCCAATGATATAGCCCATCTCGTCAAAGGCATGGAAGGGGCGGGCCATGCCGGCAAAGGTCATGTGCTCATGGTAATGGAAACGCCCGTCCATCAGTAAAGGCTGGTGCGCTTTCAGGTAATTGATGCCTTTTAAATCCGGTGTTACGATGCGGAGCACCAGGTCCCCGGATTCAATGGCGGCAGGGGTGAATACGTTGGTCATAACAGAGCCGCAGTCCAGGATGACGTAATCCACCAACTTCTTTGCAGAGGCGATGAGCTGCAGGGCCATCTGGTAGTTCGTTTCCGGGTAGCTTAATGGGTTCTCCCCGGCGCAGTATCCCATAAGGCCGATATAGGGGTAATTCTTCAGCACCGTCACATGGCTGGCTACCAGGGACGTGTCGATCTCCACGCTGGTTAATACCTGGCCGATGGAGGCAGCCGTGGTAGTGATCTGCTCCGGGAGCCAGACCGGGAGCATGGGAGTGCCGGGTTCGGCGCTTATGATGATGGCCTTTCGTTTGTCACGGGTCAGTGCTTTGGCAAGGATGCAGCAGAACATGGATTTGCCGCTGCCGGGGCTGCCCCAGACCGTGATTGTTTTGGACATGGAAACCATTCCTCCTTTCTGCCTGCGGTCAGGTCTTGTTGTCTGGATTATTTTCCGAATTATTTTTGCTGCTGTTTCCGGTTTTATTTGTGGATTCTTTTTCTTCGTCAGAGGCTGGCCCGTCTCCGCTTTCCTCCGTATCATCGGATTCGGGATTTTCCGTTTCCCCCTCCCCGGCCGTGTCTTCCGTTTCCTCCTCCGAAGGCTCCGGGAAATAGATCTCCTGCAGGATGGTTTCCTGTTCTGCCAGAAGCTCTTCTGCCAGTGTTTCATTGCCCCGGGAGATCAGGGCCACATGGGCCACTCCGTCATTTTCCAGGGAAGTAATCATCCGTGCCTGTTCCGGGCTTGCAAGTACCGTGATGGTGGCGGACTGCTGTTTTTCCTCGTCCTCCACAGGTTCTTTTGCGTTGTCCACGTTGACGCCTTTGGCATCCGTGACGGAGAGCACCCGGACAAAGCGGAGCTCTGGGACTTCCTGGGCCGCATCCAGGAAATGGTAGACCCGGATGATGTCGCCCGGCTGCAGCTTGTCGGACAGGCCGGAGGCCAGCGTCTTGACGGTCAGGGAGATGGCGACTTTCCCGGAGGGGATGTTGTTTAGGGCCACATCCGAGGAGACCGGGACGGCGCTGATCTTGGAGGTCAGGATATAATCGCCCTGGGATAAGTCTGCGGTGGCATAAAGCCCTTTCACATCATCAAGGGAATGGGCGATGTTGGGGGGAAGGTTGTAGCTCCCTACCTCCACGGTCTCCGTATTGTCAGATGAGAGCTGTTCCCCTTTCAGCACGGGCTTTGTAATGCGGACAATCTCTGCCTTGCCGTTGGTCTGCTTTGCAATGGTGGGCAGGGCGACAAAGGCGATAACGGCTGCCAGCAGGATGCTGAGCAGGCCGAAGATAAAGCGGTTATTCAGTTTCATGGTTGATTTCACTCCTGTTATTGAAAATGTGCGTCTGCCTTTGACACTGCCAGGAAGGACAGTGGGATTCCATAAGGCGGACGAGGTTATAGGGCTGCAGTTATTGTAACGGCCAGGCTCCCGATCATCAGGAACGGCACAAAGGGAAGGGAAAGCATTTCCTCTTTCCGCCTGTGCCGCATTGTCAGGGAGACACAGGCCGTAAGGCCGGAAGCAGTAAGCAGGATGGCCAGCATCCGGGAAGGGCCGTAGAGAAAGCCCATCACTGCTGCCAGCTTGATATCCCCTCCTCCGATGCCGGCACCCTCCTTTGACAGCATTGCGGCAGCCAGTAAAATCAGAAAGCCGGCTGCTGCACCGGTAAAAGAGTATAAAAATAAAAACGGCAGAAGGGCGGTTCCAAATGCCGCTGTACGGACAAGAGGCGCCGCAAGGGCAAAGGGGAGGAAGAGCAGGAGCGCCCGGTCGGGCACCCGCTTCTTTTTCAGGTCGTATGCGGCAAATCCAGCGATGCACGCAAAGGCCGACAGTTCATAAAGAAAAAGAATAGGGCTATTCACGGTTGGTATACCAGTCATCAAACACGCTCTGGTGGATGGTGACGTAGTCGTTTAAGTTGACCGAGAGCATCCCGTCCGGCGTCCATGCGTCCCATACCTGGGTATATACCACATAGCTTGTGCTGTCCGGGAACCATACCGGCGTGAAATGCACCGTGCGCCCATAGGTGGAAAACTCATTGGGCCGGAAGGTGAACCGCGCGCTGCGCCCGCTGGATGTGCGCTGCAGAAGCCGCAGGTAAGTGTTATACTGGAATTCCGGAAATACGGAAAAAGCAGTCTGCGGGTTGCTGTGGTGTCCGTCCGATGAGTTGGTGGACAAAGTGGCCCGCACTTCCGTTTTAACGCCATACCCGCTCTTCATGTCCTTCCCGTTTGCTGTCGGCACGATATCATCCGGCATTAAAGTCATGGCGCCGCTGATGGAGGCCGAGTAACTGGTATAGTCATACTCCCAGTCTCCCCGGTCTACCCAGTGGCCGTCATCCTCCCCATGGCTGCACCACTGCCAGTCAGGAACCCAGTAACAGCTCCACACGCCCCAGCTTGCGTTTAGCTTCTGCGGATTCACCGGGAGGGCGGGAACGGTAAAGCCGGGGTTAATGTCGGTTGCCAGCGGATCAGGCGGTATCTTTTCATTCAGGTCCACGATTTTCGCCACAAAGGTATCCTGGGCGGTAAAGCCCCTGCTTAATGACACCGTGATGGTAATGGTCTGGGGCGTAGGGGGCGTATGCCATTTCACCCATACCAGCTGGGAATCGTTTGCAGGTATGACAATGTTCCGGACGGTGTAACTCCTTCCCAGGATATGGAAAGTGACCGTTGCCGGATTATCCGGTGTCAGGCGCCCGCCTGTCCGCAGGCGGATGGCAGTGATCACATCCGTGTCCACCCGGTATTCCACATCCGGCGCTTCGATCTCTCCGCTGGGTTCTTCCGTTTCCTCAAACCAGACAATGCCGACCCCCAGGGCGTTTATGATATCCCCGTTGGACTGTATCCCCCGCCTGCCTCCGCCCCAGGCCGGAAACCCCAGGTCGCTGTATTCCAGGAACAGGGCAAGGGGGAGGTTCTGGAATGCCACCGAGGGCAGCTTACTGCGCAGGGCGCCTCCGGAGAGCTGGTCATAGAGGGCGGCCTCCGTTGCCGTAAAAGCGTATTTTGTTCCGTTGAAGGTCACATAGGCAATGGGCTCCAGAAGGATTTTATAATCTCCGGCCAGCATGCGCTCGTAGCTGACGCCTGCGGCATCCGCCACCATCATACAGGCATACTCCGAACAGAAATAGCGCCTGATGGCTTCAATGGTGGCAGGCCGGCTGTTGCTGGTGATGATGGCCGGCATGGAATAGGCGGGCTGACGGCAGTTATAAGGGACGCCGGACTGCAGGGAAACCGAAGCCCCGTCCCGGTACTGGAGCTTGTTCACTTTGCCGAAATGGAGCATCGTGGCGGACTGGCTTCGGTTGGCGAAATCCACCGGCGTGCTCACGGCAGCGCCGGACTGGGCATCCACCACCGTCACCCTTACCCCGTCATTCCCGGGGGACCAGAAGTTGGCGGAGGTGCCCTGGTTCATACTGCCGCCGCCTCCGTCAAGGTTGCCCTGCCCGGAAGCAAAAGCCTGTGCGGGGCACAGGCAGAGCAGGAGCGCGGCGGTGCAGAGGATGGCATAAAAGCGTTTCAAACAGTATCACACTCCAATCTTTTTGCAAAAAAGAAAACCGTCTCGGATGACGGTTTTCAGGTTTTCAGTTATTATTCAGTTGTATTTCTGTGATACGAAAAGGTATCATCAGTTGCCCATGTTCCCGACCATCTTATTCGGATCGCCGCTGCTGTCTATGGCGGCCTGGTTGACCTGTCCGGGCACCACCCAGCCGAATACAGGATCGTATACGGCGCCGTTTTCATTGGTGGAGCCGGCAGCAGGCGTATTCCCGTCTCCGGTATCCGTGGAGGCGGGCAAATCCTCCGGGGCAGGATTTACCGGATGTTCCCCGCCGGAATCTGTCACAACGTTTTTTCCTTCCGGGGGCGGGGGAGGCGTTTCATCTTTTGTTTCTTCGGGAACAAAGTCAATCACGATCTCCTGTTCAGATTCCTCCGCCACCTTCGGATATCCCTCCAGTTTTTCCACCGCGCTGTTCTGGTCGGGGATGCCGGCATCTGTAGGGTTCTCGAAGCCTCCTGTGGAATCCATGATATCCGGAGTGTCTTTCCATTCCTCCTGGACGGTATCCGGTGGCTGTTCATCCGGCAGGAAGGCGGTTTTTGTATCCCGGCCCGCCAGCCAGCAGACGGCAAGGATGGCGATACAGGAAACAGAAAGGGCTGTGACAAGGAACCCTTTGGATTTGAAAATTTTCTTCATATGGCAGTCATCTCCTTTTTTTCTTTCTGTATATCCTTTACGTTTTTCAGGCAGGTTTTTTCAACAAAAAAGCAAATATGATGAAACGTTTGCAGTCCGGCCATCATAAACTGCTGCCTGCTGCCCTGCGGCGTCCGATGAAGCGGAAAGCCAGGAAACCGGCAAGGGCCGTGAACAGGGTGGTGAGGATGAATTTTTTGGATGTAAACAGTTTCTTCATAAGAGGTAGCTCCTTTCATAGCTGGCGGCTGCCTGTCTGGGCAGCCTAAAATTTGGTGTTGTGGTAGCCGGTCAGCTCTACGGGCCGGATAATGGCGGGGTAGGAGTGGCCGAACATGTAGACATAGAACTCGACATTACAGGTGAATATATACTCCACCCGGTCGCCCGTCACATGGAACGCAAGGTGGATGTCCCTTACCCGGTAGTCATCCGTGGAAAGGGGGATCTTGTTTGCGAGTCCGTCTGTCACCATGTCTTCCAGCATGGCGGTATAATCGCTGCTGGAGTAGAGGGTATTTAAGTATTCACTGAAATTGGTCTCCCTCTGGGAACGGTAGGTGTCCGCATAGATGCTGGCGCTTAGGTTGTTCAGTTCCATCTTTGCGCCATTGCGGATGTTGATGCAGGTGATGCGGATGGAGGCATACAGCAGCAGGAAGGAGACCAGCATCACGATCCCCGCCACAAAGAAGCAGGTGAAGATAGAAATATCCCCTCGGTCATTTCCGAGGGGATTCCTGGCTGAGCCTTTTTTCATACATTTCTTCATGGGCCACCTCACTTCCAGTAATGCTCACTGACGCCCGCTCCTCTGGAGACAACCGTGATGTTCACCAGGTTGAAGTTCCAGAAGCCTCCCAGCTTTGCCCTGCCCGTGATGGTGATGTAAAAGGGTGTGCCCAGCTGGATGGCCCGGCTCATGCCGGACGGGGTGGGAGACTTGTAGGAGGCGTCAATGGAATAGGAGATATTTTCAGCCCCCTCGATCTGGGAACAGAGGAACTGAAAAAGCTGGTCGGTCTCCCCGTTGATGCCGCCGGAAAGCTGGATCTGCTTCACCATCTGATCCGCACAGTGGTCCAGCTCCTGTTTGGTGGAGATGATGCTGAACAGGTTCAGAATGAAGGCCAGCAGGAGCACCGCAATGAAGATGAACACCACCGTACTGAAATAGTTGACGTCCCCGCGTTCGTTTTTCAGTATGGCTGCCGGGTTCCTGCCGGGCCTGTTTTTATGGGGAGAGGCCCTGCCGGATGTTTGGGACATCGTGCCTGGAGTTGTCTGAGACAAAGTAAAACCACCGCCTTTCTGACGAAAACAGCCGTCCCCACAGATGGAAAACGGCTGCTTTACATATTTTTGACTGTACCAAGTATAGCATGGATGCCTTTACGGGGAAAGAGCAGAACCGTGCCAATGTTGTGCCGATGATGTGCCAATTTGAAGATGGGAGAAAATTTGAAAATAAAAAGCAGGCGGTTATGGTTATTATCATGCTGAGAAGCAAATTGTAATTTTCGTTTTTTTATGATAAGATAGAATATAAGAAAAACCTGCGGCAAATAATACAGGCCGGAACGGAAATAATAGGATAGAGGTGTCTGCATAAAATGAATCAGGAAGAAAATACCATATCAACCGGCAGTGAAAAGAAGCCGGAATAGGTAGCAAAATATACGGCGAAGGACAGCGTGTTTACCTCGCTCTTCCGGGAGCCGAAATATCTGCTGCAGCTGTATCAGGCACTGCATCCGGAAGACCATGAGGCAACGGAGGACAGCATCCGGAATGTGACAATCACAAATGTTCTTCTGGATCAGTTTTATAATGATGTCGGCTTTCAGGTCGGGGAAAAGATCGTCATATTGGTGGAGCAGCAGTCCAGCTGGAGCATCAATATCGTGGTGCGCTGCCTGTTATATCTTGCCCAGACCTATCAGGAATATTTTGAGAGCACAAAACAAAATGTGTATGGAAGCAGAAAGCTGGATCTTCCAAAGCCTGAGATGTACGTAATTTTCACCGGTAACCGGAAAACAAAACCGGAATATCTGTATCTGTCGAAGGAATTTTTTGGCGGGGATGACAGTGTTCTTGATGTAAAGGTCAAAATGATCTATGATGGAAAAGAGGGGGATATCATCAATCAGTATGTGGCTTTTACAAGGATATATAATGAACAGATCAAACTTCATGGAAGGACCAGGGAGGCGGTTCTGGAGACAATCCGTATCTGTAAAGACCAGAATGTACTGCGCGAGTATCTGTCGGGACGTGAAAAGGCGGTTGTGGATATCATGATGACATTGTTTAATGAAGAATATATTTTGAAGACTTATGTGGAGAGTAGAGAAAAGGAAGCATCTGAGAGGACAAAAATAGGGACAGCTCAAAAGCTGTATAAAAAAGGGAATTCTGTAGAGGATATCGCAGATACTCTTGATATTTCAGTAAAAGAAGTGGAGCAGTGGCTTGGGCTTGTTAAAGCTTAGGTTGAAGATATTATGATGACGCTGTTTGATAAAGAATATATTTTGAAAACTTATGTGGAGAGTAGAGAAAAGGAAGCATCTGAGAGAACAAAAATAGGGACAGCTCAAAAATTATATGAAATGGGAATTTCCGTTCAGGACATTGCAAAGGCGTCCCAGGTATCGGTAGAAACAGTGGAGCAGTGGCTCGGACTTGTCAGAGCTTGATAAAATCGCTGTTATTTGAATGTGAAAATCAGAAGCCTTCAGCAAAATATGGTTTTGGATTTTTTCTTTGCTATAACAGCATCAGTTTGATACGGATTACCTACAAATTATATTACTGGTATAATGACAAATCCGGGAATCGGTGTTATAGTGGTTACAGTTAAGAGCAAAGCGGACCGGATGAGTCCAGAAAGGAAAGAATCATGGCAACAGTTAATTTCGCAGCGAATGGATTCGCATATTATCTGCATAGCGAACATTATGAGACACTGTTCAGTAAAGAAAAAGAACAGAGTCTGGTTAAGATGCGCTCATGTAAGGTAAGAAAAAGGCGAAAAACTGTGTGATATCCAAATGGCAGACAGGATATAAATGCCTGCCGGAAATAGAACATGGATTTATGTACCGCTTATCTTGTATGAGGTAGGCGGTATTTTTTACGCTCCATTAGCTCAGCTGGGAGAGCACTCGACTTTTAATCGAGTGGCCATGGGTCCGAGTCCCATATGGAGCATGACCGCCTGTATATGGAATTGTGATAACAGGAGGTGAGAATCATGGTGAATCTGCCAGTTATTGATATGGTAAAGACAGGACAGAACATCGAAAAGCTGCGCAAGCAGGCAGGATTGTCCGTGAAGGATCTGCAGGAGATATTTGGATTTGCGACACCACAGGCCATTTACAAGTGGCAGCAGGGCGCGGCACTGCCGGCTATAGATAATCTGGTGGTACTTGCGGCGGTCCTGCAGGTCCGGTTGGATGATATTCTGGTTACTGACATGACGGCACAGATACCGATCAGTGCATGAACAAAAAACAGAAAAGATAACAATAAAACAGCAGGTTGTAAATGCCTGCAGCAGGGTCCCCTGGTCTAAAGGTCAGGACACCGGCCTTTCAAGCCGGAGGTATTGGGTTCAAGTCCCATGGGGATCATTATGGCTCCTTAGTCTAAAGGTCAGGACGCCGGCCTCTCAAGCCGGAAATGATGGGTTCAAGCCCCGCAGGAGCTACTGTGGCCATAGGACAGTGGCAGTCCGGCAGATTGTGGCTCTGCTTACGGGGGTTCGATTCCCCCTGGTCACCCCATGGATGGGTATGTCCAGCGGCGAGGGCAGCGGACTGTAAATCCGTCACACAGAAACACCGCAGGTTCGAGTCCTGCCCCATCCATTTTTTGTTTGCGTGTCCGAGCGGTCTATGGTGCCACCCTGCTAAGGTGGTGTGCGGAAATGCACCGAAGGTTCGAATCCTTCCGCAAACGCTTTGAACCGGAGCGAATTCGTTTTTTGTTTTGGATATTGTTTAAAAGATTATTTATCTTAATATTTTAATGATTCTTATATAATAAATTTTTTAATTCTGTAACAGTAATCTTTCCTTTTGTATATTCTTCCCAAATATCATCATAATTCAGATTTCTTATGTGGGCAACTAATTTACCAGGAGATTCATTGTGCAAGCATGTCAATAAACCTTCATTTATTTTATCAATGATGAAGTTCAATGTTTTGATTCTGAATTTGTCTTGAAGAATTTTTCTGTACAATATATAACTATCTGAAAGACCATCATTTCCAAAGCTCCAGCCTATGGATTTTGTTTTCTTTAAAAATTCAAGCCGCTTTTTCTTTAAATGAATATTATAATCATATCCATCGGCATTTTCAGATGTTAATAGTCCAGAAGATGTCACATCACATTTTCTTATTTTTTTACATAAGTGAAGAAAGTGTTTTTTCCTATATCCGAGTTCCCTGATATTTAGGCTAATCAGTCCATCAGCCATCAGCTCTGTTTCTATAATATTACCATTAAATCCATAGGCATAGAAAACATATTTATTTTCAATTCTTTGTTTAATGACTCCCTTGACTTCTCCAATATCCAGAGCAGAAATAATTTGCTTCACTGGGATATTTTTATTTTTATCCGATTTTTGTTGGATATACTGCGGTTGAAGGTAAATATATGCTTGCCCATAACTCAACAGACTATGCATTGTGCTACTAATAGTTTGCTCAAGTTTATAGTTCAAATTGTTATGAGCCGTAGCATATAAAAGAGTTTCTGCAATGCATCCTTTTGGCTCAAAAGCGAAGAAATCTTTAGTTCTATCATTTTCACCTAAAATAAAAGGAAAGCTTGTTGAAAAATCTTCAAAAAATCGGTATGAATATGGGTTGTTTGACAATGGATGATATAGTCTTTTAACACTTTTTTTCGTTTTAAATGGATTATGCATTCATCTTGTCCTCCCAGGAATATCTTGTCCGAAATTTTTTCTCTTCTGGCAACATGGGATTGATACAAAGTACCCAATATACTTCAGATGGATCTGTAGTAAATCCCATATTTTCAAAGTTTCCACAAAAAGCCTTTAGTAATTTACTTTCTGTTTTTAATTTCATGCCAAATAAATCATATTCTGTTTGATATATTTCAGAATCTCTAATTGCCTGAGCTACTCTTTGCTGCCATTCAGTTTCAAGAAAATCTCGATATCCAAAACCAATCCAAAATTTATCTCTGTCTTGAATGTATTTGATGAATGTCTCGGCAAGTTCTATTCCTTCAGAATCATCAGCAAAAATTCCCGCAGTGACAGTGTTTACAATTTCCTTCCAGTCTTTGTTTGAATTGAACTCACCCCATAATATGGCCAGTCCACCTATTTGAGCCCATTCTACTATTGGTGAAGTAAATATGTAATATACAAATCCTATTTTATACATATCTTTTTTCTTTATAAAATCTGTTCTAATATACTCTTGATATAAAAGCATAAGCTTAGACAGATTTTCAAAGTCTACCTGAAACTGAGAAATATTGTTTTGAGTAATGGCGTTTATAGCATCATCGCAAATGTGGTTATAGCTTTCACCAAGGAAGTCTGGATACTCGTCTCTCTTTTTCCATGTTTTAATTGAAAATTCACTTGAACATTTAAGCAATAAAGACGGAATCATATTCTTCCATTTTTTAATTGTCTGCTTTAAAATTCCGGTTTTCAGTTCATCCCAAACAAGTGCCTGATCAATATGGTATTCAGAAAACTCTTTTTCTCTAAGCTCTATTACTTCCAAAAGTCTTGAGAGTTTAGATTCATATTCATAAAATCTCAGAAAAATTATACAAGACTCAAATAACATCTTCTTTTCATAAAGATACTGTCCTAATTGAAATGAGTTATCAATACCCTCTTGGATTACATCTATTAAGATGTTAATATATAAATGCGCTTCTCTGGCTACATTTTGTGCAATTAACCAATCTGGTGTTAGACGCCTTTTTTCGACTTGTATTTCTGTTATGATTTTATCATAGAAATCTAGTTGCTCCTTTCCTCTGAACAGTTCACATTTATCGAGAGGTTTACCTTTATCAATTACGGTGATTGTATTTGATATAATTTTTTTTATATCGAAATTCTTACAATATTTACTAGATTCCAAAACAATACCTAAATAAAGCAAAGAGATTTGTTCTACTATTCCAGCAAAAATTATGTTTTCCTCATCATCTTGCCTTTCAGTGTCTGTTGCTAATTTTTCAACAAGTTCCCGCAGGTAGTTAATTTGATTAACAAGATAGTTCACTTCTTTACTATCTATCGCAATTTCGCATATAGTGTCAAAACATGATAAATATGTATATAGCGAGGAATAATTACTGGTTTTACACAAGTACATAATACATTTCCGATTAATTGAAAATATTTCATTCTCAAACCACCAATAATCATGTTCTGCTTTAGAACGTAAAATTGTTCCAGTTCTTAGTGCAGTGGATGTTTCTATACTGTCTGTAAGGTGCCATTTCTGGTATTTTTGAGTATTTCTGAACCAATAAGAATCTTTGGAAATATACCTCTTTATTTCCCAATAGGCCTCCACAAGCTCAATATTTTTACACATGAATTGTACCATTGTAGCAATATTATTTTCAGCCAAAGACTCTCCAAATCTCTGGATTTCATTTAAAAGTTTAATTTGATTCTCACTAATTTTCTGAAAATGGTTTTGGAAACTTGCATCATTTGAATATATTTTTCTATTTAAATTATTAAGGATAATTCGATATAGGAGTCTATAAGAATCATCTGCTACACTATAAACATCTGCTAATTGGTAGGCTCTATTTCCAGCCACGCTATAGGATATAATAACTACAATGGACCACAATATGATTGCAAAAACGGTTCCCAGACTTAAAGAGCAATCTAAAAGTATTTCTACAATTACAATAAATCCAAAGATAATATAATCAATAATGACACCGATGCATCTTTGAGTTAATTTGTCGTATTGAAATGCATTTGATACTACTTTAGGGGCATTCGCATATTTAGACGAATATATGGAAGAAATATTAGCGCAATATAAACCCAATATAACGCCTGCTATGCTCAAACAGCCGATAACAACAGCTACAAAAATACTATTATCGATTTTAGTCAAGCTTTCTGTTTTCAATAGGATCTCATCAAGAAATAATAAAAAAATTGCGATGATAAGACCCTTAACAAGCCCTGGTATTGCTTTCTTGGCAATTACAAATCTGAAAGAAGCATAATCTTTGGGAGCATTGATTATATTCGTACTTTTATATATGATGGTTTTGAACTTAAATAGTATGTTTAATATTCGTTTCCTTATTTTCCAATATATTTTACTGTTCATTGCAACCTCTTTAAACTCGGATTTATACCTGTAATTATAATCTATGCTTAATAAAAACACAATTCTGAGTTGGAGTAAATGTTACGGAGTTAAGGCGATTTATGGTTGAAAAAAGAGTTGTAGAATAAGGTATGGAGCCACAACACTCAAAGTTGTAGCTCCATAGACTGTATATCATATATACAGAATTATTACAGATTCTGTCGGATGATTCGTGTAATGATTCCCACGGCCACGCCCCGTTCTTCATCCAGTCGTGTCACGGCAAAGCTCACATCGTCCTTCTTGCCGGGAGTACGGTAGTCATAGCAGGAGTGGGCCACCGCATTGACGCCGTTGGACAGCCGGATATAGACCACGCCTTTATGTACATCCGTGACCTTGCCGGCATACTTGCTCTGAATGCGACATTTTTTCAGATTATCATGGCTGGTGTTCTGGGACACGCTCTTGATGTCAGCTTTGATTCCCATATCCTCCAGGCTGTCACGGCGCACGCTTAAGATACGCACAAGCACCTGGTCTCCCACAGAAAACCGCTCGTGGGCATCCCCGATCCATTCCCAGGCCAGGTCACGGGCCATGATGGAGCATTCTACACCGAAAACCTCTACCCGGATGATTTTTTCCGCTACGGCAATCACGCGGGCCTGAGCAATCCGGCCTTCATAGATGCGGTACATCCCCATGGCATCCGTATCAAGATAGAAAATCTGCCGTTTCCGGAGCATGGCCTCTTTCCGACTTGCTACCACGCTGCGGGATTTGGAATCAATGCCTTTTACAATAAAGTCAATCTCCGCACCAAGCATGTTGCCGAGGATTTTGTTCTGGCGCAGCATCAGCTCCGTATATTCCTGTCCGGAATGGCTGCGGCCGATATTGATCATCATTTCCTTTAAGGGAATCACAATGCGGAATCCCTTATAGTCTACGATGGAAATGGTCTTGCCATTATCCGTCTGCTCAATTCCGCCAAGCTGTCCGGTAAGGATGCGCCTGGTGCGGTAGGCGTTGTGGATTTCATGCCAGATGGTATCCTCGCGGGATTCTTCGGTCTCTACTTCTCCCCGGACTTCCAGTGTCAGGACAGGGGCATTTTCTTTTCTGCTTCTGGTGGTGGTACGCTGGGAAGGAGGAGCCACAGCTCCTGTTGTTCTTTCATCAGAGGACAAATCTGTTTTTTCCGACGTTGTTTCAGCAGGCGGCGCATCTTCCTGGGGGATTGTCTCTTCTCCTTCGTCTGTATCGGGAACTGCGGCAGTATCCGGGGAATCCGACACACCATCAGAAATTGCTTCCTGTGTTTCCTTCATTTCTGTATCCGTTTCCTTTGTTTCTCCGCCATTTCCTTCAGGAGTCTTCTCTTTCTTACTGCGTGTGGTGCGTCTGGTCTTTGCAACAGGGGCATCTGTTTCAGGAGATGCTGCAGATTTCAGCTTTACTTCGCTGAAACTATCAGCTTCATGAGTGGCATCACGCTCCGTATCGGAGCCGTCCATATTTTCCGATGCTTCCCCAAACATTTCCTCTTCTGTAAGCTCCGGAAGCATTCCGTCCTCCACATCCGGCTCTGCAGGCGGTTCCTGGTCCATGTTTCCAAGCAGTTCATTTAAGTCCATGCCATCCCCATCTGCCTCAGGTGGCATGCCGTCTCCTTCAGTCGGAGAAGCCCCGGCCTCTGTGTCCGTTCCGTCCAAAGGAGTGTTTTCTCCCATAGAAGGGTTTTCCAGTTCCATAAGTTCTTTTTTTCTTGCCATGTGTTTACCTCCATAGTGTTGTTATTCTATTTCACAGCCCGAAAATGAGCCGTTCCATAGCGTTTCCGGTTTCAGGACATGATGGAATCTCTGTCCGTGGATATGATTCCGGCAGGTGTGCCGGAAGATGCGGTAGGGAAATCCTTTTTCGGTACAGATGCTGAAGAAGAAGGTTCTTTCTGCTGTGCATCCGATGCCAATGTCTTTACACTCCCTTTTGTGGCGGGCTTTGTCCCTGCCTTTTGGGTGGGCTTGGAAGCTGTTTTTGCCGCCTGCTTTGTAACTGATTTTTGTGGGGCGTGCTTTACCGCAGGTTCCGGCGCAGCAGCGGCTTCCATTTCCAGCCACCTCCATTCCGGGATGTGGGCGGATGCCTTGCAGGAGCGCAGCAGCGGGTATTCCGGGTGTTTGGAATAGTCCATCTTGTCCACTTTTAAGGTTTTCTTCCCCCGGATGATTACGAGCGCTTCATCAATGGGCAGGCGCAGCACTTCATCCGGCGTCAGCACGGGCCGTTTTCCCACGCCGCTGGTCTCCCGGTATTCCGGCGTGTAGTTGGAGATCCGCCAGGTCCCTAACTGTTTGGACTTGCTGGAGACCGCCACGCTTGCCAGCCCGGTACGGGAGGAGACAAATTCCGCAGTCAGGGGGTCGGTGCATCCTAAAAAGAGCTGGACGTCACAATTCCCTAAAATCTCCTGCCAGAGGTTCAGCGGATACCGGTTCTGCAGGCCTGCAAGATTCTGGAACACGCAGGACATGGAGATATTCCGGGAGCGGATTACGCTCAGGCGCCGGGAGAGGTCCGGGATGGTGCCGCAGGCGGTCAGCTCTTCCCCTAAAACATGGACGGGCACCGGGAGCCTCCCGCCCTCGCAGTTTTTGTCCGCATACCGCACCAGCTTGATGAACACGAAGGACAGAAACAGGGAGGCCAGGAAGTCAAAGGTGCTGTCCTGGTCGCTGGTTACAAGGAAGTAGGCGCAGGGCTCCTGTCCTAAAAGTTCCAGGTCGATTTCATCCCTTGCGGTGATCTTTTTGATCAGTTCGGACTGGAACACCTGCAGGCGGCTCCCAAGCCCGATGATTACGCCGCTGCGCACGGAATCGGATGCCTGTCTGAACAGGCTGTAAGGCGCCTTTGCCGGGTGGTTAATGGGCAGCACTTCAAACAGGCTGTTCAATGCGGTTTCGGAATTGAGGGTAATGAGCTGGTAGACCTGGCCCATGTTCCGGTTTTCCGGCGGGTAGCCCTTATCCACATACAGCACCAGCGCCTTTAACAGGTTCATTTCCGCGGAATCCCAGAAATGGTCTCCCTTGCCGCCGCCCGTGGTGTTTTTGATGATGACGTCCACAAAGAGCTGCGCCATCAGTTCCTGCCCTTCCACTTCGGAGAGGCAGTTCCAGGAATCCGAGTTTTCCGGGTTGACCAGGTTGAACACGCGGACGGCATAGCCTTTGTCCCGCAGGTACTCGCTGGATTTTTCGTACAGTTCCGATTTGGGGTCGCAGATCACCAGGGATTCCCCGCGAGATACCCCCTGCAGAATGCGGTTCATGCAGAAGGAGCGTGTCTTCATGGAGCCGCTGGCGCCGTAGACCGCCAGGTTGCTGTTGAGCCTTGTCTTCTCCGGCACGCAGACCGCTTTTTTGTCCAGCATGCCTAGCACGATTCCCTGGTAACGGTGCAGGTCCGCCACCAGCTCCAGGACGCCGGCCATTTCCTTCCGGCTCATCCATCCGGACGTGCCGTAGGTGCCTTTGGCGGAATAGGTGAAATTCCGGTCCTCGTCATATTCCCCGGTATCGCTGTAGCCGATCCGCATGACAAGGAGCAAAAGCACCGCCAGTAATCCGATGCAGATAAATATCCCGTAGATCCCGTATGGGGGATGCACCGCCGCACGGAGGCAGGCGGACAGGCCCGGAGAGGGGGACAAGGGAGAAGTGCCGTCCCCCGGATAGCCGCCTCCCTGTTTCCAGAGGGCGTAGTTGCCGATGAACTGCCCCAGGTAGCCGCCCGCGTACAGGATGGCAAGGATGGCAACGGGGGCAGTGACCAGCCCTTTCAGTAGTTTTTTCTTGTCTATGGGAAAAACCTCCTTTCAAATTTTTCAAAGCTGATGGTGGAAAACTCTGCCTGTCCGCCGCAGAAGCGGTGGAGAACCTCTTTCTGAAAGTCAAAGCAGATCAGGATTCCATTCCTCCCCTGGAGCTGGAGCGCCGTGTGGAAACGGTTGATGCGGGGGATATCCAGAAAGTAGCCAAACAGCACCGGGTGCCCGCTTTGGTCCAGGGCATCATGCTCTATGGGAAGGCCCGCATCCTTTGGGGAAAAGCCATGCTTCAACAGGTTGTCAAGTTCCGTTATTTTGACCGGGTCGCATAAGAGCTTTAACAGCGTTTCCCCGTAATGGTCGTTAGTCAGGTAGTAAAAATGCTCATAATTCCCGTCCAGTAAGAAGAAACAGCGGGAGCCGGTGTCAGCGGCGGAAAGGATCTGGTAAAAATCCTCCAGGCCGTTCCCAAGGAGCAGCCCGGAAACTTCCGTCCGGGCGTACTGGCCGGGGAGCCTTTCGCAGCACAGCAGGAGCTTTAAAAATACCTGTACTTTTATTTCCGCCCGGTAGTCCCATTTCATGGTATAGGAATCTCCGTTATAGACGGTAAAGATTCCGGATGGCGCAAGGAGCGCGCCGGCCATGCGGGAGCCTCGGATTTTTACGGCTTCCATGCCGATCTCCTTAATCTCACGGGAACCGTAAAAGGCCGGGGCATCCAGGCTCTGGACGGGAGAACCCCTGGCAGAGAAAACTTCGGGCTTTTCATCCCGGAAGATCCGGATGCCCGCATTCTGCATGGTAACAAGGATTTCAGCGACGCGGTGCAGGCGCAGGCGGCGGGAAAATTCGCTCTTTAGCTTATGGGTCTCCCCGTTCCCGGTAAGGAAGAACGAAAACCGCTCCGGGTTCTCCGCCAGCAGGAAACTTTTTGCCCTCCGGCCCAGGCGGTATCCGCGCAGTTTGTCCCGGTAGTAGGTACGGAGGAAACCGTCTTTTTTCAGGGAAGTAATGACGGACTCTTTGTAACTGGTGCTGCCGGGAATGCGCAGGAGCAGGGGGAGGGGGAATTCGCCGCATACGGCGGTCAGTTCGAGCAGATGGCGGCTGATGGTGCCTTCCCGCGGGAAGTCGTTTTTGTCGTGCAGAAGATCACCTCCTTATGGCCGGCACGGAGCCGGCATTTCCCCGGTTTTTTACCGTGGTGACTGAAAACTTCGGTAGATTCCGGCCGGGAGCCTGTTCGGAAAGGCCGTTTGTTTCGTTGTTTCCCGGATTCCCGGCATATGGGGAAAAAATTTCCGGAAACGGTCAAAAATCCGATATGGATTTCAGCTCCTTTTCCCTGCCGGATAGCCATCCGGCAAAGCGGCTTTTTTCCATGATGTAGATACGGGTGCCGTTCTGCTCCCCAAGTTCCGTGGTATTGTAGGCGTCACATAAAAGCCCGCTGTCATCCGCCATCACATACAGGGCGATGGTGTCCAGGATCTGTTTCTGCTGCAGGTTGTCATAGTCCAGAAGGCACCAGTCCGGCAGTTCATGGTCATATACATGGGAGACGCAGACCACGCATTCCCGGAACCGGGGCAGGGGGTGTTCCTTTGCATACTGCCCCAGAACGGCATGGAGCGGGTCAATCAGGAACAGGCTGCTCTGGCGTGATTTCTTTTTGGGCAGCAGGCGGGGCATCGCTACCTCCAGGATGCCGTTTTCACAGCTGACCTCAATGCCGTGTACTTCCCCGGCTTTCACAAGGTACTCTGCCTTGGGGACAGAGGTGGAAGCGTAGAGGAGATTCCTGAGCTGGCAGGCGATCCCTTCGGCCCGCAGGGCGGCTTCGGTTGACATGGTTTCATAGTTTTCCGGATAGCGCTGGATATCCAGGGAATCCATGGCGCAGATATGGCTTCCCAGCCGGGAAAGGCCGTTCTGGATATCCGCGATCCGACGTGAGATGATTTTTCGGTCCACTCACATCCCTCCAATCTTTTTAGGTTGATTTTTTATAGTAGCTTACGTTTCCGGCGGCATCCACCGTACAGAATCCGGTAATTCCGGGAAATTCCAGCAAGGGGATCTGTTCCGGGCTGTCCACCAGCACGATACGGCGGCTCCCGCTGTCACGGCTCTGGCGCAGGGCATGGGAGACGATGGCTTCCTGCCCGGCAGCGGCATGGATGATCTCATACAGCTCGCCGCCGGAGAAAAAGGCAATCTTCACGGGGAACTCACTGGATGAGTGGTATTCCGCACGGTCGATAAAATCCAGCAGTACCCATGCCGCCCGTACCATGCCAGAATCCGTTTCCGTTCTGTCATTCCTGTATGGGAAATAGCCCCCGGTATCCGTCTGCCGGGTGCGCCCCTGCCTGGATAAGTGGGAGAGCAGGTTTTTCGTGACATCCTCCCTATCCGGGTAGAACCGGCATAACTGTTTTTCTGAAAGCCCCGGATACATGGATATGATCCGGAGCAGTTCCGTAGCCTCATGGCCGTATATATCCGCTCTGGTTTTCACAAAAATTTCCTCCCTTTTTTGTCTGCGGAGCAGCCTGGACAGCATAAAAGCTGTATGGGAATCGGGCCGTGGCTGTATTCCGATTGCGTAATCTGTGCGTATAGCAGACGTAATAAAAATAATATTGCGTAATCCGTGCGTATATGGTGCGTAATCCTGTATGCTATCCGGCTTCATTCTGCCGGCGCATACGCTCCACGATATCCTTCAATTCCCTCCGGTCCGTGGTAATCAGGTCTTTTTCCAGGGGGCTTGCCTTGAACTCCACCATGATGTTATTGTTGTTGGTGCTAATCAGGCCGTTGCCCCGTTCAAAGTGGGTGACTTCCATGATCTCTGCGTCGGAGAGATGGAGGGCGCTCTGCACGCGCATGGCCTCGTCATCCTCCAGGTTCAGGATGATCTTGGTCTTGGAGTTGTTGATGATGCCTTTCCCAAACCGTCCCTCATCCAGGTTAAAGAAGTCATTCAGGTCCTGGCTGGCACAGACGGCGGAGCCGCCGTATCCCCGGATGGTCTTGAAGATCTCCAGGACAAAATCCCCCGCAAGGCGTGTGCCCGTGGCGCCGGCGCCGGATAAGAGCTGCCAGCACTCGTCAATGAAGATGGTCTTTTCCTCGGTACGGTCTTCCTTGGCCCGGTCCCAGACAAAATCCAGGGCAACGAACATCCCCACGGTGAGCAGATCCCCGGTCAGGGAGGAAATATCCAGTACGGTATATTGATTGTCCAGTGACACGTTGGTCTGCTGGTTGAAGGTGCTGGCGGAGCCGTTCACCAGACGGTTCAGGATATTGGCAAGACGCCTGGTGGCAGCGGATTTCTTTAAAATCTCATAAAGGTCGCCCAGTACCGGCATTTCCCGGTACTTTTCCGGGTTTTCGGGGTCAGCCAGGGAAGCGTTGTCATGGGTGATGCCCTTTTTGTTGTAGGTGTGGATCAGGGCCTCATCTAGAAGCTGGCGCTCCTCATGGTTCATGTCCGGAATCAGCAGGCTGAAAAAGATATGGAGCCGCTGGATCTTCTCCGCCAGTTCCGAGAGCTGGATGCCGGGGCCGTCCAGCAGTTCATTCACGGTGCGGTCCACCTGCCGGATCTCCATCACGTTGATACAGTGGGGGCTTGCCGGGGAGACCTGGATAAATTCGCCTCCCACGTTGGCGCAGGCCCGGTGGAACTCATGCCCTTTTAACGGTGCGATGATAAAAATGGGGATTCCCTTGCGCCGCATCCGCAGGGCCATAAGCTGCATGGTGAAGGTCTTGCCCGCGCCGGAGGTCCCCAGGATTGCCATGTTCGCGTTTTTGTAGACGGCGGAATTGAAGATATCCACAATAATCAGGGAACTGTTGTATTTGTTCACCCCCAGAAGGATGCCGTTGTCATCACACATCTCATAACTGGTAAAGGGATAGCAGCTTGCCGCGCCCCCGGTTAAGAGGTTTCGTTTGCTGCGCTCATACAGCCCTTTGTCCACGGATACCAGGGGCAGGGCGGTAAGGAAAGCCTGTTCTTCCCGGAAGTGGCAGGAGGATACCCGCATGTCCTGGGAGAGCAGGAGCTTCTTCATCTCGCTGACCTTCCATTCCAGGTCCTCTTCATTGGGAGCCGTAATGGTGACCAGAAGATTCATAAAGTAGAAATCCTCATTATTGGCAAGCCCTTCTTTTAAGAAATAGCCGCTTCGGATGGCACTGTCGATATCGTCAAAGTCCGTGTTGGTATCGCTGGCATCCTTGATCCGGGAGCGGTTGATACGGAGCTGCTGGCCCACCTTCTGGATAATGCGCTCTTTGGGCTGGCGGGAGAGGAACATGTCCAGGTCGATTCCGTCCCCGGCATTGACCATCAGGCTGAGCCAGCCGGCCGGCACATGGGTCTTATAGCCGTCCGAGGGAATCAGCAGGTAGGCATAATACAGCCCGTCAATGCAGATGTACCTTCCGTGGGTAAAATCAATACTTTTTGGGGCGATAAATTCCCCGGCCGGGATATGGTCGATTTCTGCCTCCCTTCCATTTGCCAGATACTGCGCCACCACCTCTTTTGCCCGGACAGGGAGGGGCTTAGCGGCGCTTTCCTTCCGGCACAGGAGGTTATAGAGCACATCTATGGTAAACTCGTCCTCGTTGTCCGGCAGCACCACTTCATTCCCGCACTGGCGCAGGTAATTGGATGCGGTATGGACGGCGGACTGCAAAGAACCAATGGCTTCCCCTTCCTCGTCCGTGCGTCTTGCGTTCCCCCAGGGTTCATATTCAAAAATCAGGAAGAACCGGCGCGTTACCGCTTCACGGGAACAGATCTGCTGGATGAACTGCAGGTAATCCTCCTGCATGAGTCGGCACTGCTCGTTGGTCTCCTGTGCCATCTCCCGGCGCACTGTGTCCATGTGGCGGCCGATGTCCGCCCGCCGGGTCAGCACCTTGAACTGGAGCTTTACGGGGCTTATCTTTAAATAGGAAACAAAGGAATAAATGATGCTTCTTTGTTCCCGTGCGCTCCTAAGTAGGAAGTTGATGGGGATCACCTCCACCACCTTCACATAGCGGTGGTCTTTTGTGTAGATGACGCCGTTTTCTATCTTGCGGATGGGCAGATAGTCCGCCACCGGGTTTAAGTGGATAAACTGGGGTTTCGGTGTACGGAGCGGTTTTCTGGGGGAGCGGTTCTTTTTATTCTGTCTGTTTCTGTCCTCCAGCTTTTTTGATTTCCTGGAGGTCTTTTTAGCGGAATTTTTCTGCGAAACCTTCTTGTTTCCCTTGGAAGATTTTTTCGTCTGCGCTCCGGCCTGCCGGTTTTTCTGTGTCTGGCTGGGCCGGAGCTTTTGGCGTATCTCATATCCTTTCACCTGGTCGAACTCTGCAGGAAAATCATCTTCTCCTTTGCGCTTCCAGCCGGATATGCCGCCGATTCTGTCATTTTTACCGGAAGTGTTTTTCCCAGCTGGCTTTGTATTTGGGGCAGCATCTTCTGATGCAGTAATTTCCTCACTGCAGTGTTTTCCTTTCCGGTGTTCTTTTCTTTCTCTTTTTGAGCGGGGAGCTTTCCGCATGGTTTCCTGGCTTTCGCCGCCCACGATACGGCGGTTCTTCATATATTTTAAGAAGATAACCAGGAAAGACGACAGGCTTTCCCCCGATATGCCGATCAGGGCAAACAGCACAAGGGGTAGGGTAGTCAGGCACAGCACGATGATCCGTGCGGTCAGGCTAAAGGGAAGGAGAAGGAAAGACGGCAGCCCGGTCACAGCGGCCAGGATGCCGGCCTCAATCACGTTCCTTGCCCGGAACATGCCGCCGAAAAATGTGCCTGTATCCACAAAGTTCGGCGGGATGATATAGGTATCATGGTCATTTTGATTATTCATGTAATAGTAGTACCTCTCTTTCGCAGTGTGTCAGTTCCGGCCATGGGTAAATGCAGAGCGGAACCGTCCGTAAACAGGTTTCATGGCCGGACTCCGGCAGGGTGGTTCAGCCGATGATCCAGAAGGGGCCGCCTGCGCCGGCACGCCTGCTGGCTTCGTTTAAAATAATGGAAAGGTCCCAGAGCTGTCCGCTCCGCCTGTAGCTGGCGGGGTCCGCCACTAGGATCTTTCTGTCCTGCACTCCCCGCAGCACGATAAAGTGGCCGCCGTTTGTAAAGTGCCCCTTTGACATAATGGCCACTACCAGCTTTCCGTCTGCCAGGGCGTCCAGTATCCGCTGGGGTTCCGAGGGGGAACAGCCGGAAACGGCAAGCCCCCAGTGTGCGGCCGCCCCGGGGATCAGGGCATGGTAGGAGCCGCTGCCTTTGCACCAGTAGCCATTTTCATACGCCCACCGGGCCATCTGTTCCGGGTCCACCGTCTCGCCGGCCAGGGAGGACACCACCATCGCCATAGATGTCGGGCCGCAGCCGTAGCCGCCGATGTGGTCGGTGCCGTAGGGCTTCCCGGCATAGCGTTCATCCAGCTGGTTGAAATAGACAACCTCCGTGCCCCCGTCCGTGAAACGCACATCGCCCAGGGAGGGAATGCTGTTTCCTTCCCAGTTTTCCAGGTTCTGTATAAGCCCGTCTCCCAGAAAAAGGCTTAAATTTTGTGCGTAATCCGAAGCAAGGCTTTTCTGCTCATCTGTAAGGGCAAATACCTGGTCAGCAAAATAATCTTCACCATTGTAAGAGATGGTATAAATTATCCATTTCTCCGATACGGTGGTTTCTTCCCCGGTCTCAGGGTCCTCCACGGTCTTCTCACGGATTTCTTCCGTCCGCCTGTAGGAGTAGAGATGGGATTTCCCCCGGCGCATGACAGCTGCCATGTCCGCAATGGAGATTTCCGCAAAGTCTTTTTCCTTCGCCGCGCAGTACTGGGAGACAAACAGGTTGGCATTATATACAGGACTTGTCTCATAAGGGTTGATGACTTCCATGCCGTCCCCGTCCGAGGCGGCAAAATCCCGTTCAATCCGTGCCATGACATCCTCCATGCCTTCCCCCAGGATGGTGCTGATGGTATAGGTGATGGTGTTGGCATTTTCTATAATGGCGTTTTCACTGTTTAAGATGGGCGTTTTCGGGTCTGCCGGAGAAAAGGCGGAGGAAAAGCCGTCAAAGAGCAGGCCGGGCAGCATGAGTACAAACAGCACCGGGAGCAGCAACAGCACAGCGGCTGCCGCCGCAAACTTTCCAATGGTTTTCCGCCCTTCCCATAACGCTCCTGCCACAGCCCCGTAGGGGCCGCCTGCAGCAGCGCCTTTTGCGGCCCCGGATACTGCCTTTCCCGCTTTCAGGGCGCCCCTGGCAAGGTGTGCCGCGGATGCGCCGGTTTCCAGGGTCTCTTCCAGCCCATTTTTCTGTTGTTCAGCCATTTATAACCTGTCCTTTCTTTTGGGTGCCGGCGGCATCTTTTTCACGATGGATTCTTTGTAGGCGATAGAGCCGTCTGCCGCCATATAAGGTGACTTCTCCACGGTGTCCTGCGCGTACTGCTTATACCAGGAAGTGCCATCCACGGCCTGCACGGTGGCGTATGCCCCTTCCGGCGGGGTGTACTGGTCCGCATGGTACATGCCAAAAGAAATGCCCTCCGGGTGTTCTTCGGAGATCTCCGTGCCGGTGATGCGCCCGCCTCCGATTTCTACATTGGTAAAGGAAGGTACATGCTGTGCGCCCTCTTCCAGGGCGGCATAGCCCATGTAGGAGTGGAGGGCCTGGGCTGCCTTTTCCCCGGTCATGGAACCCACGGACGCCATGCTTCCGGTTGCCACCGTGCTAATCACGCTGTTGGCAAAATCGCCGCCCCTTGCAACGGAAGACGCATACATGTTTCCGCCAATGCCCGCGGATACGGCGGATGCGAAGCCGCCGATCCCGGTTTTGGAAGTCCGCTCACTCTGCCGGTCTGCCTGCGTGTGGGTAGTAGCCGTGCGGATGGCGCTGTTTGTGACCTGCCGGCTGACCACCCCGGCAAGACCGCCTGCCATGAATCCGCCCGGACTGCCGGGTGATCCGGAGCCTGCGCTCACATGGGAAGATGAACTGCTGTGGCCGCCGCCGAAATGCTGGCGGGAAAAGTTCCGGACTGCGCCCACGCCCCTTGCGGCAATCATGGCCTCCGCGATCATGGAACCGCCCGTATGCCCCACGTTGACGCCCAGGCTGGACATGAAGGAGTCAATCTTCTGGGACACTTTCAAAAAGGCGATGGCGCACAGAAACCAGACCAGGACATTGCCTGATACCGCTTCCCTGCCAGCCGCATCCACCTGGGCCTGAGCATCGCTCTCCGAAAAGGCAAAGGCCGTCTGGCAGGACAGGCAGAGGAGGAGTGCCACCAGAAAGGCCGCAGTCAATACTTTTTTATATCTTTTCATGGTTATTATCCTTCCTTTCGTCTCTCTCATAATGAAAGCGGGTTCGCAATGAAAGCCCCGACCATGCTCGTGAACAGGCGCAGGCACCAGGCATTCATGAGCAGGAGGAAGACCTGCCCGCCGAACATCCGGCACCAGGATTTAAAAATGTTAGCGGTGGACTGGGAGGCTCCCATGGAAAACGCCACAGGCGCCGTATAGACCAGCACCCCTAAGAGGACATACCGCTCCGCCGCTTCAAAAAGGAGCTTTAAGTAGTTCCATGCCAGCACCAGCACAACAACCAGGGCAATCAGGGCAACCGCCCCGTTGGCACAGACGCCGATGATGGATAACATCACCGAATTGAAATCGGCAAAGCTTAAAGCTGGCAGGTCGGAATCCATGATCCAGTGGTAGGGGGTGCCGCCGATCTTTAAGACCGTATCCACGATGCCGTCCGAGAAGTAGGCCAGCAGGATGAAGAGGACGGAACGGATGCTCAGGCGCACAGGGTCCTCTGCTTCAATGCCGGCTCCCAGCCCGAAGTTCTTGAACAGCTGCCATACCCAGTTTAATAAGATGATGCCGATGGCCAGCGCTACAAAGACCTTATACATGGTCTCCGCGGCGGGAAAGTAGCGGAGAAACACGGCCATGTCGCAGCCCAGCGCCCCCAGGACCGAGGTGGTGATCAGGTCAAGGCCGTGCATCACCTGTTCGGCGATCCATTCCACAATGCCGTCTAAGATACCCATAAATAATCACTCCTTCCATATGAGATGCCGGTCAGCCGTTCCACTTGCCGTCCGCAAAGAACGGAGTGATGTAGGCCATGATAAACCCCAGGCTGTTTAAGATTGCCCAGGTGATGCAGATACGCTTCAGCCATGCCCGGCTCTCATCCACCGTGCGTCCGGAGCGGGAGAAGTTCATCATCAGCAGGGCAACCGAAGCGGTAACGATAGCCGCCACGGTGGAGATGAGAACAATCTGGCTGTAGACGTCCTTCATGATCTCCGTGGCTTTCGTCCATACATCCGCGGCGTATGCCGTCTGGGTAAACATCAGGAACATCATGGAACTGAGGAAGGCATAATAGGCTGCCTTTGCGGGGGAAAACCTGCGTTTTGGCTTCTTTCCTGCCGTGGCAGGCGTCTGCAGTTTGTTTTTCAGTCTCAATTTGTGGACCTCCTTTAAATAAGATTTGGTGATGGAAAGAAAAAGCCATGCCGCAGATGGGCATGGTCCTCTTTCCTCCGGGCTGGTAGGCGTGGAAAAGCCGGATTTATGGTGAAAGGCATAAAAAAAGCACCTCTCTGGAAAGGTGCCATGCCAGCCCGGATTGCTTCTGGATACAGTTTTCAGCATATTTAGTATAACATATCTCTATTTACGGGGAAAGAGCAGAACCGTGCCAATTTTGTGCCAGATAAAAACATTAAATATTTTTTGTGAAAAAATATTGCATAAAAAATGTTTGTATGATATAGTATATAAAGAAGAGTAGTGGACCGCTAAACTTGGAGGAATAGAACATGTTAATCGAATTAAGAGCAAAAAATTGTTTTTCATTTTCAGAAGAAATTATATTTTCTACGAAAGCAGATATGAGAAATAAAAAATTTGCGTCCAATGTCCATAGTGAAAATAATTTCAATATATTAAAGACGGTAGGGATCTATGGCCCCAATAATGCGGGTAAAACATGTCTGGTAAAATGCATTCGCAGTGCCCAGAATATTCTGTTAAACCAGAAACCCCGCATTATGCCAAATATTTTCCAGGACAGTACAATATGTCAGCTTGGGCTTACGTTTCTGGAAGAGGGTAGAGAATTTTCCTATGATTTTTGGTATGATGATAAAAAAGGGGAATATCCATATGAGAAGTTTGCAGAAATCTCCAAAGATCAATATGGAAACGAAAAAGAAAATATCTGGCTTTTAAAAGACATCGTTAACGGTGATTACCAGTATGATGATGAAGATTTGTTAAAAATGATATCTCTTGTATCCCAAAGCAATCTGCTGTTTTACCTGGTGGATGCTAATAAATTTGATAAACTGGCAGAAATGAAGAGGATTGTTACAAAGTTTGCTTCCAGGATTGATATTATCAATATGAATAACATTCCCTTAAAGCGGACAATCAACCTTATGAAGAATCAAAACAACCTTCAGAAAAAAGTAGTGGAGTTTATTAAAAATTCGGATCTTTATATGGATGATTTTGAGTATGTGGATATGGATAAGATTCGTGTAAAAATGGATTCGGACGAAGAAAAACCAGAGGAAAAAGCTTTGGACATTCCTGAACAGATTATGGATCAGATCCGGCTGGTCTCTGTTTACAGAGGGGTTCCGGTTCCCAGCGTATTGTTTGACTCTACCGGAACAAAGAAGATTGCTGCTCTTGCAAGTTATATTATAGAAGGTATTGAGCAGGGCAGAATTCTTGTAGTGGATGAATTGGACAGCAGTATTCATTTTAAGCTGACCAGGGCAATCGTAGCCATGTTTAATAATGAACTGAATACGAGCGCACAGATGATATTTACAGTACATGATATCAATTTGATGGATTGTAAAAAAATGTTCCGCAAGGAACAGATATGGTTTGTGCATAAAGATGAAAATGGTGTCTATGTTTATTCTTTGGCAGAATTTACTGCACAGCAGGGAGTGAGAGATACTACAGATATCATGGAAAAATATCGGAAAGGCGTATTAGGTGCGCTGCCTGACCCGGAGCTAATTCGTTCTTTGCTGGATATCAAGGGAAACCGGAAGGAGGTGCCTGCCGGTGATGAGTAAGCTTCCTCAGATTTTTACAGGCAGCAGAATATGTATTATATGTGAAGGAGATGAAGAATATGAATATTTAGAGAAATTGATTTCATTGGATGTATGGAGCAAAGAATACTGTTTTCAGTTGGAAAACGCTGAAGGAAATGGAAATATACCGGCACGATATCAGGATAAATATCAAAATAGTTCAAGTGATCTGGTTTTGGTATTCTGTGATACAGATAAAAAACCTTATGAACAGTATGTTGACATCAAGCGGAAAATCAATGAATTCCATGGAGTTGAAAATGCTGCAGACCAGATTGTCATATATGGGAATCCATGTACCATGCAGATTATTATCGAGCACTGGGATGACGTGGTACTTAGTTCCCATAAAAAGAAGAAAAACGCCCCGGTTATCTTTGATCTTACAGGTATTGAAGGATACAAAGGGAGAGCAGATCAGCGGCAGGAATTATTTTCCCGGATCACAAAAGAGAATTATCAGGAAATGCGGGAGCGGATTAAAAAATTGCCATCTGATGATACAATCGAGGGAAGCACAAATTTTGGCAGATTTATAGAGTATTTTATGACGGATGATTGCAAGTGGATACAAACAATTAACAACACTTTAGAAGGATAACTGTGTAAAGAAGGGATTATATATTAGGAGAAGGGAAACTTTTTCTCGATATAGCAGCAGACTTAATAAAGTGCTAATAATAAAAAGTGAGAAACTATGTGATTTACAAATTTAGGCATGCAAGCAGCCCAAATTGCTTGTAGAAAGGAATATCTATGAAATTAAAAGCTTTAAGCCACTATAACGGAGACATGGATACACGATTCGGAGATTGTATATTACTGTATGATAATACTTCTTTAGTAGTATATGATTGCGGACATGATCAGCATGCAGAGGAGATTAAGCGATTTCTTAAAAATAATGCTCTGATTTCCCAAGTACATATCGTTATTTCACACAACGATAGTGATCATACGGATGGGATTGAAAGTTTGATGGAGTATCTGCACAGTAAGGGATATGATGTTACATTATATTCTTCTTTATACCTGAAAAGTGCAAGGAAGGTATTGGAACTTCTTAATGATGGGCGTAGGACACTGCCGGCAACAAAACAGCATATCCTTGAAACCTTTGATAACATAAAAGATATTATTGAAAAAGCTCAGGAGTATGGATTTTCAATAGAAAATGCCACTGTAGGAACAAAGGTGTTATCTGGGAGTATTGTTGGCCCGACAGAAGATGAATTTGCTGGAGTTGTCGCACAGGCTATTGAAGACGATAAGATTACAAAAATAGATGGGGAAACTGTGATGAACGCTGCAAGTGTGCAGTTAAAATATAAATTAGATAATGCAGAAATCGTTCTTCTATGTGGAGATGCGTCACCAGCCTACTTACACTATCTTGATAATTATGATTTAATTCAGCTGCCGCATCATGGAAAACTGGATAATGCAAAGGAAATATTTGATTCTTTGAAAGATTCTTATGGGAAGAGTTATCTTATATCCGATAATACGGGTTCTGGAGCTACAAGCGGCGGCTCTGATAAGCTTGTTGAATATATGAAAAATGAACGATATAGTCCGGCATTAAATACGAAAAACGGTGTGGTATCCATACCTAAAAGCACATATTGGAACAATTCCAGTAATAGAACACAAGGGGTGAAGTTAGGTGAAATGGATTGTAAGTTCTGATCCCCAGATTTTTGTAAATAGAGCCCATATGTTAGCAAGATTACAATATATTCAAGCTGTTACTGATGCACCAGTAACAGCTTGGATGACAACTCAAAAAAATAGAGCTTTTTCTAAACCATTATTTTATTGTGTGTCTAATGATGAATTAAATGGAACTTTTATAACAGCACATATAGGAGAAGTTCAGCGATTGTGCTCTGTACAAGAAATTGCAATGAGCGATTTTGTGATAGCTAATACATGCATTTGGGAAAAATCATCAAACAAACAAATATTATATTGCATGATGAATATAAATAAAAAGGCGGAGCTCTGGTTTTCTAAGCAGGCATTAGAAGTAGAAGAAAATTATAACCTACGTCAATCTACACTATTAAGTTATGTTGGAGAATTTGGTTTTAATACTTCTTTATCAGAACGCCTGCTCTTTTCCAACAGACGTAAAGGGTTTATGAAAGCTGTTTTTCTTGCTTTTAATAAGGTGTCACCGGTTATATTGCCGGAAGATTATGGAGGTATTATATGAGTAATTTTGTTGAAAAATTAGGCTCTTATCAGATTATGACAAATCTGCTACCTGGGATATTTTTTGGAATAGTATTGAAACTGTTGCTGGGAATAACATTGCCAATACAAAATATTGGCGAGGAAATTATGGTTTACTATTTTATGGGACTTATCATTAACAGAATAAGTTCGTTAATTGTAAAACCTATTTTGAAAAGATATAAGTTTGTTCATGAAGTTCCTTATTCTGATTACGCTAAAGCTGCAAAAATTGATTCAAAAATAGATGTATTATCTGAAGCGAATAATTATTTTAGAGCATTATTGACAAGTTCCTTACTATTGATTGTAATACAGGCAATTCGGCTATCAATTTGGAAAATTGAATGGATCTCTTCAAATTGGAAATGGATATCAATGATATTTTTATCGGTACTATTTTTGTTTTCTTATAAGAAACAAACAAAATTTATATGTAAACGGGTTAAAATAGTGAATGAAGAACAAAAAAGTGAAGAGTAAATTATATTGATAATTAAAAAGATACAGTACATAGGAGAGAACTACCCTGGTAGCCTGATTCCTATCTATGTATCTTTAACTGCCTAAGTTATAACTTATTTTAAGGAATTTGTCAATCTGTTTCCCCACTTTTTGTAAAAAATATCTTTATTGTTATTATAATGGGGCTGATACCCCGCAGCTCTGCTGCGGGGAGTTTCATCAGATTTTCTGTCACATCCTTTTTGTCATGGTCGCAGGTATACAGGCAGAATACGGCAATCTCCTGTATCGCATCATATCAGTAGCTGGCCTCTAGCTGAAAGACCATCCTTTTCTCGTCCTCAGTTAATGTTATCATATGTTCCTCCAATCCGGCTTCATTGCCTGTCATGTTATATAGCTGCCCGCTATTATTCTCCGGCATCCTTATCCTCCGGAAAGAACTGCTCCAGGATAGCAATACTGTCCTTAGAGGTGTAGCCCCACAGGATGGAACTGAGCGCGTCAATGGCCTCCCGTCTTCGGCGGTAATAGGTGCGGAAGCTGATATCCCGGATATGGGGACGGAGATTCTCTATGATTTCCTCCACATTCCGCAGCTGCTGCGGGGAAAGGAAAGAGTAATACAGCAGCCAGTAATAGCTCTCCCCGTTCTTGTGTTTTGTACGGAGCAGGTCGATGGAGGTGTCCAGGAGTTTCAGCATCCGGTGGCTCCGTTCAATGCATTTGGCGTGATGTTCGATACTGCGGTCTGACAGATCGATCCCGGCAACATAGACGGACTCCAGAAAATCCTCAATGGAACTGCCGTATTCAATCTCGAACCGATTACGCACCTGCTGGACGGACAGCTCCAGGCTCCACACCACATCCCTGTATTTTTTCAGCAGCTTCCAGGTATCATGGTACAATGGGTTGTCAGCAATGTTCATTTCTTCCTGATTCTTTTTCATTTGCTGCATCCTCCTTCCCTGTCATTCTCAGTGGGAGAGAGGATCAGTTCAAAGGTGTAGACTGGCTTATCCTCCCCGCAGCACACCGCCATTCCAAAACGTGTGGCAGTATTCAGTGTACGGAATAAATACTCTTCCCTGCAGGCGTTTGATAAAGGATATAACTTATATATGGATTTCGGGCACCGGAAGCAGGAAATTCCCTGTGCATCAAGGACTTGTGCCATTTTTCTGATAACAGCATCCATGTCTGATTTTGAAACGCAGGATAATTCTTCTGAAACGCATACTTCATGTTCTGTGAGGGCAGAATCCGCCTGTGGTTCTCCTTCATCCGGCAGAGTGATACTGATTTTCAGAACCATAGCAACTTCCTCTTTATCCACAAGGACATCGGATATCTGGAACATGGTGGAAAGGTAACTGTGCAGATAAATCACGCTTCCTGTTTTTCCGGGAAATGACATTAAGGAAATATAATCCATGTCAGCAAGCTTTTTCAGCACACGCCCGGTTGTGGCTTTGGAGATTCCCCAGCGGGCAGCCATCTCACTGTAAGCCACCAATGGGGAACCGGTGCCGTTGCGGAAATAGACCACCGGGCCAATCTCCGAACCCTGTACCTGATTGTCGTTGTAGACAGCAGACATCCACAGGTCCAACAGGATATCCATTTCAGAGCAGCGCCGATTGCTGACCAGTTCAGTTGCAATGACAACCGGCATAAAGAAAAAGCCCGTATCTTTTTGACAGGGGCAATTGTAATCCAGTACGGTATTCTGTTTTTTCCAGTCACGAATCTTATATTTGACTACCTTTCCACGGTCAAGAAAGAGATAGGAGATTAGGTGGCGTTTCTGTAGTTCGTCCAGGATGGAGACTGCCTGGCACTGGAAACGGGTACGGAACCATGCAGACAATTCCTTTACAGTGCAGATCCATTCGCCGGGATATACCGTATAGCCGATGCCGTCTATACGGAGATAAGAGGTACGAAAGTTTGCGTAGTTACAAAGTACCGTGTAATAAAAAAGACCGGAGCCTCCGTTTGTGCGAATGCTTCGGTCTGCCATTAAGTTCTGGATAAATTGCCGGTAGATCCGGCAGCGTGGATAATCCACGACCTGTTTGATTTCTAATTGATATTCTGACATAGAACCCTCCATAAATCAGAGAAGCCCGTTCTGGAACGGGAACCCCATTTTTGTTGCCAGCCGAATCAGGCTGTGATAAAATGATACTGTCAGATGTGGCCAAACAGTTTTGGTTTGAGGACACACTTACAACAAAATATAAATCTTTATTTCAGTAAATGGGGTAACGATTTGCGTGAATCGGCATAAAAATCAAATACTGATTCTGCTAATTTTTTGCTAATCAGCGTTCCAAAAAACGGCTTCTGCTAATTTTCTGCTAATTTAACGAAAGTTGATAGTAGTAGATGAAATTGTGCAATATGCAATAAAAAAGCACAAGAAGCTGGGTTCTACGAGGACATTTTTGACATGAAAGAGCATGAAAAGATGTGTAAGGGAACCGTAGGACAAGGGGTAAATTTTCCTCCTAAGCGGTAGGTCGGGTGTTCGAGTCACCTCGGGAACGCTGGGAACACAGCCGAAAGCCTTGATTTTAGAGGGCACTGAAAAAGTCTGATTCTTTGAAAAAGAATTGGGCTTTTTTCAGTGTAGGTATTATAATAGAAGTATAGGGAAGGAGGACTCCGAAATGCTGAAAGATCATTCACAGTTGAAATTACCATTATCACCTTATCAGGGGATTTACAATGCGATCATTCCTGCAAATCATCTTTTGCGGAAGATAAAAGAGAACATTGATTTCAGTTTTGTAAATCCTATGCTGCGGAAACAATATTGTGAAAATTTCGGACGCCCGGCANAAGAACCAGAAATGATGTTCAAACTATTGTTCTTGAAAAAGCTCTACGACCTGTCTGATGAAACTCTGATCAGCAGCGCCCAGACAGATATGGCATATAAATTTTTTCTAGACCTGGAACCGGAAGCAAAAATGATTGACCCCAGCCTTCTCACAATGCTCATGTACGGTAAAGAAGCAAGTAACCGAAAACAAGAGATAGACTGCCAGTACCACACTATTCCGAACCAAAGAAGCTAAAGACCAAAAGACAAGCACCGTGGGAAAATCTAAACTTTTGGATTTTACCACAGTGCCGACTGCTACGGAATCCCCCTATCTTTCATATCTTTTTATAAATTCTTAAATTTCCTTTAGGGTATTGCATTATCACCTACAAAGTGTTAAGATGTTTATACACCCACAAAATGTTAAGATAAAAGGAGCTTCCTGTATAATTCAAGTATAGGGAATTCCAAGAAAGAAGGTTGAGAAAAAAATACCTCAGAGTAAAATAAGATTACTGACTTGCAGGTTAGTGAAAATCTTATTGAACAGAGAGGTATCTAAAATGAATTGTAACACACAAAACGCAAAAATT